>CAWCVY010000050.1:0-91731 GCA_963799115.1 uncultured Chlamydiae bacterium | reverse complement strand
GACGACGCCTTCGTCCGGCTCACCTGACGGCGCCTGCACAACGAATGAACAACTGAGATGAGGTCGCTCTCGTTGCCGCTGCCGGGGACAGTGCGGCGTACCGCATTCGGCACGATCGTGGTCAATGAGTCCCAGACTTGGCCTGGAGGCTGCCGACCGTCCCGATCGGAGGTGTCGCCAATCCGGCACCCGCAAGGGACCAGTTGCAGGCCTGCGCGAGTGCCAGCGTCTCAATTGATCCATCAACGCAGGCGATGGGCACCAGGATGTACAGTGCGTCCTTCGCCGGTCCCTGCAGGATATCCGGGACAGCGAGACCGAGTATCCGGCGAACTAGCAGGTAGACGAGCTAGAGCAGCATCCGGCCGCCGGCCATCACCGCGTTCTGGCTGCTAACGACGAGGCAAGTCAGCCACCCGTTTCGCGCTGCCCGCATGCACTGCCGGGAAGGAGCGCGAGGCCGCCTGTTTCCTGGCCGCCGGCACCTGGCAGCGGGGAACCCGGGCTCAGGGAGTCCCGGTGGGCGCGGGTCCAGGCGGCGAGGAGCTGGTGCCGCCGGGCCGGTCGTCCAGGATGTCGCGTGTCAGTGCTGGATCCGGCTGGCGACTGGACGTCGAGGTCGGCTGACCAGCTGCCGGGAGGCCGGGTGAGTCCTTGCTGGCGGGCGCGGACGAGCCGTTCGATGGCGTCGGCGCCGGCTGGGTGAGCTGGGCGATGAGCGGTGATTCCGGGTGGTGAGGGCTGATCGTCACGAATCGGCGCGACGAGCGGAACGAGGAGCGTGCTGAGCTGCCGGAGGTGACGTCCAGGGCGGCGTCGAGGGCCGGCAGGTCGAGGCGGGGATGGCCGTCGAGGCGGAACAGCATCCAGGTCGAGCGGGGATCAAGGTTGACGGACGTGGTTCGGCTAGTCGCTCATAACGCGGGCCCGGTCTCGCTTGCGGGCGAGCACGGACAGGGCCCGGACGACCTCGTCGGCGGAGTCCCGACCTCCGGCACCGCGTTGGGGACGAGAACCTGGGCCGGGTCGGGGGCGCTGGCCGCCTGGCGGAGGGGGACTTCCTTGAGCAGCCAGGTCACGGCGACGCGACCGCGGCGATGGGCGTGGCGATGACGAACACGGCGTGCAGGGACGCGGCGAAGGCGTGGATGTAGCGGGAGGGGACCCGGGCGGCAGCTCGGCCAGGACGGCGGGGCTGGCTCCGGCGGATGCGTCGAAGCCGGCCGGGACAGGGTCCGGCGAGGTAGCGGGCCAGGTCGCCGGACAGTGGGCCGGCGAAGATCGCGCCGAGGCCGCGGTCCGATCGACCCGCCGATCGACCGGAAGAACGTCGCGCCGGAGGTGGCGACGCCAGGTCGGCGTAGGGGACGACGTTCTGCACGGCGAAGACCAGGAACTGCATCATGGCCCCGATCCCGACGCCGAGGACGAACATACAGATTGTCTATATGCTGCGTAAATGCTCTGTTTACTTCGTTTTTGATGATATTTTTGGGATCTGCAGCATGATAAATATTGAAAATGCGCGTCATTTCGTCATGCAACTCTGCAAACATACCAAAAAGAGCAAAATTGCCCGCTTTGAATGTGTCGTGAAACTTCTCAAATTGCACGGTCAATTCCTGCTCCGAACAATCCACTTTTAGCTCCTCTAGCTCTTTAAAAACTTATCCGATAGGGTTCTTAACCGATCGATAAGTTTAAACAGGCGTGCAAAGCATTTTTTCACATTGCGCATTTCTTGGGGTTTGACCAATTCCATCCACTCTTGTTTTCTTTCTTGATAAATGTCTCCAAATCGCGCTAATTTGTCTAGGTTTGACTTATATGTTTTTTCTGTCTGTAAAATTTCATTAAAAATAAAAGTCAGTTTTTTTCTCTCTGCCTTCTTTGTCTCATCGATCTCTTGATGCGCAATGCCTTTGTCTTCGATGTTTGCTTCGCAAGTTTCTGGTGTTTTAACTAGCTCATCGTTTTCTTTGGTTTCTGTTTTTACTTTCGTGTCAGCCTTATCGGCAGTACTGCTTAAAGGTTTTAAATAACGCGTCAATAAGTACAAAGCAGCCAAACATCCAAAAGCCAAGGACGCAACTACGAAAATTATCTTGTGTCGAGCGATCCAAGAAGGAACAATTTTTATGCTAAAAGGCGGGACGGTAAAATGAGAAAAAAGATGAAAATGAATATTCATGATAATAGTTTTTTTATTGCATAATTTTAACATTTTCATTGGTTTACGTCAAGGCGATGAAAAGCATGACAAAGCAACAAAGTTAACGTGTTTGTAAACTGTCTATTTCATCCATTTAAGACCAATCGCAGATCATTAAGGATATCCAAGACATGTAAGTTATTGTCTCCATCTGCTTGGATGTGCGTCGGGTTCATGACAATCTCCCGCGGAAAATAAATTTTCTTTTCACCTAGTTTTACCATCATTCCTGCTGGGTGGGTGCTGCCATAGGTGTGGTACGTCTTTCACTAATAGAATGGTAAACAGTCACCCGAGCTTTGCGATTACGAGGTTTAGATTTAATAACAATGTCTACATCCTGCCCCATTTCATTAAGGAAGTGAATCAAACGCTCAACAGAATATCCTCTAAAACGCCCATTTAAAAGCTCAGACAATTTAGGTTGAGAGATGCCAAATAATTCAGCAGCTTGTGTTTGTGTGAGTTTTCTTTTTTTAATCGCCTTGCTTATCTCCATTACGAGATTGGATTTTGTTTCCATCTCTTCATGATTTTTTAGTCCGAGGTCAGCATAGACACTACCGGAGCTTATTTCCACCCCGGTGTCAGCTAGTTCCTCTTCCATGAGTTCTTTCTTTTTTCATAATTTTCTCCGTTCAAGCAACCATTCTTCGTACTTTTGCTTAGCCAGCTTAAATCGGTTTTTAATTAGATCGACAGCCTGCCAAATTTAAAGAACATATGCGTAATACATATAGTGATGACACAAGGTATGGCTGTCACTACGACTGGAAATATCGGATGGATGCCGTATCGTTTTAATGTGGCAATATCGTTATGGTCATCAAGTCCCGCAAAGCCACCAATAGCAGAATGAAAAAAACGTTACGCGTTGAAGAGATACAAGAATAGGCACATAAAACCTTACAAACTGTGAGATTGCTTTTCAAAGCAATGCCAAAGGCCGCCAATGCAACCGAACTAATAAGCTCTGCCACTGGCCCAGCGGCGGTAGAAATGATTTTCGCGGGCTCTATGTCCAAATAAACGTCCTATGCGGGAGGGTGTAGCATTATTATACTTCGTAATTCCATGCCCATTGAAATCAAGATGAATGGAACACTTTGCATTTGAATAAAATAATTTTAAAGCCAAAGCGTGACCTAGTTCATGAAAATAGAGCAAGGGCACCAAGACAGGAGTAATAATTATTTCTATATTTCCACTTAAACCCCGTCCTTCAGGTAAAAGCCATTGCACATTAGGAACAAATTCCTTTAAATTTTCAATCATTTGACAATTCCTTTATGGTTAGTTGTTGTTATAATCGTTAATGTTTAATTTTATACATACAAGTCTATAGACAATTAAAAATCTTGTACAGATCACTGTTTAATTTTTCTCATATACTCTCTGTGATTTCGGTGTGATCCCCAAGGAATTTTTATAATAACCACTGTACTTTTGCTCTGGACCCCTGCCCTTATCTGGTGACAATCCAGCAGGCAAGCTCCGGAAATTGTTCCTGCATTGTTGACACCCATGCTTGAGCCTCTTCGACTGTATCAAAGAGCATCAGCACTTTAGCGAGGGCATCGGCTGTCACACAGTCACGGGCCAGGAGGCTTGCACTTGCTCAAGCCCCGGTTTGATTTAAGAGGAGTCAGCGTTCGAGGATTGAAAATATGGCAAAATGTTTTTTGCTCTCCTCCATGCATTAAAACTGTCCAGCACTGGAAATAATCGCCGCTGGTCGCCAGAGCTTCGTATTTAAGCTTATATAGGCAATGGCTTGGGCTGGATCAGGGTTGGCAAGCCGGCTGATATAAACCTGCCAAGGACGTCCTGAAGGATGAGTGCCTTTGGTGCGAATTTCACCTCCCCATTCCACATAAAGTTGTTGATGTCCAGCTTTTGCTAACCTTTCAATAATCAAATCGACGCATAGTCCTTTGGCGACCCCACCTAAATCGAGTTGTGTCCGGCCATCTTCCTTAAAGCATTCTCCATTTTGGAAATGGAGGGTATGCCATCCTATGCAAGGGATTAAATGGGCAATTTCTTGTTCGCTTGGCACTTGCCCATCTGTCAATTTTTCTTTCCATAAGTGCTGCAAAGGTTCTATAGTGGGATCGAAGCGTCCTCCAGATAAAGTCACAAACCTATCAATGCGTTCAAGAAATTGATTTAAAGAGGGGGATAGGGCAAATGGGGTGTTAGCAGGAAGGGCATTCAACCGGCTTAATTCCGATGATGGGTTCCACTTATTATAAATGGTGTCAATTTCTTGGAATGTGTGTTGGATGATTTGTTGGATTTGTTGTTTTTGCTGCTCACTTAAAAGATCCCCAATCAAAATGCGATAGTCTATCGTCATGATGTTCTGAGTAAATAATACAGGTGATCGGGTTGGCGTTGAGGAGGAATGAGGGGTTTGACAGCTTTGAAAAAAAAGGCACCAACAGCAAAATAGGGAAAAAAAGCGCTTCATGCAGGCAACTTGAATTTATTGCGATAACTCTGCAATGTATTGTGCATCAACATGGCAATCGTCATGGGGCCCACCCCACCAGGTACAGGGGTTATGTAGGAGCATTTGGGTGCAACATTGGCAAAATCAACGTCTCCCACAATCTGATAGCCGCTTTTTTTGCTCGGATCGGCAATTTTATTGATGCCTACATCAATCACAACCGCTCCTTCTTTCACCATATCCGCTGTAATCAATTGTGGTTGACCAACGGCAGCAATGATGACATCTGCTAGTTGACAAAGCATTTTCAAATTAGTGGTATAGCGGTGCGCTACTGTTACCGTGGCATTACCCCCAGGCGTGGATTGCATCAGTAGAGCAGCCATAGGTTTACCCACAATATTGCTTCTACCAAGAACAATGGCATGTTTACCCGACATATCAATTGAGGAGCGTTCAAGAAGTACTTTAAGAACCAGGGGTGCAAGGCACAAATCCGCCGGTTTCGCCGATTAGCATTCGTCCCACATTGAAAGGGTGGAATGCTTCAACATCTTTGTCTGGGCTAATCCCATGTGTGATTACCACGGGATTGATAAGGGGGGCAAAGAGCAATATGCACGAGAATTCCATCAATAAGGGGATTTTGGTTTAAAGTCTCTATTTCAGCAAGAAGTGTTGATTCGGAAATAGAAGCGGGAAATTTTTTGATAATGGAAGTAATACCGACACTCTCACAGGCTTGAGCTTTGCGGTTAATGTAGATTTGCGAAGGTGGATGTTCGCCTACTAGAACAACAACTAAGCAAGGAGGGCGTTTAATAAGCTCAAGATCATGTTGAATATGGTTTTTAATTTCTTGTTGTATCTCTTCAGCAATTTTCTTCCCATCTATAATCATGTTGATTTGCCTTTCTTCAGTTTAAATGGGCATATTATCATGATAAAGAGAAAGCTAAAATAGTAAATTGATTCTTAATTGATATTTTCTTGCCCTTTAGTAGAAAAAACACGCAATTTTAGTGAAAAAAACAGGCAATAGAGTTAGTCTAGAGGAAATAGGCAGCTTCTCAGAAAGTCATCAATTAATGGCCTAGCGAGCTTGAGACGTTACGTAGATAGGGGAAATATGCGAAAACATGCTGGGATCATTTTTTCTGCTTTAGTTTTATATACCTTACCTTCTGGAGCATTGCCAACAGTAGTACCTGATCCCGTTCGCTGTGTTAAAGATTTAGAATTGTATTTTTTTGATCCCTCTCTTGTCAATCAGGCTTTGGATATTTATAATATTCAACAAGAACTGTGGTACCCCATTTAATCAGATGCTAGTGCAAAAAAGCTTGGAATGCCTCAGAGGATGAAGAAAAAGACAGCTTTTATGGTCCCTAATCCCATTGAATATCCTATGCAAATGGGGGCCACAGCGGTTATTTTAAAGGGAGGATTGTTATTTGAAGTGTTTTTAGAAACAATGCGTTTTTATCTAGCTTATGAAAGGCCGACAGTTGATTATATCTTTGAATATATGTTTGCTCAACAGTTTCCCAAATTTGTGAGCTGTTTTGGAGAGGAAGCAAAAAGACTGCAGCCGAAATTTTGATTAACAAAGGATTTGCTATGAGACAGAATGTTTCTTATTTTTATTGTACGACTGTTATCATCCTGGCTTGTTTCACAACTGTGTTTGCAGACAGTGCAGATACAAAAAAGTACCTCTCTAAGTGTTCGAAAGAAGAGCTCATGACATTTTTTCCCAACCCGTTGTGGAATCCACTCTCTCTCAAGCCAATTTGACTAAGGAACAGGTGAATAGCATTGCTAAAGAGTTCACAAGAATACAGAGCTTGTCAGAATGGTCGAAGATAAGGCAGCAAAGTTGGATCCTAATCCTTTTAAAGATTTAAGCCGGCGTGATGTGGCAATTAGAATTTATCGGGAGACTCTTTATGAGGTATTTGCAGGTGTTTTAAAAGCGCACGGGATATCCAGCAATAAGCAAATTCGTGTTACTAGATATAAAATTCAGGAAGCGAAAAGCAAACTTTTTATTGAATGCATACATAAACAGCAGCTTGCAAAACCTGCTTCGAAGCCTACTGATTCTTTAAATTCTACAGGATCGAAGGGTTCTACAGGATTAACAGGTTCTATAAAATTATCAGATTCTTGATTTTCTCAATTGGTGAAAATACTCAAGACGCTTCTTGAGTTCACGCTCAAATCCTCTCTCAACAGGACGATAGAAGGATTGGTGTTCTAGAGAGGGAGGAAAGTAATTTTGACCGGAAAAAGCATGGGGTTGGTCATGGTCGTAAAGATAGTCCTTGCCATAGCCCATTTTTTTCATCAACGCCGTTGGAGCATTTAAAATAGTAGCCGGAGGGCTTAAATGTGTAGTTTGCGAAGCGAGTGCGCTTGCTTCAGTTAGGCCTTGATAGATTGCATTGCTTTTGGGAGCTAATGCAAGGTATACCGTTACTTCTGCCAAGGCAAGCTCCCCTTCGGGAGAACCCAGCATTTCATAAGCTTCTCTGGCTGCAATTGCCAAGGTTAGAGCTTGGGGATCTGCAAGTCCAATGTCTTCTACTGCCATGCGTATGAGGCGGCGCGCTAAAAAAAGAGGCTCTTCTCCCCCTTCTAACAAACGAGCTAGCCAATAGAGGGCAGCATCTGGATCAGAACCCCTCACAGATTTATGCAAAGCAGAAATAAGATTATAGTGTTGATCGCCTGTTTTATCAAAAAGGGCAGGTTTTTTTTGTAGGATCTGGTGCAAAGCTTTTTCATCAAGAATTTGAGTGGGGGTATTTGTTAGATTCTCAATTAAATTGTAGAGATAGCGTCCATCTCCTTGCGCCCAGAGAATCATTAATTGACGGGCTTCCAGAGTTAAGGGGAGGGGGCCAAATCTCTTTTCATATCTTTGTAAAAGTTGTTCCAAAGCAAAAGCATCTAGGGGATAAAGGGGAAGGACGCGCAAGCGTGAAAGAAGGGCGGCATTGAGATAGAAGGAAGGATTTTCAGCTGTTGCGCCCACCAGAATCAAAGTTCCATTTTCCACGTAGGGCAAAAAAGCATCTTGCTGAGCCTTATTGAAGCGATGAATTTCATCTACGAAAAGCATTGTTCCCTTATGTAAGAGGGGATGTTCTTGTGCTTCTTTGACGATTTTTTTAAGTTCAGCCACGCCGCTGAAAATGGCACTCATTGAGATAAAGCGGAGATCAAAGGCTTGGGCATAAAGGCGTGCAATTGAAGTCTTTCCAGAACCTGGGGGCCCCCACAAGATAATGGAAAGAGGAAGTTTGGATTGAATCGTGCGCGTGATAAGTCCATTCTCACCTAGAATGTGATCCTGGCCTACAACATCTGAAAGTGAACGGGCGCGCAGTTCTTCTGCAAGTGGAGGTTTCTTCATGCTTTTCTTCTCCTGTTAATGAGGAATAAATAATAATACCGTCTCATTTTAGAAAGAACTAAAGCAGGGAGGGTAAAAGCTAAAAATGCATAAACAGCATCTTGTAGCGGCATCCAGAATAGATCGCTTTTTAACCACTCCCATGATAAAAAAAACTGTTCTCCTATTACAAAAAAGACTCCTGCTTGTATTAGAGACGATAAGCAGGCAAAACAGAAGGTCATGACAGGAAGAGTGCTTAGAGCATCTTCAAAAAATTGAAGCTTACTGCGATAAAGATAGCCCCCCGCTAAGCAATAGGTTAAAGCATAAATTCCTAAGCGAGTTTGTGAAGAGAGAAGATCAATGATGAGGCCACAAAGTAATGCCCACCATAAACAACCCGAAAGCCGAAGGCGGTAAAAACTAAGTATTAAAAAAGGGGCGAAGTAAAGGAGACGTAAGGAAGGAAAGAAAAGCGGAAGGCTCAAGGCTAAACTACAAGTGTAGATAAATAATAATAAGAGATGTTTAACACGGATTTTCACAGAATTTAATAGGCACCTTTTGAACATAACATAGCTGGTATTGTTTTGGCAATAAGCTTCATATCCAAGAAAAATGAGTGGTGGTCGACATAGTATTCGTCAAGCCGAATTCGTGCCTGGTAAGAAGTGTTATTCCTTCCCGGAAACTTGCCACGGCCCTGTTAACCCAGGACGGATAGAGAGAATTTTATAGGCTTTTACACCAAAATACTTGTCTACTTCTTCCTTGACAACAGGGCGAGGCCCTACTACGCTGAGATCACCCTTGAGGACATTCCAAAATTGAGGCAATTCATCAAGGGAAATTTTGCGCAAGAAAGCTCCAAGGGGAGTTATACGGGGATCTTGTTGCAACTTGTAAGTTTGTTCCCATTCTTGGTGCAATTGATCATTAGTTGCCAATATTTCTTTAAGGACCTCGTCTGCATTTGAATGCATGGTGCGAAACTTGTAGCAACGAAAAGGCTTTCCTCCCCGTCCAATACGTTCATGAGAATAAATCACTTTTCCGGGAGATGTTAAAAAAATCAAAAGAGCGATGATAAGAAATACCGGCGCCCCGGCCAGTAAACACAAGAGGCTAAACAACAGATCGAATCCCCTCTTTATGGGAATGTGCTTGATCTTATAACCAAGTTTGGGAAGGGGGAGTATATCTATATTGTTAATTTTTTCCATATAGCTAAAATAAACACGACGTTGAGAAAATGAGCAAAAGGTTTTATATATAAAGGTTGTTCAAAAAAAAAATCCAGAGAAAACCATAGGACTTTCTCCATTTGATTTAAAATATTCTGATTATCTGAATAAAACTGGTAAATCAGGTGAAAACCTTGAGGAACTTGATTTAATGAGGGAGATGGATGATAAATCAGATAGAGAAAATGATCGATTTTTTGATGCGTCGCAATACCCTTGAGCATCAGCAATTTTATCAAACGTTTTCAGAAATGAAATCTGCAAGAATATATCAAGAATTAGACCCAGATGATTCCGATTCAGATTCGATACCTGACCTGATTTAGAATCAGGTTGAAATTTATCTTACCTGGGCACTTTATCGATTGATAAAGTGCCCTTTTCAAATTAGCTTGTTGCATTAATCATACCCAGAGACCACTGAGCCTATTGCAAATGTGACATGGGCACAAATGGAATCATTATCTATTGAGAAAACCTCTCAGATAAGAATTCCTGAATATCTTCATCTTTATAAGATAAAACTTCGCCAAGTTTTTGATGATATTCTCTGCTGGGTTTTTTTAGGGCGATAGCTTCCTTGTATTCTTTATAACTATCACTTTGCCCCTTTCTAAAAATTATCCACTGTGTAACAACCTTGTATTCTTTCTTTTCCTGTTGCCAATTTCTTTTTATTATAACATCATCTTTATCATCGTTCTTAATATTATATACAATTTTTTCTTTAATAATGATATCTATTGCTTCAAGCCTTTCTCTCATGCCATCCGGCCAGTATTCTTTTCCAGGTAAAATTGCTAAGCGTCGATATCCTTTTAAAACTGTTATTAATGCATCAGGTGTTGACGCACAATCGGAGGCCTTTAACCTTTGAAAATTACTCTCTTCGGAATAATGACCTAGTAATTGTGAAATATAATTGTCTGTATTAGTACTTTGCATTTTAATCATTTAAATTAAAGGTTTATTTAGATGATTATAATTAATTTTTTAAAAAAATGCAATGATTTTAATTTCTATCGAAATAAAGAAGCGAGGAAATGGGCGTATTCAACTGCTTCAGAAGTAAACTGTTGACCGGTCTCTTGCGTGTGTTGATTATAGAGATCCTGAACCTGCTCGAAAGTGAAATTTCGCAAAAACAGGGAATCGGCAACTATATTAAAGGGGCTGAGTAAGATGCCTTTTTCCTCATCTTCCATTGAGGTAAGTTTGTAATCTTGCAAATTTCGAACGCCAATAAGACATATCGATTGAGGAAAATGCTCTGGCAGGTTTGTATAGCCGGTCCGCAGCTGTTTGAGTAATGAGATGAGTGTATTTTCAACTTTAATTACACCTAGATGACACAGCTTTTTTTAATTAAACATTGCAATAATGTTTAATTTTATGATATCTTTCTGTATTATATTTCAATAGTTTTTTTGTTCTTAACAAAATCTTTATAATAATATTTTATTATTAAATTTAATAATTAAAGGGATGATCTTTATGCAAGCTAAACTTAGCGGTTCTTTTCCTCTTATCACCACCCCTGTCTCACAAGGGGTGAGAAAAACAACGCAACCTTCAACAACCGCAGCATCCTCATTAAATGAGCGTATCCAACAAACATCTCAACAAATATTAGGACAAATACAGGGAAGAACGTCGCAAAATAATCCATCCCTTGCTAAGGGTCAACCTTATTTAATTCTATCTCAACAAGAAAAAAGAGATGATTGTGCAACAACGTGCACGTAATCAAAGCCTCCAAGCCAGCCTCAGTAGCAATCAGCAAAATGGGCAATTGCCTCAAATGCAGCCCTCGACACCTTCATATAGATCCATGATGCCGCCATCAAATTCTTATCCCCCTACGCTCTCTGCGCCAGCTAAAATTCCGGTACCTCCTCTAGCTGCAGAGAAATCTGAAAGTTCAAAAGGCCTTAAACGAAAAAGAGAGGATAATGCAAAGAAAAAAGAAGAAATTTACCAAAATATCCATCGCATGGGCCTGGAAGCTTTTAATGAGTGTCATACCCTTATAGATAAAATATCTGAAGAGCTAGAAAGAGGAAGTATAAAGCAAGGAAGAGGAGACCAACTTATGTTATCGACAAATGGTTTCGGGAGATTGAAAAGAATTCTCTCAGCTCGGAAGAAGAAATTGAGTGGACCTTTTCCTGAAATGCCTGTTTCTTGTTCATCAGACAAGAGTGCTATTAAGAAACGAAAAATTCAAGCCGTTGATAAGAGCGTGTTAAAATACCCCAAGCTTTGCGAAGACCTTGCCCAATTGATCGACAATGAGGAAATCAGCGATGTCATTTTCATTGTTGAGGGTGAGGAGATACATGCGCATACCTCAATAATATCTACTCGATCAAAATGGTTTCATACACTATTTTTCCATGGATTTCTAGAAGGATTACCTGAGAAATTGGGGGAAAAGAAAAAAATCAAGTTAGAAGAATGCTATAAAGACGAATTTAGGGTAATCCTAAACTACCTTTATACAGGTAAATTATACATAAACAATCAATCGCTTTTAAGGCTTTATGCCCTAGCTCATCGATTTAATTTAGAAGAGATGGAAACTCTTTGCGCTAAGCATTTAGAAGAAATACTCACCGACGAGAATACTCTTCCGCTTCTATTGGAATCTTACGAAATGCATTTAGATGAAACACCATGCGGCGAAGTGATTTTTCGCAGCCTTTTAATACATTGCGAACTATTATTAGGTGACTTTATATTCAATGAATCGAATTTGTTCCCTGTTCCTTTAATGATTAAATTATTAAAAAACGATTATTTTACTATAGATAAACAAAACACATCTGAAAATGAATTTGCAATTTGTTTATTTGCTCATCAATGGCTTAGCCTATCCCCACCTAATGAAGATGTTAGACAAACAATCAAATCCCTCATTCGATTGGATCTAATGGAGGTTTCCCAACGTCGTAATCTCAAAAGACTGACTGATTGTATATTCGATTCTGATGCTCATGATAAATATAA
Organism: uncultured Chlamydiae bacterium; assembly: GCA_963799115.1. Classification (GTDB taxonomy): domain Bacteria; phylum Chlamydiota; class Chlamydiia; order Chlamydiales; family Parachlamydiaceae; genus CAWCVY01. Next base: position 79,408 of record CAWCVY010000050.1, on the reverse strand, counting down.
AGTAAAAGAAGATCGCACTGACGTTAAAATTCGAAGAGTCCATCCCCTAAGTTTGTTAGGTGGCATTGCAAAAGTTTACATTACCAAAGAAGAATTATTTATCACCATGTTTATTCAATTTGACAGGATTATAAATACCTCAACCCCAATAGGGAAGTGGAATAATTTAGATATTTACCTGCATATTGGCTCTAAAGTGACTTTGGATAACCTTGATTTCTTTTTTAGTTTTTTAGCTACTCCTGAGACATTTACAGGAGATAAATGTTTAGTTGAAGCTAACATAGAAATCGTCTCACCAAGATTTTTTCAGGATTCTCTTTTACTTACCCCACAAATTTTAAATATGAGTCGAGAACAAAATAAGAGTATATTAAATTTAAAAGAACTCCTAACAAAAGAATTGAAACTAAGTGAGTTAATTAATAATAATAATGGCTTAACGTTGCAAATACGCTTGAATTACATAAAAAATTAATTAATACTTCCTATTTGGGAATTTATATCGAATGATAAAGGGCCCATTTCATCAAAAAGGAGATAATCTTTATGGAAGCTAGACCTACCGGTTCTTCTGCCCCTGTTCCCCCTCCAGCCCCACAAGGGGTTAGAAATACTACTCAACCGTCTACAACGACTACATCCTCATTAAATGGGCGTATCCAACAAACCTCTCAACCAATGTTAGGACAACAGCAAGGGGGAACTGCGCAAAATAATCGATCCCCTAACGGATACCATCTAGTTGGTAAAAGCTTCCAAGGCAGCCTCAGCTCCAATCAGCAAAATAGGCAATCAGTTCAAATGCAGCCCTCGATACCTGCATTTAGATCCATGATGCCGCCATCAACTTCTTATCCCCCTGCGCTCTCTGCGCCAGCTAAAACTCCGGTACCTCCTCTACCCCCTTATCCTAGGGTATCAACAATCAGTCATGTTCCATCGCAAATCACAATTGATATTACTGATGAGGAAAATGTGGAAGATGAAGTACTGATGGATGTAGAAGATAAAGAGGAATCAGAAACTCTAAATTCAGCTGCAGAGAAATCTGGAAGTTCAAAAGGCCTTAAACGAAAAAATGAGGATGATGCAAAGATAAAAGAAGAAATTTACCGAAATATCCATCGCTTGGGCTTGGAAGCTTTTAATGAGTATCATTCCCTTATAGAGAAAATATCTGAAGAGCTAGAAAAAGGAAGCGTAAAGCTTTTAAGTTCAAAACAACCAAGGTTATCAGCAGATGGTTTCGCGAGATTGAAGGGAATTCTCATAGCTCGAAAGCAGAAATTGGGTGGGACATTTCTTGAATTTCTCGTTTCTTGTCCTCATGAGAAATCTAAGAAGCGAAAAATCGAAGTCTTTAGTAAGGCGGATAAGATAGTACTTAATTACCCCAAGCTTTGCGAAGATCTTGCCTTATTAATCGACAATGAAGAAAAAAGCGATGTCATTTTCGTTATTGAGGGTGAGGAGATTTATGCAAACAGCTCAATCATGACTGTTAGATCAAAATGGTTTCATAAGCTACTCTTTGATGGATTTCCGGAAGGATTTCCCGAGAAAATGGGGCAAAAGAAAAAAATCACCTTAGAAGGATGCCATAAAGCCGAATTTAGAATCATCCTAGATTACCTGTATACGGGTAAATTAAACATCAATAATCAATCACTTGTAAGGCTTTATGCCTTAGCTCTTCGATTCGAATTAGATGAGCTCGAAATTCTTTGCATTAAGCACTTAGAAGAAGTACTTACCTTCAATAATAATACTTTACCTTTTCTATTAGAATGCAATGAAATGCAGTTAGATAAAACCCCTTGCGGCGAAGTGATTTTCCTGCGCATGCTAATGTTTAGCGAACAATTATTTAGTGATTTTAGATTTGATAAATCGAATTTATTCTCCAATTCTTTAATTATTAATTTATTAAAAAGCGATTATTTGATTTTAGATAAACAAAATCAATCTGAAAATGAATTTGCCATTTGCTTATTTGCTCATCAATGGCTTAATCTATCCCAATCTAACGAGGAGATTAAGGAAACGATCAAATCCCTCATTCGATTGAATTTAATGGATGTTTCCAAGCTCCGCTATCTCAAAAGGCTGCCTAATTGTTTATTTGATTCTGATACACTTGATAACTGTAAACAAAAAAATGATAGCACCAGCCTTTCCAAACCTCGAAAAGCTCATCCTCTCGGTGTGTTAGGGGGCAAGGGAACTTTAATCATTAATTCGGATAGCAAAGAATTAGTTTTCTCTATGTATATTCCACTTAACAACTCTTGGTCGACTAATACCATCCCAGTGATGAAATGGGGTAACTTGAGTATTCACTTTCATCCAGACCAGAGTGGAATTACGTTAGATAAACTTAATTTGTCTTATAGTGTTATAGCTTCACCGGAGGCTTTTACAGGAGAGGGACGATTGGTTGAAGCTACCGTAGAAATGGTCTCACCAAGATTATCACAAAATTCTCTTGTACTTTCTCCACAATTGTTACACTTAAGTCGAGAACGAAATCAGAGTATATTCTATTTACAGGAAATCCTATCAAATAAAGAACGAGCAGGTGAATTAATTATTAATGATGGTTTTGTGTTGCAAATTCGCTTAAAGAACATAAGAAATTAATTTGCACTTATTGTCTGGGCACTTTATGGATTGATAAAGCCCCTTTCTCTATTAAAGTTGTGTTTAATGTTTCCGTTTAAGAATAAAATCTGCCAAGCCTATAAGCAAGGAAGTATCATAAGGAAGCGGTTTTAATGCTTGAATGGCTTGTTGGTAAAAATTTAGCGCGCAGGCTTGAGCTTGCTCGATTCCCAATAAAGAGACATAAGTAGTCTTACCATTGAAGACATCGGATGGAATTGCCCGCCCGTGCTTGGCTTGGCTTGAGGTCACATCTAAAATATCATCCACTACCTGAAACGCTAAGCCGATGTTTTCCCCAAATTGACGTAAACAATTTAAGCAGGCAGGGCTTGCCTCTGCGATGATGCCGCCGAACTCAATCGAAGCAGTGATGAGGGCAGCTGTTTTGTTGCGATGCAGCAAACGCAAGGTCTCAAGAGGAATTTTTTTGCCTTCATTCGCCAGATCCATTACCTGCCCGCCGATCATCCCTTCGCTGCCACTATGCCGAGCCAATGAAGCAATTAATTGATTTTTTTTGTTCGGAGTCAAATTTGCATCATTTGCCAGAATTTCAAAAGCATATGTCAGTAAAAAATCGCCCGTTAACACAGCGTGTCCTTCTGAATATTTTCGATGCACCGCCAGCTTTCCGCGGCGATAATCATCATCATCCATGCATGGTAGATCATCGTGAATTAACGAATAGGTATGGATAAGCTCAAGGGTACAGGCTGGCGAAAGGGCAAGCTTAGAATCGGCACCCAGCATGCGGGTCGTAGTCAAAGTAAAAATGGGGCGCAGCCTTTTTCCTCCCCCTAATATAGCATAGCGGGCAGCTTCAAATAAATGTTGGTAAGGTCCATGGCGTTCAGGTATCAAATGTTCTAAATGTTCTTCGATTAGTTGACTCTGTGCTTGTAGATAACGGGAGATATCAATCATTGTATGGGGCATATTTTCTTATTTCACTTGTGAAAGTTAATGACTCTACAGCAACTGCATATGTGGGTTTTCGTCCCACGCTAATATAATCGAAGCCTTTTCGGGACATTTCTTCGGGTAGGTATTGATTGCGCCCATCAAAAAAGGCACGCCCCTTCATACGTGCTAAAATAGCCGGGTAATTGAGGAGACGGAATTGTTTCCATTCGGTCATGAGGACTATCGCATCGGTTCCTTCGGCTGTTTCCAGTTCATCTTGGCACCACGTAATGGCCGGCAGCTGCCCAAAAAGGGCTTTTACTTTGGGTGTCGCGATTGGGTCGTATAGACGGAGGAAAACCCCATGCTCAAGTAATTCCTGAATGAGAATAAGTGAAGGGGCTTCGCGAATATCATCCGTATCTGGTTTAAAAGAAAGGCCTAAAATCCCGATTGTTTTATCTTGAAGGCCGCCTTGCTCTGCAAAATAAGCTTGTATTTTAGACGCCATCATTTTTTTTTGTCTTTGATTGGTGTTAAGAACGGCCTTAACAATAGACAATTCCGTTTCATGGAGAAACCCTTGGCAGATTAAAGCACTGAGATCTTTGGGCAGGCAGGATCCACCGAAGCCAACGCCAGGATAGAGGAACTTATTTCCAATCCTTTCATCTGCTCCAATTGCTTTACGGATCCAATTAATATCAGCACCCATTTTTTCACAAAGCTCTGAAAGTTCGTTCATAAAGGAAATTCGGGTAGCTAACATGGCATTGGCTGCATATTTAGAAAGTTCAGCAGAAGGGATGTCCATGACGAGTAAACGGTCGCGATTCAACATGAAAGGAGAGTAGATGTCTTGCATGATGGCAGCGGAACGGGTATTGTCGGCCCCGATAATCACTCTGTCGGGTTTCATGAAATCCTGGACTGCATTGCCTTCCTTAAGGAATTCGGGATTAGAGACCACATCAAAATCAATAGAGCATTGACGTTCTTGCAAGGTTTGTTCAATAATTTCGGCGACTCTTGAGGTTGTCCCAACGGGTACGGTCGATTTGGTGGCGATGACACAATAGTGTTGGAGATGCTTAGCAATCATTCTAGCTGCAGCTTCTACTTGGGAAATGTTGGCCGCTCCGCTTGGCGATAGGGGAGTATCTACTGCAATAAAACACACATCTGCTTGTGAAACACTTGAGGCATAATCAGTTGTGAAACTTAAACGTTTGGCTTTACTGTTGCGTTTGACCATTTCTTCAAGGCCGGGTTCATAAATGGGGATCACTCCTTTTTGAAGGTTTTTAATTCGCTCAGGATTGATATCGAGGCAGACGACTTGATGTCCCATTTCAGCAAAGCAGGTACCGCTGACTAATCCTACATATCCGACTCCGATAATGAGAATATCCATTAAATCCTCCGGTTTTTGTGTATCATCATATCTAATTGGAAAATTTGTTGCATGTATAAAAAACAAGGGGTTGGACGGGTTGGACGGGTTGGACGAGTTGGACTTTTGGACGAGTTGGACTATTTGGACATGTTGAAATTGGTCCAATCTGTCCAATTCCGTCCAACTCGTCCAACCTCTCATCCGCTAAATTAATCGTAAGTGCAGACCTTGCTCCGGCAGCTTTCATCAGGTCTTTTAAGTCCCATTGTCACAAACACAGCCAACCGGGTATCGTTTTCTTGATGCTGAAATGAAAGACGTAGATGCCAAGATGTTTGAATTGTGGTCAATAAATCGATCTCATACTCCAGATAGTTGGGTTGCCTGCGCCGATTCCATCCTTGCCTCGAGGTAAATTCACACGCCCAGTTAGGATGAAAGCGGTAAAAGAAATGCACAAGCAGCGTATCTCGAGGGTCTGATAACTGAGAGCGTAGCAATTGCTTTTCACTGTGGAAAACATCTAAAAAGAAATTTTCCTCATCTACTTTGCGCCAATGGTAGGGACCACGATGGCGAAATTCAGCTGAAAGGGCAAAATTAGCATTTAAAGTCCACTCAGATCTGAAGTTAAAATAATCTACTTGATTATGTTCAATGTTCCATCCTGCATCGACAGTATGTTTAACGGTGGGTAGGGTAAAAAATGTCAATCTTCCAAAAACCCAGGGAATGGTATGGTAAATTTTCCTTGTATCGAAAAAAGCATAAGCATAGAGGTCTGTGGAAAAAACGCGAGAAATGCGAGAATCGTTCCTTTTGGCATAAACAGCATTATGTATACCAAAGGAAAGATAATTTAAACGCGTCCAACCATCTTCCAAATCAAAAACATAATGTTGATGCGGCGATGAAGTAGGGGAAGAAAAAAAGCGGTAATTAATATAGGGTTTAATCACATGCTTGAGTGAGCCATAACAGCGATAGAGCTGAGTTTGTAGATCGAATCCTGCCTTGCCAAGAGTAAGGCATTGAGAGTCTTTTTCAGGACTATTCCCATATAATATCGTAACGGCGCCTGCTTCCGGAGTGAATGTAAGGTAGCTCCCGATGGTAAAAGGTCGGTAGAAAGTGGGACGATATTCAAAGCGAGTAGAGTTGTAGTTATGCACATGCAAAAGATATTTGGAATATTTAAAATCCAAATAGGAAGCGCTTGCGATATTCTCAAAAATAATCCCTGTACCATTCGCCACAAAAGGCAGGAAATTGACATTTAAAGTCGGAAGCTCTTGTTTGACCGTTTGAAAACTATTGGCTCGGAGACGTGAATAAAAATTTGCCACCCAATGAGTCTCCTGCCTCCTGACTAGCAACTGGGTGCGTTCGGCTGTGTCGAAGTCAAAATAACGGTCGTAGTATATGCTTGGAGTATCTTTATTGCTTATTCTGTCATAAGTCAGCAAAATGCTCGTTTTGTCCCCATCCATTAATTTGCGGAAAATACCTTCAAAACGAAAAATAGCCTTTTCATGAATATGTAAAATAGAAGAGTCTTTAGCTATGTAATTGATGCTCTGAAATTCTGTTTTATGGTCCTCCGACATGAATCTTGTTTCGATTCCTCCTCCCGGACCTCTTGTCAGTCGGTAGTCAAAGCGAATAGAGGTTTTCCATCGATTCCAAGAAAAAATTTCATAGGTCAAACCAAAACGGGGGCCTTGCCTGCCTCCCCAGCGGAAGCGATAATGGATGGGGGAGTCAAAAACCGAATCTAAGTTTACTCTTAAAGCAGGAATCCATAGGATCGAGTAATTGAAGAAGCGCACGCTTATTTCTCTCGCTTTTAAATAGCGCTCTTGATCCACACTTACAACTTGAGCAAAAATTCTCCAGTCAGGTTCGTCGTTCTCAGATGTCGTCACAAAGCCATTATAAATGATATAACTCCCGTCGGGCCTTAGTTCAAGTAAATCCCCTCCAAAAAACCAAGGTTCAACCGCAGTTTTTCCCTTGTAAATCACCCCTTCTTTTTTTTGAAGATCATAAAATAACTTTTCTCCTACAAAGATATATTCCCCAAATTCGACGATCAAATTGCCTTCGGCTTCAATTGTCATAACTGGTTCTTTATCGGTTAGCTTGCGGGTGTAGAGTAGATGTAGGGCTTGAATCCGCAGGTGAGGGGCTGTAATCACCCCTCCCTTTTCTGTTTTTAATACACCATCGGCATAAAAAGGTTCTTTTAAATCTACAGTAATCCCCTCAGTGAAATCCTCTTGTAAGAGTTTTTCCATTTCTTGGGACATCACCTCTTGAGTCAAAAAGAAAAATGACAAAAAGGTGATGAGAAGAATACAGATGAAAGAAAATGGGGCTTTCGACCTTCTTTGGATGAGGTGGCGATTAGTGAAATTTAGAACCTTATAGGTTAAGGGGATGGTTGGATTCATGTTTTTAAAGAAGCCTAACAAAGGAAATAAGATGGAAATGAGTATAAAACGAATGGATTTATAAAAGCTATCCTTAGGAGGTGTGCAAAAATAAGTTGAACGATTCGACCGTGTCAAAGCCCCGGGGTTGAACGATCGAAAATGACCCAATATTATAAATATGGGGTCATTTTCGATCGTTCAACCGCGGGAGCTTTCACACAGTCCAATCGTCCAACTTATTATTGCACACTTCCTTAGGAAAGCCATAAGTGTTTAGGGATGGGGAACTATTGCGGCAATCGTAATCTCATTTTTTTTAGGGCCGTAATACCAAAATATACGATATGCTCCAGGTGTTTTGTTCTGGGCATACGATTCAAAAACTTTGTATCCTCTTTCACGGCTAAGACTAGTGTATTCGTGTGTATTTAATGAGGGATGTCTCAAATCGATCTGCATAAGGCCCAAACTTTTTGCAACAACTTTATAAATGCCCTTCTTTGATTTATCGTTTTCAAGGTCAAATAGCTGCTGTTCGGCTTCTTCGGTAAATTGGATTTCAAATTTCTTCATTAACAAACTTAGAAAAATCTTTGTTCAACTTTTTTACTTTTCCTTTTTCCCCTTGATCTAACCCTCGCTGGACAGATTGATAGGCTTTAGGATTTTTGTAAAGCCAAAGCTCACGTGCAGGTATTTCGACCATAGGTTCGAGTATGATCTTGCCTCCCTCTGTGTAAGCTCTAAAAGAGCCAACTTCATAGTCAGGTAACAATTTGGCTAAACTAATGCGCTTTCTTGCGTCTAGTGTTAACCTCTGTTCATTTTTATGGTGTTCTTGGGATCGTTTACTTAATGCCATATAACCTCTTCTCTTAATATCCTTATTATATCGAAATAAGCTGAATGCGTCAATGAAACAATGAACCATTGAAACAGAAGAAAAATCTATTGAGTTGCCCGTAATAAGAGCCCTGCTAAGGCATATTTATTTTTTGGATGACCTGTCGCGATAGCTTCAATCAATGTTTCAATGCCTTGTATATCTTGGCTAATTGCAAAGGCTTCACAAGCATCAATCAACAGTTTAGATGTTTCTTCTGGTGTAAGTGTATAAGGATTTTTTCCCAATTCCCAAGGACTGAAGCTCTGGAAGCGTATAAATTGAGTTTGGCTTTGATTTTTCACCCATTGCCGGAGTTGCTCTCCATAGGGGCCCGGCTCTTGCAAGCGATAGAGAGCTAAATTGCAATAATTGCGTACCAGAGGAGCACCTAACTGTTGTTGATGTTGCTTTAAACACTCAACAGCCTCTTGAGTCCCTGATTTTTCTAATAACTCTGTAAGAATAGGCACAAGGTCATTTTGCTGTCGTAAAAAGATTTGATGCGCTAACCTAAAAAAATGAGCCTCAGAAAGTTCCTGTATCGTTTGCAATAGGGAAATTTTTAGTTCTAAATGTTCTTCATAAGCCTCTATATCATCCCTAAATAATTCGCTGGCTGAAGGGGTGATTTTCCAAGCTTTAAATGCGTGGCCGGGAGAATGGTAAAGAGTAAAACCCAAATCCCTTTTGTTGCGTATTAGAATTTCGTCTATTGATTCGAGAGCCCGGGGATGGTGTTGGTGCAATAGGGCAATGAGAGCATTAAAACGTATTTGTAAATTAGGGTGTTGAACCAGTTCTAATAGTACTCGCGGACGATCGGGAATTTTTCCAAGAACTGCAATGGCGAAAAGATCTTCCTTTCGAGCTGCTTCTTCAATGGCATTGACAGCCTCTTCTTGTCCAAGACGATAAAGAGCTAGCTGGGCTGCCAAGGCCACGCTTGGATATTGCGAAAGAGTCATTCTTTTTAGTATGGGCAACGATTGCTCATCCTTTAAATGGCCTAAAGCATAAGCACATGCTTCTTGTTGGGCGAAATGGCTGAGATGCTTGGAGCCTAATCTGAGGAAGCAAATCATCGCGGTCGTATTTTGCGATGCTTAATATAACGGCTAGCCTCGTACTACCTGAAGATTCATTAAGCAATTTGCGGAGGACTCTTGTGGAGTGCAGGTCACCCACCATGGCAAATAGAGGGGGATAGACGGAACGCAATACTTTAGGTTTAGTATCAAATGCTTCTGCTTTATCATCAGGTGTTATAGCTGAAATTAAATTCCTAGCATAAAAATATTTGAAATGATAGGTTTTCTGAGGAATGAACAAAACATTCTTGTTCGTATTTATACACAAACAACCTGAAGAATCGTTTTTGGGCAACGCGAAAGCTCCGGGGTTGAACGATCGTAAACAGGTCAATATATAATTATATGAACAGCTTACGATCGTTCAACCCCGGGGCTTTGGCGCAGCCGAAAAACCAATTCTTCAGGTTATTGTGTATAATATAGACTCACTAAGGAGAATTATTTATGATTCCAAAATCTCAAAACTATATCAGAAATTATGATAACTGTCCACATATGCATAAAGTGGAATTTAGCCAACATTTTACCTCAGAAAAAATCACTGTGCTAAAAATTCACCCCTCCGGCGATGGGCTAGCAATGACAGAACAAGGCCACAAAATCAGTGTTAAAGTGAATGAAATGGGTTGGCCTAACTTCTCTAACAATGCCCAGTTTAACGCCTACATCAAACACTCTTATTTTGTTATCACACAATCAAGTAACCGCGATTATAAGCTTGTTGCCAACATAAAAGGATTAGGAGGAGGAAATGAAGTTTCTAAAGGCACAAGTAAATCTAAACAAAAATATAACAAAAAAGCGACTCATCAGCTTATGAATTTTTTAGAAGAAAATGCGGAACATGGCGAAGATTCCTCTTATTCTTTCAAAAAAATTGATGGATGTCTCATGAACGGTGCTGATCCCAATAAGAGAAATAAACAAGGTGTGTTGGCTATTACGTTGGCGACTCGAACTCTTGATAACCATAATATTGATGCATTAATTAAGGCGGGTGCTAACCCCGGGCTAAATAAGGGCATCGTTTTGGCATATATGAATGATATGAGGCAATACCCTAAATATCGTAATTTGAAGCAACTAGAAAAATTCTATGAGCACGGTGCCGATATCAGTTGGACAAACAGTGATAATGAAAATTTGGCAGACAAAGCCATTGAATTACGTTTAGACAATGTTTTTAAATGGCTTCTATCTTTGGATGTGATACCTAAGAGCAGGCGTTGTCTAGATATGTTGGATTCTACGAAGTGCGCCCCATCTTCCCCAATATGGTATCAATATCAGGACATGAAAAGAGCCCTCGAAAGTCATAAAAGTGCTTCGGAAATGAAAAAGGTGGAGTCTAAGGGAGATACAAAAGATATTTTAAATTTAGCCCTCAATCAGAATGATTGGGATAGGGTGAATGTGCTGCTAGAAGGAGGAGCTAAAGTAGATTTTGAGATGCTCAAAGGGATATTGCAAAGTTGTTATTTACTTTTGCGAGCTAAAAAGGCTATTCCATCATCTGCATTCAAAGCAGCAAGTACAATTATTAGGATGGGAGTTGACGTGAACTCTAAGAGTGGTAGTAGAACACTATTAGATGAGGCAATTAGTGAAGTTAGATGGCACGATAACACCTCTATTATCCTTTTCCTATTGGAAAATGGGGCTCGTCCAACTGTAACAAATTTCATCGATGTATTTTGGAATGTCCAGCAAGGTGTTTCTGAAGAAATAGCGACCGTCATGATTAAAGCAAACTTTGATGTAAACGACATTGATTCCGGCAAATCTGTACTTGATCGTGGGATTTCCAGTGATAGAGCTCCTCGTTCAGCTCACCTTGTTTTCTTTTTATTGCAAAATGGTGCCCACCCAAGCCTAAACAATTTTATTCAAGTTATTTCAACCTATAGTAGAGAAGTTGCTGAGCCCATAGCTTTAGGCATGATTTATCAACTTGGAGCCAATCTAAGTGATAATTCGGGAACTACTATTGTTTGCCACGCGGCACACAAGCAATTATGGATGGTTGTTGATACACTATTGCGAAATGGTGCAGATTATCATGATATTCCTCGGTCTTCTTTTAAGTTACTTCCTCCAATTATGCAAAATAATTTATTGTTGTTATTTTTAAATGACGAGAGCTTTATGGCCCATGTTGAATCTTTAATTAATAAGATTTGTACTATGCTTTCGAACGAAATAACTAAGGAAATTGAGACAGCTCATAAAATGGATGATCTACGATCCATCATTCGTGAAGCTCTTAAATATTCGACCTGGACACTAAGATTTTATGATGATAATGAGCAAGAGCTTCTTCTTCGTCAAGAATTTATAAAGGATCTCTCAAGTTATCTAAATCAATTGTTAGGTAAAAAAATGTATTTTGATCAAGAGAGAAATATTCTTAATATGCAAGAAATCGCAGCGGAGCTTAAAGAAGCTATTTCATTGTTTAATGTTAAGCATCAGGAACAAAAACGTCGGCTCGATAACAAACTAGCAGAAAAAAAAGCTAGAAAAGCAGAAAAAGAGGGTAGAAGAGCACTCGAAACGTATTGAAGAAGAAAAACGTGCATCAAAAGCTGCGGCACTCCTTAAAGAACAAAATTGGCTAAGAGAAAGGGAGCTTGAAAAGCAAGCTGAGCAAATAGATGCCATAAATAGAGCAAGTGCCGAGAACCTTAAAGCACAAAAACGCGCAGAAGAGTTAAAAGCTCAGCAAGCGTATGAACTGACAAAAAAGCTTGACAGTGTCTCCTTCTCGATGCACCTTGATCATCTTAATCACAACTAAGATGAGCCCCAATTCGATGGACAAAATGGACAAATTATGGACTTTCTTCATGTCCATGATTTGTCAGATTTCCTCGGACTTAAAGCGATTAAGGGGGATGATGTTTAAGCTAGAATCGGGTATTTTTTTCACAACTTCACTTGCGTAAACGATCTAAGGCTGACAATGGCACCTTTCATCAGTATGAGGAAATACAGATGCGTTCCACAAACTTATGCCTATCCATCATCGCCTTCTATTGAGTTGCCCGTAATAAGAGCCCTGCTAAGGCATATTTATTTTTTGGATGACCTGTCGCGATAGCTTCAATCAATGTTTCAATGCCTTGTATATCTTGGCTAATTGCAAAGGCTTCACAAGCATCAATCAACAGTTTAGATGTTTCTTCTGGTGTAAGTGTATAAGGATTTTTTCCCAATTCCCAAGGACTGAAGCTCTGGAAGCGTATAAATTGAGTTTGGCTTTGATTTTTCACCCATTGCCGGAGTTGCTCTCCATAGGGGCCCGGCTCTTGCAAGCGATAGAGAGCTAAATTGCAATAATTGCGTACCAGAGGAGCACCTAACTGTTGTTGGTGTTGCTTTAAACACTCAACAGCCTCTTGAGTCCCTGATTTTTCTAATAACTCTGTAAGAATAGGCACAAGGTCATTTTGCTGTCGTAAAAAGATTTGATGCGCTAACCTAAAAAAATGAGCCTCAGAAAGTTCCTGTATCGTTTGCAATAGGGAAATTTTTAGTTCTAAATGTTCTTCATAAGCCTCTATATCATCCCTAAATAATTCGCTGGCTGAAGAGGTGATTTTCCAAGCTTTAAATGCGTGGCCGGGAGAATGGTAAAAAGTAAAACCCAAATCCCTTTTGTTGCGTATTAGAATTTCGTCTATTGATTCGAGAGCCCGGGGATGATGTTGGTGCAATAGGGCAATGAGAGCATTAAAACGTATTTGTAAATTAGGGTGTTCAACCAGTTCTAATAGTACTCGCGGACGATCGGGAATTTTTCCAAGAACTGCAATGGCGAAAAGATCTTCCTTTCGAGCTGCTTCTTCAATGGCATTGACAGCCTCTTCTTGTCCAAGACGATAAAGAGCTAGCTGGGCTGCCAAGGCCACGCTTGGATATTGCGAAAGAGTCATTCTTTTTAGTATGGGCAACGATTGCTCATCCTTTAAATGGCCTAAAGCATAAGCACATGCTTCTTGTTGGGCGAAATGGAGCTGAGATGCTTGGAGCCTAATCTGAGGAAGCAGATCATCGCGGTCGTATTTTGCGATGCTTAATATAACGGCTAGCCTCGTACTACCTGAAGATTCATTAAGCAATTTGCGGAGGACTCTTGTGGAGTGCAGGTCACCCACCATGGCAAATAGAGGGGGATAGACGGAACGCAATACTTTAGGGGTTTTATACATTAAAGATTCTGCTTGACATACTGCTTGACGATGCTTCTTTTTACAGAGTTGTTGGGCGGCTTCATAGCGCACCAAAAGCGAGGGGGAACCTAGTGCCTTGATCAAGGCCTGGTCGGCACGATCATCTTGAAAATGGGCAAGCGCACCTAAGGCGACTAATTGGATTTCTGGATGGCGGCTTTTTAAGCTTTCTTCAAGTATATAATAAGCATCTTCATGAGCTGACACGCTAGCTCCAAAAAGTGCTAGGAGCTGGCATTCGGGATCATGTTGTTGGAACCCGTAGTCCAAAATTCCCAGTGCCATTTGATGTAGCATTTCAAAATCATGCTGCCCATTGGATTGATAGGTACTTTGATACAGCTTTAAAGCTTGTTCATCTTCGCCCTGTTGGATCAAAAATAAAAAGCGGCCAATTTGAGGGGAAGAGGGAGATGCTCCAGCTAGATTCAAAATTAAAAAAATAAGACTTAAAGGCCAGAATAACTGGAATACGCACCTCTTCATAGGGAAGAACCCTTCAAATGTTCCCAAAGATCGATTCCTGCCATGTGCATAGCGGTGCATAGAGCATTGATGGGAAGTCCTACAACGTTATAATAGCAGCCTTCAATGCGCTTTACAATTAATCCTCCAATGCCTTGAATCATATAACCGCCGGCTTTATCGGTATAATCCACCCTTTGAAGATAGGTATGAATTTTTTCAGCAGACAGGGAGTTAAATAAGACCCTCGTCTCTTCAACGATGGGATAGTCCTTTCCTTGTGACCGGACGGTCAACCCGGTAAATACACTATGCCACTTACCGGCTAACTCTTTTAAAAATTGAAACGCTTCTTGACTATCTTTTGGTTTTCCAAAGATCTTTCCCTCTTTGTATACAATCGTATCCGCCGTTAAAATAAGGGATGAAGGGAATTGGTCCCCTAAAGAATCAGCTTTTCCTTTAGCTAGAATTTGCACATATTCATGAGGATTATCCTGAAATTCTATGGAATCTTCATCAAAATTGGGGGAAACTTGCTTGAAAGGAAAATTAAATAAATTCAAAATTTCGCGTCTTCTGGGAGACTGTGAGCCTAAAATTAATTGCATGACCATCCTTAACAAAAGAAGATTTGCGTGAAAAGAAAACAAGTATGGCTATCTACATTAATTTTAGAACAATAAAGTTGCAACTGCGTTTTGATCTCCCTCTCTTTTTCTTTAAGTTGAGCGAGGGAAAGTAAAGGAGAGATAAAAAAGCCTATGTAGTCCTTTTCCTGCCATCGCGTTTCAGATAAATTTAAAAGACCCATGGTTTTGGCCTCTTTCCAGCTAGGACTTTTATCCAAGTGCATCTGTAATTCTTTATTTTGAAGACAGCCTAAGAAAATGCGTATTTGTATAGACATAATTGTGATCAGATGCTCCTAAAGTTAAAAAAAATACAAAATTTGCCGGAGTGAAAAAAATATTTGCAAGTAAGCCAAGTAAGCATTGGTATCTTGTTTTTATAATAAAAGAAGAAAGATTTATGGATAGGCTAATGATAAAAAGTATTTTTGTCTACTTGGCTTTTGTCTCTCATTTATTAGTGGATTTTTCCTGTAAATGGTAACATCGGGCAAAATAAGGTTTATGCTGTAGATTCTGCACATCCTGTTACAATTCTTAAAGTTATTCTCATTTAGAATTTTTGTATGAAGTTCAATGATTGACAATAGTCCCTAAGAATGGTACTATATAAATATGAATAAAAAGCATCAGCGTACTCTCGAAGCGATTTTTAAAACACCTGTTCAATCCAATATTGTATGGGAAGATATCGAAAAATTGTTTGTTCATTTAGGAGCAAGGATAAAAGAAGGTGCTGGATCCCGATTAGCTGTTGAACTAAATGGTGTTCGAGCATACTTTCATCGGCCTCATCCTCAAAAAGAAACTGATAAAGGCGCTTTAGTTTCGGCTAGAAGGTTTTTAGAAAATGCAGGAGTGAAACCATGTTAAAATATAAAGGCTATACAGGTACAGTTCAATTTGACGACGAAGTCATGATTTTTCATGGAGAAGTTATTGGACTTCGCGATGTGATTACCTTTAGGGGAACAACCCCTAATGAAATTAAAGAAGAATTTGAGCGCTCTATTGATGGTTATTTGGATTGGTGTAACGAATTAGGGCAAGAACCTGAAAAACCATTCTCGGGTAACATTCACTTAAGATTAAAACCCGATTTGCATGCTAAATTAGCTATAGAAGCAAAAATTTGTGGTGTAAGTCTCAATCATTACATTAATCAAACTTTAACACGCGCTATCTGCCAATAGCACGGGCCTTTCCCAGAAAAAAGGCCCTCTTCAATTGAAAGGTCATCTCAAGTACCTTTAATTTGAAGAGTTGTTGTTTTCGTGCCCGTGTGCGCATTTCCTATACGACCACCTTTGGCATGGATTTTGCAAATTACTCCTGATTGATAAACTGAGTATTGGATTTATCTGCTTGAAATTCAAGAATCTTGTGGTTATCTGAAACGAAATTTTTCCTTGGCAATAGTTCATTCACTATTACCTACGGAAAAATTTGTTCCATCTCACTCACAATATTCTTAACTTCCAAGCAGATAAATCCAAAACTCAGGTTAATAGGAGATGAATATGACCATGCTTCATCAGTTTGGTTCCCAACCCTTTCATCTTTATGCTTGCCTTCCTTTTGTGGAATTGGGACATGAAACCATGATTCAGCTAGGTCCAGTTGTTTTTTGGCCCGCTTCTAAATCTGAAGAATTTTTAACTCCCGAAGCCCATTCTTCCTTTCAAAACTACCTAGAATCCATTGCGCAAATTAAGGCTTGGAATATAGAGGAAAAATCCTTTTTCAATACTATGAGATTGGCTCCTCAACAAACGACTTGCGTGTCAATCGCGAATAATGTTCCAGCGGAGTTAAAGGAATTTGTCCTTATCGATGCTCTCTACCTGCTTTATTTTGCTTGCACCTTTCGTAATCTGTACTATGGACAAGAAGTTCCTTCTTTCCAAGCCTTTCGCAAAATGATTCCGGCATCAATGGATTTCATTGATAGCAAACAAAATTGGGAAGGGATTTATATAGAAGAAACCAATCGAGAAGAAACGGTTTGCATTCATTTAATTGATTTAGAGATTTGCCAGGGATTGGGAAAAGCCTTGGATGTCATTTATCAATTGCCTGTAACTCAGGATGAATCGACGATTCAAGCTTATAAACGGCTTGTAAGATCCATTCGCTATCTAGTCGATCGTTTTTTCCAACGTTTTGTTAATCTATTTAGTAGAGGTCTGCGGTTTTCGGAAGAGATTTTTAAACCCGAAGATGTGATTTTTATCGCCTCAAGTTTTGAGGCACTATTTGATATAAATGATAAGCAAGCGGCGGCAGATTTTAAGCATAAACTACGCCCTTTGCTGCATTTAAAATATGGAAAACCGGTCGAACTTTTTTGGAAATGGGTTGATGATTTCTATGAAGTGAAGCGTCAAATTGTACATGGTGGGGATCATGTTTTAGACCCCTTCTTTCGCTATAATCCTAACTTTGAAATTTCACACATTCTGATCGGTATAAAACTATTTGTTTATTCTGTTTATTATACCCTTTTTAAATACCGTTTGCTTCATTCAGTTCACGAGGATCCCTTTACACCCCCTGATTTTAAATGGATTCATCCAGAGGAAATTTTGCTCTTCTTTTGGACAGAATCCTTTCTGTTGCATAAGTTAAGCCTTTTTCTTAAACAATCTCAGAAAGAACCGCAGAAAGAGGAGCTTTATGCAGATGTCCATCTTTTAACAAACTTATTTGTCTCTTTGTATGAGCGCTATTACTTAGGGGACGAATCACCAGGGCTTCGTTTTATTCCTGCACCCTTAAAGGATTTATTGGAATCTGGTAATGAGATTTTAGAAAGTTTAGAACAAGCCAAAACATTCGCTCCAGAAGGACGCTTATTAAATGCTATTCATCCCAAATTTGTACAAGATTTAAATGTGCGCCTTCAAGAAAGGAAAAGGGGGTCGGGTTAACTCTCAACCAAATAACGAGCCTTGAAAAACTCAACTTCATCATCATCCGCAACCACAACTTCCTAAACAAGTCATGACGCGAGTTCTACAATCTGCACCACATGTGCCTAAACATGTCAAAGCTGTTTGTATATCAGGTCCATTATTTTGGCCTGGGCCTCCAACAAAGGTTAGTTTTAAATCAATGTCATAAGGGTCAGTTTTTGCATTTACCACAAAGCCACTTGAAATGATGCTTGAATCAATTTTCATGAAAAATCTCCTGGTTATTCGAAAAAAATTTTTATACCAATTCACTTATAAGTAACAAAAAGATTTTTTGCAATATCTATTTATGCTTCCAATAAAAATCTCTACTTCTCATGATTATGCAAGATTTCTATGCCTGTTCGTTAAAAAAACTCACATTCAAAAGATGCTGAAGGGTATGGAGGGCATAAAGACGAGCTTTTTTCTCCAATTGTATTTGGTTTCCCAACAATCGGTTGCAGTGCATGTGCAATAAACTGCTTTGAATTGATTCTAAAGAGTTGGACAATAAGCCCTTTCTATGGTTTTCAATTATTTTTTGGTTATACAAATATTGAGAATTTTTACGTTTGTTGAAAGCCTGATCCAAAAAGTCAAAAGCCGAATTTTGAGCATCTTCCAAAATCATAGCTGCAATCTTAAACATCTCTTTTTTCACTTCACGAAACCCTTTGAGCTCACTCAGAGCATAGTCTCCTGATTTCAAAAAGGTGATCATCTCCTGCAATTTCATCCCAAAACCCTTTAATAAATCGATCAAACTCAATGCCGTCACGGCAAAGTCGGGCAAAGGAAGCTTTGTTTCCTCAATCACCCCTAAAAGATCTATTGAAGTAGAAGCGTCAGCACAAAAGAAGTTTTCTGCTAATTCGATCACCTCTTCACCTCCATAACGTTCCATTTCTCTTTCGTAACTTGCAATGTGGATGTCATGAATCAGCTTATTCTGTAACAGCAAAAGGGACCAGTCATGAATGGCGGGGATTAATGCTGCCAGCATCTTGTCTTTTTCCTTTTCGTTGCGAAAGCGCACGCGGATATGGGGTGAGTGGTCGAGATAACGAATAAAAAACCAGCCTGAAATAATTCCTTGGTCCTGGAAGTGTTTTGCAAACCCAGAAAGTTGCTGAAGAAGAAAGCTAATTTCCTGTTCTTGGGGGAGATAAAATTTAATAAATAACCAGTCGCTGCCGGGTAATTTCCAGCGGTTAGCTAGAGGGGTGGGATCCTGCTTTTGAACAGAAAAATTTGTTGTGGAAGGCTGGTACTTTTTATTTTTGAGAAAGGGGACCACGAACTCTGAAAAATGGCGCCCTTTTAAGCTTTTCACCCACTCACCTTGTTCTTGGCCAATTTTTTCCACGAGTTTCACTTCTTTATTTTTCTTCAATTCTAAGATAATTTCTTGAAAATGTTCTGGCTTTTGATAATCGAGTAGAATACGATTATCACCATAAGTCAAAAAGACATAGCGGGGCATTTCCCAGTTTGCTGCCCATTTCAAAAACTTATCTCTAATTTTTGCTAAACTATCCTTTGTCGTGGCCTCAATCTGTTCCAGATCGACCTTCCATTGAGCGGGAGATAGAATCGATTTCTTGTATTTTATCCGAGGTAAAAAGGGGAGGGGATCTAAGTCGTGCCATGAAAAAATTTCAAAAGCGTGATACCGGGCATGAGACACATCCCGTAAGAACTTCAAGGGTATAGGTGCTGATGTGGGATTGAGGACATTGCCTGCCAGGACAATGAGCTCTTTATTAACATTTTTAAGGGAAATGTAAAACCGATCACCTAATGCACCAATGATGAAGTCTTCTAGAGGGATCACACTTTCTGAGCTATTACCCCCAAAATCAATCGCATACTTGCGCAAATTGGGATGGTTCGCCACATTGGCATAACGTGGTGAAGATGGCAAATAAGAGGACTCGATAAAAAGGCAATTCTCTTCCAAACCCTCTTCTTGAAAATAGAAATTCCGTAATGATGCTTCAGTATTTTCCCCTAAAATATCGATAAACCTCCCAAAGGTGCTGCCTGCCTGCCCTGTTTTATTAAAAATATTTAATAAAAAATCTTCTCGATCGATATGCTCAGGAGACTCGGCAACGATTTCACAAAAAGATCGAAGGAGAGGGGAGCTTTTTCCTTATCCACCGGAGGACCTAAAATTTTATCTATAAGCTGATCAGTCAAAGTGATTTCTTTGCTTCTTTCATGCAGGCATTTACAGCATTCTTTTTTGAGCCATCTTAACCAGTTAATTTCTTTAGAAGAGGGCTCTATCCTTTCAGCTGATGATTTTGTATAAGTTTCGGGAATGCCTAGTCCTTCGTCGCTGAGTAATTCTAAAAGGGGTACTTGCCTCGCTCCATATTTTTGTAAGAATTTCGCATGATAGAGGTGCAAATTGGAGGGGATGCGATAAGACAAGCGCCAGAGAATTTCAGCAGCAGATGCCAGTTCTGCGGCAACCGTGCGATTTAAAGTTAAATTCCCGCCTCGATAGCTGGAATCGACTTGTACAAAGTGTGGAGAGGGGGTCAATGCCTGCATGGTGGATTGAACATCTTGCAAAATGTGTTCCCCAGTATTTTGACTATTATAGGCGGAGATTTTTAAAGAAATTTCCTTGAGTAAGGAAGAGGCCTGAAGATGATGGGAATCATTCTGCATCGCTTGATAGTGAGACAATTTCGCCAAAAGGTCTTGAAAAGGGGATTTGGTTAAAAGGGAGGGGAGGAGTGTGAACAAGAGAATTTGCTGTTCTAAGAGCTTTAGAATGACCACGCGGATCTTTTCACTTTCGAGAGAGGGGATTTGCTCGAGGACTTTTTCTATTAATTGATCCATTGTAATAGAATCTTTGCAGCTTGCTAGAATGGTTATCACGAGGAGTGTTGCACTGATCGAGACATTTTTTTGCTTTTTATCGGTCTCATTTTTCCGCGTATAATTGAGGATGATGCGATTTCCATTTCGAAACAACAAAGGGTTCGCCTTGATTGGCAGATAATTGAAACATTCCGATTGTGCGCATATATTATCGATAATCTTAAAGAGCCATTCCATATCAGGTCTGGAACGTTTCTCGATATGGCGGTGATCAAATATGACAGATGTTGTTTCGTCCCATTTCCCTTGGGAGACAAATGCAAAGAGGCCGAAGGGTGTTGAGCGTGTAGCCATTCTCAGGTAATATTTTAAAAGGCTCGAAACGATTTGCTCCCTTTCTCTGCCATTTTTTCCGGTTATATTTTGCAAAGCTTCATGTAAATTAGGTGAGGCAATGGCAATGGCTTCTCTCAACGTTTCATCGTGTGCATAAAAAGAGAGTAGGTAATTCTCACTATCGGTTTGATTGAGGAGGCGGAAAAATTCCTCCACGGGAAGAAGGGGAGTTCTGATCATGAAAAAGGGAGCTGGGGAGAAAAGAGAGTCTTCCTTTTGATTTTGTTTCATTAATGCTCCCCAATTAAAAAGGGGGCATGCCACCAAGTAGAGAGGCCTTCTAAAGAAAGAAGCGTCAGCAAAATTCCGGGAGCCCCTTCAAGAAGGCTAAGCTGGCTAATTTCTGCATAGCCTCCTTTTTGGCGAGGATCAAGACTTTTAAACCCAAACGGATGGTCTCTCTGATAATATTCAAGCACGATTTCCTTAAGCAATACAGCATGCTTATGGAGGAAGGGAGATTGTGTCTCTTGGGCCATTTTCCAAGTGATCATAAGCAGTCCCGCGTAACCATGGCAAAAGGTTGGCCCGAGAAGATTCCATTCATGGCGTTGCCGATTAAATATAGAGCAGAACGAATCAAAAGCATATGATTTCAACTCTTCGTTGCCCAAGGCTTTTCCTGCTAAAAAAAGACTTCTGGCAACCCCGGGGGTACCGTAACACCAAGCATCTTTGACTGACGACGGATTTTCTTTGGGTTTTATTTGCTCTATCTCCTCTTCAAAAGAAATCTCGGTTTTCCAAAAAAAATTATTTAGGTTTCCATGACGATGCTTTTTTAGCCAATCAACTATGGTTTGGATGGCTTCTCTTTGGCCTGCAACCTCTACGCCATGCAGTAAAGCGATTGATAAAAATGCAAGGACTCCGGGAATTCCGTGTGCCTGACCTAAATTGAAATTCCCCTGAGGATATTCTTGCAGGTCTTCTTTGTAAACATGCAGGGATTGGGGTAGATACCAACCCGGGATCCAGCGTGCATCAATTTTAACAGGTTTAGTTAAATTAACTAAAAGGCATAAAATATTTTCTACAAGCTCTGTAAAAGCGGGGATGCGTAAATTAATTAATCCATAAATGCCGATACCTGAAATCCCTTGAATGACGTCGTATAAAGAAAAGGAAGAAAATTGCCGAGTATTCAAATTCTCCTCAAAGGGTATGAGATAAAATTTTTTCACTGATTCAAGAAGATAGGTGTTAAGAATCGTTATCATTTTTTGATAACGCGTTCCTTCTCTTGATGCTCTTTGCAAGACAAAAGCTATCCCTGTAAGCCCACCAAAAAGAGAGACATGAAAGGACCGGTTACTTTCTATAAGCTCTTTAATTTTTAAAACATAATGATGAACAGCTGAGTCCCATTTTTCATCGGGAAATAAGCGGTCAAGTTCTGCAAATAAAAGCACAACTCCTGGGTATTCTCCAATGAGCTGAAAATCCCCTAATGGAAGTCTAGTTCTTTCTGGAAAGAGGGGATCATCATTCCGGTTGCTCGGGTGAAAAAAAATTTCGTTAACTTTCTCGGGATTTTTCATCCGCTCGGCCATTTCTTTAACAAGCTGTGTCTGTTGAGCATTTGCCATCATAAAATAGACTTCTTGGGTAATTAAGTTTTTTTGTTAATCGAGAGTTCAAATATAGGATTCAAATTCTTATTTTGCAAGGCATAATGTCTTACGTGGAAGACTCAAAATATTACAATTGACTTTTGTTTTATTAAAAAGTAAAATTTCATAGAAACTAATTATAAAGTCATGTGTTAGTAAATTTTTTAAAATTATAAATAAACTTAAATGTAATTAAAGGATTTAATTATGATAGTCCAAACATCAGTTTTTTACCAATGGCATCAAGGCCATGTCTCGAATCTAGAGCATCAATGCCATGTTCCGAATCTAATACAATCATCCTCACAACCAATTATCGCTCAAACATGGGAACAAATTGCATTTAGCGCAGAAAATTTTAACCAATCATCAATCAGGGGTAAAAGGAAGGCAGAAAACCAAACAACTCAGTTAAATTCTCATGAACCCGCTACTAAAAAAAGACGGGGTGAAAATCTACATGCTGTTCTCGATTTTATAGATGGTGAATTGTTATGTTCTGCAAAAAAGAAACATGAAACAAAAAAAGGAAAATTTGAAGGCAAAATACAAGCTGTAGCTGTGTTAAAAAATATTGAAAAAGAATCGTTTAAATCAGCAAAACAGAGTCAAATAAGAAAAATAATAAGGGCTGAAAATAAGATAAGATTTCTAGAACAGAAAATTAAAGAATTAAATGAAGGATTAAGTTATTTTAATACTCTTGCATATTTGGATGTTAAATTGCATATTTTCCGTAAGCAAAAAGAGGACGAATTAATTTCTTTACACCCACCAAAAAAGAAATTTGTAAAAATAATAAAAATTGAAAGAAAAATAAGCAGATTGGAAGAAAGAATTAACGGGTTAAAAGAAGAATTAGAAAAAGAGTTAAATCACATTACTTTCTTAGTAAATAAAATGCAGATTTGGAAAAAGCTTAAAGAGATTCAATTGAATTCATTTCAGCAAAAAAGAATGCACTATAAAAAAACAAAGAGATTGATCGAAGATAAAGTAGGTAAGTTGGAAGAAAAAATCAGGGGATTAAACTAAAACGTGTCTCGGTGTCGTGTGTGTGCCCGAAAATTGCATCCGAAAATCGGGCACTGTAAATACACGTTAAGCTAAGGACTGCGTCCTTAGCTTAACGCGAATGGGCAATGTCATTAACTTAAACAAATTTGTATACTGTTTTGCCTCTTTTATGCCGTCCCTTCAGGACTCATTTTTTTGTTTCAGGTTTTCCCAGGCCTCCGCTGCGCTACGACCTGGGCTGTCAGTTCCGGCCCTTCAGACCTGAACACATAACAATCCTTCGGCAAATTGTCTTTGTTAGAGGCCTGAAGGGCCGAAATCCTACAGTCCAGGTCGTAGCGCAGCGGAGGCCTGGGTCAAAGCAAAAGCAATGCTGAGTTCTGTAAGAACGGCATAAAAAGAGACAAACAACTGTATATGAATTTGTTTAAGTTGATGACATTGCGCGAATGGGTACGTCCACGAAAAAAGAACTCTTTAACTTTATCTATAAGATTACGCGATCACAAATGGGTGAGTCCAATGCATCTCTTGCTTATCTTGTATTTCTAATAGAGTTAAACCTATTCCGGCAGCGCCATTAAGAAGGCTTGGGTTATTGTTCCATTGAGGAGATCCCTTTTCATCAAAATAGAGAGATTGAAACCCAAATTCATGATTAGGATGATGAAATTTCTTTACTTCTTCTTCAAGTAATTGTGTTTGCTTAAAAAGTTCAGGATTTTTTGTTTCTCGGGCCATTTTAGCCGTAATAGCGAGTACACCAGCTTTCCCAAAACAAAATGAGCTCTCCCTCTCTCTCTTTGCTTGATCCGCTTCTAATAAATTGGAAAGTAGGGTTTGTTCAGCAAATTTTGCTAAGTTAGAATCATTAATAGCTTGAGCAGCTAAATAGAGGCATCTCGAAATTCCTGGAGCTCCGTAATACCATGCGTGAAGATGTTCATTAAACGTTGAAATGCCTTCAAGTTCTTCTTCAATTGAAATGATGAATTTCCAATTGATTTGATGTGCTTGAACAATTTGTTTATTTTTGATCCAATCTGACATCCTTGAAATTAATTCGATTAAGCCAAAGACCGTATATCCTTTAATTTTAGCTAATGAAAGTGCTCCAAGCACCCCGGGCAATCCATAAGGAATATCGAGTTTAAAGACACCATGTGGAAATTTCTCCTTGTATTCTAAAATAAATTCATGTTCTGGAGAAACGTACCAGGCTGGCACTTTGGAACCATTAATTTCTTTAAATTCGGAGAGAATTTTGACAAGATTATTTAGACACTCTTGAGCTAAGTTTTTAAGATCTATGCTATCATCGCGGCTGATTAAATAAGTGAGGATACCGCTTAATCCATTCGCAAGATTGTAATAATCAGGCGGAATGGGCAGCCGAGAATCAAGATACTGATCAGCTTTCCTCAAAAAAACCGTTGGTACTTCACGAATGAGAGTTTCGTCTAATGTGGTAAGCATTTTTTTGTAACGGCATACCTTATGCGAACAAAGATAGATGGCGGTGCTAAATCCGTGAGACCGGAAAACAATGACAAATCAGAAGAACTATTTGTTTCTACAGTATCCTTAGCTAAAAGAAGATAATCATGAACGACATTTTCCCATCCCTCGTTGGGAAAATTGAGATCCATCATGGCATAAAAACAGGCAATTCCTGAAATGCCCCACGCCAGAGAGTTATTTGGCCATTCTGTAGAAAAAAAGAATCCTCTTTTAATCTGGTCGTTCATGCTGTCAACTACTTGATGAGGGTTTCTCATCTTAGAGGCAATGTCGAAGCAAATATCAATAGAATGCATAAAATAAAAAAATAAATTTACCAGGAGATTTATCTTAAGGATTTTAACCAAAACAAGCAAAGACTTTATCTTGTTTTTGAGAAAATCTGATAGAGAGAAGTTGTTTCTAACTTAAAAAATTAATTTGCAAGAGATTACAATAACAATATAAATTAATCTTAATTTTAAATTTACAGAGTTTTAGTTTACAAATAAAATAAAATTTGATATCATTTATTAAAAAACAAAGGGGAGAATATGATTAATAAAACTATAATGCAACCTATACGAACTCCTGGTGAGCAAGTCCATCAGGAAATTGAATTTAATCGTCCAGTAGATGATAAAGCGAAGAGCTGTTGGTCAAAAATGACTCAATGGCTAACTGAGAATAAATCTAGTCTATTGTTAAGTGGTATTTCTGTGGTTGCTTTAGGAGCAACAGGTGGACTCGCGATGGCAAGTGTGATCTCAGGAGTTTTGGCATATAAACTCGCTATTGTTGCTGTGCTATTTTTTGCCGCTGGAGTATGCGGAATGGTAGAGAGAGCATCTGCCAAAAAAGAGCTAGTTAAAGGGGAAAAAGATTGGCAATCCATTTCTTCTGAATTAGATAAATTTGAAAGAAGTCTTCCAACTAATGAAGATATTACAAATGCCTCTTTAGAAAAGTTGGTTAGTCTGGTTGAAGATTGGATAAGAAATGAGGGGGATCTTATCGAAAGATTAAAGAGACTTAATTCAAGTGGAATATATGCATTGGAACTCAATATTGACTTCACCCGTGGTAATTTAGAACAAATTAAAGATTTATTAAAAGCATCAAAACAAAAAGTAATCGATCCAATAGATATTAACGATTACGAATATTATGTTGGGCGTATAAACGCTCAATTAGAAATTACTAAAGAAGTTGTTCAAAGAGTTAAAAAAGATGATTTAGGTGTATTTCAATGGAGGGATGATCGTCTTAAAAAAATAATCAAATAGACTAAAAAATCTAAAGAAAGTAAAGGGCTGTTTGTAAAAAAGTTCTAATTGCAACAGCAGGTTTCTTCAAAATAAATTAACGCCAAGAACAAAGTCTCAGAGGCGCAAAGTATTTACTTTGCGCCTCTGGGTCTCTTGTGTTTCTTGGCGTTATTTTTTTTAGCTTCAAGAAAAACTATAAAGTGTACTAGTACATCAACCCATTTAAATTGACGTATTTGAGCTATGCGAAAGCTCCCGCGGTTGAACCATCGCAAGTGGGTCAATATTAAGTCAATATGGACTCACTTGCGATCGTTCAACCCCGGGGCTTTGGCATGCTCAAATACGTCAATTTAAATGGGTTGGTGTACTAGGTTCGTTCGACTTTTCCTCCATACGAGTAGAGAATGGAACAGACCGCATGAGTTGAATTTGCTTTTTTTATATGAGAAAAATGATTATAGAAATGAGGGAATACGATGAGTTTTATTAATGAATTTTACCTCAACATTCGAAGCAGCTTCTTCGCCTTTTCGAACTGCTAAAACAGAAGTAATGAATAGTATTGAACCAAAAAAAGAAATAACACCATTAGTCAAAAAATCATTGAATAATGGAGTTCTTACTGTTTCAGAACGGTTCTATAAAGAATCACTACAACGACCTATTTCTTACAAACTATTTTTAGAATATAGTCGAATTTTTGAAAAGGAATCCGAATCATCATTAATTTTAGAACAGATGAAGAGATCTTGCATAGAGAGAACCAGAAAAAAGTGCCTAAAAACTTTTTCTAATCACAAAAGCCCTTCCCTATCTGAAAAATGCCTTTCTGAAAAAAAAGCTCCTAACCTCATCATACCCGGTGGAGGTCAAGATGAGAAACTCCTCGAAATCAAAAGAAAGCGGAATTCTAAAAGAAAAAGGCAAAATGAAAATGTTGGGCGTATCGGTTACAACCAATGGACGGAGGATGAAATAGATCTAATCATAAAGAAATTTCCCACCTCAACTGTTCCGGAGGTTGCGAGCTTATGCAAGAAGCACACATTCTATAGTGTTGAAGCTAAGATTAAAGTATTACAGCGTGAAGGAAAATTACCTTTCAAACAAACGAGCAATCATCGTAAAAGGAAAATTTCTGCGCTTAAGGATGACTCAAATACTCCATATAAAAAATTAAAACAAGAGAAAACATCTCCCGAAAGAAAAATAATGAAATCGAGAAGTGGGAATCCGGTAAAAAGGGCAAGGCGGGAAGGGGGAGGCGACTTTGGAGTGGCTACATTTTATAGATCTTCTCCTTCACGTAAAGCAGCAATAATTGCACACAAATCAATTGAAAAGCTGCAAGAGAAACATAATCATTGCAATAATAAATTCGAGTATTTATAATCCACTTCTTTCTAAAAGGAGATTTAATGGACAATTTAAGTTTTTTTGCTAATTCTACGTTTACTACTATAAAAGATAATTATTTGCTGCCTAAAAATATTCAACTTAATATTTCTCAAAAAAAGATTGCTTTTATTACATTAGCTATTTTTATTAGTTTAATATCTCTTTTCTCTATGATGTATTATTTTCGCCGAAATGTAAAACAAACTCTTCACAATGATAAAGATCCGCGTCCAGTGGATGTATTTGAAAAGAATATTCCTTTGCAAGAAGAAAAATGTAAAGAAAATGAAGTAAAAAAAAACCAAGATGGCGAGAAAGTTAAAAGGGATGAATCTCTTTCCTCTCTGGAAAATATATTCAAATTGGCATCTCCTATCACTATTGAGCTCAAGGGGAGTTCAACAAAGTCTACCTCATCAGCTTTTGATATAGATGTACATAATCAATTAATTGTCTATGGTTATGGAGACAAGGAACTCCATCTTCATCATTTAAAAACAGGAGTAACCCGAAGCATCCCTGTGGCTTTAACAGGG
Organism: uncultured Chlamydiae bacterium; assembly: GCA_963799115.1. Lineage (GTDB taxonomy): Bacteria > Chlamydiota > Chlamydiia > Chlamydiales > Parachlamydiaceae > CAWCVY01. The sequence continues at coordinate 51,172 of CAWCVY010000050.1, read as the reverse complement.
AATCTTTTTGCTCATTTTTTGCCCGATAATCAACTTTTTGTTGGAGGCAATTGGCATAGTTTGAGTGTTTACAAACTTCTTGCTGATGATTTTATTCCAGAACTTGTTAGTCAACAAACATGTTCTGAACTAGGTCCACTAATAACTCATCTGTTCGTTTCAGATAAACAAAGAGATCGCGTTGCTGTGACAGGCCACAATGCAGGTTCCATTCTTGTTGGAGAAAAAAATGGGACGATCTTGGAAATATGCCAAAGAGGGGAAGGATCTAGTCGTTTTTGTGATGGTTTATGCTTTTCTGGTGATTTATTGGCAGTCTGTTATAGAAATATGGGTAGAGGTATTCCTTATATACGTACTTTTTCCCTAATAGATGGGAAAGAATTATGTACCAAGAACCTTCAGTACGAATCTTGTATATCAGCCAACGATGAGATTATTGTAGTTGGTAATTCCCAAGGCACAATTATTGGGTTAAAACCCTCTAATTTGGAACAGGTATATGAATTAAAAGTAGATTGTGTACCTCATTTTGGCTTTAGATTTTTCGAAGTCCATGAGGGAAAACTCTTTGTGGTTTCATCAACGGGCCGTTTTGAAATTTTTGATGCCTTGACGGGAACATCTCTCAAAACAATTGTTGAGGGAAATGAAGAGAATAGCGTGTATATTAGTGAAGTTGCTTTTGCAGATCATTATATGGCTATTTCTTCTGGAAAGAATTGCGTGGACATCTGGGATTTTGAAGCCGGAGAGAAACTCCATACGTTTATGACAAACGACTCAGTGAAAAAGCTTCAATTCCAACTAGAGAACAAAGAGAGAATTCCTTACCTGGCCGCCCATTTAAAGAATGGACAAGTACAAATGTGGACTGTGGGACTTGAATGACAGATTGGACATGGACGAATTGGACGGAATTGGACGGAATTGGACGCTTATTACGTGAAATTAGATACCTTGCCCATGCCCTTGCCCTTGCCCAAAAAAACCAAAAAAGAATTTTTTTTACAATTCAATTTGTATAAATCTTCCCTTGTTAATCGGGCACAAGCTCGGGCAAGGGCAAGGGCAGGGGCATGGGTCTAATTTCACGTAATACATGTCCAATTAGTCCAATTAAAAAAAAAGGCAGGCCTCCATAGAGGCCTGCCTATTCTTCACAATCAGATAGCTTAAGCTTAATTAACGATTAAGCTCTCTTCTTGTGTGATAGGATTCTTGATGAAATCCGAACTTACTTGTACTTTAGAACGTAGATCACCGCGGCCATTAGCCTTGACAGTGATGTAGTATTCTATAGATTGACGAGGAGCTAAATTGGCGAATGGAGCAAATGTAACTGTTTGTCCACTCACTTGAGCCCCAGAAGCACCGGATGCATTTACCGGAACTAGCTCGCTTGGGAAGTTGGCAACCACGTTTACATTGGAGTCATACTCTTGTCCAACGTTGGTAACAACGATCTTGAAGCGGCTTGTTTCGCCAACGCAGATGGGATTATCTGAATTGGTAATACAGACATCAAGAGCTGGTCGTCCTCTCCAATTGGTGCCAAACTCACAGCAAGAGTTGCAACCTTCACAGTTAGTGACGTTGACTCTGTTAGAGAAGTAGCCTGGTGTGCAAGTTGTCAATGTAATATTGAATGTTGCTTTTTCACCTGGTTTTAATTCTCTAAGCTTCCAAACAGCTTGCTTGCCGCAGATGTTAGCGCCTTGAGCTGTAACAATTGTTGTGGCTGATGGAGCCATATCTGTGACAACAACTTCATGCAATGACTTATCGCCTGTGTTGGTCACAGTAATTTGGTAATCAGCATTCTGGCCAATTGGAATTTCTTTTGGTCCAACTTTTTGGCACTCAATTGCGCAGCAGCAGACACATGTGCAGAATTCACATGACGTTTGGTTCGCATTGCAGGCTGTTACAAGAGCTGTATTGCAAATCTTTCCACGCTTGCATGCTGTGACGCAGAAGTTGACTTTCTTAGTTTGGCAAGGTTCTAAACTTCCTAACTTGAAGTTAAGTGTTCCTTGGCAGCTAGGATGTTCTACGCCTTCTGGCAATGTGTCTGTAACCACAACTTCTTCAGCTGTGCATGTTCCAATGTTGGTTACAGTAATAGTATAGTTGATAGGATCGCCGGGACAAACTTCACATGGACCTGATTTTTCGCAAACCAGAACTGGTTTTGCGCAAAGAAGCGCACAGAAAGCTACAGGAGTTGCTTTGACACAGAAACATGTGCACAAATCTCCTTCTCTTTCACACTTCAACCAAATTTTGGCAGGAATAGTCTGACCCTTGCTCATGCTGCCAAATTGCCAAGTCAAAGTTTTGCCTTCTACTTTCGCTTCCGGCTGACTTCTCATAAAAGAGACGCCTTCTGGAAGATTTGTAGTGATAGTCACTTCGCAAACATCACAGGAAGCAGTGATCTCAAGATCAAGCGGATATTGGTCTCCCAACATGCACATCTTTGGGTTTTTTGCACGCACTGTTACACCACTGCAGGCACATTCTCCTGCTGGACCATACTTGCATGGCTTAAGAGGGGCTGCACATCTATTTGCGCAAGCAGGTGGGCATGGAGCGGGGCATGGTGGCGCACAGGCTGGTTTGCATGGTTGAGCACAAGGTGGTGGACATGCTGGTTTGCATGGTTGCGCGCAAGGTGGAGGACATGCGGGTCTGCATGGTTGTCCACATTGGGGAGGACAGCATGGTTGTCCATATTGAGGAGGACAGCATGGTTGCGGACATTCCATTTGGCCATACATGGGTTGGCTGCAGCATGGTGGAGGACAATTTTGTCTGCAAGGCTCTGGACATTCAGTCCCGTACATTTGCGGACATCCGGGTTGGTATGGTTCGCAAATTGGTTGGCAAGGCTCGCAACAATCATTGTTATAACGGTTACAGCCTGTCCAAAGAAGTGCTGAAACACCCAAAAAAAGCAACGAGGCTAAGATTCCCAGTTGTTTTCTCATTAAAGACTCCTTGTTTAAGGTCTTGTTTTGTACGAAGATTTCTTGTTTAACTTCCGTTGTATCTGAGGCTAAAAATCGTCAGCCGAATGTTCTTCAGCCTCTTCGATCAACCCTATTTCATCATCAATGTTAATATTTGTTACTATAGGGAGACTATTTATCTACTCATGATTCGTATTTGATTGCGAACTCTTAGGTTCTCGCATGCATATAAGACTCATTAGTCCGCTCTTTTCGCATTCAATTATAGCTTACCTTCTAGTGTGCGCTTCAAGAAGCAGAGGGATGGGATCCCTCTGCTTTTAGGTTTCACATGCTATGGCATGCAAATTGCAATTAATAGCAGCAGTTGTTGTCGTAATATTGTGGTTCACACTTAGGTGGACAGCAGGGTTTTGGACAACATGGTCTTGGCTCACAGCAACGTGGCTTTGGAGGACATGGATCGCAACATGGATCACATTTGTCACAACAGCAGCTTGTTAAAGCGAGAGCCGTAGCTGCCATAAAAAAGAAACCTAAAAATTTTTTCATACAACATACTCCTGTTAGTTTTTTAGAGCTTAGGATTTCAACTTCCTATTACCCCTTAAGATCGACTTCATTTCTTCATGGTGGACATGTTGATCAGGAGCCGATTACCAAAAAGGATTTATATCCTTTACATACCCCTTAGGAAATAAATCTGCCAGAAGATTTTTATGCCAACTTGTTTTTTTTAATAAAAAAAATCCTTAACATGTTGATATTCAAATAAATATTTAAATTAAAAGAAAAAAATAAAATTTAGATTGGTAATGTTGAAAAGAAATACACTTCGCTAACATTCGTTAATAAACTTCTTGCATAATTCATTTCCTTGCCCATGCCCTTGCCCAAAAAAAAATCAAAAAAGAGAGGCTATCAAAGAGGCTGAAAGTAAAAGGACTTCTCGAAGAGGAAAACACCACATCTTTTCGTTAATTGGGCAAGGGCAGGGGCACGGGCAAGGAATTGTGGTTATGCAAGATGTCTAATGAAGAGTTGATTTATGTATACATTTATGATGGGTATATTTTGAGTCGCCCTTGCCATCCTAGTTTTTCACGCAAGGTAAAATAGTAATCATGGCGGGAGAGGCTGACAAGTTGAAACCTTCGTGAGGATGCAAAGGCTGTAAAGATTTCATTTGTTGACAAGGTAAAGCTGGAAATGCCGTCATAAGAGATTTCCACAGGCATGTGTGGGTTTAAATACTTCACTTGGATTTCTCTTCTTGGCATGAGCACAATCGGTCGATTGGAAATGGTGTGGGGGCAGATAGGGGTAAGAATAAAAGCTTCGAGGTCTGGGGCGAGGATAGGGCCTCCTGCGGCTAGGGAATAGGCTGTTGAACCACTTGGAGTTGAAATGATGATGCCGTCTGCAGAAAATGTATTGAGGTAATGGCCGTCAACATAAATGGCTAAGTCTATCAAGCAGGGATTTTGAGCGCGGTGAACGACCACTTCATTGACTGCTATGCAAGTTTCTGCTTTCGAAGTATAACCCTCCATCATCATTCTCTTTTGAATGGTATAATGCCCTTCCAGGAAGTCGTGTAGACTTGAATAGATATCATCTAAAGGAATATCTGCCAAAAAGCCAAGGCTTCCTAAGTTGATCCCCAATAAAGGAGCTTCCAGATTGGGATGCCTATGCACAAGACGAAGGATGGTACCATCGCCCCCTAAGGAAATGCGGAAATCAATGCGATTGAGTTCTACACTTGAAAGGGGTTGGGCCCCTATCGCCTGGCAGAGGCGGTCCTCGGCAATGACTTCAACACCTTTATTCTTTAAATATTGACAAACTTCAGCTGCAATTTGCAATGAGTGGGGCTTCAATTCATTGGGGAACAATGCAATAATCATATCACGTTACCAGCTCCTTAGGTTGTTTGTGTATATGCAGGTTGGGGAGAATTTGCATTGGACCTGAGGTTGAAATGGGTGTAAATTTGTTTTAAAATTTTTTCAGGGGTTAAACCGAGTTCATTAAGCAGTTCTTGATGGCTGCCATGCTCTACAAAGGTTTCCGGAATGCCTAGATTTAGAACTTGAATATTAGAAAAACCCTGTCTCATCAAAAAATTGTTGATGATCGATCCCATGCCGGTTGTTGCACTGTGTTCTTCAATGGTCACAATTTTTTGGTGGGTGAGGAGCAAACGGCAAAGGAGGTCTGCATCCAATGGTTTAATGAAGACCGGATCGAGAACCGTTGCTTCGATACCTTGCTGAGCTAATAATGCTCGTGTGTTAAGAGCGATGGTATTCATGTGGCCAAGCGCAATAAAGAGAAGGTCTTTACCTTCTACTAATACCTCGCCTTTACCCAACTCTCGTTCTTGGAGTGGATCATCGCTGTCTTCCACAGGTAAATTGGGATAGCGTATAGCAGTAGGCCGTTTCCAAGAAAAGGCAGATTCCATAAGTTCTTTTAACACTTGCCCATTGCGAGGCTGAGTAATGACCATATTGGGCATGGCGTTGAGGAAAGATATATCGTAAATTCCATGATGCGTAGAGCCGTCAGGTCCTGAAATGCCTGCTCGATCAATTGCAAAGACCACCGGGAGTTCTTGTAAGCAGATATCATGAAAGACACTATCAAAGGCTCTTTGTAAAAATGTGGCATAAATGGAAGTGACCACTTTCATCTTGCTTCCAAAGGCAATTCCTCCTGAAAAAGTGACGGCATGCGATTCCGCAATCCCCACGTCGAGGCACCGATCAGGGAATCTTTTCATGAATTCATCGAGGCAAGAGCCTGCTGACATTGCTGGGGTAACTGCTACTACGCTTGGATCTCTTTCTGCCATTTTAAGGAGATGGGCTCCAAAAATCTTAGGGAAGGTAAGTTTGGTCGAAGGTGTCGGTAAAAACTTTCCTGTGTCTTTGCTGAAAGGCCTTGCTCCGTGATAGGAGACCGGATTTTTAATTGCTTCATCCATGCCTTCCCCTTTACGCGTCAAAACATGAATGACAACAGGCCAGCTTGAATTTTTGACTCCTTCTAGCACGTCGATCAACTTTTTGACATCATGCCCATCAATAGGGCCAATATAAGAAAGGCCGTATTGTTCAAAATAGGCAGCAGGGCTAACCAAGTTTTTCAAGGATTCGGTGATTTTATGGCCTTGTTGGGATAGAAGAGGGCCGTAGCTGGGGATTTTTGAGACAAAAGTGTCAAGCTCTTGATAAATCTTATTTGTGGTGGGATTGCTTAGCAAACGGCTTAGTATATGAGTAATTGCTCCGACATTTTTAGAAATAGACATGGCGTTATCATTTAGAATCACAATAAAGCGTTTGAGTTCACGAGAGATATTATTAAGAGCCTCTAATGTCAATCCGCAAGTGAGACTAGCGTCTCCTATGATGGGAATAACATATTCTTGTCTTTTGGTGAGATCCCGATTTTTGGCAACTCCTAAAGCAAGCGAGAGAGCTGTGCCTGCATGGCCTGCATGAAAATGATCGTGAATAGACTCCTTGGGATGGCAGAAACCACAGAGGCCTTTAAATTGACGAATTTGATGAAAGCGGGAATTGCGCCCGGTCAATAGTTTATGGATGTAAGTTTGGTGGCTGACATCCCAAATAAATTTATCATCGGGGGAATTGAAAACTTTGTGCAAGGCAATTGTCAACTCTACCACACCCAAATTGGAAGCCAAATGGCCTCCATTGACAGATAGGACTTCAATAATTCGTTGTCGAATTTCGATCACTAACTGATTGAGTTCTGCTAGGGAAAACTCTTTAATGTCTTCAGGGGATTGAATAGAAGAGAGGAGGTTCTTGTTCATTTTTCCTGCATTAAAAAATTGAAGATAGGAAATAGTTAAGAAGAGGCAGATTTAAAATCTTGCGTTAGTGGTTTTTCATCATTTCCGAATGTCAATTCTCCATTGCGGTTTTTTACAAGAATCTCAATTTTGCGTTCTGCTTCGTTCAAACGTTTATTGCAAGTGGCAATTAAACGGTCAGCTTCTTCATAGAGCTTTAGCGATTCATCCAAACTGATGGTTCCGGCATTAAGACGGTCAAGAATTTCTTCTAAACGGGAAAATGCTGCTTCGAAGCTGATGTTTTTTTCCTCTTCAGAGGGGAGATTATTTGGATTCACGTGCTATTATTTCTTTAATAGTAATAAGCGCTTCGCCATCGGACAATAAGAGTCTGCCTTGCTGTCCTTTTATAAGCTGATGGATTGAATTTACTACGAATGGCTCTTTTTTCGCAAAGAGAATACTATATCCCTTCTTCAGCAGATTTTTGGGATCCACTATTTGCAATAAATCCATGAGGTGAAATAGATTCTGCCGATTTAGGGCTACTTTATCTTTGGCTAGTTGCAGCAAATTTTGGTGCAACCGTTCTTGATCGAGGAGATGGCGGCGTTGAGTTTGTTTTGTGTGCCAGATTTGATCCAGTTGCTGGATTTTGTAGGTTAATAGTTGCCGATTTTGCTGCAGGCGATGGTGGATCTGTTGCAACATCGTCCGTTCAAAAGCTATTAATCTTTGCTTAAAGTGAAGAATTTGATTGATGGGTTTTAAAGCCAGAGCTTGTTGTGATCGTCCCTCTAATTGATGTTTTTTGCGCTGGAGCAGCCTATGCATGCTTTGGTCAAGATCTGGGCGGTAATCATCCAATTTTTGCATGCGCCATTCAATTAAAGCATGGGGATGAACCAGCAGGGGATGTTTCATCATCCCTTCTAAACGATAACGGTTATTTTGAATTAAGTGCCGGATGGTTTGCTGGAACCTTTTGCGTAGAGCATTTAAATAGTCCAGGTGTTGGCTTTTTTCGGCAATCACTATTTCGGCGGCAGCGGAAGGCGTAGGGGCCCGCACATCTGCCACATAATCGGCAATGCAGTGATCTGTTTCATGCCCCACTGCACTAATAATGGGAATTTGACTTTTAAAAATCGCTTCGGCCACGATTTCCTCATTAAAGGGCCAAAGGTCCTCCAAACTTCCCCCTCCGCGCCCAACAATCATGACGTCAACTAAGCGGTGGCGGTTAAATTGCTCAATAGCTTGAGCAATTTCCTGAGCAGATCCTTCACCCTGAACCTTTACGGGATTGAGAATAAGGTGAAAACCAGAGAATCGGCGAGAGAGAACATGGAGAATATCTTGAATCACTGCTCCTGTGGGGCTTGTCACCACTCCGATACGGCGCGGAAAGCGTGGCAGCGGTTTTTTGCGGGCGGTTTTTGAACCATCCCATTTGATGGAGTTTTACTTTTAGCAGCTCTAATTTTTGTAAAAGTTCCCCTATCCCTATATAGGACAGCTCTCGGACGATTATTTGATAGTTGCCTTTAGGAGGATAAACATTAAGATCGCCCTTGACGATGACATGATCGCCCGCCTTAGGGAGAATTTTAAGAAAAGAAGCTTCAGCTTTAAACATGACGGCGGCAATTTGGGCGTGAGCATCTTTAAGGGAAAAATAGAGATGGCCGGAGGTTTGAAGTTTGAAGTTGCTCACTTCTCCTTGCAGATAAATAAAAGGAAAAGAGGTTTCTAAGCTCAATTTAATGGCGTGCGTGAGCTGCGAAACGGATAAAGGGGGCAGTTGAGATGCAGAAGATTGGGGATCCATAAAATGTCTGTAATAGCCGAAACACTAATTTATAGCATTGGAATGAATTTCACACAAATCTTAGATTGGACATGGACGAGTTGGACGAGTTGGACTAATTGGACGAGTTGGACATGTTTATTCCCGAACTTGTATTAAAAATAACAAAGAAGTTAACTGAGCGATGAGGGAAAATAGAACAAGGGCTGTTAGGGAAATGTCATATAGATAGCCCATTAAAGCACTCCCTGCAAACCAAAAAATACCAAACCAAAGATCAAGAATTCCAAAAGCAGCCGCCCTCTTTTCCTTAGGCGCTAACTTTGCGATCATTGCGCGTACAATAGATTCCTGTCCTCCCATTCCTATTCCCCATAAAAAAATGCCTGCTAATGCCAAATTAAAATCCCCCCAAAAAACAAGAGGCGCAAAAAAAGCCGAAAGAATAGTGGAAAAAAGGATGACATTAAAACCTTGACGATCAAACCATCTTCCCAGTAATAGGGCAGAAACTCCAGAAATACCCATTGCCAATGCATATAAAATAGGGGACCATGGCCCAGACATGACTTGCGTCTTTTGAAAATGGAATGCCATAAGAGGAAAATCTACATAACCTGCTGCAATGAGGCACATGCCTGCCACATACATCCAATAGGAACGATTATAACCTTCAAACTTAGGTGAAGGCAGACCGGCTTCCAATTCCTCAGGATGTGGGTAGAGCTGACGCCCTAAAACAAGCATGCCAAGAGCTATTAAAGCAGGGATTAGTAAAATTGCAAAACTCAAATGATAGCTATTTTGGTAATAAAGAATTGCAGCTACCAGAAGAGGGCCTACCACAGCGCCTATTTGATCCAAAGCCTCATGCAAGCCAAATCCCCAACCCTGTCCGGTTGTATGGGCGGCATACGAAAGCATAGCATCACTTGCAGGTTTGCGAACAGCCCTCCCAAATCTTTCTAAAATATAGAGAAAAGCTGCAGAAGGCCAATGATTCGTCAATGCCAATAGCGGAACAGCTAGCAGATTGATAAAATAACCAATATATACAATGGTCCAATACGATCGAAAACGATCGCTAATATATCCTGAAAAATAACGTATTCCATATCCTAACAATTCACCAGTCCCGGCAACAATGCCGACAATAGCTCCCGAAGCTCCTAAAAAAGCGAAGTATGGTCCAGCTATGCTGCGGCCGCCTTCATAAGTCATATCTGCAAAAAGGCTAATCAACCCCATTAAGACAACGAAACGTATAGCCGAAGGCTTTGAAAGTACTGCTCGATTCATGCTTACCTCCAACCGAAAATGTAAGAACTGCGCATTCTGTTCAAGTACTTTGTTGGAATTGCGAGTCTACATGTAGAACCTGTCATTTGCATTGACACAATTTGGAGTAAACGCTATCATTCTCTGGGCGGCTCTGGGCTACGGAGAGGTTGACCGCTACCGCGGTCTTCTACAATTGATGTTTGTTTTTCCCCGGTAGGGGATTTTCTTCTGTAGCCCAGTGCAAGGCTCGCGAGCGCAGCGAAGACGAGGCGCAGCTCTGGGAATATGCCATGAACAATATTGTACTGCGGTAGCAGTACCTCAAAGCGAAAATGCGATTGCCTTGAATTTTCTATCCTTTTTCCTAACCTTGCCAGTTTAACAAACGCAAGCTGATGAGAATGACAATTAACGTTACGCCTACATCGGCAAAAATGGCTAAAGCTAAATTGCTCATGCCCGCTAAAGCGAATGCAATGAAAATGAATTTTACAAGAAGCGCTAAAGTAATATTGAATTTAATAGTTTGCAGGGATTTCCTTCCTAGTTTAACTAGAAAAGGGATGATATCCAATCGATCACTAAGAATCACTATAGAAGCAACCTCAATGGCGGTGTCGCTTCCCAATGAGCCAATGGTAATTCCCACATTTGAAAGGGCTAGAGCCGGAGCATCATTTACCCCATCGCCTACCATGGCAACAATTTTATATTTCTTCACTAATTCTTGAATGCATTTGGCTTTATCTTCCGGCAGAAGCTCAGCCCTGACTTCGGCAATGCCTATTTGGTTAGCTACCATCCTAGCCGGGAAGCGATGATCGCCCGTTAACATAACCAGCATAATATGCATTTTTTTGAGTTCCTCAATTAATAACTTGCTTTCAGGACGGATTTCATCCACTAGAGCGATGACTCCTTCAATTTCTCTGTAAGTGGCGATAATAACAGGAGTTTTTCCTTGTTTAAGCAAGGAATCGATTTCATCTTCAATTATTTGCGGCACGGCGTGTTCTTCCACAATAAAGGCAAGTTTTCCAATGCAATGGTGTTTATCCTCGCAAATTAAACAATCTGCTTGAGCTCCTTTTCCTACCACACTCTTAAAATTCTCTATTTCATGCAAAGAAAGATTTTCTTTTTTGGCAGCTTCTACAATGCTTTGAGCTAAGGGATGCTCCGAGAAAATTTCAATGCCAGCGGCGCATCCCAATAAATCCTCTTTAGTATTTAGACCAAAAGGGAGTACATCGCTCACAATGGGTCGTCCATATGTCAACGTACGCGTTTTATCAAATGCAATCGCCTTAATCTGCCCGATGGTTTCTAAGGATCTTCCTCCTTTAATCAGAGCCCCTTGTTTTGATGCATTGCCAATTGCGGAAAAGATTGCGACCGGAGTCGAAATCACCAGCGCACAGGGACAGGCAATAACGATGAGGGTTAGCGAGCTTAAAAGCCAAGGTTCTGAGGGATACCCTAGGATCACAGTTGGAATGAAAGCCCATAAGAATGACAGAATGATCACCATTGGGGTATAATATTCGGAAAAAGTCTCAATAAATTTTTGGGTAGGGGCTTTCGTTTTAGCAGCGTTAGAGGTGAGTTCTTGGATTTTAGCAAAGATCGTGTTTTGCGCAGTCTTTAATACTTCAATTTCCAGAATACCTTGTTTATTTAGTGTTCCCGCATAGACCAAATCCTCAGCAGATTTATCCTTGGGGATGGATTCTCCAGTTATTGTGGATTCATCTACGTAAGAGAAACCGGCAATCACCTTGCCATCAAGGGCAATCATTTCACCTGGCTTGATTAATAGAATGTCACCGCTCTTCACTTTTTCAACGGGGATTTGTCTCTGTTCGGTTTTTAAGGTGACGAATTTAGGCATTTTTTGTAAGAGAGCATCGAGAGCTGATTGGCTCTTTTCTAGCCCCATGACTTCCAATTTTTCGGCTAAAGTATACAAAACAATTACTACGGCAGCTTCTTCATATTTACCCAAATACAAGGCCCCTGCTACCGCTATGAGCATTAATGTCTGAATGCTTTTAAAATTTAGGGTTAATAGGGCTCTTAAACCATTCCAAAGGGTATCATGGCCAATTACCAAAATAAAAAAGAGAAAGAAGGGGAGGGCTATAGGTTCGGGGAGGCGCATTCCGGCTAAATCTAAAAACTCTAGCCCGCCCACGAGTAGCGTTGCAAAAATCAACCATAAAAATCTTTTATCGTGCCGCATAGTTCCTCTGGCATTAAGAACACATACTATTGTAAGTTTAATTTAGTATATCAAATAAACAACAGCTCTATTAATTCGAATCTTGATTATCCTGTTCATCATGTCCATCTTGACAAAAAATGATTACAGGAGCTCCCGCTAATTACCGGTTTTTCGCCGGCAATTAGCGGGAGCTGCTGAATAAAGAATAAAAGACTTGAAATTCTGCAGGAAGTCGATTAAACTTTAAACTTTGCTGGCCTAACAAAGGATCGATCTCTATGGATAACGCTTCCCGGCCTTATGTCATCATGGGCAATTGGAAAATGCATAAAACTATTGAAGAAGCCCTTTCATTTGTTAAAGGCTTGCTTGCTTCTGTTCAACCCTCAGAAACAAAAAGAATAGGTTTGGCAGTTCCTTTTACAGTTATTTATCCGCTTAGTCAAGAAGCTAAAGGCACACCTCTTGCTATTGGAGCGCAAAATATGAATGATGCTTCGCAGGGAGCTTTCACAGGAGAAATTGCCGGAAGGATGCTAAAGGATGCAGGCGCCCAATTCGTTTTACTTGGTCATTCTGAGCGCCGCAACCTCTATCATGAAGATGATGCATTTATCAATCGTAAGGTTAAACGAGCAGTTGAATCGGGACTTCAACCTGTTTTATGTGTGGGCGAAACGAAGAAGGAATATGAGGCTGGGGAAACTCATGATGTGATCACTAGGCAATTGACAGAAGGATTGAAAGATCTGCAGCCTCACCAATTGCAGGATTTGATTATTGCTTATGAGCCTGTGTGGGCAATTGGCAATGGACATAGTGCAACTCCTGAAGTTGCCCAGGAAGCTCAGCATTTTTGTCGTCAGGTATTAGGGAAAATTTTGACCGAAGAATTAGCACAACAGATTGTTATCCAATATGGGGGCTCGGTCAACACTTCCAATGCTCATACACTCCTTGCCCAGCCAGATATTGATGGTTTGCTTATTGGGGGAGCCTCACTTTCTCTTGAATCTTTTTGCCAAATCGTTAATGATAATTATTCAAAAATTCAACCTGAAGGTTAACCCCTTATGATGTTTCTTTATTTTTTTACCATCGCTCTTTTTATGATCATATGCGCCTTATTGTGTGCGGTAATTCTCTTACAAGAAAGTAAAAGCTCTGGGTTAGGCGCCTCCTTTGGAGGGGAAGCAAGCGAGTCCTTATTTGGCACCTCAACAGCCGACGTTTTAAAACGCTTTACCGCTTGGCTGGCATTGGTATTTCTCGTCGCATGCATTTTATTATCACTTTGGACAAGTGCACTGGGACGTTCGAATACAAATGCTCCTGCTTTCACAATGGAGCACATTGAATCTTAAGAAATTTTGTATCAAGCGGGAATAATCTTATTTTTTGCTATACTTTTTTTTAACTTCTTTTAAATGACTTTCAATTTCTTTTTTGCGGCTGGGAGGTAAGCGATCAATATATAAAACACCATTGATATGATCGTTTTCGTGCATGATCGCATGAGCATCAAAACCTACGAACTCTTCCACAAAAGTCTTGCCTTCTAAGTCTGTAGCTTGAATCGTGACTTTTAAAGGGCGGACGACAGTTTCCCGCAGTCCGGGAATAGATAGGCATCCTTCTTGGCAAGGCCATACTTGTGAGCTATAGGCGATGATTTTGGGATTGATAAAGACGCGCAATTCACCCGGTAAAACCGTTTTTTCATCTATATAACGTGGAATGCAAGTGATAAAAAGAGCTAGCGAGTGATGAACTTGAGGAGCAGCAAGGCCGCACCCATCGTTAGCATGCATGGTTTCTTCCATATCTTTCACTAATCGATGAATCGTATGGTCAATTTGGTCTATTGGAGCAGTTTTTTTGCGTAATACCGCATCCCCGTAATAAGCCAAAGCTAATTTCATACTTTTTTACCTATAATAGATAATGTTTTCTTTAATTATATCGAATAAGAGATTATAAAAACAAGCATTTTTATTTATTCAAAAACAATTTTTCTTTACTAGGGATGTTCTGTGGCTATCTCTTCAAAACAAACATGCGCCCTTTGCCATCATTCCATTGCTGGGCATACTCTTCGCGCAGAGGAAGATTTATCTGTTTTTTGCTGTACAGGTTGCCAAGTTGTCTACCAAATATTAAAAACTCAAAATGCTTTAGACCATTTTCAACATCACCCGATTTATCGGCAAGCCTTGCAAGCAGGTTTAATCACAAACCCAGATCTTCATCTTTCTAAGCTTGAAGAGGAAAAAATTCCTGAGGAGGATTTTCAAAAACTCCACTTAACTATTTTAGATATGTGGTGTCCCTCTTGCGCTAAAGTGATCCATTTAATTTTGCTGAGAGAAAAAGGCATTCGTCATTGCATCGTCGATTACTCTACAGATTTGGCTGCGATTGAATACACTCCGCGATTAATTTCCAAAGAAAAAATTATCCGTCTAATTCAACAATTAGGTTATCAACCACATACTCTCCAAGATCCCCGCCAAAAAGCGATCAGCCGTTCCCTAATGTTCCGTTTTATTGTAGGGGCGTTTTTTTCATTGAATGTCATGATGTTTGCTTATCCCATCTACGCCACTTATTTTGACGGCGATCCAGATGGCTATGCCCATCTGTTTGCATGGCTCTCTTTAGCTGCCTCTCTGCCTGTAGTCACTTATAGTGCTTGGCCGATTTGGCGGCGCTTTTGGACAGGCCTTAAAGTGGGTATTTGGGGCATGGAAGCCCTGGTTTGCATAGGCGTATCGGCGGCAATAGGATTATCTATTTATGAATTATTTCAAGGGAGTCTTTTTGTCTATTTTGATTCCATGACTGTGATTATTGTTTTTGTTTTATTAGGTAAAATGATTGAGTCGAGGGCTAAATTTTCTGCCAAAGATGCTTTGCTCAAGCTCTCATTAGCTTTGCCCCGCCGCGGACGCAAGCATATGGGGATTGGCCAAGAGCATTTTGTTCCTATTAAAGAAATAGCACCAGGCGATTTGTTAGTTGTGCGCATGGGAGAAAAAATTGTTCTTGACGGGGTGGTGAAAGAGGGGAAGGGGGCTTGCGACGAGTCTTTAATGTCGGGAGAGGCTCTTCCCGTTCCCAAGCAACCCGGCTCATCTGTTCTGGCAGGTTCCATTTTGCAGCAAGGATATTTAATCATTAAAGTCACCGCCCGTTTAGAGGAAACGGCTTTGCAACGTATTATCGATATGGTGGGGCAAGACATTGAACATAAATCCCGTTATGTGCGAGCAGCTGATCAAATTGTTCGCTGGTTTGTTCCCGTTGTCATCGGTCTTGCTTTTGCAACCAGTGCTTATTGTCTTCTCATGGGAATACACGATGGGAATCAATCGGTCATGCAAACAGCCATTATCCGGGCTGTGTCTGTTTTGCTTATTTCCTGTCCCTGTGCGATTGGAATTGCAGCTCCTCTCGCAGAGGCCTATGTTTTGAATGTATTAGCAAAATTTGGCATCATTGTACGTAATCGGGGATGTCTGGTTTTTTTAGGCAGAGAAACAGTTTTCATTTTTGATAAAACAGGAACGGTGACGGAAGGACAATTCACTGTCTGCCAAGGATTGGAACCCTTAACATTTGAAGAAAAAAGAGCCTTGAAAGGGCTCGCATCCCGCTCCATGCATCCCATTGCATTTGCGATCCATGAAGCACTTTGGTGCCCACCCGCTGAGTTGGTAAATAGTGAAGAAATCTCAGGAAAGGGCATTCATGGTACATTTGAAGGTGAAACCTATTGTTTGGGATCTGCTGACTTTTTTAAGCAGCAGGGGATTGCTTTGCCTATGCAAGCTATTCAAAAAGATCTCAACTCCATTATGACGACTGTTTATTTTGCTAGAGGGGGCATTTGCTTGACAGCTCTATTCCTTGGTGATCGTTTGAGGCAGGGAGTAAAGGAATTTATCAGTACCCTTTCATCAGCTAAAACTCTTTTAGTCTCAGGCGATGCATCCGAGCCTGTATCTAAAGTGTCGCAAGCATGCGGTATACAAGAGTGGCATGCAAGCTGCCATCCTCTGCAAAAAAGGGCGCTAATCGAAGAATTGAAAACAAAGGGGGAAATCGTTGCCATGATGGGAGATGGGATAAATGATGCGCCCGCTTTGACGGCAGCCCATGTGGGCATTGCGGTTGTTTCGGCAAGTGATATTTCGATCCAAGTTTCCGACCTTTTATTGACCACCAATAATTATCAGACCCTGTCTATTTTACAACGGGTGGCCATTAAGGGGCGAAGAATTATTAAGCAAAATCTTTTTTGGGCTTTTTTCTATAATTGCGTGGGTCTGGGACTGGCGGTGAGTGGCGTGCTTTCACCCTTATTTGCAGCTTTTGCAATGGTGATGAGCAGCACGATTGTTTTATTGAACGCACAGCGTATTTCTAGAGTTGCTAAATTTTGAAGAAAAATTTTCGTAAAGAGGGCAAAATTCTAACCATTGCTAAAATGAGGTATATATATCGATCTTTTTCTCTAGACTGATTTATTAGACATCTTGCATAACCTCAATTCCTTGCCCCTGCCCTTGCCCTTGCCCTATTAGCGTTGTTTTTGAGCCATTTTCACCAGCATAGACACGATGCTAATCAGCAGTTCTCGTCCTTTGGTATATCGTTCTTCATTCACAAGCTGCAATCGTTGACACACATCCAAAATTCCCGCGCATTCTGTAGCAGACCTTTTAGCCATCCGATAAAATCGAGCTTTTTCATCGATGGAATATTCTCCCGCTCCTTCTGCAATATTCAATGGTATTGACAAACCCGCACGTTGAAGCTGATCGCTTAAATAGGCCCTACCCCGAGGTAAATAGACATCTTGCATAACCTCAATTCCTTGCCCGTGCCCCTGCCCCTGCCCTTGCCCTATTAGCGTTGTTTTTGAGCCATTTTCACCAGCATAGACACGATGCTAATCAGCAGTTCTCGTCCTTTGGTATATCGTTCTTCATTCACAAGCTGCAATCGTTGACACACATCCAAAATTCCCGCGCATTCTGTAGCAGACCTTTTAGCCATCCGATAAAATCGAGCTTTTTCATCGATGGAATATTCTCCCGCTCCTTCTGCAATATTCAATGGTATTGACAAACCCGCACGTTGAAGCTGATCGCTTAAATAGGCCCTACCCCAAGGTAAATGTTCTATTATAACATCCGCAAGTACAACAAATTCTATTGCCACTTGGTATACGGTTAACTTTTCATGGTCTAAAAGAATTCGTTTCTGCACTGGAGAAATGGCGATTGTCATATTTTAACTCCCAATTTTAAATCCCTGCGATCAGATTGAATCGCAATCCAAATCTTTTTCTTCTGTTTCGATATTTATCACTCAAAATTTTAAATCGTTTTAAGCGCCCTATTACATTTTCATTTAAAGCTCGCTTTGAAGAAATATCACGATTCATCTGCTTTTCATCTCTTGTAAGAGCTTTGCCTCTTGATCGTTTTTTGGGCAATAGACTCGTATTTTGAAGTTTTTTTATTCCGGTATACCCAGAATCAACGATTCCTTGAACCGTTTGAACCCAACGTACCTTACTGTCTTTGAATAGCTTAAAATCATGTCTCTCACTCAGCCCATAGGGCCATAAGTAATTTATCTTCGACGACGAGACGAGAAGGCTTTCCTCCCTGGGACATTCTCTGCTTCTCGGCCTCTTTAACTATTGAAATCATTTGTACAAAGGTCTCTCCTTTCGTACTCCTGTTAATCTTCTAAATTCAGTGGGCGAAAGTTTCTGTATAGCTTCGTATTTTTGCATAAATGGCCGATGGATTTAAGAAGCAGACCCTTATATTAAATAAAATTGCGTGCCAGAACTTTTTCGGGCAAGGGCAGAGGCACGGGCAAGGAATTGAGGTTATGCAAGATGTCTATTGTTATTTTAGAAATCCAGCTTCTTCCATCCGATCTATTTCTATTGGCTAAGCTTTGACTTTATATATAGATGAAGGATAGCTTTCTTCTTCCTCTTGTCCTAAATCACTGTTGTCGATAAGTGAATCAATCCCCATAGGGGTTTGCTGGTCGGTTTGTTCCTCTTCCTCCCTAGATTTTTCAATCTCGTTATCGGACTCAGTTGTTTGCAGGTAGGTTTGGGGTGTTTGTTGGTTATCGAACTGAGTTTCTTGCGAGGTGACTTCTCGGTTATTGTCTTGTACCTGCGAAACGTCAGTTTCGATTTCCATCTGAATTGGTTGTTGTGGGGTATTATTAATAGGATAATTACTCGGAATGCGGAGGAGATAATCATTAATCAGCATAGCTTCTAATCTGTTTTTGGTTGTGCTACTACTGTTAATACTCCCACGATATTGCATTGCGGTTCTGTTTGGGGTGCAGGTAAAAGTTGCAAAAAAACCTTTTGAAACAAGCCAGCTATGTTGTTTGCCGATATAAAAGCTGCTTGAGGTTTCGACTTTTCCAAGCATCTTTTAATTTATCAACTTGAACTAGCTTTAAAACACCCATTGCTATTATTCCATATTACATATCCTATACTTAAACTTGGAGTACTACCATCTTCTTTTTTACGAGGCAATCCAGGATAGTCTCAATTTCTTCAGGTAGAAATTCATAAACATATGCACTTAATAAGCACAAAAAAGCATCTTTCCATTTGAAACTACCACGTTTGTGGCAGGCTCAAGAGGAAGATAAACACTTACTGAATCATTAATGATTTGAGGTTTTACCGATTTCCTTTTGAATGGTTTCTTCGGTTTTACCATCCTTCTTTGCATAGGGGTGGTGGATGCTGATTCTGCAACTGGAGCTGGTAAAGGAAATGATGGTGCGGATTGTGGATTCGATGGGCGATCGCTTTGTAGCATAGTTGTACTTGTAGGGTCTTGACTCGCTAGTATTTTCTCGCAAGAGATCTGAAGGAGTCTTTCTGTGGTTTAGGTTAGTAGTTGTTACGGCTCTACTTTTGTAAATTTCCATTCCTCGATAAACCTTGGGAATAGAGCTGATTCCGGGCTTTGGGAAGGCAACTCCATTAGCCTAAGGTGAGTTTTGATAATATCAGAATAAGTACTATTCATTAATTTCTCTTGAATTTTAATATTTTATATTATAAACTTAAAAAATCACCTATCTCCCAAATGCTTTTTGTCGTTATATAACCAGTTCATAATTTTCTCTATTTATATAATTATGAACTGGATTTAATTTCGCCACAATCAACTTTAACTACTTCTTTGTTGTTGTTTTAGCTCTATGCGGCCTCACTTTCTTTAATTCTAATCCTTTTACATCAGATAGATTTCTTTTTGTTTTTACGCCTTTACCTTCTTCTTCCTTCGGCTCTGGCTCGTCTTCATTACTTAAAACAACGCCTATAGGTGAAGTTTTACTTACTTCTTCTTCTTCTTCTTTTCCGGACCCTAAATCACTGCCGTTGATAAGTGAATCAATCTTCATTTTGTCTAGTTGGCTAACAGGCTCTTTCTCTTTTTCTTGCATTGATTTTTCAATCTTCATATTGTCTAATTGGCTAACAGGCTCTTTCTCTTTTTCTTGTATTGATTTTTCAATCTGATTAACGGTTTCAGGTTCTTGAAGGTTATTGGTTTGGGGTGTTTGCTGGTTATTGGGCAGAGTTGCATGCGTGGTTATTGCCTGCTTATCGTCCTGTACCTGCGGTACACCCGCCTCGATTTCCATCTGGGTTGGTAGCCCTGAGTTATCGGTAGGATAATTATGTGGAATGCGGAGACGATAATCATTTATCAGTATAGCTTCTAGTCTATTTGTGATCGTACTATGACTGTCTAATACCCCCACGATATTGTATTGCGGTCCTGTCGGGGGTGCAGTTAAAAGACTCAAAAAAACCTTTTGAAACAAGCTAGGTTCGTTATTAGCCGATATAAAGGCTGCTCTAGGTTTCGCCTTTTTCCAAGCATCTTTTAATTTATCAACTTGAACTAGCTTTAAAACACCATTCCTATCATTCCATATCACGTATCCTTTAGATGCACCTGGACCTTCATCATCCTCTGATTTATTCTTAGTCCACCCACCAGGTTGTTCGCATTCAATGTCAGGTAGAAAGGCCTGAAGATATTCTCTTAATAAGCACAAAAAAGCATCTTTCCATTTGAGTACTACCACCATTGTTGTATTATTGACAGGATTAGCATTTACTGAACTATTATAGGTTTGAGGTTTCACGGATCTATCTCTCAGTGGTTTCTTCTTGGCTTTTACTGCTTTGGCGGGGGCAGGTATTACCGATCTGCTTTGCATAGGTGTTGGCGCGGATTCCGCGATTGGGGCTGGCAATAAAGATGACGGAGCAGTTGAGGGATGGCTCAATGCTTTGTTGCGTAATCCCACTTAAAAGGGCTTGTTGTCTCAGCCGTACAGCCCGTAACCGATCTGAAGTTCGTCTTACGGGAGTAGTTGTTACGGTTCTACTTTGTAAATTTCCATTATCCGGTGAGCCTTGAGAATTAGTTGATTCGGGGCTTTGGGGAGCCAAAGGATTAATATTAGACATTAATTTCTCCTGAAATTTAATATTTTATACATTAACTAAAAAAATTACATACTCTCTATTTTATCCTAGAAAGTGACTACATATTACACTTTTTATTAATTGAAAACAATTGAATATGAACCATGGGGCGAATTTTGTTTTTGTTACTGAAGTTAGGTTTGGCAGTTAGGGCAGAAATGAGTTCCTCGCTGCCCTACAACTGTTTTGAGGATGGTTTCACCACATCGTGGGCACGCCTGTTGTTCTCTGCGAAAGACATTTAGTTTGTGCTGATTGCTTCCTTTACGGCCGCTGACACTATAATAATTAGCTTGCGAAGAGCCTAGGGTGGTGCCCATGTTGGCGATTCCTTGTTTCAATACCTTGGGAATAGCCGTATACAGTGCGCGAATTTCTTTATCGGATAGTGTGGAGATCCGTCGCAAGGGATGTATCTTTGCTTCCCAAAGGGCTTCATCAACATAAATGTTGCCCAGACCGACAATATACTTTTGATCTAATAAAAAGGATTTGATTGGACTTTTTCGATGGCTAAGCAATGTTTTGAATCGTTGGAGGGAAAAATCATCAGAAAGCGGTTCTACGCCAAGTTTACTTAGTTTTTCTAGAGGATTATTTGAAAGATGCCATTTGCCGAATTTACGTTGATCTTCAAAGCGTATGATTCGACCATCTGCAAGGCATAATTGCACGCGTTCGTGTTTGAGGGGTGCACATTGGTTGGATGAGACAATTGAAAATTTTCCCGTCATTCGCAAATGAACAATTAAGGTCTCTTTGCTGAGGGTGAAAATAATATTTTTCCCCCTCCTGTGAATATCTACAATTGTTTGATCAGCAATCCGTCTAATAAAGTCGTGTGAATTAGGAGGATCGATACTTCGGTTCCAAAAAACACGTGCCATTATAATTTTTGCACCAATGAGCTGGGCTTCACGCAACTCTCGCACGATAGTTTCAACTTCAGGCAGTTCTGGCATTCAGGATTTCTTTAATTAAGATTAGAAAAGTAGTTAACTAAGTAAACTATAATAGAGCTATGCATAAGTGCTAGGAAAAATTGGTCATGGACGAGTTGGACAATGAACAAATCCAACCCCCATCCAATTAGACCCAATTGAGGATCACTTTTCCTGCCCGCCCTTCCAACATCACGTCAAAACCTTTTTGAAAATCATCAATCGGAAACTGATGGGTAATGATAGGAGTTAAATCCAACCCGCTCTCTAGAAGATGAACCATTTTATACCAAGTGGAAAAAATTTCCCGGCCGTAAATTCCCTTTAAGGTAAGCATTTTAAAAATAACTAAATCCCAATCAACTGAGGTGTTCGGAGGAAGAATTCCCAATAGGGCAATGCGGCCCCCATGCTGCACCTTCTCTAGCAAGGTAGAAAGTCCATTCGGATGGCCCGACATTTCTAAGCCCACAGTAAAGCCATAAGTAAGATGAAGGTCTTTCATGACATCATCAAGCGAATTCTTTTGAACATTGACAGTGGTTGTAGCACCTAGACGCCGTGCTAAATTCAAGCGATAATCATTGACATCGGTGATCACAACATTTCGAGCTCTGGCATGCCGAGCAATAGCTGCTGCCATCATGCCAATGGGACCAGCTCCCGTAATGAGAACATCTTCTCCGGTCAGCTCGAATGAAAGAGCGGTATGCACTGCATTACCATAAGGATCAAAAATCGCTGCTATGTCATCAGGGATGGAGGGGGGTAAAACAAATACATTTTCGGCAGTGAAGCTAAAATATTCCGCGAAGCACCCAGGTCGATCGTAGCCCATCCCTTCCACATTCATACAAAGATGCTTTTTGCCCATACGGCAATTGGGGCATTCACCGCACACGATATGTCCTTCACCACATACCCTTTTTCCGGGCTTCAAATGCTTGACTTGCTTGCCGACTTCAACAATTTCTCCCATAAATTCATGCCCGATGACCATGGGCACGGGAACGGTTTTTTGTGCCCACTCATCCCAGTTATAGATGTGAACATCAGTCCCGCAAATGGATGTCTTGATCGTTTTAATTAGGACCTCATGATCTCCAATTGTAGGCAGGGGAACATCTTCCATCCACAATCCGGGCTTCCGCTCTTTTTTTACTAATCCTTTCATGGTGGTTTTATCTCACTAATCGTAAATGGTTTTTTTAAATGACCTTAAGAGCTCGACCCACTTTTTCAAAGGCTGCAAGCGCTTTATCTAACTCTTCTTTGGTATGATTCGCACACATTTGGGTCCGAATGCGAGCTTTCCCTTGGGGGACAACTGGATAAGCGAATCCGATGACATACACCTCTTCATCTAACATGCGGGCCGCAAAATCCTGTGCCAGTTTGGCATCTCCCAACATGACCGGAATAATGGGGTGTTTGCCGGAGATTAAGTTGAAGCCTAAGGCTTCTAATCTTTCCCGGAAATAACGGCTGTTGTGATGTAAGCGTTGACGCCGGTCATCTGAAGTTTCAATGAGATCTAGAACTTTGAGCGATGCATATGCGATACTAGGTGCTAAGGTGTTAGAAAAAAGATAGGGTCGTGAGCGCTGCCGCAGCCAGTCAATCAAAGGCTTTCGTCCTGACGTATAGCCTCCTAAAGCTCCTCCTAAAGCTTTGCCTAATGTTCCGGTGATGATGTCTATGCGCCCCATCACTTGGCAATATTCATGAGTCCCTTTTCCTTGAGCCCCCATAAAACCCACAGCATGGCAATCATCTACCATCACAAGGGCTTTATATTGGTCGGCTAAGTCGCAAATGGCAGGTAAATTGGCTATTGTCCCATCCATTGAAAAAACACCATCAGTAGCAATGAGCCTGAAGCGCGATCCTTGAGCCTCTTTTAGTTGTTCCTCTAAGCTAGCCATGTCATTATGCTCATAGCGCAGGCGTTTAGCTTTACATAGTCGAATCCCATCGATAATGCTCGCATGATTGAGAGCATCGCTAATAATGGCATCTTCCTGACCTAATAGCGTTTCAAATAATCCTCCGTTGGCATCAAAGCATGAGCAATAAAGGATACTATCTTCAGTGCCTAGGAAATGAGCTAAACGTTTTTCAAGTTCCTTATGGACAGATTGTGTTCCACAAATGAAACGGACGGAAGATAGTCCAAAACCATAGTGAGAGTAGCTATCAATGGCTTGTTGAATGATGTCAGGATGATTGGCCAGCCCTAAATAATTATTTGAGCAGAAATTGAGGACCTGGCGTCCACCGCGAATGGTAATTTCAGCATCTTGAGGGGAGGTGATTTCCCGTTCCTGCTTGTACAATCCTTGCGTTTTTAAACTATCTAATTGCGATTCAAGATACTCAAAAAAATAATTGTCCATAGGGTACCCAATTAAGTTGCTTTAGAGTGGTATAGATTAGAGCGAATAGAAACTTTTAATCAACCAATTTTTGACAATGCCTGGCCGATATCTTCAATTAAATCTTCGCTATCTTCTATTCCGATCGAAAAGCGGATTAGTCCCTCGTGCAGTCCCAGGCTTTGACGTTTTTCCGGAGGGATCACCGCATGGGTCATGGTGACGGGATGAGAGACTAGGGATTCCACTCCTCCCAAGCTTTCAGCCAAGGTAAAAAGTTGGAAAGTAGTTAGCAGTTTAAGTGTCTCTTCTAATGACAAATGAAACTCCGCCGATAACATTCCGCTATATCCCTGCATTTGCTTTTTGGCTAAGTTGTATTGAGGATGAGAAGGTAGGCCGGGATAATTAACCCGTTTAACTTTTGGATGCTGCTGAAGAAATTCAGCGACTGATAACGCATTTTTCTGATGTTGTTCCATGCGGAGGGCTAAAGTTTTAACGCCGCGCGTCAAAAGCCAGCAATCGAAGGGACTAGGATTATTTCCAAGAGTTTTTCGAGCAAAATCAAGCTTTTGTTTGAAGTCTTTATCTTGTGTCAACACAACCCCACCAATGACATCCGAGTGTCCTCCAATATATTTCGTTGTACTGTGCCAGACGATGTCGGCGCCCCATTTCAGAGGATTTTGACAATAAGGGGAGGCAAATGTATTATCTACTATACTTTTTACTCCATAGGATCTTGCCATAGTGGTTATTTCTTCAATGTCAAACACATTTAATAGGGGATTTGTAGGGGTTTCAAACATAAGCCATTTAGGGTTTAGTTGAAGAGCTTGTTCAATTTCTTTTGGGCCAGTTGAATAAATGTTAATGAATTCGATGCCAAATTTTTGCATCACATGTGTGAAAAGACGGTAAGTTCCCCCATAGATGCCATTCAAAGCTACCACCTTGTCCCCTTGAGAAAGGGTAGAAATCATTGCCATTAAAGCGCCTATTCCAGAAGAGAAGACGGTGGCATAGTCTGCTCCTTCTAAGGGAGCTAATGTGTGTTCAAGTATGACAAAATTGGGATTGTTGGCTCGCGTATATTCAAATTCATGACATTGCCCAGGTGTATCTAAGGCAAAAGTCGTTGATAAATAAATAGGCGGCATCACCGATCCTGTTTGTGGATCGGGGTGCCATCCTGCATGGATGGCTTGCGTGGCAAATTTCATTTGTTTAGTTTTTCAATGGTTTTTAATATTTTCTCAGGATTAAATTCATCACTTCCCTCAAATTTTGTTGTAAGATTTTTATGTGTATTCGTGATAATAATTGTCGGCGTGGCTTGGAGATTGTATTTTTCTGAAATTTTATCAAAAAAATCGATCCCATTCTTCACATCCAAAAACGTCAATTCGTTGAAAGCGATTCTATATCTATTAGCTTCTTTAATGATGTCATTGTCTGTAGGAGTTTCGGTTTTTGTTGTTAAGTCAGCCAGGGCATGACGAGCTTTAAAGTATTGCGATTTATTGTGAATCAGAAAGGCTAAGTTATAAGGAGTAAAATTCAAACTTTTTTTGTGGATGGGATAGTCAACAAAATAAATGGTTGCTTTAGAGGCAATCTCTGGATAGAGTTTCTCAAATTCAGGTTCAATTTTCTTACAAGCCGGGCAGAACCAATCAGTGATGACGTAAACCACCACCGCACTGTTTTTCTTGCCAAAAGCTAAGCGTTCTTTCATGTCATTAATCTCTGCTTGGGCGGAATCAGGTTTACTAATTCCCAAAAAAGCCAATAAGAATCCCAAAAAGATGAATGATAAAGAGGGTAATCCTTGTTTGATTCTATTCATGGCATCTCCAGGGTTGTGACGTTGAATAATTAGATTTCTAAGGTAGTCTGCGAAAAACACTAAGTTAATTACTGCAACTGTAGCTGCTATACTTAAACAGACGGGACACCAATGACCAATTTGATATTTCTGTACAGCGATAAACATGATTTCCGATCCAAGAGCGGCGGCCACGGACCATCCCACCAATTTTGATAGAAATAGATAGCTTTTGGATAAAATGTGCAATATAGTTAACACTGAAAAAAATAGCATCCCTGCAATGGCAAAGGGAAGGCCAAAGAGGAGATAATCCCGATTGACTGAGCAGTGTTCGACGCAAAGCTCTAGCCAAGACAGAATCGATAAAATTAAACCAGCGACAAGGCTTAAGCCTACTATCCAAAAGCTCCAGCGAAAGAAGGGTTCTTTCTCAGTAAAAGTAGAATATAATGGATTAGTCATGAGGCTCATCTTGTGCATTGGCTTTGAATCTGTCAAGTTTTTTTTGGAAAATTCTTTATAGGGTTTTAATTTTTTTGTTTATTGACAACAAAAAAGTTTTAAGTTACAATATTTTTTTATAATAGAAGTAATATCAAGGAAAATAATATGAATCTCGAGCAACAAATTATTTGCCATCCTAACCCGGATGCGGCCCTTCCGCAAGACTTCGAGCTTCCTTCCGGTGTGAAAAGGGTTGGGGAAATAATCGGTGCACTAGCTGTTGGAGCTTTTTCGGGTTATGCTTTTTATTGGGTTATCCGAGGGATTGATAAGCTTGGGTCTATGTACTTCAAAAGACCAGTGGACATATTTAATCCCATTCCTTATGTCCTATCAGGATTAATAAGCGCTGCAATAATTGAAACTGTTCGTTTAACATATGATATTGGGATGAAGATATTAGGCGATCGGGAACATTACGAGAATCTCGCTCATCCGGAAGAAGAAAGTTCTATTAGTCGTTTGCGTCAGCATACCTGGAAAGTAATCTCAAAAGCCGAAAAGATTCCTCATGATGTTGACGTTGTCTTTTCTAAGATCCTCGATATTCGTACGGCAAAAGAAATTCGAGAAACAAAAATTGCTGACCGCGATCTATCTACCATGGAAATCGCACGAAGGGCTTTAGGCGAGCAAGTTCATGAAACAGTTACAAGCGTTATTCCGCAAGAGCTGGGAATACATATTGTGGAGGCCATGGGCTATACACTTTTGGGGGCTCAAGGATTTTTATTGCTGAATGTGATTGGTTTTGTCGGAGGAATATTCCAAAAGATGGACCAAATCCGTTTAAACATCATGCTTGAGGAAATAAGAGAGCTAGAACAAGCGGATCGTGAAAATGAAAATAAAATGTATTGTGATTTCCTAGCTGAGATGTATCCCGCAGAATTTGCTGAGTTAGATGCAAAAGAACAGGGGCTTAATCAAGAACAGCGCGTCAATCCTGAACCAGTTCTCATTCAAGAGGAAGAAATTTTAGACGTGAATGTACCAGAGCAAGCCGTGCAGCAACCAGCTGCCGTTCAACCCCAGCCAGCTGCCGTCCAACCCCAGCAAGCTGCCATACAGCCGCAACAAGGGGCTGAAAGGCCTGCTGTTAAGAATCTGGAAATGTATGTAATTAATTGTAAACAAGATGCACTAGCTAATGGGGAACCGTCAAAGCCCAAATTCATCCCTTTTAAAGATTATCCTGCCACTCATCGCCACACGGCATTTCATCAGTATGATAATACGTGGCTTCCTAGTAATGAAGGGCCAGAATTAGCAATAGAGGAAGCAATTAATATTAGTGAAGCTGAATTACCTGCTAATTTTCTTATTGTAACAGACGCCTAATGATTTATGGATCTTCTATTTGGGTTTATAGCTCCTGATCGGTTTTATAATGGGGCAGGTTCTGCAATAACAGCTGCAGCTATTGGAGGGGTATATGGTTTAATTGGGAGGGTTATCTATCCGAAAGCGGGGATTTCTCCTTTAAATTATGCCATATGGTTTCTTCTTGCTTATCAAATTAAGCTCGCCATTAATCTGTTGGAAACTCGCTTTGATGATTTTATTGGGGTGGGAGCTTATTTAGAAGCCTTGGAAAGGGTTCCTGAAGATCAATTAGATTTGAAGGATCAGTTTCGCTATCATTGCTGGAAAGTGATCCAATTAAAGCAAAAATGTGTGAAGGTTGCCGATCAGATTTTTTCTCGAATTTTTCACATTCGCCCCTATCAGGAGGTAACGCCGGAAAATGTGCAGAATGCTTCATTTCTTGAAATGTGTCGCTACCGCATTTGGCCGGTGTTTAAATCCACAATTCTGAATACATTGAGTTTTTCCTTAGCTTATAAACTTTCTAATAAGATGGGTTTTACCCTGCCAGCTCGAACGTCAGCTTCGCTTCTTTATGTCATACAATCCATCATTAAAGATATTATCCTTGTTCCGGCTCTTTATATCTATGTAGCATTTTGCAATCGATTAGCTGATAATTTAGGTGAGGGGGGAGAAGTAGCCGAAGCTTACCGATCTTACTGGATCCGTCGCTTTTTGCCAGTTCTTTAAATAACGCGAGTTTTGGATAAGCTTGCTTATCCAAAACGTTTTTAAATTGCATTGTGGACAATAATTTAGCCTAATAACGGTTGTTTCTCCCTCACCGTCAAATGCACAGTTGGCTTTCACGGATCATAAGCATATGCCACTATTCTGCTGACAAGATTTACAAGGAATAACCGCAGAGCCACAGAGATCGCCGAGGAAGCGCAGAGATTTTTTGTAAGGTGTCTGTCGAATGGTCAACAACTTTCCTGAAATCTCCGAGCTTACTGCATCTTTTCCTTAGAACCTGTTCAAAATCTTTTGTTAGATACAATAAACTACCACAGAGCCCACAGAGAACACAGAGAGGGGTCATATGAATTATTTAATTAATCCAGATATATCTGAAGAAATAGACGGGCGTGAAACTGATCCATTAACGGGTAATATCATTGGGGCCGCTATTGAACAATAGCCCCAATACATGAAGCACAATTACTGTCTTATTTACGGCTTTATGGAACCTGTACTCGAGGATTGCTTATTAATTTTAATGTAAAGCGATTAGTAGATGGCATTTGTCGAATGAAGATATAACCCCTCTCTGTGTTCTCTGTGGGCTCTGTGGTAGTTTTAACTGCTGAAGTGTTCGACACTAAAATTTTTTAGGCAAAGAAAGTTTCGAGAAATTATCTATTTAAAAGATTTTGAACAGGCTCTTAGTGATCAAAGTTCTCTCCGCGTTTACTCAGCGTGCTCTGCGGTAAACCAGCCTAGACGCCCACTAAGCACCACTCTCCTTACTCGAATCGTCTCTTAAAACGTGTTGCTAGAGTCTTGTACCTACTCTAGCCCCTAGTAAGCTCGGGGCCTGAAAAAGCTTTGCTTATCCAAAACTCGCATTAAATAGGAAGCAGTAGACCTTGACTCAGTTCGTAGTGCCGCGTACAGAGCTTGGCCAATTCCCGGTCATGAGTAACTAACAGCAAAGCCTTCCGTTGATCGTGGGCAAAATTGATCAGTATTTGGTGGATTATTTGTGCGGTCTGGCTGTCAAGATTGCCTGAAGGTTCATCTGCCAGAATGAGGCTGGGATTATTGCACATGGCCCTTGCAAGGGCAACCCGCTGCTTTTCCCCTCCCGATAGCAGTTTAGTATGAAAATGAGCCCTATCGGCCAGGCCTACTTTTTCAAGTAAATCCATTCCTCTTTGATGGGCGATCGATCCCTTTCCAATAGGTTGTCGGTCAATGCGGGCAGGCATAAGCACATTTTCCAGTGCACTATAATCCTCCAATAGATGAAAAAATTGAAAGACAAAGCCCATCTTTTTATTGCGGAAGCGCGTGCGGTTGGAAGCTAAAACCTTTTGACCCTCAATGAATATAGAACCCTGGCAGGGTTCTTCTAGAGTTCCTAGAATTTGCAATAACGTACTTTTTCCCTCTCCAGAACGTCCAATGATGGCTACAGATTCTCCGGGAAATACTTGCAAGGAAATGCCTTTAAGGATCTCCACAACTTTCGGATGATGGAAGGCTTTACATATATTTTTGGCTTCAAGAAGGGGAGACATGCTTAGCCTCCATTTGATCTTAAAATATGAGAGGGGCGCAAAAGACAGGCTTTAATTGCCGGTACTATACCAGCGAGCAGGGAAATGCCCACTGTGGCTGCTAGGACGAAAGTAAGAGCCTGGTAGCTCAATTCACTGGGCAATATTTGCCCATAGAGGTGGGTGCTAAACATATCATGGCCTTGCAAGCGGCTTAATAACCAGACTAATCCATCCAGATGATGCAAAGTAACTATCGCCGCTGCAATGCCGGTAAGGCTGCCTAAAACGCCAATAAGAGCCCCGGCCAACCCAAAAATGAAGGCAATGCTTTGCGAAGAGGCTCCCATGGAGCGCAAAATGCCAATTTCCAATTTCTTATCATTCACTAAAATGACCAGCATGGAAATGATGTTCGAACAAGCGACGATAATAATGACCACAGCAATCAGCATAAATAGATTTTTTTGGCTTTGAAGCTCTTGCATCATTTCTTTTGTAAATTCATATTCGTGGTAGGTTTCCACAGTCCAATAGCGGTTTATCCCTTTATTTTTAAAAGCTTGCTGTAGTTGAGCTTTCACATGTTCTGTTTGATCCAACCGGTCAAACCGCACATTGATCCCGTTAGTCATGGCAGTTTTGTCATCTACTTGATGAGAAGCACGAATGAGCGAGGTTATCTTCATCGCTGGCTAAAATGAATTTTCCTCCAATGGGGATGATTCCTGGATCATAGAATCCAGCCACATAAATGGGAAGCTGTTGTTCTTGAAGCATACTTGGGGTAGGTGCTAAATAACTCAGCGATCCTCGATCACCCATCATCACTCCTGCATCGCGAAAGCTTTTGGGAAGGACAATTCCATCACCCACATCTGGATCCTTTGGCAAAACAAAGGAAATTGAAGCGTTTGATTGATTTGTTCGGTGCACCCACACAGGAAAGGTGTTTTCTGTATCTGAGCTTTTGAGGATATCTGCAGCAGCAATTTCTAAACCGCGATACGGTACCTTCCCTCGCAACAGAGTACCTTGAATGGGTACTTTGACGGCAAAATGCAAATCTTCGATTCTTTGGATTTTACCAAGTGAACTTTTATCTAGCTGCGCAGATAATTCAGATCCTCCGACTAAAGTCAAAGGGAAACGTGAAGAAAATTCCTGTGGCGCTTGTTGAGGCAACTGAAAAGTCACCACACCTTCTTGAATGATTACTTGGCTGGGAATCACATTCAATCCCTGCTCTTCTAATTCTTTTTGAAGGATTGAAAGGTGTTGGCTCTTTTGGGGTAGGATAAGGCGAATCACTTGATTTTCTCTTTGAATGGCAAAGGCCTCCCATTTTGCGTGAGAAGGAAGCAAGCGGCGAGGAATGGTCCAGCCAAAGGAACGAGCTTTTAAGCGGTTAATCGTCACAACATCAAAAAAATCCTTTAATCTTCTTTGTACGACAGAAGCCCTAAAAAATGTTTTGTCAGTTCCATCAAGATCTTCGGAACTTTCATTGTTAGCAAGCCCCATGAGTTGTAAAAAATTATTGAGGTCGCGCTCTTCAATGGGCAGCAAGGTTTGCTCCAGACGGGGGTTATTGACCTCGAAATTGCCTAAATAAGCCGGATAAGCTAAAGCCGACTGTGTGGTGCCCCCATAAACATTTTGGGAATGAAAGATAGGTGTTTGGCGCAAAAGCCGCAGACGGATGTGCGTGGCAGTCAGTTCAAAGTCCCGGGCATGTAATCCGGGAACATTTTGAATGTCGTCTATAGAAGTGTAAACCAACTTGACAAGGTCTTTCAAAGAACCCTCAGCATTTTGGTCAGGATCTGGCCAATATGCCGGAATTTCCTCATCAACGTCGGGATCATAGGGGTCAGCCGTAAGCGTTTCTTGCTTTTCTCGAATGGTTTTATGAGAGTAACCAGAGGCTTCGCTCACGCTATCAATTTGGTAATAATAAGAATGATAGTATGCCTCGGAGGGAGTGACCCGGATAGGGGCAGTCAAGGCTGTCAATTTATTAACCCAGCTTTTCTCAAGGCCATCTGTTACAGAAAAAAAAACAACAATCAACCAGACGACAAGGGCTATGACTAGAATAGAAATTAAGCTGATGATCGAGACAGAAAGCTGTCGCCGGCGAGGAATAAGGTATTTGCAGGCGACAGAAAGTTCAAACATTATCCGATTACTTAGTTTCTTTAAATTCAACTCTTTCGCGTACGATGGGATCGTACTTTTTAAGGGTTAAACGTTCAGGGGTGCTGGTCTTATTTTTAGTGGTGTAATAATGAAAATGACTCTTAG
Organism: uncultured Chlamydiae bacterium; assembly: GCA_963799115.1. GTDB lineage: Bacteria > Chlamydiota > Chlamydiia > Chlamydiales > Parachlamydiaceae > CAWCVY01. The sequence continues at coordinate 18,924 of CAWCVY010000050.1, read as the reverse complement.
AACTTTTCATTTTAATGTTTTCACGCTTGCTAGCCATTGGTAAGCTCCATCAAAGGGTTTTTATAAAGTTATATTAATATAGCAGAGGATTAAATTCAAGCCTTGAGTTAATATCATAAGTAATTTTAAAGTTCTCTAATCCATTTTTGAATGGTGGGATCATTAGGGTCATATGACACTTCTTTTTTCTTTACCAATTTCGTGAAAATCTCGTAGGGATCATTCTTATCACCCTCCTTTCGCAATGATGACTTGTCGTTGACGTATAAATAAAGAATGATTGGAGGTTTTGATGAAAAAGTAAAAAACAAGCGGTATCTTTGTAATCCTTGCTTATATCTACGATATTTTTTTAGATCCCCATGAAGTTGGTATTCTTTTTTATCAGGGTCTTCTGGGATGATCTCTTGGGTTGCTTTTTTAAGGCGAGCCGCGAATTTTACGTCAGGATGTTGGAGAAATGTTTCATGATCGAGAGAGGCTTTTAATTTTTTTATTTCCTGCTTGAGGTTATCCACTTTCTCAGAATAAAATTTATGGACCTTAAGTAGATATTTACGTGTCGTCTCCACCATCTACTCCTTTAAGCAACTCTTCCCATTCTTCGTCCCATACTTCTTCAAGATTCTTAAGTTGATCAGGGTGTTCCATAGCATCTTGGAATAATGCTTCAATGAATAAATGAAATCGGGCGTCCGATTCCATATTTGTCAAATCATCTAAGTAGATGAAAAGACCATCATCTCTGACTTCAATAATGACCTCGTTAGCACCATGCTTTTTAGCAAATGCTTCCATTGGAAGGTCAACAGCTTTACTTCCTCCATGTTTGAATAATTTTTTTTTGTAAGTTTGCATAAAACTCCTTTGCATTATCCTATACCAAAAGTATACATAATATATATACTTTTAGCAAGTAAAATTTTTCAATTAAGTTGAAAAGGTAGCGAAGCTATAGGCTGACTGTTTGAATGAGCCTGAAGGGCTCTAATTGCAACAGACCAGGGCATCGCCCTGGGTAAGGTTTAGAAAAATATAGCAGCCTGTATGGCTGCCAGAGAGCGACTTTGTTAAAGTAATTTATTTTTGATTAATGAATCATCCTGGCAGTCCTACAGACTGCAAAAATTCTCTTAATCCTACCCAGGGCTATGCCCTGGGCTGTGTGCAATTAGAGCCCTTCAGGCTCATTCATCCAGATACTAGCTTCAATTGAGTCGTTTCAAAATTCATTAAATAAAAAATCTGAATGAAAATCCGTGCTAGACTGTTGCAATTAGAGCCTTTCAGGCTCATTCAACCATCCTTAACCAAATTATACCTCAATCCCCCGAGATAGCGCTAATTTGTGCTAAACGTTGCGATTGGGGAGCCAACTGCTTTGCAATATTAACTGCTGACATGATAGCGCTTTCATGAGAGTCGTTATCATGCGTATAATTCCCTGCAAACCACAGATTCCGATCGCCTTGGACCATGCCAATGGCTTTTTGAGTCTGAAAGTACTTCAAATTGGCTTTAGGATGTTCATAATAAACAAGGGCATACAAGGGATCCGGCAGCGGGCTACCCTTATCTTCAGAAGAGCACACATCATAGGTCAACCACGATTTGAAAATAGGGGAAGTAGGGCTTAGCCAACCCTTGTATGCAGTGGTAGCACTATTGATACCGTCATAGCGAACATTCACCACCGACCAGTCTTTGCTTTCTGCAGGCATGAAGCGCGGGTCGCCATGAATAGCTATGGTGGTTTTAAAGTATTCGATTTGACTCAGGATAGTATGAATATTAAGAGCTTCAGGGATATTTTTTAATAGTTCGCTTGCTTGATTTGCATTTGTGGCCACCACAAGATGGTCAAATTCCGAATGGGTCCCATCAGTTTCAACGATGGTGTATACATTATCGTGATAAGTTAAGCTGACAATGCTTGTAGAGAGTTTAATTTTTGCATTAACGAGTTGGGCGGCTAAAGCTTGAATATATTTTTGTGTGCCGCCTACAATTTCAATCCATTGATAATGCTTGGCTTCTTTACCTTCAACCACATATTTCAAAGCATCATATGCAGCGAATTGTTTAATATCTTCTTTGCTTACGCCCCAGCCTGCGGCCAAAAAGGGATAGAAAAATTCATTTTTGAATTGATCGGTAACCAGAAGGGAATCCATGAAATTTTCCAATGTTATCCCTACATTTTGAGTCTGGATTAATGGCTTTCCAGCATTGAGTATATGGTCAAATTCCATCATGGTAAATGCTGCATGGGGCAATAGCGATTGCCATTCGAGTTTTCCATCATGCAGGGGAGGAAGAATCAGAACTTCTGTGTTGTCCGTCCGGTAGAAGGTTGAGGTCAAAGTGTATTCATGTAAGGCAACTTTCAAAATGTTTTTTAAGAGGTTGTAGAAATGGGGAAATTGAGATTCGCAAATGAATTCAAAACCTGCTTCTATCGGGATTAAATTTCCTGCGATGTCAACTTCAATAGAGTTGGCGTGTCCTCCCAGGCGATTCTGGGCTTCAAATAGGGTGACATCGTAATCTGCATCGAGGAGCCAAGTGGTGGTCAATCCCGATCCACCGCCGCCGATCACTGCTACACGCTGTTTTGGGGCGCATTGCAAAGAGTTTGCAAATAAAAAAGAGATACTGACAAACCAGATAAGCGCTAACTTTCTTTTCATAGTAACTCCATAAATGATTTTAAGGGGATTATATCTATAGCAGATATTTACTAGATGATGCAATAAGAAACTTGACAAGCTAAATTCAATCAAATAAAATACGATCTAAGTTTTAATTGCTTTTGTTTATGTTTAAAATTGACATTTTCAATTAACTATTAAAAGTTGTGACTCTCTTTATTTTTGATGAAAGTTCGGATAGGAAAATTAATGATAAATATTCAAAGTTTCTCTAGTTTTGCAGCATCTTTTTTTACGCAAAACATTCAATCATCTCTCGCCCCTCAAAAGAAGAAAATTCTTTTGATTGTTTCATTAGCTTTTGCTTGTTTGGCTGCTCTCTATGTTTTACGTCATCGGTGCTTTAAAGGCACTGTCCAAAATCGTAAGGAAGAGGGTCTTGGGATTGAAGTCAAAGAGGAAAAGCAAAATGATAGAAGAAAAATTGTTTATCCTGATGGAATAATTGAGGAAGGGGTATTTATCGAGGGGCAACTAACCGGTCAAGGAACAAGAACTTATCCAGACCGAGAAATAGAGGATGGAGAGTTTAAATTTGGCAGATTAAATGGCCTTGGTAAGCGAACAACTCCTCAAGGAGTAACTGAAGAAGGAAATTTTATTTCTGGAAAGTTACATGGACAAGGAAAGAAAACACTTAGTGATGGGGGCGTACTGGAAGGCACCTTCGAAAATGGGCAATTAACAGGTCAGGGAACAAGAACCTATCCAGACGGAGTAACGGAAAAGGGAGAGTTTAAACTTGGCGTTTTAAATGGTGGTGGTACGAGAACATTCCCTGAAGGAAAAACTAAGTTTGAGACGGGTAATTTTATTTACGGCAAGTTACAAGGACAAGGAAAGAGAACACTTAGTAATGGAAATGTATTGGAAGGTATCTTTGAAAATGGGCTCTTTAATGATTGCTTATTTGACTCAAAAATTAGAGATTTAATTCTAGAGTATCTGGGTGAGAATGATGAACGAAAAAGAAAATCCTTAAGGAAAAGCATCCTTTCTCGTAGGAAAAAACTGGGATTGGGGCTAGATAAGACTAATTTTTGGCATAGAGGTACTCTCGATTTGTCCCATTTAGATTTATCAAACATGTCATTAAAACGCCTGCACCAAAAAGGATCTATTTTTAAAAACACGAATTTATCAAATTCTGTATTAGAACATTGCGAGCTTTCTAGATGCCGTTTCCTTAACTGCAATTTTAAAAAAGTGACTTTTATAAATTGTAATTTTATTGGTGAAGAGACTTCTTTCTTGATGAGCGATATGAAAGATGCTGAGATAAAACCCCCTTGTAGGATTGAGAAAGGCAACACCTGGGGGTTGATTACTGATTGGGAAGAATTTAAATTAGAACTGAAATCGCGGGGCGCCCTAAATGTTGACACTATCACTCTAGGCTGATGCATTTAAAAAACAGCCTGTGCTCGGCAAATAAAGCTAGTTTCATTACGAAATTTATGACATTTATTGATCAAAGTACGATTAAACCAAAGATACTGTCCATCCACTTTAATGGCAACGCGAGGATTGAGATACCAATTTCGTGAAAATTTCGTAGGGATCATTCTTATCACCCTCCTTTCGCAATGATGACTTGTCGTTGACGTATAAATAAAGAATGATTGGAGGTTTTGATGAAAAAGTAAAAAACAAGCGGTATCTTTGTAATCCTTGCTTATATCTACGATATTTTTTTAGATCCCCATGAAGTAAATAAGGCTAAGAACTGACTGTTTGAATGAGCCTGAAGGGCTCTAATTGCACACAGCCCAGGGCATCGCCCTGGGTAAGGTTTAGAAAAATATAGCAGCCTGTAGGGCTGCCAGAGAGCGACTTTGTTAAAGTAATTTATTTTGTTTAATGAATCATTCTGGCAGTCCTACAGACTGCAAAAATTCTCTTAATCCTACCCAGGGCTATGCCCCATTCGCATTAAGCTAATTTAAACAAAGAAAGTAGATAAAAACTCAACAAATTAATTATTAACAGGATAGACATGATAAAATCAACTCAATTTTATTTTGTTTAATCCTGTCCATCCTGCATCATGCTATTCACTAAACTTTTTTGAAAAGCGTGTGCATCAAGCTAAAACTAAAAAAAACAGGATAGGCATGATCGCCTGTGGCGGCAGTTGCTATGCTGAGTTTCTAGTATATCTTTAAAGAAAATTTCTCTTGAAAAAGAGCGAACACTCCAATTACGGTATTTGTACCAAAATCCAAAATGGAGGTTCGCATATGAAAGACTATACCGGAAAAAGTATTTTTGTAGGAATGGATGTGCATAAAAAAACCTATTCAGTAACGGCGATATGCGATGGAACTATTGTTAAGAGAGACACATTAAAAGCCGAACCTCAGGGTTTGATTGCCTACCTTAAAAAGCGATTTGGCTCGGGAAAAATTAAGACTGCTTATGAAGCGGGATTTTGCGGCTTTCATTTACATAGAACTTTAGAGGCCGCCGGAATTGAAAATATTGTTGCTCATGCAGCAGGTATAGAAACGTCAAATAGCCGAGTAAAAACAGATAAACGAGATTCTCTTAAAATAGCGGCACACTTGTCTGAGGGTAAATTAAAAAACGTTCATATTCCGACTGTGGAACAAGAAGACCACCGAACCGTAACAAGGCTGAGAGATACTTTTTGTAAAGAAAGATCCCGGATTGGCAACCAAATCAAATCCCTTCTTTTTCTACATGGACTGATATCTGCTGATGACGAGAAAAAAGTCAGTCTAAAATGGATTAAGAGGGTTTCTGAATTTGAAATGCTGCCAGGAGTTAAGTTTACTGTAGGAAAATTTGTAGCAATGTGGTTTGAATTCAATGCAAAGATCAAAGAGATAGACATAGAGATAAGAAAACAAGCTATTAAGGATCGTGCAATTGATGAAATGTACCAAACAGCAAGTGGAATTGGCCCGACAAGTGCTCGAGTGCTAGCTAATGAATTGGGCAATCTACAGCAATTTAAGAATGAAGGACAGTTATTTAGTTATATAGGGTTTACTCCGAGCGAACACTCTTCCGGAGAGCACACGAGGCAAGGGCATATTACAAAACAAGGGAAGCCTATTGTGAGGAAAATACTTGTTCAAGCTGCTTGGGTAGCAATACGGCATGACCAAGAACTTCAGATTATTTATGAGAGAATTGCTGCGAAATCAGGAGCTAAAAGAGCAATTGTTGCTATCGCTAGAAGGTTAATTGGACGCATCAGAGCTTGCTTTAGGACAGGAGAACTTTACGAAGCTCAGAAGGTAGAGCGGGCGACCTTAAAATTTAATAAAACATCGCAAAACAAAAAACAACGCACACACAAAGATAAATTGGTGGCTTGAAAGGTTTTATCCTTGGTAAATTCCATTAATAAATTATTAGAAACCACAATCTCGGAGCGATGCGACTACGCCTATCGGCTTCATCGATCGCATTTTTCTCTTGAGGGGGTAAATAACATTTTTTATAACTTCAATTGACTTGTAGTAACGTTTGAGGCCCGGACTTAAGCATCAGAAGCGATTCTTGCCAGTATGGCTAGCTTAAAGTCTATTTAAATGGCAAGAATCGCAACAGATGCAAAAGTCCTACGACTCGTAGGGTTAGAAAAAAAATAAACCAACAAAGATCCTGAAAAGAAAAATTTGATGACTTTCGGGGTGACTCTGTACATTATCCTAGTGAGCATGAAAGTGCATCACGTGCGGCAGTTTAGAGCACCCCACTTTTAAAATGTTCGAAAAAACAACTAGTGGCGCACTTACGAGTTTGACCACGAATAGCAGGTAGGCTTTAAAAATTTAAGGCACAACGAACGACATCAAGTAATCTAATTAGAGAAATAGTTGGGTGGAGTGATCGATATGGCTTGACAATTCACATAGCAGGATAAACTCGAATACAATTAAAAAGAGGCTAAGCATCTTATTAATGTCCCAGACTAATACAGGATATAACCCATCATCTTAATTATCCTGCCGGCCTTAGCCGATCCTGTATATCCTGTTATTTATTTAATATATTGATTATAAATATCTTGTGTTTTGAAGTTTTGAAATTAGGCTGATGCGTATGTGGAACCCCCATTAAAACAAACAACTGTTTGCACGATTTATTCATTAATAGAACGCAGGATCTTCAGGTCTTCTCATATGTATGTCAAAATCATTATCGCGCGTACCTAAATACCCCGCCATACTCATGTGTTCAAGAGGCATGGTGTAGTTTTCGATGTATTTAGGATTACGAAGAATCTCAAGGTTAATGAGCTCTTTAGCTGTAATGAGCTTATTTTCTGTAATCCTTTCCCATGGTTCTAATTCATGCTGGCCGCTGACGAAGAATATGCAAGCGAAATCAATGATATCCCCGGGTTCTTTGCAACGAAAAGATGAGATATAGAATCCACCGTGCTCTGTATTTCGATAAAACCTAGCTCCGGAGATAACATCGTCAACCCCATTGAGACTGCTTAATCGCAGAACGCAAAAATATTCTAATGATTTTGATTGAGATTGTTCTGCAATGTTCTTCAAAAAAGTTCCGCATGTTATGGGCTTTGCATAGCCTTGGATAACACCGGCATTCCAAAAGGACCGCACATCCTCGCTCCGTTCGAAAATTTTAGATTGTTTCTCCATCCAAGTAATAAAGGACTTTTCAGCCGCCTGAACATCCCCATTATGCTGGTCGACGAAATCATGTTTTTAGAAAGACGCTTAATGCATAGCCAGAAACCCTGGCCATCATACATAAGGATTCGAATGGAGCATCTTGCGCGATTACGAAAGAGAAATAAGATGCCTCCATGAGGATCTTGCTTTAGATGGTTGCGGCAAACAGCCGCAATACCATCAATGCCCTTGCGAAAATCCACGGGTTTCATACAAACCAAAATGCGCATATGAGGAGTCACTTGGAGCATAGAGATCCTCCTTTTAGAAACTCGGAAATCAGAGGGACTAGACATGAAGAGGCTGCGCCTTCTATCGTCAGTTTGTTACCGCAAGGGATTTCAATGCTAATCGTAACAGCATTGAGAGGTTCATGTTTAGGAGGAAGTAGTTCTACAAAGGTCATATGTCCCTCTGAAGTTATAGGAGAAAATAGCGCGATTTTTTTTCGAAGGTAAGCAGGAGCGACTTGGATAGCGCAGCAAACTTGTGCAAGCGGAAATTTTTCTGCAATGGAAACGACTTTTTGCCAAAAAGCCTTGGAAAACCTTTTTTGTTTGGTTTGACGTAGCATAGTAATTTCTGAGGCTAGCTCGATGAGCTCCTCATCCAAAGTGTGGGACATGGTGATTTCTCCTTGAAGTTAAGAAAAAAAATCACTCTATTGTATCCTGGAATTATAGATTTACGCAGGCTTACCGGAGGGACACGTTGCATCCAGAGGTTCTCGCAGCTAAGAAAAAAGCGAAGCCCTATTATCATGCATGGCTTCATGAAGATCACTATTTACAAGAGATTCTCCCATATATCATTCAGCAACCAGATAACGAAGATACTTTAAGAATCTTATCTTGAACGTACCTATGAAAACATCCATAAGCAAAAAGGCAGCAGAACATTGGAGTGGCGTTCTTTAAAGAGCTTTATTGAATACCTACGCTGCATTTTACCAGCAGATCAAGGAGGGTTTATTGAAATATTATTTCCCGAGGGAATGGCAATGCTCAACGGCTATATCATTAAAAACGAAAAGCTGTCCGCTTGTCCCATAGATATTCTCTTAACAGCAAAAATCCTTCAAGAACTTGTGAAGAGACTTTTTGAAGGACGGACCAAATGCTCAACATTCAGCTGCAGAAGCACTTGCTCTCTGTTGGATGTGCTTAACTTCAGCCAGAAGACGTCTTCCAACTGCTTTTACAATGATTTATAAGCTCCATTAACAAGTCTTTCACTTCAGAAAGACACTGACGACATTTATGGTACAACTCCTCATAATTCTTTTGCTGTACCAACATTCTATGGTAGGGCGCAAACTTTTATTTCCGACTACCTTTTCGAATATTTGTCAGCCATAAGTATTGCATCGCAAGAAAAGGGAAAAACCATCCTTTATTGCCCTCAAAGAACTTTAGAAAGGTCATTATATGATATTGTCCAAAGGATTCCCGAAGCACAAAAGCTTGGGAAGATCACTTTTCTAACTTTTATGAGTTTGCCTCATGAAATCATAAGTAATAGAACGCCTGAAGTCAATTAGAAGCCAGACCGTGCGGATCAGTAACCTAGATCTCCCGAATGTTATTTCAGTACCAGATAAGGAACAGAAAATGCTGCTTGATGCTCTAGATCTAAAGCTGTAGCCAGAACTCGGAAATTTTTTTATTTATAAATATTTATATATTAGTGAGAGAGATCATAACTGCAAAATAAGTTACGGTACAAGATCATCTTGCCCTATAGAGGCTTGCCAAGCCTTTTCAATTTTGTCAGTGTAACCCTTGTTTGGTGGGTTTCCGATCCATTGATGACAACTGTCGCAGCTGTGATGAGAGCCATCCCCAGAAGCTGCATGGGAGGGGTCATAATCCCAAAGCAGCGAGCTATGATGCAGCCAGCGTCCCTTAATAATGGATTGTGCGTTTCCTCCCCACTTGCGTTCTCCTAGAGTATAATCATTTTCTCTAAGATCAAACGGCTGTGTAGAAAATAATGGCCTATAAAGTTCTGCCAACCATTGCATGAGAGACCGCGGAAATGGCGATGCCGGAACTTGATCTGCTTGACAAATCAGGGTGACAAATAGGGTATTGTGATCGACTATAACAGTTCCCCCTCCGCTGAAGCGGCGAATCACAGGCAAAGGAGCTTGGTGAAATTTTTCCCGGTAAATGAGTTCATCCATTTTTCCTGAGATGCCCATGACGATTGCAGGAGGAGAACCACGATTCAAGAGACACACACTTAATGTAAGAGGCAATTCGCTGATCCTTAGTGAACTATAAAATTCTCCAACCGGATTTTGCGATCATAGGGTAAATTCGATTTTCGTTTGAATTTTCCCTCGGAAAATTCAACAACGAGAAATCCTCATTAGGATTAGTACGATTGCTCCAAAACTATCGTATGTTTATTATCGAAACATTCTTTAAATTCAAAACTACAACAAAAATAAACTAAACATACCCTTTGGATATTAGCTGGAAGGGGAAACTTGCAATGAAAACACTCAGCTGCCCGAAAATATCACCCGCAGTGTATAGGCCGAGAAGGCCCGAAAAAACGGTGCTTTTTCAAGTGATCAAAAAGCATTACAAAACATGGGTCAAAAATACTCAAAAGGCTGTGCCAAGCTATGTTGATAATGAATTCAAGCAATACATTCGGTGCGGAATCTTAGCTCATGGTTTTGCTTGTACACATTGCCATGACTGCCATCAGGATTACCTCCTTGCGTTTTCCTGCAAAGGAAGAGGTCTTTGTCCTTCCTGCAATACGCGAAGGATGGTCGAGACATCAGCACATCTCGTTGAAAATCTAATTCCCGCCGTTCCCATGCGGCAATGGGTGATCAGCTTTCCCAAGCGAATTCGCCACTATCTTCAAACAGATGCGATCTTCAAATGGTTCTTCGGATAGTTGTGGATGAGGTTAGAAAATAGGATTATCACCTGCAGTCATAGAATTAGGGACGCCAATTTGGCGCTATTAGCTTTATCCAGCGGTTTGGGACACGCTGAACCTCCATCCACATTTTCACCTGGTTGTTGCTGATGGAGTATTTGAAATGAAAGAGGGGTCTTTTTGTTTCCATGGAGGTTTTCTTACTCCTGATGACATTGCTGATACTCAAGAAGTATTCGCAAACGCGTGCTCAAACTTTTTGCTAGACGTCACTGGATCCAAAAAGATGAAGTCGAAAAAATGCTCGACTATGAAAACAGTGGATTTTCTCTCGATGCCAAGGTGAAAATTGAAAGTTGGGATCGGGAAGGTTTAGACGACTCATCAGGTATTGCGCAAGGCCTTGTTTTGCAAGCGAGAATTTGCGCTGGAACGGCCCGTGGCTAACTTATCGTTTGCCGAAGCCCACACATACCGGCAAAAAATTCATCCAACTTGATCCCATTGAATTTCTCGACAAAATAGCGGCATTTATCCCACCTCCTCGTCGGCATCGGCATCATTATCATGGAGTATTTGCTCCGAATGCTCCTCTAAGGCCAGTTGTTGCAACTGCTGCAATTCAAACGCCAAAAATTCTTGTGCCTCCGGAACTTCAACATACGGCAAATGAAGTGACTAAGGTTTCCCTTAATTGGGCGAAGCTCATTGCTAGGATTTATGAGGTAAATCCTCTTCTTTGCACTCTGCGGCAAGGAGATGAAGATCACAACCATTGTTACAGATCCAATCCAAAATATGGCGCATTCTTAAGGGCATTGGTTGGCCAACAGAAGCGCCCGATTTTGATCCTCCCTCTGATTTTTCTGATAGAAATATGTCAATTGGTCGTCAGGAACATTTGATGGATTTCCAACGATTGAGGAGCCCTGTTGTTTTGAATCAGATCATGATCCTCCTCAATATGAAGATTGATTTGATCCACCTCATCGGGAGGATAAGGCGTAGATCCCCCTCATTGGGAGGATACAAATTGCATCATCTACAATAGCTAGCTTAAGTAAATTACAAGTTATAAAATACCAAAGGAATAGAATCGATTGACTACTCCTAAGGTTAGCCTTATCTCAAAATGCCTCATTTTTTGAAAAAAAATCAATTTTAAAAATATAACAAAATAGTCTCAAATAAATCGTTTTTACTTCATCTTACTTCATCAAAATCGCTAAACAACCGAAATTCAAGCCATGCTGATGGGCTTTCCCTAGGGAAAATCCTCAGCATGGCTTGAATTTCCTATCCTTACGAATACATGTCAGAATCACTATACAACCCTGAATATGGATACTATTCCTCAGGCAAAGTGGAATTTTCTATCGGAGAGACGAAAGCTAAGGGTCATTTTACAACCTCTGCTACCGAAGATACAATTTTGGCAAAGCAATTAGCCACACAAGCGTTTATGGTATGGAAAACGATGCTTGATGCAAAAGATATTAAACCTGATGAACAATTTATCATTTTGGAATTAGGTGCTGGAGAAGGATTGCTTTCTTTAAATATGATCTCTTTCTGCAAACGGTTTTGCCATTAACAGACGCTCCCAATGCTTCGTGAGGCCCGTTTAAATTCAATTTATCTGCTAAGTCTTTGGCAGTACTTCCCTCGGGGAGTTCTATAGGAGGCCGATCTTTCAGGTAAATAAGCATGCGCATCTCTTTCTTTTTAGGTTGATTGGGAAGTGTACATGATTCGCGAAAAAAAAAGAAGATTAAGGAAAGGCAAGCAGGAGCTCCCAGCGATTGCGCTCGAAGCGCGATCGCTGTTAAGAATATTTAAATAGCAGGATGGGCAGGATGAACAGGATAGAACAAGATTTTTATTTTTTTTTAATCCTGTTCATCCTGCCTATCCTGTAATTTATTTTTTGTCGTTTCATGGATGAAAAGGAAAATTATTCTCGAATGTGATGCGGGTCACGCTTCATATCTTTTTCTTTAAACTCATTTTAGCTATGATTAGGATCTTGCAATACCAACACTTGACAAATTTGTCAACTATTGGTATTATGAAATGATGAATACCTATAACCCCATTCGATATATCGAGCTATTTCATTTATTAGACATCTTGCATAACCTCAATTCCTTGCCCGCTGCCCCTGCCCTTGCCCTATTAGCGTTGTTTTTGAGCCATTTTCACCTGCATAAACACGATGCTAATCAGCAGTTCTCGTCCTTTGGTATATCGTTCTTAAATTGCGTGCCAGAACTTTTTCGGGCAAGGGCAAGGGCAGGGGCACGGGCAAGGATGAGGTTATGCAAGATGTCTATTGTTCCTGGATCAGATAGGACGTAAATTAGATAAAAATTTAATACGCTTTGAAGGGAGGGTGTAATCTTCGATTTTTTTTGAAAAGTATTCGTTATTCTCAAGATATTGATTTTGATGTTTATCAAATTAGGGTCGACACCTTAGCTAACACCGTCAATCGTCTTATTGAATCTACGCCATTTTCCTTGATTCTCCGAGCAAATGAAATAGAGATAATAGAATTTACAACTCCAAAGCAAACCGAAACAACGCAAAGGTGGAAATTACGCTTAAAAGTTCAGGGATCTTCCCTGCCCCTTAATACAAAGATCGAATTTTCAAGAAGGGACGTCCCCGAGAATGTTATTTTCGAGTCAATCGATCCTTTGATCGTTCAGACTTACAAATTGACTCCCATTTATATCAATCATTATACCCTTGAGATGGCCTCAATCAGATTCAGAACAACAAATTCAACATTTGAATGTTTGTTTGGCTCAATTAGAGCAAGAAAAAGGAACTTTAAAAGCTCAATTAGCCTTAGCCCAAACACAAGGACAAAATTGCAGTCAAGAAAAAGAGCTACTTCATCAGGATCTGAAGCAAATCCAGGAAAGGGAAAAAGTGCTTGCAGCTGAGCAAGAGGAATTCCAAAAAAACCTTCTGGATTGGCAGCACCGCAATAGCCTTTTGGAACAAGAAAAGAATACTCTAACGTCTCTCAGGCCAAATTACAGCAGCTTTATGAACAGCATCGCAGTGAAAATATTCATAAGCAAAAGAATATCGAGGAGTGTGAAAAGAAATTGGCAATTGAGAAGGGGAGTAAAGAAGCAATCGAAGAGAGCCAAAAAAGGCTAAGAGTTTAGTTAAAACAGCGGGAAGCACAATTTCAAACCTATTTACAACACGCTCAGGATCAATCGCAAATACAGAGACGGGAAACTGAAGTACAATTGGCCAAGTTGCATCAAACCATCGCTCAAATCCAGCAAGAAAAAGAATTGCTATTACAAGAACATGCCCTCCTAAAGAAAGATCATTTGCAAGCTCAGTGTACTTTACTGGCAAAGAAAGAGGAGGAACAGAGGGCCATTTCCCAAGAAAAAGTCTGGGTGAAAATGCCCGATTTATCAAATACCCGATGCATAGAATCAAGGTATCTACAGCTTAAAGAACAATTCCAGGAGAAGTCGGTTATTCTAGATGATACACGGCGTGAACTTTTCCAAGCCCAAGAAGAGCTTCTTTGCCGGCAAAAAGAATACGATGAAGAGCATTTATTTGATCAGCCTGAGAATGAGCAAGATATACTGAGGGATTTTTTGAAACTTGGCCGACAATTAGATCAAATCCAAAAGCATTATCAACAAGAAATTGATGATCTGAATCTACTTATAGGGCATTTACTCAAGCAAATTTAACATTCTCAATCGTGAAAGGATATTTGATTAAACAAGATCTGAATTCCTCATTTGAGTTAATCTGATGAAGCAATTCGTGCGCAAACTCTATTAAAAGCTTTCTTAAGTATTCTTTTGTAAAAGGGACCCTTAGTATCAAAGGCGAATCCCAATTCTCTTACTGGACCTCCAGGAATGGGAAATCCCACTACCACAAAAAATAATATCAGGTTTCTTTTTAATAATTTTGTCTTGGATAGGGGGTTTGAAGCCCAATGGAACGAAAACGTACACTAAGGAATTGAACAATTCCGGGCACATTCAAATTGGCTGAAAATATAACAAATGGGACGCTCCGACTATTAAATCAATCATTCGAATTGGATGAAATTCCTTAGCGTACGTTTTCGTTCCAGTGGGCCCCCTATAGGGTATGGTAAAAATTAAAATAAAAGTAAAGAGGCTGTCATTGCAAGAGTATTGCTCATTTTAAGATATTAAATCGATCCATCCTATAAAAATAACAAATGTGATTAATGTCACTGGAAAGCCCACTTTAATATGCTTTCTCCAATCAATTTTTATCCCATATTGTGAAGCTTGTGAAATCACAATGAGATTAGCAATACTCCCGACAATAAACAAGTTCCCTGCAAGAGTGCTTGATAAAGCGAGAAGCGATCCATCAAAATGAGTTTTAATAAAAGGTAACAGTAACATCACTGCAGGCACGTTCGAGACAATATTGGAAAGAATTAATGAAATCAGGACAATCCAAATAGGTGATTGGAGATCAATGTGAGAGCTCTCTAAGAATCTTAGCAAAGAATCGACATCGTACATATTGAGAAAACTTCTGTTCACGATAAAAAGACCCACAAATAACACTAACAGTTGCCAATCGATAAAGCTTAACATTGTTTGTGAGGCCATTCGTCTACTCAACAGTAAAAGCCCTGCAGCCACTAATGAAACTTTATCTCGTGGCATATCAGTAAAAAGGAAAATAAGGAGAAGTAGAACGATGACCATAATCCCTTTACGACTTTGCCAAAAGTCAAAATGTCTTGTCTCTCTTCAAACCATTTTTCTTTAACTTGAAATCTAATGATGATCCATGTTGCGAACAAGCCTAAAACGCATCGAGCTAGAGAAAATTTCAAATATTGAATAAATGGGATACTGAGGACTTGCCCGATTAACAAGTTTTGGGGGTTTCCTACAAGTGTCAGCGCAGATCCAATGTTGGAAGCGCAAGCCAACCCTATTAAAAAAGGGATAGGATTAAGTTTTTTACGAAAGCAAACTTTTATAATAAGAGGTGTAAGTGTAAGGAAAACGATATCATTAATAAGTACTGCAGAGAGTGAAGCGGAAATTAAAATGATTACTAAAAGTAATTGAGAAGCCGTAAGATTCCATTTTTCCATGCGTTCAATGATATGTGTATAAAAGCCACTATAGTAAAACTGCGCAGAAACAATCATAAAGCTAAAAAGGATAGAGAGTGCGGAAAGGTCTACATAACTTGCTGCTTGTGAAATAGAAACATCCTGTAGCTCAATAAATGCTATAGCCCCTAGAAGTGCAATTCCTGTGCGATCCAGCGCAAGTCCAGGCCAACAACCTAAGATCATTCCCAAATAAACAAGAAAAAAACTGAAAAAAAATTTCTTGATTTAATCTTTAAGGAGGTATAATTTTCAGTCCAACATCTATTAAATCAAGGTTGTTTTATGTCAGGCATCTCCTCCAGTTATACTTATCATCGCTCTTTACCACTATACCAAAAAGAAGGGGAAATATCACCTCAGTCCAGTCAATCTAAAGAAGCTCCTGTAATTAAATTATACACAGGGGAATTTGCTCAACATTTTGTTGTAGAAAAAATCAAATGGTTAAAAATTTATAGTCCTGAACGTATAGAAGCTAAAACTGAGAAGGGGAGAAAGGTCGTTATTGAAAATGGGCGTGATTGCCGTGCTTTTACAACTCTTACGCAATTTAAGCTTTGCATGGAGCAATCCTCTTTCGTTGTCACGGAGCGGGATGATGGTTCGTATAAGCTAAGCTCACAAGTAAAAGGGCTAGGTGGTGGAAATACTCACAGTAACAATACTCAAGGGAATAAAAAAAATGAGGAAGCAACAAGGCAACTGTTTATTGCATTAAAGGGCAAGAAAAGTTCTCTTGAGGTTGTGAAATGGATTAAAAAAGGTGCAGACATCGATGAGATGCTTCCATATGCAATTGAGCAGCGTCATTGTGTAGATACATTGTTAAGAGCAGGAGCTAATCCGAATTATCTTCCAAAGGGAGAGAGAAGTGCCATTACATATGCACTGAAGAGTCGAAACGTGTGGTTCTGTAATTTAATGATGTCTCATGGAGCAGATTTTCGTCAATTCGATGAGGACCAGGGCAAAGTGATCGATTTTCTATATGGCAATAGAAATAGACTTGGGAATTTACAAGATGAAATATCCGATAGAAATAAAGGTGGGGGTTTACATAATGAAATATCATGGTTTTTAACGCAAGGCTTTGGACCTGGGGCAGAACTTGTAAGTGAGTTGGAACAAAAAAAATTCGATACAAGAACCCCAATTGAGGTAGATCTACTGAAATTTGGTATAGCTGGTACGTATGATGATGCTAGAAGCAGGAATATTCAAGAATCACTTGATGGTTTCGTCAAATATCATCAGTGGGATAAAGTCTCCGCATTGATAAAGGAAGGAGCCATTCCTACAGCGGATATGATTTTTGTAGCAATTGAAAATGATAAAATGCAAATAGCTGAAGAAATGGTTCGAGTTTGCGAAGAAGACGTTAATAAACCCAATAGAGGAGGGGCCACTCTTCTTAGAGTGGTAATGGGCAGAAGGAGTTGTCCCTCTCTTATTATGGCTCTATTAGAAAACAAGGCCAACCCAGATGTCATCACTCCAAAATGGCTCTGTAATTTAATAAGGGATGAGAAAGCAGAAGCTAATGCCACAGCTCTTGCATTCGTTAAAGCAGGGTATAGTCTTAGTACACCCTTTGAAAGCCCATTTTGGAATGCATGTCATTATAAGAAATGGGAGATTGTTGCAGCCTGTTTAGAAAGAGGCGCCGATCCGCAAAGCCTCGGTTGCTATCCATCGAAAATGCCTCCGGAAATTGAAAAATTAATGTTAGAAGCGTTTAAAAGAGATGAAAGGTTTTTAAATGGTATCAACTTCGTAAATGAGGACATCGTTCAAGGCCTTTCACCATCTCTTCTCGAAAAAATTAAAGAAGCGGAAAAAATGGAAGATCTTAAGGGGGATATTAGCTCAGCCATTGAGAAATCCAGAATTATGGTCATGTTGCACTTCGTTATTGGAAAGGTTGGGGATAGTTATTATCAGGATAGTTTCCGGAAAAAGTTTAACTCCGGTTTTTCTGCAAAATTAGGTTCTCTACTAAACGATCCAGCATATTTTGATCCCTCCAAGGGAGTTTATAATTCAGCAGAAATTCAAAAATGTCTTGCAAAGTATATTATAGAATGGAAACAAGTTAAACTGCAGAGCGAAAAAGAAAAGACGAAAAACTAATGCAAGAAATGGGAGAAGAAGAGCGTCAAGAACAATTGAAGCAGGAAAAAAAAGAACGTAAAGCAGCAATTCTAGAAGAGTCTAGAAAACAAACTCAACAAATACAACTTTTACGTGAAGAATTGCAAGCAGCTGAAGAGCAAGAAGAAAGGCGTGCAAGACAGCAAAGGGCAGTCACAGCAGCGGCTGCAGAAAGTGTTAACGAATCAATTCGATCGGCCACGAGAGGACTTCCACCCCTTTTTGGATGAAATGATTTAGGGAAATTCCCGTCGCTTTTTTTGCAATGGAACCCAAAGAAACACTCAAATGAGAGTCGTTTTTGCAAAATATATATAATTAGATTTTGAATTTTGGAAAATAAAGGCAGTAGGTATTATCTCACCGCTATTCGTGATTTGCCCTTTAGTCATATTGAATGAAAGAATCTTCCCAATGCGGGGACTCGATATTATCATCGAATTCAGGCGGATCTGGACCTGACGTATGAGTGAGAAAATCATATGCCTCCGGAAATCCGTCTGCTGTTCCACTCACCAGTTGACAGATATCCCATTCGACTAAATCTTGGGGCTCATCAAATTCGGATGTGGTGGTTGACCAGCCGATTTTGTTCAGAATGCGCCATATTTGTGTGGGATCAGTGACGATTTTGATGATCTTCATTTCTTTTCCGCAGCGACAAAGTAATGGATCCACTTCGTAGATGCGCGCTATGAGTTTTGCCCAATTGAATGATACTTTGGATGTTTTTAGAGCGGTTTCCTGAAGTGGCGTAGGGCATGTGCTTGGGCTGGATTTTCGATAGCAGCCTTGGTAACACAAGGTCTCAACGATGAATTGGGAGCGAAAGCCCCATGATAATGGTGCCGATGACGGCGTGCAGGAGGAATCAATGCGGATATTTTATCGATAAATTCGATGGGATCTAGTTGAATAAATCGCTTGCCGGTATGGCAAGGTTTTGGTAGTCGATAGATTAGCCAATGGCCATTCCAGCGTAAATTTTCACTTGCAAATGCAGGTCTAGCACAGTACCTTATTAAGCGCTCTAAACTCTCATGATCCCAAGCTTGAATTTTCACTTTGGCATCAAGAGAAAAGCCGGTGTTTTCATAGCCGAGAATTTTTTCTACTTCATCTTCATTGAACCAACCACGCCTGTTAAATAGCTTCAGAACGCTTTTTTCAATGGCATCTTGGACATCAGCAATATCGTCTGGGGTAAAAATGGCCTCATGAAAAGTAAGGGTTTCACCATTTTTTTCAAATATGCCATCGGCAACAATGAAGTGAAAGTGAGGATGGTAATTGAGTGTATTGCCAAAGC
>CAWCVY010000049.1:0-95212 GCA_963799115.1 uncultured Chlamydiae bacterium | reverse complement strand
CTACCTGGCTATAGCGGATAGCAGCGGATCCTCCTATAGTACCAACCATACTGATACCATTATCTATTAGACCTGCAGTTCGAGAAGACATTCCGGTTCGATGTAAAAGCTGGGAAGTCACAGTTTCTCTACGATGACCCGACAAGGCTGTGCTCATTCCTGTTATAAATTGATCAAGTCCATGAGCCATTATGGGCCAACCAAGAGGCGCCGCGATCCCTGCGGTTTCCAATGTCATTGCAGCACCAATAAACGTTTCGAACAACCCACCACACGCTTGAATTGCTCCTTGAAAACAAGGATTATTGTAAAGATCAATTGCATGATCTCTACCTGCATGAAGAGCTCTAACTGTTCCATTATAAAAGCCATTACTAATGTAATCAGCTCTATCGTGGATATGGTCCGAGCGGTCAGGTCTCGTGGGGAAATCGTGGTCATTAGAATAACTTGCAAAATAGGTTTTACTAAACTCCGGTTTGCAAAAATCTCGATAAGCTTCTCCAAGAAGACCATCTGCATCAAAAGCCATCAAGGGATTATGGTGGAGATAGGCATAGAGGTTAGGGCCATCGATAAAGCCAGCGGGATCGGGCGTTGTCCATCTTCCAATTTCGGGATCGTAGTAGCGTTGGCCAAAGTAGATCCAGCCTGTCTCGGGATCTACTCGCTTGCAGGCAAAGCGCCAGGGATTGCCGACTTGAGAGTCGGCTATGGGTTGGCCTTGAGCATTGAGAATGGCTTCTTTCACCGAAGGCTGAATAGCGGTAGGTTTCGACAGGTTGTCCAGTCTTAGCATCGAGTAAACAGACGAGGTGTCCTTGGCGGTCATGCAGGGGGGCATAGATTTTGCCATGCAGCTCTAAGGCAACTGCTGCTCCCACCTCGGCTTTAATTCCTGCTCCAAGGATGCGTAGTTCTTCGATCTCGTTTTTGTCATTGACACTTCCAATTTCATTTTCGGCCTTGATAAAGGTAACGAGTGGTTACTCCTTGATGTGTTTTAGAGAGGCGGCGGTTAAAGGAATCATATTGTTAGGTGGTTTCTATGCCTTCAGGAGATTGGACATTGGTTAATCGATCAAGGCATCATAGCTATAGGTGGTGATGCGTTCCCCTTGCTTTTTTTGGGTAAGGTTGCCATGGGATATTCATATGCGCAATTCCCTTGTTTTTTCAGTTGTTTGAAACGAATTGATTTCGTAGGAAATTTTATTTTTTCCGAGCGATTGTGAATAGAATCGGTGTGATAGGTGTTCGAAACGTGTCCTTGTTCTTTTTCCAGATGATTAAGAGGGTCATATTCAAATTGATAGGGTATAGTTCCGGCGGCATCTTTAACCGTCATGGCTACAAGCTGGCCTATGGCATCGAGTCCTTTATGGGGTACTTCTTGAGTCCAATGGGGATTTTTGATTTGCTTGCAGCGTCCTAGGAGATCGTAGGTATAATGGATGGTGCCTGCTTTTCCGATTAATGTTGATTGTAATAAGGCACCTGTTTGGTCGTGGCGTTCGTTGTGGTGTTGATAGAGGAGTTCGTCATTTTTATGGCGTTGTACTTCTTTGAATAGGCGGCATTGTAAAGGTACTTGACTGTAGATCCATCGTGTAGGCTGAGTTCTTTCACACGACTGAGTCGGTCATAGTCATAGGTGATTTCAAGGCCATTGCCTAAAACTTCTCGTTTGAGACGTCCCATCGGACATACCGGTATTTGTTAACGGCTCGATTTTTGACATCTTTGACTTCTTGACTTGATGGCGTTTATTGTACTTATAAAGATAGGCTATTGAATCGTCTTTTGAATTAATAGTTTTGAGTCTGCCTAATTCATCATAGGTGTGATAAATCTCTTGGCCATCGGGCTTGAAGAGAATTTCTTTTTGACTTAAGGTGTTATAGTGGGTTTTGGTTATCTTTTGTTCTGGTGAGTCTGCTCCCTCTACAAAAAGCTCTTCTTGGCCACTGGGATGATAGCTCCAGGCATTCACGTATTTCCTTGTGTCTTGGCCGTTGTCCATCACGGTATCTATGGTCCTGATGCAGCGACCCATGACATCGTAATAAACTTCTTGTTTGGCAAGCTGCAGGCCAAAGGGATCTTGAGTAATGACTTGATGCAGGCGACCACAAACATCGTGGATCTGGTGGGTATTTTTTCCATGAGGGTCGGTAATGGTGATTTTCAAGACAAATTGTCCGTTCTCATTGCGATGCGTATAATCGTAGGAATAATGGGTAGTGTGTCCTTCTGGATCGGTAATGGTGAGGGGTTGGCTTTCGCCATTATAGAGGACGCTCGTGAGAGATTCTCCCGCTTCTGTGGTACGTAAGGTTTGCGTGCGATTGCCAAGGAGATCGTACTCATAACTAATCTTTTGTAAAACCTTTCCCGCATATCTACCAAGCGCTCTTCTTTTACTTGATAAGAAAATCATAGGTAAATGCTTGGATGGATACTATCCGGTTTATAGCCAAAATGACGAGTGATTTTTTCTATGCGGTTCAAAGGGTCGTAGGTATAGGTTGTAGATGATTTACCGCAGGTTTCGGCGGTTAAGCGGCCTGCGCGGTCATAGGTATAGGTGGTTTCGCAGTTTTCAGCGTCGGTTTTGGCGATGAGTTTTGATCCGTTATAGGTGAGGGTTTGTTTGCTGAGGGGGTTATCTTGTGAATCGAGGGTTTCTTCAACGAGGACTCTGCCTAGAAAATATCTGGTATTTTGTGTTTGGGTCATTTGGGGCAATGGATTTGTCTAGGGTCCCGTCTAGGTTGTAGAGGAATTGTTCAACAGTTTTATTGGGATGGGTTTTGGTGGTGGGTTTTCCCCTGGCATTATAGGTAACTTGGGTTTTCCAACCGCCG
Organism: uncultured Chlamydiae bacterium; assembly: GCA_963799115.1. Taxonomy (GTDB): domain Bacteria; phylum Chlamydiota; class Chlamydiia; order Chlamydiales; family Parachlamydiaceae; genus CAWCVY01. Next base: position 92,345 of record CAWCVY010000049.1, on the reverse strand, counting down.
GGTTGGGTGATGGCTAGGGGACGGTTGTCACAATCGTACTCTACGGTCGTGATGACGGGTGCTTTGTCCCCCTTTTCATTATAGATAATGGAAGGTTGCTTGGTTTCAATGAGGCGGTCGAATTCGTCATATCATCGGTTGTTTCTTGTAAAAAGCGGTCGGTTGTCTTGATGCAGTTTCCTTTAGATCGTATTCATAATTGGTAATGAACAGTTGTCATCCACCCTTTTTTCGGTTTTAGTGAGGGGGTTGGCATTGTCATAAAAATATTCGGGGACGTCATGAGACGAGGAGGTGTGACGGTTTTTAGGTTGTCGTTCGCATCTATGTCTTGGTGATTTCATGGCCGAGGGCATTGGTTTCTTTTGTGACATTGCCATGCGCATCGTATTCCCATGTTAGGGTGTAGCAAAAGTGATTATGGGCATTGTAGTGTTCTTGTTTGAGAGATTCCTCTTGGTGAGACTTCATGTGATCCGCTTTAATTGAACATTTTCTTTGCAATTGGGGTCGTAGTAGGTTTCGGTGATTTCTTCAGGAAGGCCGATGGGGCGTTCTTTGGTTAGAGTGAGTGTGGTGATGTGTCTTTCTGTTACTGTGTTAAGATCGTCGCGATCGAGGGGTTTTCCATCATCTTTCACAATTTTTTCTAAGCTTCCATTAATCATAAAATGAAAGATTTCCTGAATTTTAAATCGTAGCCATCGAAGATATTTGCGGTGACAAGGTCTGTTTCTGTTTGTAGGCATAGAAGATCATTTTGCCGTTGCTTCTACTTCCATTTGTAGGAGATTGAAAGAATCTTTTGTATAGGCGAATCGTTTTGAGTAGCATTCGACGTGATTGTTTGCGGGGTGTTGTGCGCTATCCAATTCGATGGGGATCGTGCATTTTCCGACTAATGCCGTGAAAGCGTTCTTCTTCGATATTGCCTTTAGGGTCATAATCAAAAAATAATACAATATGTATATGGCCTTGTGCATCTTCTGTATACTTGCCTAGTAAATTGCCTATCTGGTTGTGTTCTTTGGAAGATTGGCTTTCCTGATAAGTTCTTTGATGGGGTCAGGCACTTTGTCAAGAAAACTTTCTTCTTCACTTTTTGATAGATTTGATAGAGAAGGAATAAGCTTGTAGGGGTCGATACTTTTGCTTTTTGTGTGCTTTTTTTTCTCCTTCATCCCATACAAATTTTCGGCGGAAAAGACGCGCTCTTCTTTTATTTTGTGGAATCGACTTGAACTTTTTGATAGCGGGTGATTGCAGTAGGGCGGTGTTCTTTATTATAGGAATAGGTAGTTTTGTTTAGCTTGGCGTCGTAGACTTAGGTTGTCCCGCTTATGGGTTCGCCTTTCTTATCAAGTTGTCTTCGATAGAAGAAGCGATGAGTAATCATTGGATTATTATCTGGGCCGGGAAAGGAGCGCTCTGACGCGGTTAATGCGAAAATCGCTTTGGGAAAGCTCGATCGCCCCTATCTTGTCAATGCTATTGTGCCCAGACTTGTAATATTTGACGCTTTGAAAGCGGCCTTCGGGTAACTTCTTAATTTTGAGGGTAGGCACGGGAGGGTGTAAAACAGGCCCAGTGAATTCAGGGTATTCATATTCGTAGGTTTGGGTTGGTTCATGACTAAAGGAGGCTTCTTTTAGGTAGTAGGGGTGCGCTGTGGTGGATGTTTAGAGTATTCAAAGGTATACTTGGCTGTTTTGCCATCGCTTGCTTTAGCTTCAGTGTATGTTTTTGTGGGTGTTATAGCGACCCAGCCAAATCTAATTTTTTCATCGGGCGAGCAGGTCTTAAGAACGGTAGTTTGAGTGGCTGTTTGACCCTTACACTGAAAGATTTTTGCTGGGCCTTCTTTCAAAATGGGAAATAAAATAGAGATTGCCTCTCGGGTCTTTATCAAAAAATTTAAAATAGGTGATCAGGCCGCTGCCAGTAGTAGCAAGGCAGTTTTTTTCTTCCATATCGACTTGCAAGGAGGTATTGTGAAGATTGGAACGCGCACTAATTTCTCCTGAGCAGCAATTAGTTAATCCCTGTGTGTGGCCTAAAGGGAGGTAAATGCTATTCCCTTTCTTCTTTCCTTTGTGGGAGGTTTTTATGCCCGACGGATGACGGAAAATTGCTTGATATTCAATTCCTCTTTGGATGACCAAAGGGAAATCAAGGCGATCAAAATCCCAATTAAAGCCTAACCACCCTTCTCTATTATTTAAGGAATAAGAGCGTGTTAACACTACGGGTTCGGGTCCTGCAACAATGAAATCTGTTTCGGAATCGAGCCATTCTCCCGATAGGGCCGAGATGGAGTTGATGGTGGTTGGTAAAAGACTCTGAGTCTTGATAAGTGAGGAATTAAAATAATCTTCTCCTACTCCTTCCTCAAAGGTCCATGCTAAGGATGTGATCAGTGTGAATAAGACCCACAGGTAAACTTGCATGAGATCCTCCGCATCAATTCAAATATTTGAAATTTCAACAATTTAATTTGCCAAGCTCTGAAAATCATTTTCGATTATCCTATTTAAGCTCAAGACAAAAACCAATCTTCTCGAAAAGTTATCATTCCTTTAGGGATAACTTTTCTTTTCTGGCCAGCCAGCATAAATTCTGAAATGTGATTCTGAAGGAAGGAATCATTTAGCTAACAAACCCTTAATTTCTTCAGTCAGCTTATGAATATCCTTAATTGATTTAGGAGCCACAAAAATGGTATCATCTCCTGCAATGCTTCCCAAAATTTTAGTTGTAATTTGATTATAATCCAGTACTCGCGCTACCATAGACGCTGATCCTGGACTCGTAAATATCACCACAAGGGTCTCGTTAGAAACGATGTCCACAATCAAATCTCTAAGTGGAGTGTTCATTGTGGGAGGTGCAGGCTCACGCGCTAGAGAGTAAACCGTTTGCCCGCTTTGATTGACTACTTTTATCGCCCCAATTTTCCGAAGCAACCTCGAAGCTTTCGATTGATTAATTTCATATCCTTGCTTCTCTAATGCCGTGCAAATATCTTCTTGGGTGGTGGCCTTTCTCCCCATAAGAAGTGCACGCAACGCATCGCCTAGGGTATGCGGATCTTGATTCACCTTTTTTTTAGCCATGATCGATCCCGTCTATTTTTTGATTTTATCATAACTCTTATAGCACAGCGTTGGTATGAGAAAAAGTATATATTGTATCGCGAAAAAATATCCATTCAGCTTCAATCCCATTTTTTGTTAATTCATCCATTCAACCTCTAAAATCAGTTGAAATAAAAACCTAAAATAAAAGATAATTGTTTGGAAATTATTGCTTCTTGAGCTGATCAAGAATTAATTCAAATGATAGCTGAATTTTGTTAATTATGAATATTTAATTATAAGGAGTCATTATGGCTTTTTTTGACAATGTGCAATATGGTCCCGATCTGGAAGATAAAGGCTGGTTTGGCAAAATTGACGCTGCCTACAATGGCGTAAAACACCTGCTAGATGGCTTGCAGCTGAAATTGGCGGAGGAAAAAAGCTCATTATTACCAAATGTGATAAAGAAGGGTTTGAACAACTAGAGGATAATACTCCGGTTAAAGAAGGAATAAGGAAAACAAGACTAGTAATTGCTCTCCTTTTGTTCATTCCCTGTGCCCTTTTAGCCTTCGGTTTACATGCTTTAGCATCCACTAATGAGGAATTTCGCCTCAAACATAACATAGTTGCACTGACTCCAGATGAACGAAAGCGGTTGGGAGACTTGATTGAACAGCGTAAAAACTTAGCCAAAGAAAGACAAGGCTGTGATCCCATATCTTGCTTGCTGTTAAGTATTGTTTGCGCGTTGTGCTTTTTAGCATACAGCCACAAAAATAATAAAGCGTAATCTAAGCAAGGGAAAGTGATGGGACAAGTAAGAGTAGACCCCCCCTTAAATTCAACATGGGGCGCAGTCATTGTTGAGTATAAGGAGAATAAGCATCATTTTCCCTACCATGCCCCTACAAGGGAGATTTTTAACCTTGATCCCGCACCGGTCATCCGCTGCAAATGCTTAGCCCTGATCCTCATGACCCCTTTAATCACTATCGCAAGAAGCGTCTATTGGCTGTCTTTGTCCATTTTTATGGCTCTGTCGGAAGTTTATCATTATTTGGATGGACAAGACATTTCTAATGAAGCTCAACAAGCCATTATAGATACAGCTAAAGATAGTGTTAGAGCCATTTGGTACGGGGCCTTGCTGACAGGATGCGCTCTCCTCGGCACCCTGGCACCCTACTGGGGAAGGCAACACTATGGATGGTTAGAAAGAGATCTTAACAGGCATGGCGATGGCCCGCACCGTGATAAATTTTATTTGGCATTTTGCTTCCAGCGTCTTTGCATCTTGCCCGAGGAAAACCCTGAGAATAGCGATCTATTAAAGAATAAGTTAACCAAATACCTCACCCATATCGATGCTATACGCGAGGCGCTATTTTCAGGATCCTTTCGAAAACTTGCAACGGAGTTTAGACTAATGAGAGCAGCTATCTGATGTTTCTTCCCCTTACTTTTACCCAGTATGTGCCCAGGCCTAGACTTGAGATTGCCGGGGTGCCAGAATCATTCCGCGCGTTATGCAAAATTGTTGGTAGAATTTTTCTGGCCATGGCAATGATCACTCAATACGCCGATATTTTAGCTTCACTCACAATCCGTCATTGGTATTGGTTTTCATCTACCCTACAAGCGGAAAAACTCATCCTCTTCACTCGCAATATTGCCAGCTTGGCGCTGTTGAAAAAGTGTTTTACCACTGTGCTGCACCCTATTCCCAAAAATAGCTTCGCTCATATCGGCCGCCAGCAAGGGCTGCGCATTACCCATGATATCATTTATCGTCCCGCTAGCGGCATTTGCCTTGGTATGTCCTTGGCATTCTTGTCGAAGTATTTGCTCGCAAATGAAAAGGATAATAAGGCAATTTTGGTAGCAGCGCAGTTTATTAAACAAGACCGGACAGAAACAAGCGTTAAGCTGCAAGCCCTCTATGATGCCTTGACCGGCATAAAAGGCTCGGTTCAAGCACAAGAAATAATCCTCTTTCGCAAAGTACTGGAAGGGGGAGATATCCCCTACCAAGCAACTCAGAAACAAGATCTTTTAGATAGCCTTAAAGTCTTTTTGATAGTGAAGGAGCGTCCGGAAACACTGCGCCAATTTGTACTTATCGATTTGGAAAACAAAGATATTGAAATTACCCCTGACATCTATGCCCTCACCTTGGAATTAGACGCTTTCTGGCATCTTCGGCAACATCCGGACGAACAAAAAAATGATTGCATACACAATGCGATCATCCAAACAATGGCCAACTACTTAGATTTGGAGTCGACAAATGCAAAACGGCTGCATGGAGAGATTGCATTTGTTGGCGATCAGTTGAGTCAACTAGCTGACGGGGGCTACTTAATACAGTTTTCTAATCACACCATTGCCTTAGTGAAGACGCAAAATCATATGGCTTTGATGGATTCCAATGAAGGCATGGCCTTGCACTCTGATGAGGATCAAAAAGACGCCCTATTACATCTCTTACGGTATTATGCAAGCAATGGTTTAGTGGCATTGAAAGTAATATCCCTACTGCCAAAAATTGAAAGATGAAACCCAGTTTATTGAAAGTGCACGAAACAAAATCGATCTGTTAGCCAAAACAGGCATTTATGAACTCGATTAAAATGAATTCTAGAAGGACTTAATAAGAATTGTTATTTTTATAAGGGATTGATCGCTGTAACCCCTCCATCTACTACAAGATCGATGCCAACAATATAAGCTGCTTGGGGCGATGAGAGGAATGCTGCTGCTTCGGCAATCTCAGAGGGATCGCCAAAACGTGCGAGAGGAATTGCCGTGCAGCATTCCTCTATAAGATGGGAATTCTCTTTTTTCGCAGAATCAAATATAGGAGTATCTGTAAAACCGGGTGAAATTGCATTGACTCTGATTTTCCGCTTGATTAAATCTGCGGCAAAATTGCGTGCTAACATGCTTACTGCTGCTTTAGTAGAAGAATATACACTATGGTTTAGAATACCCACATGACAAGCGATAGAAGAGATTAAAATGACCGAGGCTCCAGGATTCAAAAGTGGAATTGAACGTTGGACTGTAAAATAGACTCCTTTATAATTAATATTAACCATCTCATCAAAATAGTCCTCATCCACCTCATCGACCACTTTTCTGCTTGCAATGCCGGCATTAGCAACTAAGACGTCAACCTTACCAAAAGTCTTTTCAGTTATTTTGAACAAGTTTTCTATATCGGATAATTTCTGGATATCACCCTTTACAGCAATCCCTTGATGCAGCTTTTGACAGACGGCATCTAGTTTATTTTGATCGCGTCCAAAAATGACAACCTTAGCCCCTTCCTGATCAAATTTATGGGCTATTGCTTCCCCTATCCCACTGTTTCCCCCTGTAATTACCACCACTTTATTATAAAAATCTTTCATATTGACCTCAGGTATAATTTCATAGAATGCAAAATTGATGAATATCTCACTAATGATGACTCTACATGATTTCTGTCTTTTGGGAAATCAACATATTACTTATGATAGATAGCGGACCAACTCCTCAAGGAGTATTGATGAACACGATATGGAAAGATTTACATGCCAATTATCAAGCGCAAGATTGGGTTGACAAACCCTCATTATTTGCAGAGACGGCAGTGCAATACTTCCCCAAAACAGGGAGAATATTGGAACTAGGTGCAGGACATGGTCAGATAGCAGGTTTTTTGTAAAGAAGGGTTATGAGGTTGTAAGCACTGATATTGAAACATCTTCTCTCGAATTAAATTTTTCCAAACAATCAGAGGAGTGCAGAAAAAAATTAAGTGTGCAACAAGTTGATTTAAAAGAAAAATTACCCTTCGAGGATAACTCATTCGATATTGTTTATGCTCATCTTTCTCTTCATTATTTTGATCAAGAAACAACATTTGGAATAATTAATGAAATAGAGCGAATATTGAAACCTGGGGGTTTATTTGCTTTTTTAACAAATTCCATTAGTGATCCAGAATATAATACGGGGAATCTATTAGAAAGGGATTTTTTCCAGATTGGCAAAGTAACTAAACGGTATTTCAGTGTAGTATCTGCACGGCAGTTGACGCGAGGTTTTCAGGTAAATTTACTTGATAATCTTGGACAAACCTACAAAGATCAAGCCAAGGGAGTTTATCATCTTATTCGATTTATTGGACATAAACCCATGGGCAAAAACTACTCGATGGCCATACCTTATGTTGGAGCGATAATTGAACGGGAAAATAAAGGAAATAGTGAAGTTCTCATACAGACACGCTGGAAGCCCTATAATGACCCTGTATATTCAGGCACTTTTGAATTTCCAGCAGGAACCTTGGATAAACCCTATGAAAATATTTACGATACACTAGCGCGTGAGATTCACGAGGAGTGTGGGCTAAAACTGAAAGGTGTTAAGCAAGATTCAAAGACTCCGATTATTCATTCCAATAAAGAGGATGCTGTATTTGGTTTTCGCCCTTTTTGCTGTACACAGCAGTTAAAGAATGGCAAACCCTGGATTGGCTTCGTTTTCATTTGTGAGGTGGAAAATGGCAATCCTAAACCCCAGTTAAGTGAAAATAAAGATATAAGATGGATGCAAGTGAATCAAATAAAAGAGATTTTCAAGCAAACGCCTGAAAAACTTTTTGCTCTTGAGTTACCTGCTTGGGAATATTATTTCAGCGAAAGGTCACTTTAATTATCTCTTGCGTAATTAAAATTTTATTTTTTTACAAAGAGAAATGGTGTGGGAACGTTTCTGTAGAAGATAAACCTGTCTAATGAGCCTGAAAGGCTCTAATTTAAGCCTTTCAGGCTCATTCTTAATTATTAAAGATGCTGAAATGAGCCTGGAAGGCTCTAATTGCAACAGCCCAAGGCGTCGCCCCATACTCGTTAAGCTAAGTTTTTGTAAGCTTTCACGGTGTAGGGAAGGCCGTCATTGTCGTTCGTTGGAGGCCTGAAAGGCCCTTAATATTACAGCCCAGGTCGAAGCGAAGCGGAGGCCTGGGTAAACCAGGATATACAATGGAGTCCCGAAAGGACGATATAGATCTTTTTCTCAATTCTTCGCCATCAACTAACGTAAGTTTATTCCGCGAAATAAACTTACCTTAGCGATCGTAACATTGGTTATCTCTGAATTATACCGTCCTTTCACCCACGATTCGCGTAAATTTTTCTAACTTAAATCGGAGCATATCCTGCAATCTCATATAGCAATAAGGGTATTTTTAAAAGTCGCAGTATTTTTTTCAGTTCTTCATTAAGCGGTGTCATATAATAACTGCACTTATCCTCTAAAACTACTATTGAGATCGTTATCTGTTCACGCACAAATTTATTTAAAATACTTAAAGTGGTTGGCTCACTTGTTATACTATTAGGTTTACCTGTCTCTAACCCTTTAATGACTTCTTGTGACTCTATCAAGCTTTCTCTTATTCGATATTGAATTAATGCAATCAATCGTAAAGCTATACTTAAAAGACGACATAACCCTTTAAGTCGATTGTCTTTTCTTATAAATAAAGGACTTATACCTAAATGGCTTTTTTTCAATAATTTGAAATTATTCTCAAGACGCCATTCTCCTCGATAAGTTAAAGTAGCCTGGTTAAAAGATAAAGATTTCTGAGCTGCATTAGTAGCCATTAATCTCCAACCACATTTTCTCTTTCTTTCCGTAATTTTATTTTCGTCTCTACTCACGGCTAAAATTACATATCTATCCTTCTTACCATTCTTTTGCTTTTCATAATGCACCTCTAATATACCTTGCATCTGATTTTTTTCCATAATGGCTTTGATCGATTCTTGTAATTTTTCCTCATCCATTATTTGCCGTCTCCCAGGTTTAGGAGAGGGAGTGAGTTTATATAAAGCTTCCTCTGTTTTACGTATCTGCTTTTCAAACATGCTAACTTCATGCTCTGCAAATGATTTTGAACGGTAAACAAACAGTCGTTCTTTCCAAGAAATTTTCTTATCATCTAATAAATATTCTTGGTCGCGGCTGGTCTCATATCCTGCAACAATATATTCACCGACGAGATTATAAATTAATTCAGTTGGTTGTAAACCATTCACCACTCCTTCAACAAGTTCGTCGAAATATTTTCTGATCTTTTCTGTTACCATTCCTAGAGGCATCAGATAATAATCACTGTTTGATTGAATAGTTGCTCTTGTATTAATAGCACCCATTTTACAATCGCCCATATACAACACTCCTGGAGAATTTATCATGGAGTGTACTCTTTGAATTAGAGGTACATACATGACATCATCATTTTGTTCTCCAGATGCAACATCCAACCCTATAATCAATCCAGGATCCATACTCGCTGCCATTATTTTTAACTGAGGTAGGTCTGCACGATGGTCCTTACTTGCCCCAAATTGCATAAGACCATCTTCAGTAATTTCGTGATAACCACAGGCTGCTGTTCCATCAAATCTAATGGTACTTATTGGAAGTTTATAAACCTCTACAACATTCTTCCAGAGATTTGTCTCTAATGCTTCCCATGCGGTATCAATAGCAAAACGATCAAGTAAATTGCACAATCGATCATCAGAAAATTCGACATCGCGAATAGAACTACCCAGTAAGGAGGTTAGAACAAGGGGTATTTTATTGGCCCAGTCCCTTACAGAATTCATTCGATGATCTGACCTTGAAATAATATATGAAAGCCATCCAACCGTAAGTTTTCCATTAGGCATACCTTGTTGCAGTCCATGGGTTCCTAGATGATCTTCGATCATTTCATCCAATCTTAGCTGTTTACAAATTTCAATAATTAAAGGCACATCATCTATACGTTCACTGATTACATTAAAAACATCTGTCATAGTTTCCTCCTGGAAGTTAGTGACAGATGATTTTATAAAAAATAGATTTTGTCTACCTACCTTTGAAAAAATTTACGCGAATCGTGGGTTTCAGGACTAAATTTTTTGTTTATTGTTACCCGGCCTCCGCTTCGCTACGACCTGGGCTGAATCACAACGACCTTTCAGGCCTTCAACGAACGACAATGACGGCCTCCCCTACACCGTGAAAGCTTACAAAACCTTAGCTTAATGCGTATGAGGCGTCGCCCTGGGTTGGGGTATCTACTGCTTATTTTCTTGCCGCTCTGCATAAATTTGCAAAGCGGCCCTACAGATGTCTTTCCTAGTTTGAGACAGGTTGTGGTAGAATAGAAGCGGATAAATAGGAGACTTTTAAACCAGAAGAATCTTCCATGAGTGCTTGAATCGCTTCATCCACATTTTCTTTTCGTATTTCATAAAGCGATTTACCAGCCGGTAATTGCTCTTTTTCCTCTTTTTCGAGTACTGTTTTATGCTCTAACTTCAAATGCGTCATCAGTTGAATACTACGCAAATTATTCTGATGAGTAGTGCCGCTAAAAGCATTGACCGGTTCGCCATTGACCCTCCATCCCTTTTTAATCGCTTCAAGTGCTAGTGCACCGATCAGTAGGGCAGCCTCAGTTCCATAGCGCTGGGTCTGTTTTTTCTCATCAGATTGATAGGTATGCTCTAAAATCAGTCCAGATTGAGATTGTCCAGGTAACTCGCCTGCCCCAATCGAGATTCGTCCAATGGTTTGATCGGTAGATTTATCAATGATATTATAACCGCTAAAGATATTTCCCTCTAACGCCCTTTTGCTATCTAAGTTTAAACGCCTTTGCGTCTCTTCAGATGTATCGGGAATGCCATTATTATAAAAGCCAAGAGATAGCGGGTTCGTGAATATCTCTCTGAGCTTTTCCGATTCAGCTCTCGCCGATGCTAAAGGTCCAAAACGCTCCTTAAATTCACTCCGGTAAGGTTCGGTGAAGGGTTCGAGTTTAAGACGCGAACCTTCGATTATCACAAACCACTTAGGGCTCATTTCAGGTGCTTGCTCCCAATCGAGAGGAGCGTAAAATTTCGCCTCAATAGATCCCGTATATTGACCACAATTATTAAAAGGGATAGATGTTTGCATAAAGACCTTTTTTAAAATTTTTGTTGATGACAACGAACTATTTTTTAATCCTCAGTGACCTTCCTTATCGTTTTTGGGAGTTATGAAACAAACAATGTAGTAAAAGTACCATTTTCACCTCATTCTGTCAAAAGCTATCCAATAACAAGGCCCCTTGTTCAGACTGACAATTCCCAACTTAAAAATTTTTTTTGAAAAAAATATCAACCATGATTGTCATGGCATTACCAGATCATTAAAATAATTTAACAATAAAATTATAATTTCTTAACATTTATTGTTTATTATTTTACGCAGACAAATAAATTATTAATTTATTTTTATATAATTTATATAAATAGGGAATATATGCATCGTTATGATTGGATAGGGGCATGCTCTTGGGTTGATTGTGAAGCCTCTAATTGTTCGTTTTCTGTTAATAAGAAAGGTAAGATAATAAATCTTCCTGCTTGTGACTATCACAAGAAATATATACGTGAATTTCATTCTTTGTATAAACGAGTTGGTAAATTATATTCTGATGTTGACATTAGCAATTTAAGAAATACCGATAAGATTATAACATTAAAGATGAACTGCATGGTTTTAACGGCTGAAATAGAACATAGATTAGAATTCACCAAAAATCTCAAAGAAATTTATAGGGATATGGAACACTCGTTTTATGTTAATAAGTTAATCGATGAAGCATGCATGATGTTAAAACAGATTGATAATTTAGAAAGCGGATGAATGAAATGAGAGTGCAACCGAGAAAATTGGTTTTTTTGAGCCCCATGTGGGTGCTGGTGCGTGATTTCTCGGTATTTTATGTGGTTGTAAATTTTATTCTACCACAGGCTATTAATTGCAAAGAGCAATGCAGGAAATCTCGATGGGAGAGCCTTTAGGAAGGTCAGCTACCTGGATGGTTTGGCGAGCTGGCGGAGCTTGGGGATTGAAGCGTTTTGCATATTCCTCATTCATACCGTTAAAATCTCTTTTTTAAATCCATCAGAAAAATTTCTGTTTTGACAACTTTGTACAAGCTGCTAGAGCCTGCCACTAAAATTGCCTCAATATTATCCAGAGTTTGTTTGGTTAGGGCTTTAATATCTCCATGAACGAGCTCTCCTGTTTGGGGATCGATTGGCAATTGGCCAGATACAAAGATAAGCGAGTGGTTACCTTCAACTATAATTGCCTGAGAGTAGGGACCAATAGCAAATGGAGCTGTATCAGTCCTGATTTGTTTAAAAAACTGCGACATCGTTCTCCCTCATTTTTTTAGCCATCTGTTCATTCCCCAAAAAACTTAATATTCTTGGCTTTTACATTCCATGCCAATAAATTTTGTTCCTCAAGGGGTTAATTCTATTTTTCATTATAAATTCCTGGTCGCTTTCAGTAATATAAACTTCCCTGCCTGTTCTTCTATCTATAGATTTTGAAAATTGTTCATCAAAAGGCAATAGATGAGATATAATTTCTTTCCATTCCGCTATACATGCTTGAGCTTCCTCTGAAGGATCTTCAATTTTAATGATGAAATCGTACATATAGGCAATTCCCCAAATAGGAGCTTTTTCTAAAGCTTCATTTACATTGTCACCTATAGAACGTACAAGCTTTTCAAAAACTTCTAAAACACTTGTAGGTACATGCTCTTTTTGTCTTCCAGCGTATTCCTCGACTTTCGCGTCAATCCACCTATTTCCATTAGCATAGATTAAATCTGCACCATGCATGATTAAGTCGTACGTATTGCTCGCAACCGCACGGGCACTATAGTTTTCTGGCTTAAAATATAGCAGCGGTTTGGAGTCTTGAAGATTAGGAAATGGTTGAATGAGTTGTAGAAGCACCGTACGTTTGCTTGCGGGCATTAAAGGATTAAAGACATCCACACCCCAAACAGACTGTTTATGATATTCAGAAATACGTTTTTTAAAATGTGTGGATTCTCTCTCGTACATATTAAACAAAGAGGTCATGTAAGTAATTAATCTTTCATTGTATGCGATGATGAAAGCCCCTTCTTCGAAGCCTTGTTGTTTATGCAAAGCGCAACACATTAGAAACCAAGTTAGGCAAGTCAGATCTCTGCTGGATTGAGCTTCTTCCTCAGAAGGCCTAAATAGTGGATTGCATAGAATATTTGTAAAAAGACTCTGACCATCATCAATCATTTTGGAAATTTGATCTAACAAAATCCCTGGACAATAGGCTTTACAATAAGCTTGTAAATTTTTGGTAGCTATTTCTTTGACCTCTGGATGTTTTTCTATTTCAGGGAGCTCTGGCCATTTTGTATGTGAAAATTGATTAATCAGTTTGTTATGCTGTTGTCGTAAAATTCCTACATTTCTCTCACATACGAGCTTGAGTTCAGGAAGACCTGGGTGATCGTTTTCATATTTATAATGGTCAGTATAATGATCTTTTATGTTTATTAGTCCAGTGATGAATTTTATCTTTTCAGAAAACAATTCTATTAACAAATTTAAATCTTTAGACTTTTGTTTTAATTCTATCTCATCAAACAGCTTATTAATTTTTGTATCAAAAACGCATAATGTTTTCACTATCACAAGTAGAGCGTCTTCAAGTGGCTCGCCCCGTGTCGTCAAATTGAGCACACCACGTCTGTTTACAGAGATCAGGGTACCCTCACTAGAGACTTCAATTTTATATGAATTCCAACACTCTTGCAAAGAAGGAAAAGCAATAACACATTTTTTATTTTTCTCAAAATTAGAGAAATCTTTAGCAGTTACAACCTCAATGGCAGGCTTGCCCTGGATAATTCTCTTTGCTATTGATGTGCTTTTTTGCGAGCCATCGTCTTTCTCAGAAGGCTCTATGGTTACCTTTCTTCGTTTTTCAGGTGGTTCTGCTTCGTTCCTCCTTGCTTCTTCCGCCAGACTCTCTAAAGAAATAGACGCCGCTTGGGTTGTTCTATCGTTATTATCTCTTAAGGGAGTATCAAGTCTTGGAGTATCAAGTTGACTGAATGACCTTTTAGAACTTGCTCCTTCTGTTACCATCATATTTTCACCACTTTTTTTATGGATTAAAGCCCACCTGAATAGCCAATCTTTCAAATAATATGCTTCAAGATATTTGTATTTCAAGACAATCTTCTTTTTTGGAGCGAGACTATCTCATTAAACATATGGATTATCTCCGAGACATGGCCCTGAAAATATAGAAAAAATTATAAGAAATAGAAAATATTGCTAAAGTTCAATAACTCTTTTATGAATATTTTAGGATTATTTTTGTGGGGAAGTCGTAGATTTTCTTTGGCAGAGAATAAATTGGACAAAATGAGGGTTTTGCTAGAAATCTGCCCTTTTACCTACATGAATCTTAGAAGGGAAAGGCCTTTACCAATAACCTGTACGAACTCTTTATGCTAAAAGCGAGTTGACATCTTATTGATAAAGGTCATTTTCCATGAAATTGAGAAGGTTCTCGGTTGAAGAATTCTGCTCTATTATTTTAGAAGGTCTTAAGTTGTCTAATCCCTTTACTTGCAGCAAATTCAGTCAAATATTTTTCATTAATACGATCGATAAATATGCCTTTAATTGCACAAGAGGATCCAGAAAGATAGGAGCTAAGGGAGGGAACTCCGTCTATTCCAGCTTTGAAATACCTGAAATCCAATATGCTAACCTGTGTTTTATTCTCATCGATGTAGTCAACAACCTCTTTCATGGAGATAAGTTTGAATCTATCTCCTTCAAAAATGATAGATTTTTCAGCATATTTTGAATAAAGTGAATTGATTTTTTCGACCTGCATTTTTTCAACTACAGCTTGTTTTATGCCAAAAATTGAACAAAAGGCTTGTACAGTCCTTAATTTTTTGTCATTTAAAGTTTCCTGTAGACCTAACTCAGCAGATGCTTTCAGTGTACGGCCTTGTGCTTGCATATCTTGGCCTTGTGCTTGCATCATTTGGCCCTGAGCTTGCATAAGTTTACCTTGAGCTATTTCACTAATACCCTCTCTTATTTTTTTGGAAGCGGCGATAAAACCCTTTACATCTGCATCATTTGAAAATTGTTCTCTTAAACCATGGACTTCTTCTTGTCCTAATGGAACAAGTCCGGGGCGTGAAGCAGTAAGTAACATATTTTTTCTCCTCTGGATCAAATTAATAGATTTTTGTGTTTTCTACATTGTAAGTATTTGGTTTTTATATTGCAAAGATTTTTTTCTTTTTCGAAAATGGAAGAATCGGACTGCCACATATATATAACAATAATTTTAAATAATTTTCCAATTAACTCGTTTTATGATATAATAAAATTATTAGTATAATGTGGAGAGTTAATTATGAATTTTTCATCAGATTACTCAAATCATCATCCAATTAATCCTTTAAATCCTACAATGGGAGACCTCGGAAAGTTAGGAGTACAACAACCCAAACAAGAGTCTTTATATCAAGAACACACCTATTCCATTCCAACAAACTCAGAAACAAGCATTAAGGGAAACTCAGCCTTTCAAGAGTGCGATAATGAGTTCGCAAAACAAGTAATAAGCCCCCAACTACCTTTGGATAATCAAGCTATGATCATCACAGATTTAATCAAAGAAACACCGGACATCGAAGAAGAAGAAGATCTCTTTGGAGAAGATGAAAGTCAGGATTTAGAAAAAAAAGATGTGTTAAGTAAAATTAGTACTAAAGAAAAAGAAGAATTGAAAAAAATAGTAATAGGCGAAGAAGTAGAAACCCAGGGAAAGCAAGTTGAATTCACAGGCAAGCAAGCTGAATCTACAGGAGAAAAAGTAGAAGCCACCGGAGAGGAAAAAAAAGCCGAAGGCACAAATGAACAAGAGATCTTTATAGATAAAGTATCTAAGAATAAGAACTACAGTAATGTTTTTGATGAAAAGGGAAATCCTATTTTCAGTAAGGAAAATATTGTAAATGCAGAAAGCCAATTAGAAGACCTCTCCTCCACAAACTTAAGAGAAGGTGCTCGACAATTATTTGATATTATCATAATAGGGAAAACTTTATATAAGTTTGATGAGGAAGGCAATCTTGTCCCCATGACCGCTGAACAAATCGAAGAATTGAGAGAGAGCTTTACCAAAGATGTAACTGAATATTTCCAAAATAAATTTCCCCTCTTAGCTAACTCATCTCTACAAACTAAAAAAGAAGAAGAAGCTGAAGTTAAGCCAAGCCCTACTTTTAAACTTTTTGATTTAAGTAAAGATATTAAAGATAAACAAGATGCCGTATCGGAAACACCTCCTAAGTTTGGAAAAAGAGGGCGAAGGGATTGAAACGGCTCGCACAACCAATTATATTTTCCTGCTCCTTTTAGGTGAATTGATCAAACAATACGAAATTGCAGCTGAAAAAAGGGATGAATCCATCGAAGAAAAACGTCTAGATACTCTCAAAAGAATCAAAACCATGGCATTAAATAGAGAGATCATAAACCAAGGAATTTTATCTTACGAAATCCTAAAAAATGAGGTAAATCTCCAAACTCTCAAAGTTTCCACCGAGCGATTTCCGTTTAAAATGTTAGTAAATATTAAACAAAATAGAAAGAATCATCGATGCGTTAGATAATAATAGAGTGGTGAGATCAGAAACTTCAAAACTGGTTGCGAACCACCGCATCACATCTGCCGCTTAATTCGTCGTTTGGCAATTAACTCTATGAATGTATTTATGTTATTAGCTAACCCAGCCGTTATAGTTCCTATGCATTTCTTGTCCAAGCTTTAAATTGGACTATATGCTTAAACTCGGAACTTGGCTTACCTTCTATTATTCTTCCAGAACATTTATTTCCAAGGGAATTAGCCACCTGTTACCGGCCCACTTTTCCTACAATGACTCTCCTGACGATGAAATTTCAAGTTCATGTCGCATGACTTGACAAATTTACATAGCAGATTATGCAAGATGTCTATTAATCCTTTTTCCAATGGGTAAAATATATCCCATACCCCTTGATCGTGTTATGAATGTAGGAAAACCAGCTCCTTGAAACCCTGATTCTAAAACAAATCAATATAACCATTATTCATTCTCCTAATAACTTCTTCTTGGCTTCATTCAGAGCGTTAATCGCACAACGAAAATCAATTCGCCAGGGTTGCAGGTCTGGGCGAGGATAAAATTCTATCCCCAATATGTCATGCTCTTGGTTTATCTCCGCCCATTGTATGTCATCAAAAAAAATCTCTGCTACTAGCTTATTTCTATCAGGTGGACTGGATATATAGATTCGATATCTGTCTTTCATGTTCATTCATTCCTTAAAAAAAAGAAAATTCCCCTTAACATCATAAACGATTCCTCGCCCTCCGGGAGTTGTTACCTCAATTGTATTACCAAACCGACCTCGATAACTAGTCTGAATCATCGCACCAGGTGTTGTTAAAATGTCATCGACAACGATTTGTGCCTGAATATTTATTTCCCCTGGATTACCTTTGGCTGTAGGAAACAATGAATTGGCTGGTCTTGCCCCAGAACCATGCTTTGTTAATGATCTTCCTGCTACAGTAAAACCCCCACGATCAGCAGCAGATGCAGCTTGTGATAATCCATCGAAATCTAATTTAGCTACTCTACTTGCAACCTGACCAGTCTCTGTTAAACCTCGCCCAACACTAGTTTCAACAGATTCTGCCAATGTTATAGGCCCGCTCTCACCAGGTGAAGCTCTTGTTGAAGCGATTTCAAGTTCATTGCGAACGGCTTGTCCAAAATATTTTCGAGCAAAGTATCCGGTCAAACCAGCAAATCCCCACTTTGCCATCTGGGGACCTTTTACAACTGTAATATAAGTTATCACAGCGCCTGTGTTTTCGCAATGGTCACACCAGTCATCAGTAAATGTTTTTTTCTCAGTTTCTACGCTGAACCTTTGATCACTTTGTAAAAAATCAGTCTGATTGGTATCAATGCAATATTGTCTTAGATGGCGCTTTGTTATACCTGTGAGGGGATCTTTAAAAACAGCTAGAAAAGCATCTTTTGTTTTTTGGAAAAAAGTTCGATTATCCTTCTGCCGATCTCGTCGATCTATTCCTGCTATGGGAGAAGTAGTACCCTCGACTTGATCCGAATGCGTTTCTTCAGCAAATAAACCATATTCATCATATCTCATGATAGGACTTTGATGCAAGTAGGCATAAAGGTTTGGTCCATCTTCGAAAGAAGAGGGATCCGGGATTGTCCAACGGCCAATCTCAGGATCGTAATATCGTCTGCCAAAATAGATCCAACCAGTCTCGGGATCTATCCGTTTGCAAGCATAACGCCAGGGATTTCCCACTTGTGAGTGGTGGATTGACTCTCCTTTAGCGTTAATGATCGTTTCTTCGCCAAATGTTGTATAGCGGATAGGCTTCTGTTGATTGGCCTGTTGAACTATCGATCAGGCAGGCAAGATGCCCTTGTTGATCATGAATAGGAGCAAAAATCTTTCCTTTCTATTATTTGAAAACCTATAGAGAAAACATTAATGACGCTATTTGTTGAATTAGTTATTATCTTATAGCATTTTAGTTCTTCGAGATTAACACCAACTTCTGACCATTGTTTGCGAATTAAACTTAATTCTTCAGAATCTGTGAGACATTCTCCACTTAAAATAGATTCACAAGCTACAATTCCAAAATTCATATTAGCGACTAAAGCATAGCAATCATAAAATTCAATAGTAGATGATCCTTTATCATCCGGCCAATCTATTAAGAGTTGAACAATATCCTGTTCTCCTGGATTTCGCCTATCAATATTAATAGATTGCAAATTTGCATCATGCCAATGCAAGTCATTAAAATTTGTATTCATGGATTAAACCCTGGATTTGGTGCTTCCGGACGAGGACTATAGTGCGTAGATTTACCATTAAGATGATAATGGGAATAGTTAGGTCCTTTCATTCCTGGTGTGGTTGCTGGATCAATTCTTAACTTTTCAATGAATTTTCCCTTCACATATTCACCATAACTCCCCGTTCTTTTTAAATTCTCTATATAATGACTAGGTATTTGAAACCTTAAATCCGTAGGAATTGCAACACCTTGCGGAGTCACATGGATAACTTCCGGAGTTTTTGCGTTTTTTAGTCCTTCATTTAATACCTTATTTGCTTCTGTTAAACCTCGCCCAACACTAGTTTCAACAGATTCTGCCAATGTTATAGGGCCCGCTCTCACCAGGTGAAGCTCTTGTTGAAGCGATTTCAAGTTCATTGCGAACGGCTTGTCCAAAATATTTTCGAGCAAAGTATCCGGTCAAACCAGCAAATCCCCACTTTGCCATCTGGGGACCTTTTACAACTGTAATATAAGTTATCACAGCGCCTGTGTTTTCGCAATGGTCACACCAGTCATCAGTAAATGTTTTTTTCTCAGTTTCTACGCTGAACCTTTGATCACTTTGTAAAAAATCAGTCTGATTGGTATCAATGCAATATTGTCTTAGATGGCGCTTTGTTATACCTGTGAAGGGATCTTTAAAACCGGAGAGAAAAGCATCTTTTGTTTTTTGGAAAAAAGTTCGATTATCCTTCTGCCGATCTCGTCGATCTATTCCTGCTATGGGGGAAGTAGTACCCTCGGCTTGATCCGAATGCGTTTCTTCAGCAAATAAACCATATGCATCATATCTCATGATAGGGCTATGATGCAAGTAGGCATAGAGATTTGGTCCATCTTCAAAGAAGAGGGGATCAGGCGTTGTCCAACGCCCAACCTCTGGATCGTAATAGCGTCTGCCAAAATAGATCCAACCTGTCTCGGGATCTATTCGTTTGCAAGCGTACCTCCAGGGATTTCCCACTTGTGAGTGGTGGATTGACTCCCCTTCAGCGTTGATGATCGTTTCTTCGCCAAATGCAGTATAGCGATAGGCTTCTGCTGTTTGACCAGTTGCACTATCGATCAGACAAGCAAGATGCCCTTGCTGGTCATGAATAGGAGCAAACGTCTTTCCGTTCAATTCAAGAGCAACAGCGGACCCCATTTCAGATTCCAATCCGGCTCCTAATATACGCAGCTCTTGAATTTGTCCTTTTTCATCCACACATCCAATTTCATCTTGGCCTTGGTAAAGGTAGCGATAAGTGATCCCTTTGTGGACTTTACTTAAACGTCTATTGAAAGCATCATATTGGTATTTTGTTTGGTCTGCCTTGTCAGGATCTGAATAGACGGCCATCAAGCGATTGAGAGCATCGTAGTCATAATTCGAAACTTGAGATCCCTTGATTTTGCATCTGAGATTTCCGCAGAGATCGTATTTGTACATGCAATCAGACTGCCCATCAATCTGATTGAGGGCGTTAATTTCATAAGGCTGCTGGTTTTTATTTACGCGGTTGTGGATGGAATCTATTTGATAGGTATTCGAAATGTGCCCTTGTTCTTTTGTTAAGTGATCAAGATCATCATAGCTAAATACATATGGGGTGTTTCCAAGGATATCTTGGATAGTTGTTGCCACAAGACGCCCGACTGGATCATATCCCTCTTTGTATACTTGTTGTGACCACTGTCGACTGTTGGTTTGTTTAGGGCGTCCAGCCCGATCGTAGGCATAATGAATATCTCTCCCTTTGCCAATCAAGGAAGAGGAAAGCAGGTCACCTGAGCGATCGAAATGGGAATAGACATGCTTGTAAATGAGATTTTTCTTTTTGTATCGTTGCACATCTTTGAGATGAGCAGCATTATAAAGGTACTTTACGGCTGAGCAATCAGGCAAAGTCAACTCTTTCAATCGATCAAGACGATCATAGTCGTAAACCATTTTCAGATCATTGCCTAACTTTTCTTCTTTCAGTCTTCCATTGGTGTCATAGTCATAGGTTGTGATCGTTTGATTATTTAGGTCTTTGACTTGCTTAATTTGATGGCGGAGGTTGTATTGATATGCATAGGAAACGGTATTATCTGTTGAGGTGAGTTTGCTTAACCGGCCAAAAAGGTCATATTCATGTGTGAGCTCCTCTCCATCGGGTTTGATAATTTTCCATTTTTCCCCATGGATGTTATAACGTGTTGTTGTCGTTTTTTGCAGAGGAGTTCCAAGGCTTCGGTGACTTCATCTTCCTGTCCATTGGCATGATAATGCCAGGTGTTGGTGGAGGATCTTAGAACAATGCCTTCTGAATAGACTGTATCAATTGTTTTTGTCCGTCGTCCCATGGGGTCATAAAAGATATTTTGTTGGGCAATGATCATTCCAAGGGGATCTTTTCGAATCACTTCAGTGACTCGTCCAAGAGCATCGTGGATTTGTTGAGTGATTCTTCCTAATGCATCTGTGGTGGTTACTTTCAGAACATTTTGACCAGGATATTACGATGTTTTTCTTCATAAGAAATATAGGTTGTCTCCCCTTCTGGGTTAACAATTTTTATGGGCTTTTTATCAGAATTATAGTTGATTGAAGTGACACTTTCTCCTGCTTCTTTATACAGGGTGGTTTGAATACGGTTGCCTTGCTCATCGTAGGCATACAGAATTTGATGCAAGACGATGCCTGCTTCATCTTCTATCCGCTCTTCTATTGGGCGATTGAGTAAATCGTATTTAAATACTTTTATGGTTACTTCATGCGGTAAGTTTCCATACCATGCAGTGATCTTTTCTACTCGACCTAAGCTGTCATAATCATAAATCTGTTGGTTATCGACGCGTATTTCTTCTTTCAGTCGGCCAGCTCCATCATAGGCATAGGTTGTCTCACATCTTTCTGCATCTATTTGAGAAATGAGTCTTAGACCTTTATAGGTATAGAATTGGCTGCTTAATAATTTATTTTTTGAATCATGAATTTCTTCTTGCAAGACTCTTCCTAAGAAATCTCTCACATAAACAGTTTGAGTGCCATTCGGGGCAATACTTTTGGCTAGAATCCCATCTAAATTATACTCAAATCTTTCGACGGTGCTATCTGGATAGGTAATGGTAAGAGGCGCCCCTCTGGCATTATAAGTTGTCTTGGTTTCATGTTTGCAGGCATCGGTCGTTGAAATGAGGCGATTAGTACTGTCATATTTTTTTAAAGTGGATGGTTCAATCTGCTCACCTTGATCATTCTGAATCGTGGGGTATTGAATGCGCTTTAACCGATTGAAATCCTCATATTCGTAAAGAGTTTTTTCTCCATAGCGGTTAGTTGTCGAGATGCGATTGCCAATATAGTCATATTCGTGCGAGATGCTAAATGTTTTACCATCGGGGTGTTTTTCTACGGTGTTTGTTAAACGGTTGACGTAATCATAGGTGTGTATTTTGCATATATCACTGCGTTTGTAATCGGAGGGTTGATTTTCGTAATATGGTCCTTCTTCATAGATGAGATTATCGTTCTCGTCATACTTTTTGCGTAGAATTTGGCCTATAGCATTTTTTTCAAAGATGACATTTCCATGCGTATCATAATTCCATTCAAGGGAATAACAAAATTTATTATCCGCATCATAGTGATCTTGCCTAAGAAGATGTCCTTTTTGGTCATATTCACAAAAGACTTTCTTTGATAATATCTCAGGTTGATTTGAAGAGTCTAAATTGACATACATTTCCACTATATATTCTGGCAAACCAAAGGGTTTTTCTTGTCTTGGAAAAATGTATGTCACTTGTCTTTCTGATACACCTTTTAAGTTATCTTCCCCTTTTGTGCATCCATCATCTTTTACAAGCTTGGTAAGAGTGGCATTGGAATCGTAATGAAAAAACTGTCGGAATCGTATTTCAGAATTTTCGGTGACGTATTTAGCTAAGACAAGATCTGATCCGGGATAATATTCATATTCCATCCCTTTGCCGTTATCTTCTTTTTCTGAGAGGAGGAGGTTATAGATGTCATCCGAATAGGTAAATTGCTTTTTATAGCATTCTACATCTTTATTTTTTGGTTTTTGGTGAAGATCAAGTAGGATAGGCTCAGGTTTTGTTCCTGTCAGATTTCCATAAAATTGTCGGATGTAATGTTTCCATGATCATCGTAATCAAAGAATTGGGCATAAAGGATTTTACCTTTACTATTTTTCTGATACTTTCCTATTAAGTTGCCTGCACCACCCCATTGGAGAACTTTTTGCCTGGAGCATGCTTTAATCAGCTCATCGATAGAGATTTTTTTGACAAGTTTTTTAGGAAGAAGTTTTTTAATACTCATACATTCTGTCATATTCTCATCATGAGATTCTTCTTCAAGACAAGAATAAATGGATTCTGGGTAATTGAAGAAATGAATTCTTCACTGGGTAAATTTTCCCTATCAACGAGTCGGAGATGGTTTTCTTGTAAATTGGAGGAATCCAAGGGCGCTTGTGATCTCAATTGGCTGGGATAAAAATATTTGTCATCCCAAACATAGCATTCTTCGGAATAAAGCTTATTCTTAAGACCATAGCGTTAGACGCTTGTGGGGCGATGGTCTACATTGTATTCATAGACGGTTTTGCGCAAATAAGCATCGTAAACTATTGTTTTCCCGCTAAATTTCTGATGTTTTTTCTTCACGGGTTGATAAAATTTATCAGGCTCATAAATGAATCGATGGGTAATGATAGCTTCTATCGGTACCCGCAGGAGCTTTTAAAAACTTAACGCGATCGATGCGAAATCCTCCGCATCCCCAAGATCAAATTGATGGGTATCGTCAACTTGATTTTTACCTAATAGATAGTATTCTACTTCTTGAAAACGATTATCAGGTAGTCGTCTGCATTTGAGCAAAGGGTTACGAGGATTAATTGTACACTTAGGTGCCTCATGAGTATATTCATAAGTTTCTTTTGGCTTATGGCTAAAATTAACTTCTTCCAAATAGTAACGTTGTGTTTCAACTTTATAAAATGATGGTTCAACTTCAAGATGAATATAGGTCCTGAACTTATAATCCGCCCATTTACCATCACTCGCTGTTATCCTCAGAGTATTTTGGTTAATATGGTGAAATTTGATATTCCCAAAATCTTTCTTTTGGGATGAGTCGGTAGCTAAGATATTTCCACCTTTAAACAGAAAAACATTCCCATTAGCTTTTCTTTCATAAAGGGGTTTATAATGGTCGACAAAACGGATATATTCTTGCCATAACCCAGTTAACTTTGGTGGTCTCCGTTCGCTCAAATCTTGCCTGTGAGGAAAAGCGTAATAAGTCAGGTTTCCGTTACCTGAGAAGGCTGCACAGTGTTCTTCTTCGGAGCTTAATTCAATAAAGGTATTATGAAGATTTGTTTTTGCGCTAATTTCTCCAGATCGGCAATTCGTCAATCCTTGAGTTCGGCTCAGGAGCAAGGGATATATACCGCCAGTGAATTCCCCATTCGATGGCTTAGCACTATGAATTGTCGCTACACCGGATGCCTGATTCAAACGAGCTCTAACTTTAAAATGCCTTGCACCTTTTTCCTTTGAGTTAAAAATAAGTTTATGGGGTCGGTTAAAGTCCCAATTGTAGCCTAGCTTATCACTATGAGAAAGGTCTCCGGAATAATGGCGATTCAAAACCAGGGGGTCAGGACCTAGTACAACGAAATCGGTTTCAGAGACAAGCCACTCCCCCGATATTGTAGAAACAGAATCTACGCTTGTAGATAATAAACTTTGTGTTTCAACAAGTGAGGAGGTAAATGGCTCAAGAGGAGGAAGTGTTTCCTCTTCAGCAAAAAGTGCTATAAAGTAAAAACAGCTGATGAGAATCCAAATAGCTGAGCGGGTCATGAGAATCTCCTTATCATCGAGGTGTAGGCAGGATTTAATTTTAAATGGTTTTCCATTTTGCCACACTCCAAAATCATTTAGGTCTAGAATCTTGATTTTCATATTAGACTTCTTGCATAATTCATTTTCCTTGCCCTTGCCCTTGCCCGATTAACGAAAAGATGTGGTGTTTTCCTCTTCGAGAAGTCCTTTTACTTTCAGCCTCTTTGATAACCACTCTTTTTTGATTTTTTTTTGGGCAAGGGCAAGGAAATGAATTATGCACGAAGTTTAATATATGCTGTTGCAAAATTAACTTCTCATTAAGCAAAAAAACTTTAAAATTCTTATTACATAAAAATTTAACTTTCAAGGTGTTAAAAATAAAAATTAGCAAAGTCAATAAATTGCAAGAAGGTTTAAGTTGATTGATCGCATTTACAGCGAAATCAAATCCTCTCTTGACCTTCCCTAAAAAGCATTAGTGAAAATGCTTATCATATAGGTGCTTATAAATGAGATACTTAATAATCTTTGCATTACTTTTTTGCTGTCTTGCAAATCAAAGCCGCGCTGCTTGCTACCAAACAGAACTAGTAGAAAACCCGACGTTTCAAGATAGGGAAGGCAAAGGTCTTTATCTTAGTTTGATAGGTGGAATCGATTTCTTTGATACGAGTAATCGTTACTTACACTATCAGCCTGGTTACTATTTAGGGGGTGCTTTAGGTTACAAATTTGCCAATAATTTTAAAATTGAGTGCGAGATCTCCTATCAACTACTCGAGATGAATTATATTAAACTCCTACCTCGACACCGATGCAAAAAGATTGATGGCCACTCAAGATCTTGGTCCTATCTGGCCAATATTCTATATGATTTTGATTTAAACTTCCCTATAAATCCCTATATTGGCATTGGTTTGGGATACTCGAGAAATCATTCTTCCGAATATGATAAATTTGAGATATGGGGAGCTAACTCCTTTGTATGCGAACATTTAGATGAAGTGTTTGAAGAATTGAATGTGCAAAAGATATATAAAGAATCAATGTGCACACAGAAACACCAAACCGACTCTTTAAGATCTAATAATTCTCACGTTCTTGTGGCGAAAGGACGAGTGAAGCGTGAGTTCGATGAAGGAGCTTTTACTTGGCAAATTATTGCAGGAATAAGCTATTCTTTTTGCCACAATCTAAAGTTAGGCCTTGAATATCGCTTTTTTAATTTTGAAGACAAGTGCCACTTCCATAAAGCGGGACTAGTTATTACGCGTTCTTTTTGAGCTTCTTTTTCATCCCTGAGCACGAACTTTCTCTTTTACTGAGATAAATCCATGTCTTGTTCTACACTGCCTGCGCTTTAAGCCAGTCGAAGAAGCATGAAAGATCTTCGTAATGCCAAAAAGATAGCTCTATAAGTAGGTTTTAGATTATATTAAAATGAAATTAATAAAGGTTGAATCATGGCAATATCAATAAAAAAAATCATTGGAGTAGTTATATGCTCCTTTGGATTTATAACATGTGCTACAGCCATCCAAGAGCCCCCAAAAATTCAAGAGATATTAGAATATTGGTTTGGTTCTTTGCAAACAGGTGAAGTTTATCCCAAAGATAAAGCTAAACAATGGTTTGGGGGCGGAGATGATATCGATAAAGAGATACGTAATCGCTTTGAGGAACAGGTCATAGCTGCTACGCAAAATGAACTGGATGCCTGGAAAGAAACACCAAGGGGGTGTTTAGCACTCATTATTCTTATCGATCAATTTACTCGAAACATCTATCGAGGAACCCCTAAGGCATTTGCCTTTGACAATATTGCTCAAGAGCTAACTCTGGAAGGTCTTATTCAAGGACATGATCAGGCTTTGCTTCCTATTGAGCGAGTCTTCTTTTACCTCCCTTTGGAGCATTCTGAAAATATAGAGCTACAAGAAATGTCAGTACAAAAATTTCATGCCATTCTTTCTGCGGTTCCACCAGAGCAAGCCGCTCATTTCATAAGCTTTGAGAACTATGCTTGGCGGCATCATGAAATCATAGCAAAATTTGGGCGCTTTCCTCATAGAAATGGAATTTTGAGCAGGGAATCTACTCCAGAAGAAATTGAATTTTTAAGAGATTCAAACGCATCCTTTTAAGAAATACAACAACTTCTGTAACCAGAGCGAGGAACTATATGGGAAATGGTACCGTTATCATATAATATTCCTTTAGTACGTAAATATTAAAATTTAATTAATTAGATACGCTTTTTATTGAAAATAATTTACGATTTCTTTAAGCTTTAAGGATGAACCCTTATTCAACGCATCAAGGAAATGCGTTACGTTGAAAAGTTTTATCCAAAAACCCTTTGTTCTCGTCATTCTGACGACTTCCCAGGTTTCACTTTTTCGACCGTTGATTACTATACCTGTCTTATTATTAAACAAATCGAAAAATTAATATTATTTACTTAAAAAAACAAGGCTTATATGAAGCATCTTTATTTTGTTATATTGTTTGTAATTTCTGCTTTTACTCAAGTTAATGCAGATGTGGAACGACGAGCGGCGATTGATATTGGTTCGGGTGGAACAAAAGTGGCAACTGCAGACATCGATACAGAAACAAATCAAATTGTTCAGATTGTTCTAGATGCCTCTTTTCCAGTTCCTTATCAGGCCTCTCTTGACAAATCTGTAGATGGCACTTTTGATCTGGAAACGAAAGACCTTGGATTGAAGACTTTTAAAGAAATTAAAGAAATAGCAGATCAATACCAAGTTCAGAAAATTGTAGCTATTGCGACATCAGCATTTCGAAAAGCTAATAATAGCAAAGAATTTATTTCAGAAATCGAAAAGCGAACAAAGATTCGCGTTCAGTTATTCCACAGAGAGAGGAAGGTGAAATTGCTTTCTTTAGTGCTCTAGCCTCTGGTGAATTTAATCCTGAAGAAGCAGTTGTTTGGGATATTGGTACAGGCAGCCTTCAAATCACTACTACGAATACCAGCCAAGGCTTAACGGTTTACATGGGAGAGCAGATGGGCTCGGTAGCATTTAAAAACTACATTGTCGATGTCATACAGGAAAATGAGATAGAGGACACGATCTCACCCAATCCTATGAGTGAAGAAGACCTTAAATCAGCTGATAGTTATGCCCGCGCTTTTGCCAGAAAGGCTTATCCCATTATTAAACAGAAAATTCAAGCTCAGGGTTCCATTATTGGGATCGGACGTCTGTTTTATCATAGTATTCGACCCCTTGCTTCTAAAGGTGACGTCATCACTCGAAGTGGATTACGAAAGTTTATCGAGAACTCTTTAAATAAAACCGATGAAGAACTTAATAACCCCTTCGCTCACGTAGATGTTTCTAACTGCATTTTGACATTAGCTATCATGAAAGCGCTCCATATACAAGAAATTAGGCCTATTGAAACGACAACAACAAGAGGCCTTTTAGTGTCTCCTTCCTATTGGGTGATGGAGAAATGATTTTTTAGGTTTGTTGGAGGGGACAAGAGGGATCTTTTAAAAAAGAAACAGCAATTCCCGCTAATAAAAATTCGCACTGATAAATACAAATTTTGAAGAAAAATTTTCGTAAAGAGGGCAAAATCCTAACCATTGCTAAAATGAGATATAAATTTTTTATCAGGATGGACATGATGGACAGGATAAACGAAGATCTGATTGGAGAGTATTTGCCACCAAAAATAACAGCTCTATCAACTCGTCAACCACTTTTATATGAAAATCTTACCCGGAAAATCATTGGGATTTTATTGAATCGTTGCGGAATATTGTTTAAAATCCGCTTGATCTCTCACATAATCATATGCTTCATGCAATAGGACGCTCTTTATATTTTCCTTGTACTCAGTTCCAAATTGGGAAGCCGTGACTAGCCATGCACCCGAAAGAGCCGGCTGTTTCAAATAGGCAAAAGCTTTGGAATTTAGAAGGGCAATCTCATAGGTAGGCTCCCTATCATAGACATCCCTTGAATACTCCCCTACTAACTTGTAATTTTTCCGTTCAAAAGCCAATTTACAAAGCAAACATTTCCCTTCTTTAAGAAATTGATGCTCCCCGTTCAAAAGCAGTTTGTAAGCTTTTTGGGGTTCATTTTCCCGAAAATAGACTTGCGCTAGTGATTCGATAGCTGAGTGTTTAATATTCATCTGTTTAGATTTGAGAAGTGGGGTTAAATACATTTTGGCCTTTTCGGGCTCATTGTCATTTATTGCATTAATCCCCATTAAATAAGTGCTAAAAGGGCTACTTTCCCTCACAGAAACCCGAAATCCTCGAAGTATTTGTAAATTTTGAAAGCCAAAGATAACTAACAAAGTTCCAAAGAAGAAATATCCCTCATAATAGAGATAAGGGGCCACTAAAATAACACAAATTAAACCGGTAATAATGCTTAATTTATGTCCATTCTCCCCAAACTTTTTTTCAAGCATATAGCGCACCAGATGGCCTCCATCAAGAGGAGCTAAAGGAATTAGATTGAGCAGGCACCATACGATATTCAAACGCATGGTGACATAGAGAAAATACTGAATATAAGGATGACCCGCAAAAAAATCCATTTTTAGCCAAAAATAAGGGAGGACGATCAAAAGGCTTTCAAGTAGCGGTCCATTAAGAGTAATGAGGAATTCCTGCTTAGGTGTAATCCCTCTAGCATTATAGTGAGCCTTTCCCCCAAATGCTTCTAAGGTGATTGTAGGACTTGCTCCGAAATATACAGCTGTTAGAGCATGTCCATACTCATGTACAAGAAGACTTATAATTAACACCATTCCAACAATGACACTTTCGATAGAAGGATCTTGATAGAATCTCGTAAAAAAAAGCAAAAAAATCCAGAAGGTGGGATGAATCTGCACAGGAATATTTAAAAATCTAAAATTCACTATTCACCACCTTCAAAGTGTTATCAACACTAACAATAATAAAAGAAAATTACAAAAAATGAAAGAGTAACGTGAAGCAAAGATCTTCCATCAGCTGCCATCAAACAAAAAAATATTCGAATTATTCTTGTTGACATTTTTCTCAAATCCAAATTATAACCGTTTAGCGATAAGTGAATTGAGGAAGAAAACTGAAGAATTACTCAAAGAAAGGAATTTTGAATATGATTTTTAAAAAATCTGATAATAAGGTCATTAGAGAAAAACCAGTTAAGATCGCCATAGGTAAAATTCTGGACCAAAGTTTTTCTTTTCTTTTTAACCAGGGATTATGGTTCATCGCTTTTGGAATTCTCTGTTCTCTTCCCTACATTCCAGGCTTATACGATCCTAGTTTTGAACCTAAGGATTTAGCACTAGCATATTTTCAAATTATGGTTGGCCTATTTGAAATCTTCATGGGAATCATCCTTTTGGGAATACAGACCTTGGCATGCCGAGACTGGCACTTGAAAGCGAAAATTTCCTGGATATCTATACTTTGCGAAGCTGGACAGCAATTTCCAAGGATCTTAGGTAGTACCATCATGTTTATTTTAGCTGCGGGATTTAGTTCTGCCTTTTTTGTTTTCCCAGGTTTAATGGTCGCTATGAGCTATATTTGCACATTGCCAGTTCTGTTGATCGAAAGGCTCCCTATCTCTAAAAGCTTCCATCGATCCGCGAAATTGACCAAAGGCAACCGCTGGCGTATTTTTGGCTTGTTCATCGTCAGCTATTTTATTGTGTTAAGCCTCACATTTTGCCTGAATATGGTCATCAATGTTCTCATTGGGATGCCGTGGTCTTCCCTCATAGTACACCTCCTAACACCTCTGCTTTATGCATTGGTAGGAGTGTCGCAGGTATTTTTATATTATGATTTAAGGGAGAAAAAAGAGGGATTGGACCTAGAAGTGCTAAGCGCCCAAATTCCAAGTTTGAGACAGGTTGCGGTATAAATGAACCTATCTCCTCAAGAAATCATTGAGACGACTCGCGAAGTGTTATCTCAGGACGAGTTTCAGTTAAACCCATCCGAAGAAAATCAATTCCTGCTGCGTTTTATTGAATGGTTAGTGGATTCAGGAGTCCTAACTGCCCTATTTTATTTTGTGCTCGCGTTCTTGGGGCTTTATATCTGTTGGAGGGTCTTTCTGGCCATTAGAAGGCGGTTCTTACGTTGCCATACTAAAAAAAATTCAATTCCGATAGTCGAAATGAAAATCGAAGCATCCAACAGAGTGCACCAAATTACTTTAAAGGAGGTCAGAGAATTATTAGCAAAGGGCGATAGCCAAACCACCATCAAAATTTTGCACAACTTTGTAGTCGATCAGTTGGATAGCCGAAAATTGTTATCAAAAAGGAAGTGGAAGACCAACACACATTACGTAGCTGAGTGTCAAAAGGAGCCTCGATGGGTGCCGCTGTTTCAAAACTTGAGCAGCGATTTTGATCGGGCAGTTTATGGCCGTAGCGTAATTCCGACAGACTGTTTAGCAATTCATCTGGCCGAAGTGGAAAATATGGTTAGCCAATGAGAAGCAGTAACCATTTTTTCTCGTCTCTTCTTTTTATGGGCACAGGGCTATTAGCACTCATTTTTTTTGCATCAAAAGGCGAATCGGAAGATTCATTCGACATTAACAACGAAAAACGCTCATCAATAAGAAACCCTCAACCCTACGGGATGAAAGGATTTTACCTCGTGCTTAAAACCTGGCATCCCGAAATCAGGCCTTGGACACGTCCGTTGTATGCGCTGACTGATGAGGAGGCGAAAAATCCGGGGACTTTGGTGATCGCAGACCCCATCAAGCCTTTAAGCCCTCTCGAATCAAAGGCATTGGACACCTGGATGGATAACGGAGGGCTCGTAGTGCTGATGAAAACAGACGACTGGAAAATCAAACAATCGGGATATCATCAGGACGAAACAGAAGAAAGTTTTCAGGAAGTTTATGGCTTTGAGAGTACCGAAGATAGCGAACCCTTCCTTCTCACATCCAATGAGGGGGGGCGTTTGATGATCGTGCCATATGTTCCCTATAATAGCGCCCTGCAGGAAAACCCCGCCTTGTTAGTGCCGGTCCTTCAGGAAATCCTGGCACAAGCAGGCACAGTTTATTTTGACGAGTACCATTTGAATCTGGGTAAACTTGGGGGATTCACGGACTTAACAGGACGCTTTTTGAAGACAAAATGGGGATGGGCCCTCCTGCATTTGACGACGGTGTTTTTTATCGCTTTATATGTATTAAGGCCCCGTCATGAAAAGAAGCATGAAATACAGATGCCAGAAAACTTGTCAGAAAAATTTATTGTGAGCCGTGGTCTATTCTTGCAGGAATTAAAGGCGAAAGATTTCTGCCAAAAAGCTATAGAAAATTTTAATAAATATTTTTATCGGAGATTATCTGATGGTCAATGAAACCCTAAGTGCATTGATTAAGGAGTTAAAAAGGGCTGTCATCGGCCATGACGAACCCATTGAAAGGTTAAT
Source organism: uncultured Chlamydiae bacterium (assembly GCA_963799115.1). Taxonomy (GTDB): domain Bacteria; phylum Chlamydiota; class Chlamydiia; order Chlamydiales; family Parachlamydiaceae; genus CAWCVY01. Next base: position 60,074 of record CAWCVY010000049.1, on the reverse strand, counting down.
AGCCTCTATAATATCGGGAGGACATGTCTTGCTCGAAGGCCCTCCGGGAGTAGGTAAAACGCTGCTAGCACGCTCCATTGCAAAAATGATGGACCTGAATTGTTCACGGATTCAATTCACACCGGATCTCATGCCGACAGACATTCTCGGGGTAAGCATTTATAATCCGAAGAGCGGCGAGTTTCAATTCAAGCAAGGGCCGATCTTCAGCGACATCGTCTTGGCTGATGAACTGAATCGAGCTCCGGCCAGAACTCAAGCCGCGCTGCTGGAAGCGATGCAGGAACGCCAAGTCACCATAGACGGCCTATCTCATCGCCTCACAGGTTTCTTTACAGTGATTGCTACTCAAAATCCGTTCGAATGCGCGGGCACTTATGGGCTTCCCGAAGCCCAGCTTGACAGATTTCAAATGAAAATTAAGCTGGACTATCCATCCAAGAATAATCTGAGGGACCTATTAGGCAGCAACTCTGGATTAGGTGAAAGCTCGCTAAATAAAATGCTTTCCAGAAAGGACCTTGAAACTATCCGCAGCGATGCTGCGAATGTCAAGGCGGAAGGTCTAATCCTTGACTACATTACGGAAGTGATTTTACGGACACAAAATCTAGAAGAATTTTCCGCAGGCGCAAGCCCGCGGGCTTCCCTGATGCTTTTGAGTACAAGCAAAAGCTGGGCTTACTTGAAAGGGCGTTCATTCGTCACACCCGATGACGTCCAGCAGATGGCTGTGCCTGTACTCGCACACCGTGTCAGATTGACCCCGGAAGCGCGGATCGATGGCCTTACTGCCGAAATGTGCTTAGACAAGCTCTTAAAACAAATAGAAGTGCCGCGCTAGGGAAAGAATCTTATGGCAAAAGTCTTCTTCGTTCCCACTAAGTATGGTTTGGTCTTATTTGGTTTTGGAGCCCTCTTTTGGCTGGTCAGTGTACCAATCGCATTGTTCTATCTCGCTTTGCTGATAGGGATTGTCTTATTAGAGCTTAAGCGCTTCCCTACCGCCTCAGACTTATCGGTTAAAAGGAGTTTTCCAAAGCATTTCGCCCTGGGACAGCCCCACCACATTATGGTTGAGATTGGCAATAAAAGTGATAAAAGACTCCCTGGTGAAGTCTTTGAACAATATACAAAGGAATTCAGTCCTTCCTTAATCACTCTGCCTATCGATTTGCCTCCTCGCGGAAACCTGAAAATAGACCATAAGATCGTTCCTCATGATCGGGGCGAGTTCTTTTTAGGAGAGATCGTCATAAGCCTCTTTGGCCGGTTAGTGCAAAAGAGATATGTTTTTCCTCTAAATGAAGCAGTAAAAGTTTATCCTGAATTCAGGGTGCAGAAAGAGGCCATAACTTTAAGATTTGGTGAAAGTTCCCCTGAATATAGGGCCAACCCTGCCAAAGCAGCCGAAAATGGGGAGTTCGACTCCCTGCGACCCTATATCCACGGAGAAGACTTGCGGAACATCGAATGGAAAGCGACTGCACGGCGCGGGGAAATGATTTCAAAGAGTTGGGTGGAAGACTTGCACCGTCACATTTTTCTCCTTATTGATTGCGGACGTCGCATGGCTGAGCCTCTGGGCCAATATAGCCGCCTTGACCATGCCTTGAAGGCAGCCATTCAACTATGCCATGCGGCTGTTGAACAAAATGATAGCCTCTCTTTGATGTCTTTTTCCGACCGCATTGACGCCGCCCTTCCCGAAACCGAAAAACAGGACATTCTGCCGCGTGTATTGGAAACGGTTTACAAACTAAAGCCTAAGACAGTGGAATCCGACTATTGGCAAGTGTTCGGTCAGGGCATGCTGCGCATGGAAAAGCGCAGCCTCGTGATTTTGTTCAGTGATCTTCTGGATATGAGCGACAGCTCTGGTATGCTTAGCAACCTTGCCAATGCCTCGCGGGAACATCTGGTCCTTTGCGTTGTCTTAAAAAACAGCCACCTGGCGCAAAAAGCACAATCCAACCCCTCTACTGAAGCCGAATGGTACACTAAAGGTGCGGCCTGCCATATGGCCCTTCAACGACAGATGGTTTTGGAGAAAATGAAGAATATGGGGGTTAAAGTCCTAGAAGCAGATGCCGACCGTTTCAGCGTAAAAGTGGTTGAATCTTATCTAAGCTTGAGGAAGGGAGTCTGATGAAGAGAGATACGATCTCCATCACCACGGTGGATAACGTCGACCTGGAGTTTGAATTGGCCGGCATGGGCAGTCGTTTTCTCGCAGGCGCCGTGGATACTTTTTTTATAGTTTCTGGCGTAATAACCATTTCATTATTTACCGGTTTTTTTCAATTGATGTTCGACACATCTGTAATGGGTTTGACTACTATCCTCCTAATTTTTGTGTTATTATGGGGATACCACATTTTTTTTGAGAAGCTGTTCCAAGGTCAGACACCTGGAAAGAAAATGATGGGCATCCAAGTTTTGAATCAAAAAGGACATTATGTCAGTTGGAAAGAATCGTTAATCCGCAATTTAATCCGTGCGCTGGATAGTTTACCTACGCCCTTATATTTTCTTGGGGGTATCTTCATTGGCGTTGATGACAAGCAGCAACGGCTTGGTGACATGGCCGCAGGCACTATTGTTGTAAAGAAATGTACTTTTTCCGGTGGCCGCTCATTCGGCGCCGGCTGGATCAGCCGGCTTGAAATGGGTAAAATGCCCCAAGCGCTTCGGCTCCAGAATGGCACTCTTGATCCGCGGCGGTTGGAACTTATTGTCAGCTTCATCAATAGGCGCGGCGCTATCCAGCAGCCCGAACGCGGGGCCCTAGCATGGAAAATAGCCGAGATGCTGCTTGAGTTATGCGGAAAGGACAGGGATGAGTTTGCGGTAGTTGAAGGCAGGGATCAACGCTCGGAAGCCCTTCTTGAATACATCTATGCTTCCTTGCAGTCTGCAAACACACGAAAAGGGGAAGAAAAACTTAACCTTTGGAAATCATTTGGCAAACAGGTTTCTTCCCTTTTGAAATCTGGGGTAAAAGGACTGCGCAAGCTCACAGCTAGCGAGCTTGAACAATTGATTTATGCCTACCGCCAAATTGTTTCAGATCTGGCGAGGGCCCGTTCTAAGAACACAGATAGCGGGACTTTAGAGGAAATTAACTCCCTGGCTATCCTTGGAAATCAATTGCTGAATAGTACTTATCAAAAGGACTATTCAACAACAAAAAATTCTTTTTTTGTCAATTTCCCGATATTGGTCTGTCGCTATTATAAATTCATAGCCATGTCTGCTTGCCTCTTTTTTGTACCGGCTGCGATTGCTTTTTTCGCGACCCAGTGGCACCATGAGCTTGCTTATGATTTGGTTGCGGAGTCTTTTTTAGACTTCAATCCTTGGCAAAAGGATAATATGCATGGGATGCCCCCTTTGACGCGGCCTGTGACGGCTGCAAGCATCATTTCCAATAATATCCAGGTGACCTTCTTCGCCTTTGCTTTTGGGATAACGGCCGGTATCGGGACTGCCTATGTTCTTATTTATAATGGGATTCATCTGGGAGCTGTATTCAGCTGGCTGCTTCTTCAGGGGCATGGACGTGCTTTTTGGGGATGGATCATGCCGCATGCAGGAACGGAGATACTGGCCATCATATTAGCCGGCGGCGCAGGCTTTATCCTTGCCGAAGCAGTACTCAGACCGGGTGTTTTAACAATCAAGGAGTCCTTGAAGAAATCGGCCGGGAAAGCCATTACAATAGAAATTGGGTGCATACTGATGCTGTTGGTAGCCGGATTGATCGAAGGCTTTGTATCGCCCAGTTCGATTGGGTTTATGACGCGCATACTGTGGCTTGCCGTCAGCTGTCTGGTTTGGGGGATTTACTTCGGTTACGTAGGCCTAAGAGTTCGCACCTAGAAAGTCAGCTTTGCGGAAAATAATTATCAACACCTTAGAATAAGGGCATTATGTCAATTATATTAAATGCCATTTAAACCAATTTACCCCCTTATTTGGTCCTAAGATTTTATTTTTGTCTTGATTTCCTTGTACAAAATATGCCTATTTGAGCATAATAGAGATAGAAATGCATAGGGCCTTACATGAAACGACTATTCTGGATTGGTTCCAGCCGAGAAGACCTCAAAGAATTTCCTGATGAAGTGCAAGATGAAATGGGGCATGGCCTCTACCTGGCTCAAATGGGAGATAGACACAATCATGCAAAAACATTTAGCGGATTTGGTAGTGCTAAAATCTTAGAGATTAGAGAAAACGACAGATCAGGAACTTATCGAGTAGTTTACACAGTTGAAATGGCCGAGTTTATTTTTGTACTCCATGCCTTTCAGAAAAAATCGAAAAAAGGAATCGCAACTCCAAAACAAGATATCGATTTAATTAAGCATCGCTTGAAAGAAGCGGAGTCCTTGTATAAAGAATTAAAGGGGGAAAAATAATTATGAAAAAAAAGATCGAGTACGAAGAAAGTTCTGGAAATGTCTTTGCCGATTTAGGCATTGAAAACCCAGAAGAGGCTTTGGCTAAATCTGAGTTCGCTCGTCAAATAGGCAAGCTTATCAAAAAGAAAAAGCTAACCCAAAAACAAGCTGCTGAAATTTTAGGTATTGATCAACCAAAAATTTCTGCCTTAATTCATGGAAGATTGCGGAGCTTTTCTTTAGAGCGTCTTATTCGTTTCCTCAATGAATTGGGGCAAGATGTTAGCATCATGATCAGCCCTGCAAAATCGCAATCAGAGCGGGGGCATACGTGGATTAGTGGATCGCATTCAAATACTCGCATAGCTGCCTTAGGAAAATAAATATGCATTTAAATTTGAAATTATCATTAAAACCGTAAGAAAATTCAGGGACTTAAGACTGCATTAGAAGTTCCCAAGTTATTAATGGAGCACCATTTTGCAGACACAATTGCAAATTGGAATCGTTGGAAAATATTTTCCTACACTTTTTACCATCCCAAAATCCTTCATCGTCTTTAGACGCAATACCAATTTCAAGATTAGTTGTTCTTACCTTCCTTGCACTCGCAAACCCACAAAGAGCTGCGTCATAGTCATTAGACATCTTGCATAACCTCAATTCCTTGCCCGTGCCTCTGCCCTTGCCCTTGCCCGAAAAAGTTCTGGCACGCAATTTTATTTTTTAATATAAGGGTCTGCTTCTTAAATCCATCGGCCATTTATGCAAAAATACGAAGCTATACAGAAACTTTCGCCCACTGAATTTAGAAGATTAACAGGAGTACGAAAGGAGACCTTTGTACAAATGATTTCAATAGTTAAAGAGGCCGAGAAGCAGAGAATGTCCCAGGGAGGAAAGCCTTCTCGTCTCGTCGTCGAAGATAAATTACTTATGCCCTGGAATACTTAAGAGAATACAGGACCTATTTTCATTTATGACAAAGCTATGGGCTGAGTGAAAGTGCCTGCTATAGAAATTGCAAGTGGATTGAAGACATCTTAATTAAAAGCAAAGAATTTTCTCTTCCTGGAAAGAAGGCTCTGCTTAAAAGTGACACTGAATTTGAAGTGATTTTGATTGATGCTACTGAAAGCCCGATAGAAAGGCCAAAAAAAAAGATCCGATGCAAAAATCGGATCAGAAATAGAAATAACAAACAGAAAAGATATTATTCCGGGAAAAAGAAAAGGCATACGCTAAAGAGTCAGGTCGTTGTAGATAACCAGTCGAGTTTGATCATATGCACGAACTTTTGCAATGGGAAGAGACATGATTTTAAGCTATTCAAAGACAGTAAGGTACGTTGGGTTCAAACGGTTCAAGGAATCGTTGATTCTGGGTATACCGGAATAAAAAAACTTTAAAATACGAGTCTATTGCCAAAAAACGATCAAGAGGCAAAGCTCTTACAAGAGATGAAAAGCAGATGAATCGTGATATTTCTTCAAAGCGAGCTTTAAATGAAAATGTAATAGGGCGCTTAAAACGATTTAAAATTTTGAGTGATAAATATCGAAACAGAAGAAAAAGATTTGGATTGCGATTCAATCTGATCGCAGGGATTCAAAATTGGGAGTTAAAATATGACAATCGCCATTTCTCCAGTGCAGAAACGAATTCTTTTAGACCATGAAAAGTTAACCGTATACCAAGTGGCAATAGAATTTGTTGTACTTGCGGATGTTATAATAGAACATTTACCTCGGGGTAGGGCCTATTTAAGCGATCAGCTTCAACGTGCGGGTTTGTCAATACCATTGAATATTGCAGAAGGAGCGGGAGAATATTCCATCGATGAAAAAGCTCGATTTTATCGGATGGCTAAAAGGTCTGCTACAGAATGCGCGGGAATTTTGGATGTGTGTCAACGATTGCAGCTTGTGAATGAAGAACGATATACCAAAGGACGAGAACTGCTGATTAGCATCGTGTCTATGCTGTGAAAATGGCTCAAAAACAACGCTAATAGAGCAAGGGCAGGGGCAGGGGCACGGGCAAGGAATTGAGGTTATGCAAGATGTCTATTAAGCCGCTATCGATCTTACTCCGTTAGTGGGTCATTTTGCGGCATTAGCTTGAAAATACTCATCTTTTGATATTGACATTTTGTCTAAATTTGACATAAAATCTATATTTTGGTATCATTAGAAAACTCAATAGCGAGAAAACATGAAAAAAAACACATTTGCCGACCATTTTAAATTATATGAACCGATCATTAAAGCAATTGTAGACCTGTTTCATCCCTTTGTGGAAGCAGCAGTGCATGATTTGAAAGAAGGGAAGCTTGTAGCCATTTACCACAACATCTCGCAACGCAAGGTGGGCGATGTTTCTCCGCTCAGTGAGTTAAAGGTGAACATCAACGATTTTCCGGACTATTTTGAACCCTATTATAAGCTCAATTGGGATGGCCGTCCTCTAAAATGCACCTCGATCACCATTCGAGATGCCAAAGAGGAGCCCATTGGCTTGATCTGCTTCAACACAGATACGAGTGTGATCCAGGAGACCCACCGCTTGCTTGAGGGGTTTCTAAAAACCAAAATAGAAGCCGAGAACCCCATCGAACTATTTGGAATAGAGTGTGAAGAACAGGCGATGAGGGTGATTCAAGAGTATTTGGATGAAAAGCATTTATCACTCGCTCACCTCAACCGCGAACAAAAGCAAGAGATAGTCCATCACCTGTACCACAAAGGGATTTTTAATTTTAAAAATGCGGTGCCATTTATTGCGAAACGGCTCAAAATTTCGCGTGCAAGTGTCTACAATTATATTAATCAAATTGGAGAATAAAATGAATATACCAGAATTTAGAAATTATACCATCCACCATGTCGATTCGTTTGCCAGAGGACCATTGCAAGGTAATCAAACAGTATGCATTTTAGGTGCAGAAACGTTATCAGATGACCAGATGCAAAGTTTGGGAAGTGAGCTCACAAAGTCAGAAATCAGCTGTGCCCTGCCAAGCAAAATAGCCGATATTCGTCTGCGCTATTTTTCTCCCACACATGAAGTCCCCTATTGCGGCCATGCTACCATTGGGGCCCTATGCGCCTTCGCTCATGATGGATTATATGGTTGTAAGCCAGGTGAGGTCAAAGAACTTTTCATTGAAACGGGCAAGGGTGTCCTCAAAACAGTGGTCGATCTTACTTCACCTGAAGATCCTGTCTATATCTTGGATGCCCCTAAGATTGATATGGCTGTGTCTGACTATTCCTATGAACAAGTCGCTGATGGGCTCGGCATTCCCCTCGATTTCATTGACTGCAAAAAACCACTTCTGGTTGAAAAAACCACAAACTACCTATACTTTGCCGTACCGAATCTGGACACATTAAAGAAAATCAAACTAGATCAACAAAAGGCCTTGGAGTTTACTCATAAAGGAAATCATATCATCGTCTGTGCTTTAACTAATGAGACGTTTGATTCCGGCCATCATGTTCATGCCCGTGGATTTGCCCCACTGGTAGGGATACCCGAAGATCCATTTACAGGTTCGATGCAAGGTGGGTTAGGAGCCTACGTGATATCTCAGGGAATGGTAGATCTGAATGCAGAATGGTTTGTCGTTGAACAAGGGCATATCATGGGAAAGCCTGGAGAGGTAAAGCTTGAGATTTTACAACGATCTCCCTTGCATATCAGACTGCATGCTAAAGCTCACCATTTCTTTAGAGCTATCATGGCATTACCAAATAAAAAAAAGGATTAATGCATAGTCTCCACGTACAAACATCCTCACTATGCCGTATTCTCCGCATAGTGGGGATAAAAATAACCCATTGGATAGGCATGTAAAAATGTAACAGTTCAGATACTCTCCTTCGTCGGGGTATCTGAGCCAAAAAGGTAAATCAGGCCGTCTCGGCCTGATTCTAATCGCTCAGATACCCCGACGAAGGAGATATCTGAACTGTTACGTAAAAATTTAAGTATTTTCAGAAAGTTTTATAGATTTTATCTTAGAAAAAATGGATAAAAATATCCAAACAACTGGTGTAAACTTATGTATGCAAAAATATGCCTGTTTCTATGCCTAATAAGCTTTTCAACGAGCAGCTCGCAAGCAGCTGAGCGCTTGAAAGTATATACGCAAGTTTTAGGGCAATCTATTGCTATTATGGAAGGGGGAAATTTTTCCATTGATATTCGACATGATCCGATTCCTCTTAAATCCCATGCCATGCAAGATTATCTTACGAATGAAATCCCCGGAATTTCTCCTTGCCAAGGAGTCTATTTCGGCAATCAAAATCAATCCCTTTCAGACAGAGATGCAGCAATGAGAGAAATTCGCGGCTTGAATGTTTATGGCGTTGACACCCGGCAAGACACTATCATTGCAGGGATTGAACCCATCGGTATCGGAATGAATGCTACATTCAAAAAACTGCAAGAAATCTTATTACTACCCTTTTCCCAACGCCCACTCTTTATAGGATTTGATGTCGACGATACTCTATTAGGTTTAAGGGACGATCGCACCAAGGAAGAATTATTAAAGGACCGGCGGGACCTCGCCGAAGCAATCGCACAACTTGCCCTTGAAGGTGTAAAAATCGCTATTTTTAGCGATGGGGATTCTCAAGTTACGTTAAAGAGGATCGGTTATCCCTTGAGTCAAATTTTGCAAGAAAAGAAATTGCAAGAAACTATGACGTTGACCTTTTATGTGAGTGGAATGATTACGAAGTTAAAATTAACAGTCTTTCCCGATGCACTACCTATGGTTGCTTTTGATGCGGACTATAAAGCAGAATGCCGTTTGAAGCCTAATTGTGTGGCACTTTTATCGAATCTCATTGGAGGAATTAAGGAAAACGCAGCTGGGCAGATGTTTGGTTCAGGAATTTTGGCTGATTACTACTTTGGCCATCTTACACAATCAAGTGCCGATGGCATTCATGTGCGGAATCAAAACTTTTTTCCCGAATTCCTAACACAGTTAAGCCCTAAAGGCAATGTTCTCCCACCTACCTTTGATTTGAGAGATTTCAATTCAGACATAGGAGATGTTTCCATGGTGTCGATCACCGGCCTTCCTTCAGCGTATCGTCCTATACTCATCGATGCCATTAATTTGGGCGTTCTTCAATGAATCGCTTAGAAGCATAATCTAAGACTTGGAGTCGCCAAGGAGAACTTTCCGCCTCTCGCACAAATCGGAAAATTTTATCAGGAGGTTGCCTATCATGTCCATTGAATAAGATCGAATTTGGCTCTACTTTAACAATGCTTTGAGGAACTAAGTCTCCTTTGCCTACTTCACTAGCACCCAACAATATGTTTCCTTTCCCATCCTCCAAAATTCCAAATTCAAGAACTCCCCAATCGAGATGGGCTTTATTGATATACGTACCACTAAACTTTAAGAACTCCTTCTGGGCATCTTCTATATTTTTTTGAGAAGGAAGATTGCCAGCATCTATCTCGATAAAAGAGGTGTCGCCAACAGCTAAGTAATCCTTTCCAGACACTTTTCCAGTGATTTTTTTAATGACTATATCTTTGAACCTTCCAGGAGTTGTGATGTGAAATTCACCATCCTTTTGTTTCTCGACTTCAAGGGGGGTACCGCTCCAGTGTATCATACCTTTTTTAGCCGTATCATAATCAAAAAGAATGGCTATTCTGCCTCTAGATCCTTCAAACAATTTTTGTACTTTTTCTCGCTTTAATGGATGGGCGAAATAATGGTCAGCTTTAATTCCGAGGGGAGCGCCTTCTTCATCTTTGATGATTGACGTTCCTTGAGCATAATTGATGTGTTCGATTTTTTCTTTAAATGCATTTAGTATTTTGTCAGGCCTTCTACCGCAATTACACATTGCGATCATTCCTATACCAGATTCACGGTCAACCCAGAACGAATATTGATCTTGGTTAAGCGATCCTCCTTTATCGATGACCTTACCTCCACATGTTAATTCAGCACCTCCTAATCCCCATCCTTCGTAATGACCATGTGGTTTAAAAAAATCATCCAACTCTTTGCGTGTCAAAAGGATGGTCTTGTCATCCTTTGCAACCAGGCCTCGTGGATCTGATAGCCGTTTTGCCAAATTTGATGCATCGGACAACGTGGTTCTTCCGAATCCAGCACCATACCTCATGGGGTGTTCTCTAGATGGTGTAAAAGACTCATCTTTTTTTGTTTTATCATTTTCGAAGGTAACATCCATCTGTATTCCAGAGACGTCATAAAACCCACTCTGATCCATTTCCATAGGTGCAAGAAATTCTCTTTTCATTATCTCAGCATAGTCTACTTGATGATGGTGGGATGGCATAAGAAATAGATCCAATAGATCGTACATGTAAACTGAGCCTGGAGGGTTTGTATTAGCTGTCTCGCAATTCATTAGATCTTTCAGAGTCAGATCTAAGACAGATTCGGAGATAAAGAGTTTTTGTAGATCAGCATTTAAAAGAGTGAGTCGATTTTCGTAAGGTTCGATGGCATCATCAAAAGCACCGAGCTGCCTCATGCTTTCAATGTCCTCCTCTGTTTTTCTGATTTTCTCATGCACTTGCTTTCGGAAAGTCTCTAATTGAGGTGATAACTCTCTAAGCGTTTGGTTCTCATCTAATTGTCCTTTCTCCATCAATTCGGCTGCCAGCACCTTTTTATAAGCTTTTTCAAGCGGGTAGGCAATAAAACAAATATTATTTGTATAAAAATTAATCTTATCTTTTGAGTGATAGAGAATATGGATTGAACCCTCTCTGATTTCATTGCCACGCAAGAATTGATCTAATGTTGATTCAGGAGGATCTTTCGGTGTGGGTTGTTCGTATTCCAATCCAGCCATCATCCCGACTAAGCCTTCAACGGAATATCTTTAGCAAGTTCTGAGTCAACACTATCATTTCCCTCTTGGCAACTCTTCCAAATTTCCTGAGGGCTTCTTCGGGGGCAAATTTTCCAAGACCGTCATCTCATTTGGATATATTGCCCATATTTAGTTGTGAGAACCTTAGTCAATAAACCAGCCCATAGCTTAGCTCCAGAACCTGTCCTACCAATTGTATTCTCATTAACGAGGATAGGATCGCTGTCATTTACAGAACGTTTTCCAAACACGATTGGTTTTTCTCCTTCTTTTAATCCAACCACTTGAACCAAAAGCGCTCCTTCCTTAAGGTTTTTGCTTGCGTAATCTTCGAGATCCTTGGTAAGTGTTTCATAAGCATTTTTGATCATGGACTGCTGCGCTTGCCGTACCAGCTCTAATGAAACTTGATTACCTGCTTCGGATAATCCCAAAGCAACTTCAGCGATATTCGAGCTAGTTAAACCAGCTACTACCGCTGAGATCAGATCAGGTGCTCTATTTTCTTCCAACTCCATTAATACTCTAACAAGAAACCTAGGGTCTATCTCAGTGGTAATTTTTTGAATTTCTTCTGAGTCATGACGGCCTTAAAGTAAGCAAATTTGGTATTGAGTTCTTAATTTTTCGTTGGCATGAAAGGTTGTTCAAAATTTTCTTTAAGAACAGCATCCCACATTCCAGGAAGAGCCCAGTTACCTTCACTAAAATTGGATAGACAAATTAATGTAATTGGTTCTTGTCCTTCTATGATGCAAAGCCCCGAAGAGGCCCCTAGCTCAGACCCGGGATGCATCATCATTCTAGGATTTTCCTTGTACCATCGCCATCAACTTGAAATCCCAATGCTCTATTCGCAAAATTTGCATCTTTTGTAAGCAAAACTTCTTTGCTAAGAGGATTTTTCAATAATTTATTATCGACGAAGGCGCTAGCAAACTTAAGTAGATCAGAGGCGGTCATCCAAAAACATCCATTGCCATCTGGACTTGGAATGCGGTGTCCTCCTTTTTCGACCTCTTCAACAGTACCGGAGGGGCGTTTATTACTGAACTGATTAGGCTGTTCTTTCAGACCAGGTGGAAGCTTAAGATATTTAATAGAATCTTCTTCTTTGATCCCAGAGGCTCTCATAATATGATCTCTGATAATATCTATAAAGGGCATCCCTGCTTTCTGCGCTATTATTCTAGCAAGCAGCTGAAACCCAAGATTGGAATAAATATATTCCTTTCCCACTTTTGTTGGATCGTAACTAGTAGGAGCATCATGCCCCTCTACCAGCCCAGCAGTATGAGTCAGAAGGTGTCGAATGGTGATATTTTTATCACTCATAAAAGATTCTAGGTCGCTCGCATTTAGTTTTCCTCTTGCATAAGTCTCATCACAACCTTTTAATGTATAATCATCCAGCTCTAACAATTGATGGATGGGCTGATCGAGACTAATATCTCCTTTTTCCACTAGCTGCATGATCGCAACTGTGGTAAATAATTTTCCTACAGACAAAATGTTAAAAGGAGTTTCTGGCGTGAATGGCCTCTGCATGGACTCTAATTTTTTAGGCATAATTGCTTCTTGTCTGACAATCTTACCTCCCACAGCAACTAGGACCACTCCTGAATAAAAATCAGAATTTTTCAAGGCATCAATATACTGATTAACACGAGCAATCCGCTGTACATCAGCATACTCAGAAATTGCTAGTGGTGAGGGTGAATTTAGGATTCTTATGCCAATAGCTTCGGTTTTTTGCGCCTGTGAAAATGAGATGTCTCCACGAAGAGATAGCCTCCCCTGTAGATCTTTAGAGGATGAAATGGAATTCAGCGATACAGATTTTAGGATATCACAGGCTGTATCCAGCTTCTCTTTCTCCCCTAAAACAGCATAGCTAACACCATTAATTTCCACTGAATGATCAGACTTTTCACCTTTAACAAGATTTAGATCATAAGTCGTGCCTTGATGGCTAAAAATGATATGAAAATCTTGAGAAGAATTCATAACACATCCCATGGTTAAACTACTTAAGTATAACACAAAATTAGATATTTTAAGTGTTTTTTAATAACATTTTGGATTAAGTCACAGGAGGCAGTGATTGCGCGTTCGCGCACAATCGCTCCCGAGTAACTTCCCTAAATTGGGACGTTATCGATGGGTGTTATTTAAAGATTATTAACCACAGAGACCACAGAGCTCACAGAGGAAGATCTACGTCGTATAAGAACATAAACCTCTCTCTGTGAGCTCTGTGATCTCTGTGGTGGATATATTTTTACGAGTAAAGTTACTTCCTGAACGGGGTTCCACCAGGGATAGGGCAACTCTGCGTAATCATTAAGAGATCATTTATCAGACACTTGCATCATTAGTCAGCTTGGAAAATTAACTTAAATGGATCGGGATAATTGTCTCTTTCATAAATTTTGAGTACTGTTTTTTTATCATCGTCCATTATTTTCTGGGGACATTAACTAAGAGTACAGATGTCATCGTTAATCCCTTGAATCTCAATTCCTTTTTTTTTCTGTACAAGAAAAACATAAATAGGATAAAAAAGAAGTTCTTATCAAAGATAGTTACAACAATAGGTTATTATCATGAAAGTTTTTATCTTTAATTTTGTTTTTGCCGTTACGTGCTTGACATTCTCGGCTGAGGCTGTCCTTTACCAAAAGCCTCTTTCCAGGTCTTTGTTGATTCAAAACTCCTCAGACATCGCAGCTCTTTTTCCCCAAACTGTAGAAGAAATAGTAGAGAATTTTAACTTTGTTAAACAGGATGCTGCCACCCGAATAGCACAAATCCTTTCCATCTCCCCTGAAGAGCGCACCTTTGAAAACACCGTCCTTGAATTTGACAGAACAGCTGTTTATTCTCAGACCTACGGCAGCGTGCTCTCCATGCTTCAGATGGTTCATCCCGACCAAACCATACGTGAAAAAGCCCGGGAGACCCTTGCAACTTGGACAGAACATATGATCGATCTTTTTGAAACCAATCAAGAGATCTATCGCATTTTTAAAGAATTTCAAGCCTCTCATTCAGATGAGATCCTCTTGAATAACGAGCGTGCGTATTATTTATCAGAAACGATGTCGGGATTTCGCAGGGCAGGCCTTGAGTTAGACGCGCAAGGATTCGATAGAATGCAACAACTGCAGAAACAAATCGCTTCATTGACTATCAAATTCTCGGCTAATATTGCACAAGATCATTCCACACTTCGCTTGAAAAAAGAGGAATTGCTCGGTTTGGATGACTGCTTCATCAATAGTCTAGAACACGATGGCGAGGACTATATTCTTGTTTGCGACTATCCCACCAGGGCTCAAATAATGACAAATTGCCTTATTGAATCCACTAGACGCAACTATTATCGCACATTTTATAATCGCGCCTTTCCCAAAAATGTTGAAATTTTGGCAGAATTAATCAATAGCCGGGATGACTTGGCTCATCTATTGGGAAACCAATCTTACGCAGAATTCGATATCGCAACTGAAATGGCAAAAACGCCTGATTGCGTTGAGAACTTTTTGAAAAGCTTGGCCTTTGAAGCTAATGTGAAAGTTAAAAATGATTGGAAAATTCTATTGCGTGAGCTTCCTGAATCGGTCAGCCTCACATCAGACGGAAGGGTTAAACCATGGGATGTAGCCTTTATCCTAAACCAATATATGAAAAAACACCTTAACGTCGACCAAGACATCATCGCAGAATATTTCCCCTTAGAAACAACTATTCAAGGCCTTTTGAATATCTACGAACTTTTCTTTGACCTGAAATTTCAAGTTGTACCTGGTGAACACGCTTACTGGGATCCTTCTGTTCAATTGATTGAAGTGCGTCAGAGCAAAGCTGATCAGGCTCTAATTGGATATATACTCACCGACCTTTTTCCAAGGGAAAATAAATACTCGCACGCCTGCTGCTGCAGTATCATCCCCCCTATGAGCTTTGATGGAAGTCAGACATTTGGTCCCGCTCTTGCTCTTGTCATCGCTAATTTATCAAAACCCACTGCAACAAAACCTTCCCTTCTTAAACATTCCGAGGTCAAAACCTTCTTTCATGAATTCGGTCATGCCATTCACGCTTTACTCGGAAAAGCTGAAATGCCAACCAAAGCGGCCTACAACACCAAGATCGATTTCGTCGAAATGCCCTCGCAGTTATTAGAAGAATGGATCTGGGATAGGGAGGTTCTTAAAACTATCAGCCGGCATTATCTAACAGGTGAGACGTTGCCAGATACTGTTATCGATAAACTGCTCCAAAATAGAGGCTTTGGCGACAGTGGTCATATCACCACAGGCAGTAATGGCGATAATACAGCTACACAGATACTATTGTCTAAATTGTCCTTAAATTTATTCAAGGAAGGGAAAAATAAGAACCCGATTCAAATTGACAGGGATATCTATGATAGCTCTCTTCAAATCATTGCATATGATCCAGAAACTCATTTTTTCTGTTCGTTTGGCCATCTGACCAATTATGGGTCGAAATATTACAGCTATCTTTGGTCTAAACAATTAGCATTGAAAGCCTTTACTTATATCAAAGCGCATGGGGGACTATTCGATCCTGTGATGGGCAAGCGCTATGTATCAAAAATTATCGGTCGAGGAGGAAGCTGCGATCCCAACCTTTTAATGACCGACTTTCTTCAGGATGAGGAATAACTTACATGTACACAACGCGAGTTTTGGATAAGCATACCTTTTTCAGGCCCCGAGCTTACTAGGGGCTGGAGTAGGTACGAGACTCTAGCGACACGTTTTAAGAGACGATTCGAGTAAGGAGAGTGGTGCATTAGTGGGCGTCTAGGCTGGTTTACCGCAGAGTTGCCCTATCCCTGGTGGAACCCCGTTCAGGAAGTAACTTTACTCGTAAAAATATATCCACCACAGAGATCACAGAGCTCACAGAGAGAGGTTTATGTTCTTATACGACGTAGATCTTCCTCTGTGAGCTCTGTGGTCTCTGTGGTTAATAATCTTTAAATAACACCCATCGATAACGTCCCAATTTAGGGAAGTTACTTGGGAGCCGCAGAGAACGCTGAGTAAACACGGAGAGAACTTTGATCACTAAGGAAAAGATGCAGCAAGCTCGGAGATTTCTGAAAAGTTGTTGACCATTCGACAGATACCTTCTTTGTGAAGAAAAAAATATCTGCGCATCCTCGGCGATCTCTGTGGCTCTGCGGTTATTCCTTGTAAATCTTGTCACTTGAATTTCCAATCCTTATTCGGGGATAATGTGTTCAGAGTTTATCATTGTGCACACAAACGATAACCTGGAAGACAGTCCTAAACATAATTTTAGGTTGATTATATATCCCAAGTAATCTATTATTAAGAAAAGGGAAATTTCATGACATACAAGCCGTTAGACGAAAAGACGTATCGCAAATTCCTGAAAATTGTTGGCTGGGACCTTGTAAAAGCAAAAATCGACTATAAACTGCTGGATGAGAATGGAATTTATGTATGTACTATACAAATCAGCCATTCCAAAAAAGGTAAACAAGAAGTTACAGCCTATAGTGTCCAAAAAACAGAACGTGAATTTAAATTTAGAGGTTGGTTATGGCCACCAAGAAAGAAATAAAAGAACATTTAAAAGTAGCTTTAGAAGAAGTTGGAAAAATAGAACCTTGGTTTGACAAAAATGTTAATTGTTGGGTTTTTGAACATCCAAATTATCCGGTAGGTTGTGGTGGTGATTCTGCAAAAGAGGTTATAAAAAAATATCCACTGTATTTAGAAGAGTTCATTACAGAAAGGCTTGATGATAATGTCAGCCCATCTGTAGAAAAGAGAACGAAAGGAAAAGGTGGAAAAAGGGAAGGAGCCGGACGGCCCCACAATCCCAATAAAGAAGAGAAAGTTAGGATTTATGTTCCTCTTGATATCGCTAATCTTCTAAAAGAGCCTGGTGTTCTCACTTACCTTCGTGGATTGATTCAAGCTTGCCATCATACACATTTATAAGAATTATAGCGCACGTTATTCAAATGAGATTTGATATATTAAAAATAAGCACTTAATACAGTCTTTGTAAACTTATTTTTTATAGCCTGATGGGTATAATAGGGGCCAGGATGTCTTATGAACTGCATGATGCTGTCTTAAAAGAGAATGTAGAACTCGTCGAGAGTTTGAGCAAAGATCCGGGTAGAAAATTCGAAAAAAACACTCTCGGTTTTACTCCCTTTGAAATCGCAGTGCTGCTTGGAAAAAAAAGATGTATCGAAATCCTCTCTACCTCTATTCCAAAACAGATCCAAGTGGTCCCACACAAAGAAACCACCATCCATCACTTTAGTGAAAAAGAGTTTGCGGAATTTTTCCAGATCTCATATGCACCAACTCTTTTTTTGCAAGACTACGCTACCTTGCAAAAAGTGATAAAAAACTGCCCTTGGAGCATGAGAAGGGGTCCGCTCTTTGAAGAACTACGAGACCTGGCTGTCCAGTTCAGAAAGCTCATTTTTCGCGGTTATACGGCACCCATCAGGATTCAATGGGCAGGCGATAAGTTGGGATATGGGGCATTTGCAAATGAAGATATTTTGCCAGAAGCATTTGTGGGAGAATATGCAGGCTGTGTCCGCCAATTTCACCCCTTTCATCAAGACCTGAATGGCTACTGTTTCTACTATCCCAAAAAATTATTCTCCCTGAGATACTTTGTTATTGATGGCCTAAAGCATGGTAATGAAATGCGTTTTGTCAATCATAGCGACAACCCTAACCTCACTCCAAAATGCCTGATAGACCGCGGCCTTCTTCACATCGTCCTCTTTGCCAAAGAAAAAATCTCCGCAGGTACAGAACTTACATTCGATTATGGAAAAGATTATTGGAGATTTAGAAAAAAATTGTCATAAGCATTAATGTTCAAGAGTAGCCTCAACCATCTCCTTATCAATAAGGTCATGATTAATAACGCATAAAAGCTCTCCTTGTTCCACTTGAACAGAAAATTCCTCCCCCAAACAAACATTTGATATCCCCACACAGTTTTTGTCTAATGTACCCACAGTTTTAGGCAATTCCCATTTGAGGCCCTTTGTTGTAATATTTTGGGCCGGCCCAAAAAAAGGAATGAGGGAAACGGTCAATCCGACTTGGCAAGGAAAAGAGTAAGAGTCCGAAGGTTGTATATTAACTATGGATTCTTTGTCCGATACGAGCTTGACTTTGTTAAAGTTAAGGGATTGATGTTTAAGGGTTTTAAAAATATGAATAAGTGGCTGGTTAAGAGAAAAATCTGTATGAATGGTCTCCTCATTAGATTCGTTGGGGATAGATATCTCTCGTTTATCCAGAATGACAATTACTTCACCACTTCCGATACTTAAATAACAATTCTCTTTAAAATGAAAAACCAAAACATCATCCACTATTTGATGGCTTATGGTGTCGGTGTTAGTCTCAATATTGACGTTTTGTGCCTCTCCATTCAAAGGAAAAATTGCCAATGTTAAGAAGCCTTCATTGCAAATCTGTACCCGCCCATTTGTTGCGTTGATAGCAAATACAACTTGGTGCTCAGATTCTAGAAAAATTTTGCCGGGATCTCTGAGAAGCAGAAAAATATTTCCCAAAGTATGATCGATTCGCCCCCCTAATCCAGCAAAAATGATACATTGAGCAACTGCAGAAATGTCCTTAGCTTTTACTATAGCTGCTTCTAGATCAGTCATATCTTTGGCCCTCGACAAACTAGTTCGTTCGATATTTAACGCTTCTAAAACAGAAAGATTTACCGAATCAAAATCGCCTACAGCACAACCAGGTTTGATATTCATCTGATGGCAATAATTTAGTCCACCATCTACGCCAATAAGATAGGCGCACTGCCGTATCCTATCTTGAATATCAGGCTTCATTTCCAACTCACCTGAGCAGATGATCCCTATGCATGCATTTATTTCTTTGGGAGGATAACTCCATTCGCTGATGGGTAATTGAGAAAATTTTGTTACGACCATCATCACCTCCAATAGGAACATCATCACCTCCAATAGATCGAGAGATTTCCTTCTAATACCCTTCCAATATAGGCTATATAGGAATCACTTTTCAATAAAATTTTTTTTTTCAGATTTTTTGATTTTTAATAGAGTTTAACACGATAAATGAGCCCAATCTTTTGATCCATAAGCGTTTAAGTAATTATTCGCAAACACCTATAAATCAAATACTTATAGCTATGAAACATTTACCGAACGAAAATCGATGTTGAATAAAAATAAAGAAATTCACAATAATTTTTTCAAATTCAAATCTTATGAACAAATTTTCTGGAAAAAGATGAAAAAGATTATCAAGTATATATTCCTTGCATTGATCATCACCGCGAATATCTGGTCCGAAGAAGATCATTCCTTTGAAGCAATATGGGCCGAAGTTCAGCCTACTTACCAAAAAATTGTTCAACATCCTTTTGTACAAGAAATGACCTCAGGGATATTACCAACTGAAAAATTTCTCACTTATAATCAACAAGATGTCTTCTATTTACTTCATAATGCCTATGCTTTTCGACAAGCTGCCATGTTTTCGCCCTCCTCTTTTGAAGAAAAATATCTCACTCAAATCGCGGAAAAAATCGAAATAGAGCTACCTAAATTATATCAACTTTATATTGAAAAAATTACTGATTTTCAGCCCACGAGGGAATGCGAATTGTATATTGATCATTTACTCAACGCCGCAAATTCAAATAATTACTACTTTGCTACCGGCAGCATAATGAGTTGTGTGGTTTGTTTTAAGTATCTTGCAAAAGATCTCTATGAAAAGGTGAATCCTTTAAACCCCTATTTTGACTGGTTTGAGTCCAATAAAAAAACTGAAAATTCGGTTGAAAAAGTTAAAGGTTTCATCAATTACGTTCTTCGCAATGCGACAGAGCAAGAGTATCAAGATTTTTTAAAAGGGTTCGCATTATCTTTAAATTTTGAAAAGGCCTTTTGGGAAGGAAATTATGCTACGGCTATTTCGTCAAATTAAAGAATGAAAGTTAATCAAAATGGCATTCAGTCTGTCCGGTAATTGAGCTGTAACTGCATCTTTGGTAACCAAATTTTGTTCGAAACAGGAAGAATTTATCATCCTTTTGCATTTCAGCCCAATAGCGATCGCAACAATAATAGGTATTTCGAAGCTTAATCATTTTTTGGTAGCCATCACGAAAATAGAATAAAGCCTTTTCTGCCCCTTTTCGGCTTAATAGATAAGCGGAACAAGTTGTGCATTCTTGATAAGAACGCAATAAAAGATCATCGTGTTCTTTTATGCGATGGTATTTACTCGAATTCAATAAACAAACTTCATAATCATATTTGCGGTCAAAAAACAGCTTCAATCTTTGTAAATTGCCATCGACATCAGATGTAAAGGTGACATCGTCCTCTAAAATTAAACAATGCTGATGGGGTCCATTTAAGAAGTGCTCTGTCATATTGCCATGATTCTTAGCACAGCTGGCATGGGCATCGAGCCATTTCTCTCCTGTCACCGTTTCCTTTTTGACTTTGTAATGATGGATGCGATGTAAAGGGGCTCTCAGACGGCATAATTCTGCTAAAATTTCCTGATAACGATCTCCCCGCTCCTCTAAATTTAAGATGTAGATGATGCCAATCGATTCCCATGCGGGATCATATTCAAAATTCGTATGGGTCACATCAGAAAAGTATAGGGGATGCCGCCAGATTTTATTGTTGTAAGGCAAATTGTTATGCGCATGATGATAATTTCCATACACAATAACCAATTCATTTTCTTTAGGCTCTCTATGAGGATCTGTGGTTGCGATGATTTGCTTCCCTTGCTCTCTAAGCTTTTCAATGAGACGGTTGCTATGTTCAATGACCGATTCATCTACAAGTAAACAATCGAAGTACCGGTACAATTGACACGCTTCTTGAAGTTTATTGAGAGAAGCTGATTCGTTAATCAAGTTGATCATCTGGCTTTGATTCAACGCCCTTAAATTGACAACAGGACTTTCATTGGCTTTGCCTAAATTGTCGCAAGGTTCATCGATACAAAAGACAAATGGGGAAGAAATGATAAGAAACAAACAAGTTAACGTTATTTTGTGATGTATCATGAGGGAATATCTCCAAGCATTAGAGAATTTTTTAAATCTTCCAGTTCGTATATCGTTAGTTACTCAGCTCTGCAATTGATGTTTCATCTGATTGATAAAGCCATTTTCAACCAGCTGAATTGCCCCTTTAATCCCATTGAGAAGTCCCCTTGGAGATGTTTGACCATGGCATTTAACCGCTACGCAATCCACTCCGCAGATGATGGCCCCGGGGTATTCTTCGTAATCAAATTGATGGTGTAAATCATGGAAAATAGCATCCACTTGTTCAGGAAAATGGTTGCTAAGAGCCTGCTTTACTTTCTGTAATATGAAAAAGGATGCCCCTTCGGATGCTTTGAGCAAAATATTCCCTGTAAAGCCATCCGTCACAATAACGTCCACAGCCCCTTGAAAAACCTCGCGCCCTTCAATGTTACCTACAAACTCCATTCCTCTAAAGCCTGTTTGCCTTTGCAAGAGCTGATAGGCTTGCCGCACTTCCGAGGTTCCCTTTTTAGATTCGACGCCAATATTGAGCAAACCTACGCGCGGCTGCTCAATCCCCTTACAACAGCGTTGATAGGCAGCCCCAAGTTGAGCAAATTGTACCAAATGACACGCTTTGCAAGAAACATTTCCTCCTACATCTATGATCGCCACATGGCCTTGTTCTGTAGGAAGGGCAGCTAATAAAGCAGGCCGTTTAATGCCGGGTAAAAGAGGCAAGGACAAAGTGGCACCAGCAATCAAAGCGCCTGTGTTACCTGCTGAAACCAGACCATCCAAATAGCGTTTTTTAAGCAGTTTGAGACCTAGCGCAAGCGAAGAGTTTTTTTTTTGGCGGATCGCTGCCAAAGGTTCATCATGCATTTCAATCACATCGGTAACAATTTGAAAAGCAAAGCGAGCAAACCTTTGATGAAAGAGATGCACAGAGTCTGAATAGATTTCATCCACTACTGCCTGCGTTGCAAATGCATTGAAATTGACTTCCGGAAACAAACCAACAGCTTGCTCAATAGCTTTAAAAAGAATAACCGGGGAGCGGTCGCTTCCCATAAGATCAATCCCTATGCGCAATCCTTAGGCTCCACTAACGGGGGATTCCTTTTCTGCTCCTCCATAAGTCCCGCAGGCTTTGCAGCTAAAATGAGGAAGTCTTGGTACCCCACAATTGCGGCAGGTTGATAAACTTTTAGGTGTTTTTGCATGATGGGCACGTTTGGAATTTTTGCGTGCATTCGACATGCGATTACGTGGCACTGCCATAAATAGATATCTCCTCAACAAAATAAATAACTTTTTACACAGCCAAACTTAATGCTTCCAATCTAAGTCTGAAAAAGGATGATAACCCTCATCCTCATCGACAGCCTGATTGGAAGATTCTTTCAAATATTTTGAATATTCTTGGCGTTTAGGACACATTCCTTCGCTACATTCTGTAAAGGTAGGTACCTCTAACAAAATTGTCTCACGCAAAAGATTCTTAAAATTGTACACCCCTGATTTGATTTCCGCTAGCGGTTCACTGTAGTAAAAATTCTTCACTTGAATCGGAACTGCTACAGGTTCATTACAAATCGAACAAGGGATTAAAGCTTCGGTTTTAATATCCCAATGGATCAAAAGCTCATGTTCAGCTATATAAGCAGCCCCTTCTAATTCAACCGGCTTTTTGAAAATCAACTCAGGATCATGGATATCCATAAATTCAGGATCCAAAATTTCCTGGATCTTGCTTTCGCGTCCATCACGGAGTTGCTCAACAAAAATTTTAAATGCATCATCCATGATTTGCCATGAAAATAAAAGGTCGCTTGAAGGAATTTATTTTAGGCCAGTTGCTGTTTTTTTGCCAACAATCTTTTCCACCTAGCCTCACTTTGCAGAGATTACGCCCCTATGCGCTATCGCTGCTAAGAATAACACGATGTGCGAGTTTTCACAGATGAAATTTTATAAGCACTTCTCTCTGTGTGCTCTGTGATCTCTGTGGTAGTTAAAATAACCACAGAGATCACAGAGCACACAGAGAGAGAAAAAAAAATTCCCACATCGAGTTATTTATTTTTTGTCGTTTCATGAATGAAAAAAATTCGCATTTTTTTCCAGTGATTGTGCACGCGTGCACAATCGGCTGCACTTTTCCGCCAAGCTACACTTTTTGCTGGAAAAGAACCTTTGGATCGCTTACACTATTATTCATTACTGATGTGATCATCCGCAGGTGCCTGTTATCATCCTCTGCTTGATTCGCCAAATTTCGCAAGAGGATTAATAGGCATCACCGCATGCTTACATTTGAGCATATTAAGACTTAATAACAAAGGAAAAACTGCTATAAAATGCTTATTTTAAAGCAGTAAAAGAACAACATTTAGACAAAAATGCAACCTCGTTAAAGTAAACATTTACATGATATGCAAGGAATCTATCTCAGTAATCCATCTGCAGAATTGGCAATAATAGCGACTTAGGACAAAAGACAGCGATTAGCTTAAGCCAGAATAATTCAATTGAGACTGTAGATGATGCAAAATTTTGAGTTACAAACGATTATATTTAAATGTTTTTAAATCAATGGATTTCAATAGCTTAAAGTAGAAGACATAAAACGAGTTTGTGTTTTTCGTTCAGTGACAAAGGTGACGAAATGCACGAAATACTACTCAATATCGAATCAAAAGAGATGCGTTATGCACTCTTAAAAAATGGGGAATTGCGTGACCTAATAATTGAACGCAAAAAAGAAAGGCAGCTTACAGGCAATATCTATCGCGGACGAGTCAAAAATATTCTCCATAATATTCAGTCGGCTTTTATCGATATTGATGAAGGAGAAAATGGGTTCATCCATATTTCCGATATTATAGAGAACACCAAAAAATTCGAACAGCTGTTCGACATGGACTTTGATTTAGACTATGACATCAAAGCGC
Organism: uncultured Chlamydiae bacterium; assembly: GCA_963799115.1. Classification (GTDB taxonomy): domain Bacteria; phylum Chlamydiota; class Chlamydiia; order Chlamydiales; family Parachlamydiaceae; genus CAWCVY01. The sequence goes on along the minus strand of CAWCVY010000049.1, from coordinate 35,708 downwards.
TCAACGAAAAAGAACAGCAAGCCTCAGATATCGAACAACTTATGAAACCGGATCAACCGGTTCTGGTGCAAGTGGTCAAAGAGCCCATCGGTTCAAAAGGAGCTCGTTTGACTTCAAATGTTTCGATTGCCGGACGCTATCTTGTCTTACTGCCTAATTCATCCCACCGTGGCGTTTCTCGTAAAATCGAGGATAGAATCGCACGTGAACGCCTCAAAAAACTCATTCGCGCTTTCGAGATGCCTCAAGATATGGGGTTAATCTGCCGCACCGCCAGCGCAACTGCCACACCTGAAATGTTAATTGCTGAGGCGCATGAACTTCTGCATAATTGGCAAACAATTATGGAAAATTTTCGATTATCTTCGGAACCTACGCTGCTATATGCCGAATCGGATTTGATCAAAAGAGCTGTTCTAACAGCTATCGACAAGCGGTATGACCGTATCCTAGTTGACGATTATCCTATCTTTCAAAACTGCAAGCGCCTTTATAGCATCTATGCGAGCGAGCATCCCTTGCGCATTGAGTATTATCGAGACAAAACTCCCCTATTTGAACGTTTCAACGTCGAGCGAGAAATCGAAAAAACTCTGCGTCGCAAAATTTGGCTGCCAAGCGGAGGCTACCTCTTCTTTGACCGCACAGAAGCCATGTATACAATTGACGTCAATTCCGGAAGAAGCAGCACAAATAAGACCGATGTCGAAGAATCTTTGGTACGCATTAACCTGGAAGCTGCTGAAGAAATTGCACGTCAGCTACGTTTGAGGAATATTGGAGGGTTAATCATTTGTGACTTTATTGACATGCGCCTACGTAAAAATCAACGCCGAGTTTTAGAACGCCTTAAAGATTGCATGAAAGATGACTCTGCCAAATGCACGATATTGGGTATGAGCGAGTTTGGATTGGTTGAAATGACTAGACAACGCAATCGGGGTTCTCTGATGCAAACAATCTTTACTAACTGCCCTTATTGTACAGGCAGCGGAATGGTGAAATCACATGAAAGCATCTCGATTGAAATTGAACGAGCTCTTAAAAAAGTGATTGGCTGTCTGGAACAATTTGGTCTTAAACTCATCGTTCATCCCGAACTTGACCGCTATCTCTCCATTATCGATAAAGCCCATCTGCTGAAAATTGCAAATGAAAACAAGGCTAATATTACCTTTGATACAGATGACTGCCTGCATATCAATGAATTTCGCTTTTACTCGACAGCTAATAATAAGCGCATTGAGGTTTAGAAATGAAGGATAAACTTCCCATTTTAAATTCTTTTCAAGAAAAAAAAATGATCAATCCCAAACTTGCCGGACTGATTCAGGAATTTTATGACAGTTACTCTCAAGCCATTTGCAATACCCCCTATAAAGAAAAAAATAAAAAAATTTTTGAAAAGCTTATAGAGTTTATTGCCGAACAAATTCAAGATCCCTACAAATTTCAAATTTTTCATAAAAGTATTCGCCACCCTTTTGACTATTATCAATTTGGAATGGACTTTATCCGACCTTTTGTAGACTTTGCAAATTCTAAAGTTTTTGGCCTTGATCATTTGCAATCAATTCGAACCCAAATCAAAAAAGGGGAAAATGTCATTTTACTAGCTAATCATCAAACAGAACCCGATCCCCAGATCATTAGCCTTTTACTGGAGAACATTGATGCCCAATTGGCTGCCGATATTATTTTTATTGCAGGTCACCGCGTAATCAGCGATCCTATGGCAATTCCCATGAGCATGGGACGCAATCTATTGTGCATTTATTCAAAGAAACACATCGCTTACCCACCCAGCGAAAAAGCTAATAAAGTTTTACACAATCAACGAACAATGAAAAAGATGGGTGATCTCCTCAACGAGGGGGGCTATTGTATTTTCGTCGCACCTAGCGGCGGGAGGGACCGTCCAAATGCAGCCGGAGAAATCGATGTCGCTCCATTTGACCCTCAGAGTATTGAACTTTTCTGGCTTATGGCACAACAAGCTGAACGTCCGACTCATTTCTATACGCTTGCTTTGCAAACATATCATCTTATGCCCCCTCCCCAACAAGTGGAAAAAGAATTGGGGGAAAAACGCCTAGTATGCTTTACCCCTGTCTATTTAGCTTTTGGCGAAGAAATTAACAGGGATAACTGCTCCGGAAGCGAGTTGCTAGATAAAAAAACAAAACGCAATAAACGGGCAGAATTCATTTGGAACAAGGTCCGGCAAGACTATCACTCCTTTCCAAAAACATTAGACATCTTGCATAACCACAATTCCTTGCCCGTGCCCGTGCCCCTGCCCTTGCCCGATTAGTGTTGTTTTTGAGCCATTTTCACTAGCATAGACACGATGCTAATCAGCAATTCTCGCCCTTTGGCATATCGTTCTTCATTCACAAGTTGTAGTCGTTGACACGCATCTAAAATTCCCGCGCATTCTGCAGACCGTTTGGCTTCCGATAAAATCGAGCTTTTTCATCTATGGAATATTCTCCCGCTCCCTCCTGCCAGAACTTTTTCGGGCAAGGGCAGGGGCAGGGGCAAGGAATTGTGGTTATGCAAGATGTCTATTCTTTGGCATAAAAATTGCACCCTGCTTTTCGTATAGACGAAAAGTTGGGGGTTATACCATGGAAGCTTCATCATTTGATTCAAACTCTCTAATAAGGAATATAGATCAATTTATAGAAGATATACCAGATTTACAGAATAAAGCAGAAGAAGGAGAAATGCTGTTAAAAATCGCTTCAGAGGCTTTAAACTCCTTAAACGAATCTATTAATGAAGTGAAAAGACCTCTAAGTGAAAGAGAAGTGCAGACGCTTGCTACGGTATTGTACAAGTTAAATAGATGTCAAAAGGAACTCGTGTCAAAAAGAGGTCTTTTTAAAGAAAAAATGAATGAATTTAATAATATAGGAAAGCAATATACATCAACTATCAATAATGCTTTAAAATTAATCTTTAATGATAAAAGTATTTCAGGAATTGATTTAAAAGAGGAGGATGTCCCTCTGGCAAGCCTAATCTTTAAACTCACTTTGATTAGTATACGATCCGACGCACACGAGGAAGTTATTGGACAGGAAAGGAACCCAGGTGCTATACCCAAAATGTTGACCAACCAGATATTTCCTGGAGGAACAACCAGAACTGAAACGCCTCAAAGAGTTTCAAGACGCAGGGCGGTTGCTCCACCTCAAAATCCAATGCTAAATAAAATCAATGAAATTGCAGGAGTTTTATACCCCCTAGTCCTTTTATCCGCCCATTTGGATCCACGAGCGCCAGTTCCTACAGAAAGCAAAGAAGCTGAATCCCTCGAACATGACAAAGAACAATTCAGAAGGGAATATCAAAGCCAATTTGGAAAAGTAAAAGGTTGGTCGAAAGAATTCTTCGGTAAATGTCTTCAAGCAATTTGGCAAGAGAGGCGTTCTCATCAATAAGGTTAAGATAAAAGGGATCTATCTGATACACTTCTCGACTTGATGCTTGTCGAATTAGGCGAATCTATTAAGCGTAAAATTCAAAACTTCTATTGAAATTTAACATTGGTTGGATTAAAATGATTTATTATTAATTAAAGGTTCATAACATGCCAATTTCGTTAAATAATTCACTCTATAGCTGTATTAAAAACAGTCATTTAATCCAATCTCAAATGATTAATTCTCTCAATGCTCAACAAAAGAGAATTAGCCTCATAGCCATAGCAATTTTAAGTTTGTTAATAACAGGATTTTGCCTCTTTCAGCTTTATCGCTACACTTTTAAATTTATCAAAAATGAAAAAATAGCTTCCGATTTAAATTGGGCAAAATTTCTAAACCTGCAAGGAAAATATGCAGAAGCCGAAGCGAAGTTTCAACAGGTTTTAGAAAAAGAACCAGATAATGCATTGGTATTAATAGGATATGCTGAAAATTTACTCTTGCAAGGCAAGAATCCTGAAGCGGAAGCGAAATATAAAGCAGCTCTAGACATCGATCCCCATAATACTTTTGCTTTAAATGGTTATGCAACAACTTTGCGCTTTCAAGAAAAATATCCCCAAGCGGAAAAGAATTTTCAAAAGGCTCTAATTAGTGAACCGAGGAATATGCTGATTTTAATCGGTTTTGCGGAAACTTTGCGTCAACAAGGCAAATATTCAAGAGCCGAAATAAGGTTTCGGGAGGCTCTAAATATTGATCCTAAAAGCGTTTCAGCTTTAACAGGCTATGCAGAAACCCTTCGCTTGCAAGGCAAAAATGCGCAAGCAGAAGTACAGTTTAAAGAAGTTCTAAACATTGAACCAGAGAATGTTAAAGCATTAATCGGCAAGGCAGAAACTCTACGTTCGCAAACCAAGCATGCAGAAGCAGAAATAGAATTTCAAAAAGTTCTAGACATAGATCCCAACAATGTTTCAGCTTTAATAGGTTATGCAGAAACTTTAGGTCTGCAAAGCAAATATGCAGCAAACGAAGCAAAGTTCGAAGCAGCTCTCAAGGTTAAACCTAATAATCTACTTATTTTACCTAGTTACGCAAAAGCTCAGCAATTACAAGGCAGGTATGAAGAAGCAAAAGCGACTTACCAAAAGGTCTTAGCCATTGATCAAATGCATATGGCAGCCTTAATTGGCTACGGTGAGGTTTTAAATCAAGAGGGTAAATTTGCAGAAGCCGAAAAGAAATTCCAAGAGATTTTAAATATTCGTCACACAAATATCCCTGCATTAATGGGTTATGCAGAAGCTTTACGTCAACAAGGCAAGCTCGTACAAGCAGAAGGGATTTTTAAAATGGCACTAGAAATAGAACCTAAACATCCTTTGGCTTTAGCAGCTCATGCAGAAATTTTACGCTTACAAGTTAATGCAGTTGAGAAAAATGAAGCAGGGTTTGATATTAACCCTAATAAAGGTTTAGCTTTGAATGGTATTGCACCACAGCAAGGCGGCCATGCACAAGCGGTGATGAATTCTGAAGAAGATTTAGTGCTTGAACCGCATAATCCTTTGGCTTTAAAAGCCAATGCAGACACTCTCTGCAATGACGCCAATATTTTATTTGAACAGAGGAAGTATCAAGAGGCACTTGTAAAATATAAAGCAGCTTTATACACTTTTCCTCAGCATGCCGATGCCAAAAAAGGTTATTCAAAAACCTTATATGAGGAGGCCTTATCTTTACGCAACCTGAAGAAATATCCAGAAGCAGAAGTTAAATTTAAACAGTTGCTGAATGTTGAAACTAATAACCATTTATATTTAAGACTTTACGCAGACACTTTACGTCTACAAAATAAATTTCGTGAAGCAGAAATCCATTTTAAAACATCTTTGCAAATTGAACCAAACAATCCCTTTGCTTTATGCGGTTATGCAGATATCTTAGACCAACAAAACAGATTTAGAGAAGCAGAATACTATTTTCTAGCCGCTTTAAGAATCAATCAAAGAAATCCCTTTGCTTTACTTCGTTATGCACAAAGTTTATTCAAGCAGCAACGGTATGGGGAAGCAGAAGTAAAATTCAAAGAGGCTTTACGTTTTGAACCTACCAATGCTAATCTTTTAAATGGTTATGCGGAAAGCCTAATCATGCAAGGCAAGGAGCAAGAAGCCGCACTAGTGTTTGCACAGGTGTAAAGGAGAATGAGCCTGGAGGGCTCTAAGTGCAACAACCCAGGGCATAGCCCTGGGTTGGGATAAAAGAAAATTTGCAGCCTGAAGGGCTGCCAGAATGATTCATTAATCACAAACAAATTACATCAAATATTGTCGCTCTCTGGCAGACCTACAGGCTGCTATATTGTTCTGAACCCCACCCAGGGCGATGCCCTGGGCTGTGTGCGAATCGCTGGTATGCGATACTAAGTCTTAAACGGAATGGAGGAATATGAAATAAATATAAACTCTAAGCCTACCTATGCGAGTTCGTCCTCGTGTAGAAATCATGACTCGAACTTGTGAGAACAAGGTACGGATCAGCTAGCGTAATCAAGCAATTGATTATGACGAAGGAGCCAGGTCATGATATTTTGGGAGGAGCCACATTCTGGCCTCTATGTCTGCGCTAATTTCCACGGCCTAATGAAGCGCTGGAATCCAAAGATTCCATCTGGAAGGAATAGACGACAAAGTCCTTTTAGGATCATAGGGGTTATAAGTGACTTCGCCTGAAGAAAAAGGCATTGCATACTTACCGAGGAGGGCCTACTTCCTGATACGCCAGTATCGAGTCTTAGCTATAAGGCCAGTCCGAAATGCGAAGATGATAGGATGGGAGGAACAGAATTAACTTCAATTCCAACCTCTTGAGGTCCACAGCGTCCCGGAGATGATTATGAGTGTAATCATAAGGGACACCGAAAATCAGAGATAACGAACGTAACAGGTTCGGATAAGTTAGACGTCACGCTGAGAAAAACCGCATAGGTTATCCTCTTCCCTTTTTCAGGAAAGGTGGGGCAGATCTCTAAGGAACGATCCTATGAACTTGATACGAAGAGTTATCCAACAATCACTAGTATTAGGAGAAACCAATACGTGAAAATAACACACGATAAGCAAAAAGTGCATTCTCTCACTGGGAGAATCACAACAAAGCTTATGCATGAAGCGTTCAAAGCAGTAAAGAAAAATCGAGGGGCAGCGGGAATTGATAAGATCTCAATCAAGGCTTTCGAAAGAGACCTAGAAGGAAATCTTAGCAAGCTTATGAATGAACTTAAAAAGGGAACTTATAAGCCCATCCCACTAAAAAGAGTCCATATCCCGAAAGGGAATGGAAAAACAAGACCTCTCGGAATACCTTCTGTGCGATGTCGAATTGCACAAGAGGTTGTGCGGAGATTGATAAACCCTATTTTTGACTGTCAATTTCATGACAACTCATACGGATTTAGGCCAGGAAGAAGCTGTCACCAAGCTGTTGAGTGTGTAGAGCTCTACATTCAACAGGGTTACACATATATCGTAGATGCAGATATCAAGGGTTTCTTTGATAATATACCTTTACGAGTAATCGTAGAATCAGCAGAAGCCAAGATAGCGGATGGTAATATTCTCTCACTTATCGAAAAATTTCTCACGTCTGGAGTAATGGAAGAGGGTGAATTCAGACCTACAACAAAAGGCACTCCTCAGGGCGGGGTCATATCCTGCCTACTTTCAAATATGGTCCTCGATCATTTAGATAAACAACTAGATGAAAAAGGATATAAATTTGTCCGTTATGCGGATGATTTCGTCATATTATGCAAAGACCAGAAACAGGCCGAAAAGGCGCTGGAAGATGCGCAATCTTTCCTCAATGAACTAGGACTCGAACTCAGCCAAGAAAAAACGCATATAACGCGTGCTAAGGATGGATTCGATTTCCTGGGTTTCGAAATAAATAGCTGGGGAGCAAAGATGCGAAAGAAATCAGTGGAGAAATTTAAGACCAAAGTGAAAGAAATCACCATACGGTGTCATAACCTAGATCAGAAAGTAGTTGAAAAGCTGAATCAAGTCATAAGAGGAACTGTCAATTACTTTTGCACACGCACTACCAATGTGATAGGTCAATTCAGGAAACTGGATAAATGGATTAGAAAACGGATCCGATGTATGAAATACAAACGGATATCGCACTACGATAACAGCCGGTTTAGGAATAAACACATCACAAAACTTGGAGTGTTGAACTGCATTGAACTATGCCGAATGCGATTGAGGTACTAGCATTGTTCCTCTACTTGAGGATAGGATCGAGGCGCCGCCCATTGCTAGAAAGTTGCACGATGGTAAATAAAGGGAATTGACCCTTTTGCGGCAACGGGGAGGGACTGGGAAACCCAGTCCCTAACCCACTTGCAATTTGAGCCCTTCAGGCTCTTCATCAGCATCTTTAACAATTATGAATGAATCATATCCGTGGGTAAAAGCATGGGCAATGTTGGATTGGAGCCCTTCAAGCTCATTCTTCCAGCCCCCTGCTTCACACAAGTTGTTTCAAAATTCATTAAATGAAAAATCCTGAATGAGAATCCATGCTGGCTGTTGCAATTAGAGCCCTTCAGGCTCATTCAAACAGCCTCTAGCTTTTACAGATTTTTTTTTTGCTTTATCAATTAAAAATCTAGAAGTTTTTTAAGAGCAGCTTCTTCTTTTTTGATCTCTTCTTTAACCTCTTCCACTATTTTCTTAGCCTCAGGAACCTCTCTTGCTACCTCCAGAACCACTTCTAGCTCTTGTGCTACTGCAACTGCAACTGCTTCAACCAATACTACTTCTTGTTCTTCGGGATTGAGGACATTCTGCATGTTTTTGTACAGCTCTTGCAGATTCTTCCATAACTCGGATTTTTCCAACTCATCTTTCACAGCTTGAAGTTGTTTATAGGTATCATATGTCTTATAAGCTATACGGATAGCGTGTGGTAAAGCCAAAATAATCACTGGAAGCGCAGATACGGTAATAAAACTTACATTTAATTGCAGTTCAGCATGCTTTTCAAAAGCTTTCAGACATTCAAAACGATTAAAAGTCGCTGCATTCAAAGTTTTGGCAAATGCAGTCTTAGCTATACTATAAATAAGTAATGGAAGTCCGCTAAACACTCCTAATACGATTGCTGTACGACAACCTAACCAACCCACTACTCTCACCGGAGCAAATCGATTCTGTTCTAAAAAACCACTTGCAGCCCCTAATGCAGAAAAAGCTGCTACCGGCAACCCTAAAATAATATGATCAAGTTCTGGCAAAATTTTCATGGTATCCCTCTATATTGATTGTTTTTAATTCTTTCTCTTTTTTACTGGTTCAGCAAAAGATGTGAAAGTCAATTATAATATACAAAAATCATTTCTTTATTTTTCATCATCTAAGAGTTTAAATTGTAAAGAAACAATATAGCCACTAGTTTACTACAACCTACTATTAATAAAAACCATTTTCTTAATTTCTTTAATATGTCATGATCTTAATCCATTCCAGGAGGAACAAATGAAGATCAAATTTTGGAAATGGTTGTGCATTTTAGGAATTTGCCTGAGTACTTGGTTAACTGGTCAAGAACATTATACCTTAATAGAAGATCAACCAACTGTTCCCTTTCTAAATCCCTCCCTTGCCAAACGCCAAACACTTAAACTGCGTTTGCCTAATGGTTTGGAAGCCTATTTGATTTCCGACCCCGATGCCAACAAAGCCGGTGCTGTTCTAACTGTCCAAGCAGGTAGCTGGAACGATCCAGAAGAATATCCTGGCTTAGCCCATTTTCTTGAACACATGCTATTTTTAGGAACCGAAAAATACCCTCTTGAATCAGACTACGACCGTTTCATTCACGAGAACGATGGCGAGACCAATGCCTATACTGCTAGCGATTATACATTATATCTTTTCTCAATTAGTCCTAAAGCCTTCGAGGAAGCCCTTGACCGCTTTGCCTTTTTCTTTAAAAAGCCTCTCTTTAATCCTTCAGGTGTCTCACGTGAATTGCATGCCATTGAACAAGAATTCACTAAGGACTTTGATGAGGATGGTATTCGTGAGCATTATGTCCTCAAAGAAATTGCTTCTCCCCAACACCCTTTCCATCGTTTTAGTGCCGGAAATCTTAGCACGCTAGCCAAAGTCAGCCAAAAAACTCTTCGAGAATGGCACCAAAAACATTATAGTGCCCATCTAATGCGTTTGATTGTACAAGCTCCCTTTCCTTTAGAAAATCTTCAATCATGGGTTCTACAAAATTTTAATGATATTCCTAGCACCTATCAAAAGCCTTTCTATCCTCAAATGCCAGTATTAACAGAAGAGATGCAGGGCAAAATTGTTTACATCGAACCCGTTAAAAATACTAGATCCCTCCACTTGTTGTGGGAAATCCCGGCTTTTGCATCTCAACCAAGTTCTCTTAGCACAGATGATTTTGTGGCTACCCTTTTAGGGGATGAAGGGCCTGGAAGCTTGTTAGCCAACCTTAAAGCAGAGTGCTTGGCGGAGGGTTTAAGTTGTTCTGGTTTTCGTATAGGGAAATATCACTCACTATTTTCTTTGGAGGTTTATCTCACCCAAGAAGGTTTGGAAAAAATCGAACAAGTCATTATGCGGTGCTTTCAAGCAATCAACATCCTTCAAAATCAAGAACTCCCCCCTTATCTCTTTGAGGAGTTTAAGAAAATTCATACTATTCGCTATCAGCACCGACCAAGAGAAGATATTTTCAATTACTTAATGAAAATGGGAAGATTGTTGGTCTATGAAGATCTCAAAAACTTTCCTGAATCGGTCTTAATCCCGCAAACTTTTGACCCCCATTTAGTTCGTGAATTTTTAGGCTACCTCTCGCCACAAAGGGTTCATACTGCTGTCGTGGCCAGCCACCCTGAAATCGTGGGATCTTATAACCTGCAGGAACGCTGGATGGGCATCCCTTATAAGGTACAAGAGCACTCTTTTGAATCAATCGCACGATGCGATTCGCAACAATTCCATCTGCCTCCCCCAAATCCCTTCATTCCGAGGGAACTTAAAATCATTGAGACTTCTGTCCTCAATCTTCTCATCCCATTCAAAAGCCTATTCTTCTTGAAGATAATGTCCATGCTAAAATTTACTATGCACCCGATACATACTTTCAAGTGCCTCAAACTCTGCTGCATTTTGAGATTAAAACCCCTGCAATTGTACAGAATGATGCTAGAAAAGTGGCAATGGCCGATCTGTACCTCAAGTGTTTAGAAGAAAAACTTAATCCTTATAGCTATCCGGCTCATGTAGCCGATCTTTCTTATACCCTTTCACTCACGGAAAATGGCATTCTTATTTCATTAACAGGTTATAGGGATAGTATAGACACTCTATTTGACACTATCGTAGAACAAATTAATAGTTGCCGTCCCTCTGAAAGCTTGTTCCAAATATGCAAAGACTCTCTTTCAAGGCAATATTATAATTCTAATTGTGAAGGAGCTCTGCAACAAGGATATGAAGTCTTTCGCAGCATATTATACGAATCCTATTCTTCACCTCAACAACAAGCAGCAGCTTTGGAAAAAATCACCTATGGGGATTTCCTCCACTATCTAAAACATTTATATGACCAAACCTATACTGAGGGGCTGATTTATGGAAATTTAAGCCAAACTCAAGCAGGAGATTTTTGGAAAAAGCTGCAACGTTCGCTTGCCAATCAAATCTTTCCCCCGGAACAACGACTCGAGCAAAATATAGTCGTGTTACCCAATTCCCTGAGTCCTTATGCTTTTGAATTACCTGTGGAAAGTTCTTCCCATGCTGTTATTCTAAGTATTGAGAATCCTCACTTCTCTTTTAAGACCCGTGCAGCTCAACAAATCTTAGCGCAAGCCATGAGGGCATCCTTTTTTGCTACTTTGCGAACGAAACAACAAACCGGCTATCTCCTATATTCGCATGCTGATGAATTCAATAAACGCTTATTTATAACTTTCGCAGTGCAATCATCTTCTCATGATCCACGGGACTTATTAGCCCGTTTCGAATTATTTATTGAAGATTTCTTGCAAGAAATGTCTAAGCAGGAACTTACAGAAGAGCGATTTGAACTCATGCGCGACGCTCTTTTAAATACGTTGGAAAATCCCCCACAAAATTTTTTGGAAGCTGGCCAGTTACTCAAAACCCTGGCATTTACGTATAGAGACTTTGAATGGATGACTAAGCGTATACAAGGCTTCAAAGAACTCACTTACGATGAGTTTCTAGAATTTGCAAGGCAATTTTTAGGGAAACAAAATAAGAGGCGGTTGGCAATCCTCATGCGAGGTTCAACAGATAAAGACTTTCATTATCATACTTTGTCAAACCCGCAAGCTATACGAGAATTAAGCCACTATCCCTGTGAGATGCCATGCCAGTGACGCCCTTGCATTGGATAGGCTTCAATCTATTAATTTTGTTTTTGCTAAGCTTAGAGCTCTACCGTTTCTATCACCGCCCACGAACTATAAGCATTAAGGAAGCTCTCCTGAGTTCGGCAGGATGGATCTTGTTGGCCTTGGCCTTCAACCTCTGGATTTATTTTACCTTTGGCCATCAGCCGGCTTTGGATTTTTTGACTGGTTATCTGGTTGAAAAATCATTGAGTATCGACAATCTTTTTGTTTTCCTGCTCATCTTTGGGCACTTTAATGTTCCGGAAACCTCCAAACATCAAGTCCTTTTCTATGGCGTGTTGGGAGCTATTGTCCTACGCGCACTGCTCATCTGGGGAGGGATTGTTTTAATTGCCCATTTTCATGGGATTTTGCTTCTTTTTGGCCTATTTTTAATTGTCATGGGAATTCGCTTACTTTTTAAAAAAGAAGACGAACAAGAAGTAGAAAAAAGTCGTGCTTACCGGTGGCTGAAAAGATGGATTCCCTTTACCTCTACTTATCATGGACAGGCCTTTCTTATCCGCCAGAATGGACAATGGGCGGCAACGCCTTTATTAGCCGTCTTAATTTTAATTGAAACCACTGATTTAGTTTTTGCCCTTGATTCTGTTCCGGCGATATTGGGAATAACGACGGAACCCTTTATTGTTTACACCTCTAACATTTTTGCAATTTTGGGTTTACGGTCGCTCTTTTTTGCATTAGAGGGATGATTAAAAGCTTTCATTTGATTCATTATGCCCTTGCCTTTATTTTGATTTTTATTGGCTGCAAAATGCTGGTGGCAGATTTCTTCCCTATTTCCACATGGATGACTCTTATTATTCTCATGAGCGCTCTAAGCTTAGCTGTCATTGGATCTTATCTTACGAAAAAAAAACAGGTTTAATGTTTAGATTTTAGGTAAGAGAGGGACGCAAAACCGCAATATTTTGACGCCAAAATTCAGCACCATCACCCATATTCTTGTAAAACATGCTTTCTATATCGTTATCTTCTTTCACCCAACAGCGGTTTTTGAAATCATCTGCGAGAATTAAAATATCCCTATCATATTCTTGAGCATTTATTTTTTCACTCAATGCATCTATGTCAATATAAAACTCAACACTCAATCTAAAGGCTGTGTTTAAAAGTTCTTGGTGCCGAATATTTACATCAAAAAGATTTTCGTCACGAAATTTATTTACTAATTCTTCAAATTTCTCCCTACTTGGAAGATGGGTAATGGCTGTTTTCAATTCTTCAAAAATGGGTAAATAATCATTCAAATTATCTTCATTGAAGTCTTCCTTTCTCGGCAGCCTTTGCATACAATCGTTGATTTGATTGAAACTTCTTTTCATTTCTATAAGAGAATGTTCCATGTGCAAACAAATATCTTTAATTCTAGTCGTTTGTTCACGCTTTATAGCTGAACGTCCAATAAGACAAACAATTATAACTGCTCCCCCGATTAATAAAGCTGGAATACTTACTAGAAATGCCGAAATCCCAGTAACTAAAATAGATACTGCGAGGCCTACCTCAAACATATTTAATCGAGAACAAAGTTGACTATTTGTCCAATTCTTCAAACTCGATTGGGCTACTTTCCCAGCTTCTATCTTCTACTGCAGGAGTTTCGCGCCATTTTTCCTGAACAGGCATGGCAGATTCAGGAAGGGTAATAATTTTAGCTACATTCATTTATATCTCCTTTGTATAACTTTAGTTTTTTATTATATAGTAATTTTCAATAAAATTCAATAATATTTATTCACCGAACTGCGGCTCTGTGTATATGCCCACGAACAATGTACACCGGTAGCAGTACCTCTGAACAAAGCTAAAACCAAGAATTGCACCCCTTTTCAGCTTCCATAATTTTTTATGATTGACATTTAATCATCCTTGTCATTATAATAATAAAACACAAAAAACGATTTTAAAAAAAGGAGAACTAAAATGTTTTTGCAATGTGCTTTTCACTACAGTAAGGAGCCATATAGAAGTTCCTTTACAAATTTAGCTGCCCAATTTTCTATCAATTCTTCCCTTCTTCTTGTCTCCCTCCTTATTATGGTGATGGGGCTCATTAGCCTTATTTCCATTATTTAATTTATTTTAATTTTATTTTTTAAATTTTCGCTCTATTAACTTAAGTTTTGCGAATTAAACTTTCGTGCTTTATTTCTTGGGTTCATTTACTTCCCTTGAAAAAAGATGACTTCGTTTAATCTTTCGCATCGCTCCTGTGAAAAAATAGTGATTTTTGTATAGAATCATCACTTTTTCATAATGGCTCCCTTAGGCTCTTATAAAGCGAAATAATAATATTTTTATTTCTTTAAGGAGCTTTTATGTATATATCATCAGAATCATTATTTAATGAAGTATTTTATTCAAAAGATGGAAACTTGTTTTTCACAGAAGATCTAAGACATAACAAGCACATGAATAAAAAGAGTGCTTTATATTCAAATTTGTTATTATCAGAGTTCATTTTAACTGTATGCAAACAGACAGCGGATGCACTTGTTGAGGGTCGCTATAAAGAATTTGATGCCCTTGTCAAAAATTTCGGATGTCAAATGACTGCTTTGGAAGTACATCAACTGGTAAATCAAAAAGAGCTACACGACGAAGCTGCCAAGGTTAGTGACAGAGTTTCTAAATATTTTGAAAAAATCGGGGAATTGTATGAAACCTTGAAGGACAAAAAATTGAAGGATGTTTCAAATCAAGAGCATCAGCAATTTGATTTAACTCTTTCTCCTGAAATGTCACATTTAGTCCGATTTAAGATTTTGGGAATTGTGAATAGCAATTGTTTGGATCACGGCAGAGAACAGCCAACAACTAACTTGCAGCCGTTAATAAATTTGGTAAATCACATTTATGAAAATAGACGACTCTTAATCGAAGGAGGCTATAGTGATGTTTTAAGGAGTTTAAAAGACAAATTCCCCCTAAAAGCCTGGGTTGGAAACCTGCAAGCCGCTGAATCAAAAAGTGCCGCAGAATTCATCTTGAACCAAGCACAAAGTTTGAGCCACGAACGCTCCCCTTTGCTGCAACAGATGTTAAGCCACGACTATGTGCGAGAATCGAAATCGACACCGAAAATCACCTCCGTGCCTCAGCTCCCTAGCGGCGAAGTTGCCGTACGCTGCTTTAATGGGATTTTGTTGGTAAAAAATAAGCTGATGTTAGGAGATAATTTAAGACCTGATGCTGAACCAAAAAAAGTTTTTATAAGGATGCCTAAAGGTAAGATTCTAACAGATGAAAAAGTCGCTCAATTGGATCAAAAATGCCCTGTCATGGTTTTGGAAACGCTAATCAACTCTAAAGTAACCACTGATAAATTAAAAGGGATCCTGCAAAAAAAAAGGGTGGTTAATTTTTTAAATGCGACCCTTGCACATATCCCACAGTATACGCAAGGGACATCTCAAGAACAAGATGAAGATATGGAAAAGGAATTAGAAGTCTTTAAAACCAAATCTTTCCATAAAATTTATAAAAAGGCGGAAGTCGAACATATGTTCACGTCCAGCATAGGAGAGGAACGATGAAAGGGCAACCTCGCGCCTTATATCTTTTAAATTTTATTTCGATGTGGGAATGCTTTAGCTATTACGGAATGCGTGTGCTGCTAGTACTATTTATGATCCATAAAATGCACTACAGCGACGGTCAGGCATTTGGTCTCTATGCATTATACACCACGCTTATTGAACTGGGCGGATTGGTCGGCGGCTTTGTCGCCGACCGCTATCTCGGTTTAAAACGCTCCATCACATTAGGAGCGTGGACAATCGCATTAGGCCATTTAACCCTTGCTGTTCCCGATTCTTCATGGACCTTTTTTTTAGGTTTGGGGATAATCGTCAGCGGCACCGGACTTTTCCGTTCAAATGTAGCAGCTCTTCTGGGTGAATTTTATGAAGAAAATGATCCCCGCCGAGATGCCGGATATACTCTCTATTATACCGGAATTAACCTGGGCGGTTTTTTGGCTACTGTTCTTTGCGGCGCAGTTGGGGAGATATATGGATGGCACGCCGGATTTAGCCTGGCTGCTTTAGGGATGCTCTCGGGTAATATTTCCTTGCTGATTGGACGAAAACTGTTAGAAGGAAAAGGTGAGAATAAAAAAGTCCTTTTTTCGAAAGCTAAAGGATTGCTGAGCATGCTGGCTATCATTTTGGCGGCTTTAGCTGCCTCTGTTGCTATCTACAACTACACGTATGTGACGCCTGTCATTCCCTTTCTAGCTCTTGGGGGTATCTATTTCGCATTTAAGCAGTCGAAAGAAACGGCGGCTGAACATAAGCAGGGATTAAAAAAATTACTTTTATATGTGTTTTTTCTAATGGTATTCTTCATTTGTGAAGAACAGCTGGGGTCTTCGCTGGTCCTTTTTTCGGAACGGCATTTTGATCGTGAGACCATGTATGGTGTCATACCGGCTGCCTCACTCATCACGTTCAATCCCCTTACGATACTAATCGCAGGACCCTTGTTATCGCAAGTCATGCAAAAAATCCCTTTAAGAGGAATTCATAAAATTATCATGAGTTTTTTCTTATTAGGCGCAGCCTTCTGTCTTCTAGGCATTGGTTGCCTGATGGCTAACTCAGGCGGAATTGTCCCTTTAGGCTTTGGGATTACAAGCATTATGGTTATCGCTTTAGGTGAAATTTTCATCGGACCCGACGGTGTTCGCCTGCGCTTCGGAAGTTGCACCCCGTGCGCTGCAAGGATTTACTATGGGGTTGGTCACAACAGGATTCGCCTTAGCTAATCTCTTTAGCGGAATGGTTAGCCAGATGATGGTCGTTGTAGAAGAGTCGAGCTCGTTAGATGTCTATTTCAATAGTTTTAGAATGATTGGATTGACTGTCATAGGATTCGCTTTTATTATTTTAATATTAAACCATCAAAAAAGAGGTTTAGCAGCATGATTCCCATAGAATTTAACTCAAATATTCCTCAGAAAGAAGCAGTATGGGCAACAGGTGTAATAGCGGGAAAAAATGAACAGAATTTGCCCCCGCTTATCATCGAGGCGCTAAGGTGTAAATCTTCAGTGCAGACGGTGGAGGCTTTTATTACCCTGGAATCTTCTGTAAGGCGTTTTATTGCCGTTAAGCCGGAATCAGACCATGAGTCTGCTCGTAAAAGCCGGGAAGAAGCAGGAGCTTCTCTCTTCAGAAAAACTAGAGAAGGAGATGAGCGCCTCCTCATTCTTGATATACGAGAAATAGAAGAGGAGGGCTTGGATCTCCTAACCGGGTTCCTGCTGGCGAGTTGGCGCTTTGATAAGTACCGCACGAAATTGAAACCTGAAGAGAAGTGCAAGATTGAGCGGATTTTAGTGCTTTGCCGTAACCCGCAAGAAACAGAGCGAGATTTTATTCGCTCACATGCTATGGTAGAAGGTGTTTTTTATGCCCGTTCACTCACATCAGAACCTCCTAATGTCCTTTATCCAACTGCTTATGCCGAAAAATTGAAAGAATTAGAAGCATACGGAATTAAAGTAGAGGTTTTAGATGAAGAGTCTTTGAATGCTATTGGGATGCATGCCCTCTTGGCAGTCGGAAAAGGGAGTGCTCAAAAATCATCAGTTGTCATTATGAGCTGGAATGGTTTAAAAACCACTTCTCAACCCATTGTAATCGCCGGAAAAGGTGTATGCTTTGATTCTGGAGGTGTTTGTTTAAAACCTCCCGCTCAGCAAATAGAGATGAAATGGGATAAGGCAGGTGCCGGGGTCGTGGCAGGTTTGATGAAAGCCTTAGCTTTACAAAAAGCTCCTGTGCATGTCATTGGCATTGTGGGCTTAGTTGAAAATATGCCCGATGGCAAGGCAACAAAATCTGGGGATGTCATCTGCACAATGTCGGGTCAGACGGTCGAAATCATCGATACTGATTCTGAAGGAAGGCTTGTGCTAGCAGATTGCCTCTGGTATGCACAAAAGCGCTTTCAACCAAAAGCCTTGATTGACCTTGGAACATTGACTCTTGAAACAATTGCTTGTCTAGGACACAGCTACGGTGGACTTTACTCAAATTGCCCTAAGTTGGCTAAAGAACTCAAAGATGCTGGAGAAGCCTCAGGAGACCAATTGTGGGAACTTCCGATGGGACCTCCATTTGCAAAGCAGATTGAATCATCCGTCGCCGATATCAAAAATGCAGGCATTACATTGTGTGGAGAAAATGCGGCTGCTGCAGAGTTTTTGAGGAGATTCGTGAAAGATGTTCCTTGGGCACATATTGACATCGCAGGGGTTGCTTGGACAACAGAAGATCTGCCTTTATCGAATAAAGGTGTAACGGGATTTGGAGTGCGCTTATTAGAAGAATGGCTGAAACAAACAGCTGGATGAGAAACTATGCTTTAGCCACAAATCGTCGCCCTACATTTCTTGCAGCCCTACAGGCTGCTGTTACGTACTAAACCTAACCCAGGGCGATGCCCTGGGCTGTGTGCAATTAAAGCCTTACAGGCTTATTTTTTAATTGTTAAAGATGCTGAAAATGAGCCTGAAGGGCTCTAATTGCAACAGCCCAGGGCATCGCCCTGGGTTAGGTTTAGTATGTAACAGCAGCCTGTAGGGCTGCAAGAAATGTGGGACGATTTGTGGGTAAAAGCATGCCCTGGGGGTTGGGTTAACAAAACCAAACCAATAAGGGAAGTTCGAGCAAACCAATGATCAACCCCAATAATGCTCCCATGCTTTTCAATTTTCTCAACTCTCCACCCATTTCAAGGGCAAGATGATTCGCAAGCGGCCCATTCAGTAAGCCTTGCACCTTTTCTTCCAAGATTTGCTTGAAATTTAACTCGCTGGCTACTTTTTGTATCAAATGGTCTTGAATTTCAGGCAAGCTTTTGAGAATTTCTTGTTTAACCCGTCCCTTTAAACGTTCTGCTAATGCTCCGGATAGAAACATTTCTCCCATAGGTATTTGTCCTTTCAATTGTACGATAACATCATCAAGACGCTTATCGAGTAGAGGACCTACTTCATTTTCTAAATTGATTTGCTTAAGCTTCTCGATCAGGGGATTAACCTCTCCCTCCACTTGCAGCTTTTGAACAATTGCTTGACAAATGCTTGCCTTCCTGGCCGGAAGGATCCAACGGAAGAAGCCATGCAAAAATAATACGATTGACAACCAGCCGACTAAAGCATTAAATAAAGGGATAAGGATTAAACAGATAATCATACCAATTGCCTTGTAATTAATTAGAGTTTATTATATAATTAATAATTTATTCTATCCTAGAGGTTACTATGTCTTTGGAAGAAAAGCTAGAAGAAAAGATTCAAAAGACTAAGTTCAAGATGAAAGAACTCTCTCTTGCCTTAGAACGGCTGAATCAAGAATACCACCAGCTTTTAGACGAACTTGCATCAACCCCCGAGCAAATTAAGGACTATTTAGAAAATTCTGAAAACTTTACTCCACCTATATGGGAAATGCTGCAAAATGAAAAGAAAAAACTGGATGATCAGCTCAATTTAGAGCTTAGCCGCGTACGTGATCCTGTTAAGCTCAAGAAGACTTTTTCCGAAAATGGAAGTATTCAGAACCATTGGTTATTTGTCAGATAGAAATTAACGCGATGTGCGAGTTTCCCTAACGGAATACAAACCATGAGCCGTTCAAATAGCCGCAGTTCATTCCCCTCATTTATTAACAAGATAGAGTGGAAAAACCGCATCATTTTTTTATCTTGTTCTTATCCTGTCCATCCTGTCTATCCTGTTAAAATTAATTTGTTATATTAAATTTATGTTCTATTTGTCTATCTTAGCCTGACTCAAACATTTCTCTGTGTCTCTGCCGTAGCCTAAATTAATCCCTCGCTATAAAAGAACTCGCACATCCCGTTAAAATAGTTTCGATATTTTAATTGCTGAAATTCGAAACATCCTATACAAAAAAAATTTAACGGGGAGATTGAAATATGCAAACATGTTCCAAGATTGTTCTGACACTTCTTGCAGCAGCATGGCTTGTAGGGTGCGGCCAAGCGAAGCAGAATGAAGAAACTGACGAAAAAGCCATCCGGAATGTCGTTCATTCATACCAGGAGGCTTACAATCAGCAGGATGCAACAAAACTGACTGCGCAGTGGGCCTCTGAGGCCACTTATTTCAATCCAGTAACAGGAGAATCTGCGGAAGGGAAGAGAGGCGATCGAAAAGCTCTTTAAGGAAAAATTTGCGCAGGGTAAGAAGAGGCATCTGGAGATCACGATCAAAAGCATCGAATTTCCCCATGCAGACGAGGCAATCGAAAATGGCGTGATGAAAGTGACCGTTGATGATCAGCCTGTGCAACAGATCGCTTACCAAACGGAATACGTCAAAGAAAATGGCAAGTGGTTGATAAAATCCATTAAAGAGATCGAATTGCAAGAACCCTCTTCCAACTTCGAGCATCTCAAAGATCTGGCATGGCTAGTGGGCAAGTGGGAAGACTCCGACGACAATGTTGATATTTTGTTTGATAATCAGTGGGACAAATACAAAAACTTCATCACCCAGTACTTCAAAATGAAAATCTATGGGCAAGATGATATTGAAGGAAAGCAGATCATCGCCTGGGATCCGGTGAAAGATGTCATCCGTTCCTGGGTATTTGATTCAGATGGGGGTTTTGGTGAGGGAACATGGGAAAAGGAAGATAAAAGCTGGTACGCAACCATGCACTATACCCTGAGCGATGGGAGCGTCGGTTCATCGAAAAACATCTACACCCCTGTCGATGATCGCAGCTATACCTTTGCTTCGATAGAACGAGAGGTAGGTGGTGAGATTTTGCCTGATATGAATCCTGTCACAGTCGAAAAAATCGAGTAGGAGGGGCCATGTGGAATAAAATAGCTGTATTAATGATTCTAGTTACCGCAACGAGCCTGTTGCTAACTCCCATTGAGGTTGAAGCAAGAGGGGGCGGAAGAGGGGTGGTGGGGCGGTAGAGGGGGGGAGGAAGAAGCGCCGGCGGTGCACGAGGGGGAGGAGCCTACCGTGGTGGCCATACAATGAACCGCACGCCAACATGAGCCGTGCGTCAAATAGACCTGCTAGCCCCTCAGGCAAGGCAGCAGCCCCAGAATAGGCCTTCTGTCTCACAAGGAAACGTTAGAAACTCTCGTTCAGAGAGGCTCAGCAAAGGCCATCAGTAGAAAATCGCGCAGATTTGCGCAACCAGGTAAACAGATATGCGCAAAACTAGGCCGGCTCAGAACGTTGATCGTCAGGCTCTTGCACAGAAGGCTCAGAATTTTTCCAACAATCGCGGGAACCAAATTACCCAAAACAGGCAGCTTTCCAATAGAGTGAGCCAACATTTGCAGCAATCGCACCAAATTCTAACCATTGGTTTGATCAGAATTTCTTCAATAGCCACAATATCAATAGGGATTATGTGGGAAGAGGAGCCAACTTGTGGAGGCCCGCTGCCTGGGCCACGCTTTCCAATTGGGGAGCCTGGAACTGGTCAACGCCCTACTACTATGATGAAGGAGTATATGCTTATCCCCTCACTACTCCCGAATCCACTTATGCTTATCCCTACAGCACGCCACGACACCCTCTCAACCAGTACAGACGCAGCCTATGCAGAGCGCTCAAACCCCTGCATCAACAAGTGGGGACTGGCTTCCGCTTGGCGTCTTTGCCGTCGCAAGCAATGCTAATTACATTACTCAAACCAATCGTTTTATCCAACTTGCCATCAACCGCAGCGGAGAGATTGCCGGCGTTTTATACAATTCCGCGACGGATACTGCGCAAGACCTTACCGGGATGGTCGACCCAAACAGCCAGCAGGCTTATTGGTTTATGTCCAATCGGGCAGATTCTCCCATTGCATCAACAGGCATTTACAACCTGACAGAAGACCAGACCCCGATCAATGTGCATTTTGCTGATGGTTCGGACCAAACCTGGACTCTCGTTCGCATACAGCCGGGGCAGTAGGTGCGTGGACCACTTAAAATTTCAAACCATTGGTTATTTGTCCGATAGGGATAAGAACGCAGGTATCCAAAAGATAACTCATAGCTCAATCCGCCGCGGTAAATCTTTTCTTCTTTCTATTGAAAGATCGATATCTCGGTGAGGAGATCTCTGGAAAAAATCGACAATACTTTCTTCTTTGTGTCGAGTTAATTTTGCATAATCCTCATCAGAGATTATCCATGCAGCGGATACACCTCGGAAAGTTAGTTTTTGCGGTCCTTTTAGTACACCAACGCACTTAAATTGACGTATTTGAGCATGCCAAAGCCCCGGGGTTGAGCGATCGCAAGTGGGTCCATATTAACTTAATATTGACCCACTTGCGATCGTTCAACCGCGGGAGCTTTCGCATAGCTCAAATACGTCAATTTAAGTGCGTTGATGTACTAGTGCTGCAAGTCGAATTACTTCGCTTAAACGTTTTTTAGCTTGCTGAATTTGCCATGAACTCATAGAAAATCCTCCTATCTAAACAACCTAGATTTTCAAAATTTAGTCGTAATCAGTAAGATTTGGCAAAAATCGCGTCCAAAGTAGCCTCGCGTCCGGTAATGACGCAGCGCCCTTTCGTGCCGCTTTGCTCAAGCGGCAGGCAACGAATGGTCACCTTAAGATCATGCAATAGTTCTTCGGTCGCCGGATCTCCACACCACTTTGCCAATACGAAGCCCCCATGGATCTCAGGCTTCTCCTCATTTTGCGGGGTGAAAAAAGCGCGCATTTGTTCAAATGTCTCAATATTACGGTAAATGTGCGCATCCCGATAAGCTTTGGCCTGCTGATAATAGGTTTGCTGGATCTCTTCTAGAACCGCAAGGACTTGCTCCACTAGCTGTTGGATCGGCATGGACTGCTTTTCTTTTGGGGGCTTGTCCCTCCTTGATACCATCGCCACCTGTGCTTCCATATCCCTTGGCCCCACCTCAATCCGGAGGGGAACACCTTTTTTGATCCATTCCCAATTTTTATCTCCCCCTCTTTTATCCCGCTTGTCGACATGCACGAGAAGGGGTTTGCCGTAATATGACAGCTTTCTTAACTGGCTGGCCAAGCCTTCGGCGTAAGCAAGAATCTCTGCTTCTTGTTCCGGCTTAGGAATGACGGGGATAATCACAATTTGTTTAGGAGCAATGCGAGGAGGCAAGCGTAACCCATCATCATCCCCATGGCACATGATTAAACTGCCAATCAAGCGCGTTGTCATCCCCCATGAAGTCGTATAGGCATATTCTAGCTGTCCCTCTTTATTACTAAAGCGAATATTAGAAGCCTTGGAAAAATTTTGACCCAAATAATGGGAGGTACACGATTGCAATGCTTTGCGGTCTTGCATCATGGCTTCCAGGGTATAGGTGTTCTGAGCTCCAGGGAACCGCTCTCCTGGTGATTTTTCGCCCATAATCGCAGGGATGGCAAGCACATCTTCCACAATGTAGCGGTATACTTCGAGCATTTTCAGTGTTTCTTCTAAAGCTTCTTCAGACGTAGCATGAGCAGTGTGCCCTTCCTGCCAGAGAAATTCTGTCGTACGCAAAAATATGCGGGGACGCATTTCCCAACGGACTATATTAGCCCATTGATTGATCAAAACGGGCAGATCACGATAAGACTCTATCCAGCGGGAAAAGGAATCCCCAATAATGGTTTCAGAGGTAGGCCGCACTACTAAAGGTTCTTCCAACTCCCCTACGGGAATTAAACGCCCATCCTTTTCTTCGAGGCGATGATGGGTAACTACGGCGCATTCCTTAGCAAAGCCTTCGACATGGGCAGCTTCCTTTTCAAAAAAACTCAAGGGAATGAATAGAGGAAAATAGGCATTTTCGTGACCCGTGGCTTTAATGAGGTCATCAAGCTGACGCTGAATATTTTCCCAAATTCCATATCCCCAAGGTTTAATAACCATGCAGCCGCGAACAGGGGCATTTTCAGCCATATCAGCTGCTTTAATAACCTGTTGATACCACTCGGGATAATCCTCTTCACGCGTGGGACTAATGGCGCTTTTTTCTTTAGGTTTAATCATCAAATCTCCTAATTTCAAACTGCTTAGGAATTAATTCCCGTTCATATAGATCTTGAGGCATACAAGATATGCAATTGCAAATTTAAGTACAAGTTCCGTGTTAAAGGGTTGGACTAGTTGGACTAGTTGGACTAGTTGGACTAGTTGGACTAGTTGGACTAATTGGACTAATTGGACATGTTGGTCCAATTCCGTCCAACTAGTCCAACTAGTCCATGTCCAATCTTTTTTAATAGGAAATTGAAACCATGCTTGGACTTTACCAGGCTTCCATTTCCTAGCCTTCGGCTTCATCTGATTTGAAGAGGTCCATTTTTTCTTCTTCTTCTTCCTCACCCTTGGGAGGAGACAATTCCCGGTGAAGAGGTTCGCTCTTAATTTTTTTTAGAGGAGGAAGTTTTGGAAGAGGCGTACCTTCATGCTTGATTCCTCGTTCTTCTTCCTCACCCTTGGGAGGAGACAATTTTCATTTAATAGGTTCTCTCTTAATTTTTTTTAGTTTTGGAAAAAGATGTTTAATACAACTAAAATCAAAGCTTTCTGGATATTCTTTCTGAACAAATATGCGAACTTCTTCAGGAAGCCGCATCTCTCCTATATTTAATCCTTCTATAGTTTCCAATTTTGTTAGAGATTTATTTTTCGCAATAGCTACCAGTAAATTAAATGCCGTTTTAACATGTACTTTCTTATCTGAAAATGCTATAGTTTCTAAATTTCCTAAACAGGTATTGGTTGCTAATTTGCCAAAAAATAGATTCAAAAACCGCGGTTCATACACCCGGATCAGCACCTTCTTGACGGAAATATGGAAATACTAAACTCTTTAAATTTGAGAGTTGAGATGATGCGAATAACTGAGTCAAACAAGTTGTTCCACCTTTGAAAAAGCTACCATAAAAATTCAGGTTTTCTATATTTGTAATCAATGAACCTTCTAACAGTTTTATTATAAAGCTATTATCAATCATAAAATGATTAAGAGCTAACTCTCGCAAATTAGGTGTTAGCTTTTCTAATGAATCTATATCTATTTCACTTAATCTTAATTTTTCCCAAATATCATCTGGGTCGCCATCTATTTCCAAACAGGTTAATTTGTCGAGTTTTTTTCCAAATAAAAGTCGATTTAACTTACAAACTTCTTTTTCTTTCAATAGATTGCGGAAAAAATCTGCCGCTGATCTCGCCTGATTTAATTCCGTCTCAGTTGGTTTCTTCTCCTTCAATTGATAGTTAATTGCTAAAGACAGCGCTTTTTCCAGCGCAACTTTCACCTCTTTCATGTCATTTGATTCCAATAGATTGCGGAAAAGATCTACCGCTCTTCTCGCCAAAGTTGCCGTCGCAAATAATTTCACTAGACAATGATAATGATTGACCGCTAATTCCACCTCATCATCTTTCAATTTCATTTCTAGATTCATCTTAATCCGATCTATTTCTCGTTCCTTCTCGTTATCGTCCATTAAGCTCAACACAATCGGAACTGTTTCTGGGTACATAAATAAATCAACCATCCCTGGAATTATAGATATATGGAGTCGTTTCAGATCTTCAGTTAGCAAAGGACTCAATTTCTCGTAGTATGCTTCGCTGACTGATTCGTCTTCGATACCCTCATACTCGGCGTCGCCAAGTTCTTGGACAAATTCAAGATGGCATTCCAGCATTTGTGGTTTAAATGCTACATCTTGAGATTCCAAATATTGACGATATTGATCCAAAAGCTCCAAACAATACACACGAAATCGTAGGCAGGGATAATGATAGGAAGATTTTAATATTTCTAAATAATCGGCCGCGTCTAGGTGTGTTTCTCCTTCGGTTTCAAAAACTCTATTACTATCATGGTCATGCAAAAAGTAATTAAGTAATTCTTTGGACTCACTAGCTGCATAAATTGATGCACCATTCATTCTAAATTGGCTTAGATATTCTTGAGTTGGGTCAACAGGTGCAATAGCTTTAAAAACACGAGAAAAAACGATAACATGTTTTATAATAGAATTAGTCTCACGATTAACCAATCTAAGTCTTAATAATTGTTTTGGTGTCAAATTATTTTGATTTCTGAAAATGCGAAAAATGATATCTTTTACATCTGAATTAAGAACATCCCAATTCCCATTCTCTTTGGCTGGCCTTTGGGTTTCAGCGGATCCCCATTCTATTATGCTTCCAGATTGTACGTTCATCACAGCTCCTTAATGTTCATGAAAAAGTCTCTCAAGAAAAACTTAAAAAATTTAAGTTGAGTTACAATATATCTTCTATTTATTATAAAATCAACATATAAAATAAAATTATTTCTCTAGACTATTTAAAAGTCTTCATTAGAAGAAAGTGAAAACAAACGCACAATTACAAATTTAAGTACAAGTTCCGTGTTAAATGCGAATGTTAAATGCGAATGAGGAGAAGATCCTCCCAATTTGTTGTGAAGCGAGCCGTACATCGATTTCTTCTCATGCGCCACGGCTGCGCGACTCCCTGAGCAGCAAATTTTATTGCATCCCTGCCATATTTCTGATTCGTCTGATCGACTAATTCCATCAATTTAAACTGTTTATCTAAGGAGGGTTTTTCTTCAAAAAAAGATCGCGCTGCAAAGCTTTGCTTGACACCAACCCTCCCAACAGCACCCCTATTTTTTTGTAACCAAAACCGCTTTTATAAATTTTATGCAGGCCATGTTTCGCATAGTGAATTAAGAAAGGGGTGTAATCTGTTGCTTGAGGCAAGGTGAGGTGAATGGCATTGCCATAGTAATTCTCCTCTTTAAACCGATTTGTGTTTAAAAATACCTCTATAAATGCTGCAATGCTCCCTTGGGCCCGGAGCTTTTCCGCCGCCGTCGCCACATAGGTCGCAAGAGCTTCCGCCAGATCAGCTTCATCGAAAACTTCCCTTCCAAAAGAGCGGGAACAGACAATGGATTTCTTGGGAGGTGCGGCCTCTTGAAGCGAGAGGCAGGAAACCCCGCGTAATTCCCAGGCAGTGCGCAAACCGACCACCGATAAATTCTTTTTGATCCAGCGATCCTCCATGCATGCAAATTCCCAAGCAGTGCGAATGCCATTGCGATAAAGCAAATGGCTGATTTGCCTGCCGATTCCCCACACATCCTCGACAGGGAAATCAGTCAGAATGGTTTTTTGAAGCTCCGGATCATTTAGCATAAAGATACCCTCTTGAGGCAAGTGTTTCTTTGCATAACGGTTGGCAACCTTAGCAAGAGTTTTAGTCGGTGCAATGCCTATTGAAACGGGAATTCCCGTCCATTGCCAGACAGTCTGTTTGATCTTCTGCGCATTAGGGAGAAGCCCCGGCTCATCGATGAACTGTAAAAAAGCTTCATCAATCGAATAAATTTCAAAATCGGGGGTAAATTGTGCAAGGGTTTGCATCACACGGTGCGACATCTGGCCATAGAGAGTGTAATTGGAAGATAAGACCACGACCTTATTCTTTTTAAAAAGAGCGGCATATTGAAAAGCGGGAGCTCCCATGGGGATGCCAAGAGCCTTGGCTTCGTTGGAACGGGCTACGGCGCAACCATCATTATTTGAAAGAACTACCACGGGTTTGTTGCATAAAAGCGGATTAAAAACCCTTTCGCACGAGACATAAAAGTTATTGCAATCAACTAAGGCGAATAAACTCCTACCGAGCCTTGTGGATGACATAAGTGACAATCCCCCAAACCTGGAATTGAGCGTCTGAATTGATTCTGAGACGAGGATAAGCGGGGTTTTCAGGAGCAAGATAAACCCCGGTATGTTCGATCATCAACCGTTTTACCGTAAACTCCCCATCAAGAACCGCTACAATAATGGTTCCATTCACAGGCGTAAGAGACCGATCGACCACTAAGATATCGCCGGAGAAAATGCCTGCATTTTGCATGGATTCCCCCTGTACGCGTACAAAGAAAGTAGCGGAAGGGCGTTGAATGATGAGCTCATTTAAATCCAATTGCTGATCAATGTAATCATCAGCCGGCGAGGGAAATCCCGCTTGAATGCTCGCCGTAAAGAGCGGTAAGCGCAAGCGAGCGCCCATTCTTGCTTGGCGGATATCTATCACGCTAAGCGAGCCGTTTGGATTGTCATCTAGATAAGTTTGCATATAGCCTTTCGGGAAAAAGCAATTTAACACGGATCTTCGCGAGAAGATTTTGATTCAGAAGATCCGTATTTAAGGGAGATTATTAGCCAGCAAAGTTTTTCCGGCAAGCTAAAGTAATTTATTGATGACTGATAATGAGTAAGTTAAATTAATTAATCGTCAGGTTTTTCTTTATCCCTACCCAGGAAAGTTTCCCATATACGCTAAGCTAAGGACCAACACAGGGGCGGGGAGATAACGCTATTATTATTAGCGCTATGCGACTAAATAAACCAATTGCAGTTTGTTCGTTCAGAGTTGTAATCAATTCTAATTAAAAATGAATTTTATATTTACAAAATATAGTTTTATTGTTACAGTAATTATATTTTTAACATCTTTCAGGGGATCAATATGAACATAAATACAAGATCGTGCGTGAGTTTTGCCCTTAACATTATTCCAGAAAAAATTTTGAATTCTTTAAAACAACGGAAAAAAATTCTATTAATTGCGGCGGCGGCTTTGGGATTACTGGCAGCGGGTTATCTGGCTTATTGTTATTGTTGTAAGCCTTTATATGGCAAAAAAATAGAGAAAAAAGACGACGTTAAAATAGGGAACAAAGAAGAACAAAAAATAGAGAAAAAAGAAGACGATAAAAAAGATCAAAGCCTAGAAAATCAAATTCTGGAAAATGGAAAAGAGGTCCCAAAGAAAGAGGAAGAAAAAATTGATAACGACAATTTAAAAAATGATGCGCCTGAAATCCAATCAAAGGATGAAATTCAGCCAGAAAAGAAAGATGAAGTTCAGCCAAAACAGCCAGATGCTGCCGACGAGCCATTTTCTATGCCCAAACTTCTTTCTTTTGGGAAATGCCGAATGGGCAATGGCGGGGGAGACACTCCTAATTTTGAAGGGATTCAATATTTTAAACGAGACACTGTCATCGATACTGATAAACTTTTGACAGCAGCCATAGCTTGCTGTTTTCACACCACAGAAAGTCATCAAGAGATTTACAATATATTGAGGACCATAAGAATTAAGATTGATCCTGCTGCTGAAATATTTGGACCTCGAGAGCATTATTGCGAATCCTTTAATAATCTCTACAATAATTTGGTCCGGCTACATGATGCTTTGCCAGGAGAGAGGAAAGCAAAAAAGGTCAAGATCTACTGGAGCGAATCTGTCGAAAAGATTTTGATTCCTTATTTGCTTAAGAATGAAAATATCAATGTTGAGAACCTTTTATTTGCTATTTTACCCGGGGAAGGTGTTGCACAGCCTTTTCAAGATCCATCAATGGATTTCTCCCATCAATTGCAATTTGTAGAAGTTGGTGCTGAGCAAACCAAAAAGTTAGCTGCAGAATGTCTTAATCTTTCAAAAAAAAATCTACAAGGCTGGATTTTTTTTAAAGATCAAGAATTTTCTGTCTTGATAAAACAGCAAACTGAACAAATTGACAATCCATTGATGAAAAAAGCCACTAACTTTAGAGCTCTCCTCAATATTAGATCTAACCTTCTTGCCTTGCAAGCACAACCAATGAGAATTATCTTACGTCGATATTCTCCACAGGATAGAAGCAACTTTTTTAAATCCTTATTTGAGGCTCCAAAGCCCTAAAGGTCGCCAATTGCAAAAGCTCCTCCTTCTCCAGATCACGTGAAAAGCAAATTTCATCAATTGCTATTACCGGACGCACATGCGTAAGGGCATTACAGACATATACATTAGCATCAGAAGGTAATTGATCGATCGTGGCTTTGACAAAATGGAGAGGGGGGGGGTAAATAAGGGAGGATGGCTTGTAAAAAAACCCCTTTAAGATAAGGGAGCTGAAAGTCAGGAATCCAACAACCTCTCCGGTCAATCCAAAAAAGATTTGCACAGCTTGTTTCTAAAAGAACCCCCTCACCTGTTGCTGTCAAGGCATCATCGCATCCCTGTTTTTTGGCATAATCGCGGACATAAAGATAATCGAGATAGGATAAGCTTTTAATATGTGCCAGAGGTCTTATCAAAGGATGGGGAAAAAGCGACAAGTTACAAGGTGATAGTGCGCTGCCTTGATAAGGATGCAAGGTCATAATGAGATTTCCGATGGTTCGGACTTCACCTTCATGAGCGGCTGTCGCAATGATCTTGAGGCGCCACGTTCCCGTCCCTGCCTGATTGCGTTGAATGAGCTCTTGAAATGGAATAAAAGTTCAAGGGAGGTAAAATAAAATGCAAGGCCTCTGCTTGTGTTTCGAGACGCCGGAGATGCCCATTATATAATTTGCAAACTCCTTCATGCACCCGCATCGTAGTAAAAATCCCGATCACCAAATAAAAACCCGCGGTCGTTAATGGAGTATGGTGGCTTGTTTCTCAGGTAAAAAATCGCCGTTCAGAAAAACCCAACGATCAGGATGTGCCATACGCATCAACCCAATCAATATTTCAAAATGCAAGAATTTTATAGTCAATATCTTAAATAGAGAATAGGATATGCAAGATCGGCGAAGGCCGACAGGGATAATTAGAACGATGGAATATTATGAGAGTCAAATTGGGGATCCTCTTCTTTGATTTAACCATTCGGGGCGATGGGATTTGAACCCATGACCTCTTCGTCCCGAGCGAAGCACGCTAGCCAAGCTGCGCTACGCCCCGAAAATGATAAAAAAAGTAATGATTATTTCGATTAAAAGCTAGTAATAAACGCGATGTGCGAATTTTTTTCTACCTCTGTGTGCTCTGTGATCTCTGTGGTTATTTTAACTACCACAGAGATCACAGAAGCACGCAGAGAAAACTTATAATTTTCATCTATGAAAACTCGCAAGTCTCAGCGATTGTGCGCTGCACAATCGCTGTACAAGTCTATTTCTATAGCTCATTTTCCGTTCTTTCAAGTATTGCCAAGAAAATATTCCGACCCATATCCGTAGTGTATAGCTTTTCCGCCTCATTTATAAATGCAGTGGCTTCTATATAATTTTCTCAACTGAAAATAGCATGCGCCTAATTTAAGAAGCACTTTCCATCTGGCAACTCTCGACAAGTCTTCAGAGATACCAAGAAGGTGGTTAAGAAATTTTATAGATTCTCCATATTTCTCTTTTTTGAAAAGAGTAGCTGCTATATTATATTTTATTTTAAGATTACCTGGCATTTCAAGTATTTTATTAAATGATTCAAATGCTGCTTCAAAATCTCCCTCTCTTAAATAAATTAAACCAAGAATTTTATAAGCTTCAGCGTTCCTTTGAATTTTTAAAATTAAATTTAATTCATCTTTTGCTTTCTCAATTTTATTAGATTTTAGATATCTCTTAGCTTTTTCTAGATTTGTTTTTGAAAGAAGATCTACAAGAAATGCATTTTGTTCTTTAAGTTTTTCCGACTGCTTGGAGGATTCTTTTATTTCATCTGACTTATCGCCAAGTTTTCTTAGTAGAAAATCTAGTCTTTGTTGTTTTTGGCACTCTTTTTTAGATGCAGACTTTGTTTCACCTACTCGTAAATCCTGTTCGTTTCCTCCTTCAAAAATCGGTAAGTCATCTTGGAATTCAGGGGATTTCTTCGTAACGGAGGAGATGTTGTTGGCTTAGGGATTTTCTTGGGAATAATATCAAGATCAATAATCCATGCTTCTTCAGGCACCTGTGGTAAAGGTGCAACAACTTGTGGTGTAACAGAGGTGTCATTAGATCCTTCTTGAACTCGTCCATAAACACCTTGAATCTTTTGGTGTTTTCTTTCCCATTTGTTGCGATAGGAAAGGGGTGGGCAACTCGTACTTAAAGCTTCTTCATAATTTCTTTTTTTAACTTCACGAGATCCGAAAATCCATAAGATCTGGCCCGCTTGAATGAATTGCTTGCATAAAATATGCCTTCTTATTAGTAATGTGTTAATTTAAATCAATTTTATTGTTTTTTAAAGTAAAAAATTTGTTTAAACTAAACTTAATAAAACCAAACCAATTTTAAATTCTTATGGTAATTAAGTCAAAATAAATTTAGCTCTTATAATTGGACGAATTGGACGAGTTGGACATGTTAGAATTGGTCCAAATCTGGTCCCTTGGAAGGTACCCCTAAAAGGAAGCACCTTTAAAAAGGGTTTCTTGATATTCCTTTTCAGGATTCGAATCAATGACTATACCGCTGCCCAGTTTAAAGAATAAAGATCTTTTTCCACTACTAAGGTGCGAATGGCAATGTTGAGATCAAAATCCCCTGCTCCAGTGACATAACCAATAGAACCTGTATATATTCCTCTTGGGCGCTGCTCCAAAACATCAATCACTTCCATAGCTCTCAACTTGGGGCAGCCAGTAATAGACCCTCCAGGGAAACAAGCTCTTATGATTTCAAGCAGTGTCAACTCTTGACGAACCATAGAACGGATAATGGATAATAAATGGAAAACATTCGTGTAGGCTTCGCAACGCCATAAATCAATCGTCTTTACACTTCCCGTCTCGCTGATTTTACCCAAGTCATTGCGCATAAGATCAGTAATCATCAATAACTCTGCCGCTCTTTGGGAGAAGCTAATAGAAGAGCTTTCAATTCAGCATCTTTTTCCGCCGTACCTCCTCTTTTGAATGGTTCCCTTGATGGGACGAGCCTCTAACTGAAGCCCTTTTTTAACGAGGAAACGCTCGGGAGAAGTGCACACTATGGCAGCATGTTCCGTTTTAAAATAAGCTGAAAAGGGTGCTGGGTTGCTCGCGCAAATTTGGCGAAAGAGGGCAAAAGGAGGTTGGATGCACCCGAATTGAAAGCTTGCGAAAGATTGACCTGAGTAGACTTCACCATCCCGAATCAGCTCTTGAGCTTGCCGCACTTTATCAAGGTATAGCGCACGCCTTTGCGGACAGTCTGCGAATGTGGCCTGAGAAGGTGAAAAGCCGGCCATTTGAGAAGCATAAGAGAGGCCCTTTAGAAAATCTTGCCATCCTTCCACTGTTCCAAGGCGCTGTACCCACCACTTAGTGTCTTCGTCCACATGTTCTGCAGCTAAGGCATTGATTTGCACAGCTGCCTGTTCGGTCCGGTGATCCAAGCTAAGCACCACTGCGCAACGCTGCCAATAGGCGTCTGGCAAAGCAGAAGGGCGATATAGCAAAAGTTTATCCGGATCAGCAAAAGCCCCCATTCCATACCCCGCCACCCAAAAGCCATTGCATCTGGTTCTTTAGCCAGGGAAGAAAAAAAATAATCCTGAAGTCCTTGCCAAGGATTATGCACCTCAAAGGTTTGGTAACTTCCTCTTAACCGATAGTGAAGCCGGCAGCCATTAACCGCGATTGTTTCATACGGAAATAAACCTAGGAAAGAGCGCTGCGCCGAATCGAAAATGACCTCCCGAATACAATAGGCAAGTTCCCCATTTATCGGCAAATTCATTTGCCACTGCAAGCAGCAAGGAAGGTGAAAAAAAAGAAAGATTAAGGTTCTTGAAGCTCATCCGGAATTTTCATATTGTGATAAACAGCGTCCACATCCTCCAGCTCCTCTAACCACTCAATTAAAGCCAGATTTTCTTTAGCTGTTTCCACATCACACTCCACATGAGATTTGGGAATCATTTCAAGTTCTGCCTCTTCACAAGAGAATCCAAGGTGATTGATAGCCTCTTTGACTGTGTAAAGATGGGCGGGATCGGTGGTGATGATAAACACATCCTCAGCAGCCTCAAAATCTTCGGCTCCTGCTTCACTAGCAGCTAGAAAAAGCTCATCTTCAATGGCATTCTTTTTTGCAATCTGAATCACTCCTTTGCGGTCAAAATTAAACGCGACGGCACCGGGACTTGCAATTGTCCCTCCTTTCTTATTGGTTGCTATGCGCATCTCAGAAGCAATGCGGTTTTTATTATCGGTCATGACATCGACAATTATCCCCACTCCACCATGGCCATAAAGTTCATAAGTCAATTCATGATAATCTGCCTGATCAGCGCACGAAGCCTTTTTAATATTACGCTCCACATTTTCATTGGGCATATTGGCAGCACGGGCTTTTAGCAGCGCTACCCGTAAGCGGGGATTAGATTTAGGATCGGCCCCACCTATTTTTACGGAACTGATAATCTCTTTAGCAACCCGCGAAAAGATTTTGCCTTTTTTGGCATCGGCCCTCCCTTTGCGGTGCTTGATATTTGCCCATTTACTATGACCTGCCATATATTACTCACTATGAAAATTTAAATAATAAATGATGATGATCGCGAATCCACTGTTGCGCTTGTTTAAAATATCTGAATTTTTTCTCTCGCTCTTTGAATTCTTTGCTGTGGATGTGCTTTTGGCCCTTTTCATCAACATAAGTGGGACACACATAATGAAGCATTTCATGATAGATCACATAAGAGACAATATAATCAGGAAATTGTCTATCATCCAGCAACCGATTGATTTTGATTAAGCGTAAAGGGTCGTGATAAAGCCCAAAAGTCACTCGCTTGCAAGAACTCTTGCGGGTTTTTTCAAACCAAGTAATATGCAAATTCAAAGGCTGTTCAAAGTATTCATGATTCAAATGATGATAAATTTTTTGCAAGTCATAGAAATGACCTTTTGTCTGTAGCTTAGAGAAATCTATTTGATGAGAATAATCCAACTGTTGCAGATTATGTTCGATATAAGCTTTAATGCTCGGGGCAAATTCTTTGTGTTCACCCTTCAAATAACAAACCAAAGCTTGCATGACATTTTGAGGGGCTTGTAAAAACATCCGATGCAAGGATACCTTTGTACAATCAGGTTCCCATTTTACACTAAGCATGGTAGAGCGATTATCATTGATTTTTAAATGCAGTTTAATCCCTGCCCTGTTTTCAAGGTGTTCTTGAAGGGTTAAAGTTTGATAAAGTTCGTTTTGCATAACCAATTAAAGAAATCTCTCCATAAATACACGTCCATAGTAGCCGTCAGCTTCTTTGATCCAAGAGTTTTGTGCCGGCCGAATTCACGTAAATCCAAATCGTTGATATAAAGTCTATGGCAGGATTGTCCAGCGTAAACTTGCAGATGGAATGACTCGATTTTAAATTTTTCTTTAGCTAAATGCATGAGGCTGCTCATCAAATAACTGCCAATGCCCCAGGCCGCGATAATCTTTGCCGACAAATAATCCCAAATTCACACTGATGGGCAAGCTTGCGGTATGGTTGCAAGTATAAGTGTGCCAATGCCGCATGGAACTTGCCATCTTTCATTGCGGTTAAGCTGCATTTATAGCGATAAAAGGCTATCCAGCGCATCACAGCATCGTCAATCTCCACTTCGTCCAACCATAGGAAACCAGCATTGACGTTTCAGGCTCCATCAACCACTCTTTTAAGTGTTTGTTATCTCCCGCTTCCGTGTACCGCACCTCAACCCCGGAGGGTACTTGTTTTGTGACTGACTCATTAGCCAAACTCCTTTAAATAAGCATTTACAAACGCATCAATTTCGCCATCCATGACAGCCTGAATGTTTCCTGATTCCACTTTGTCCGCGTATCCTTGACCAAATTATAAGGTTGGAAGACGTAATTGCGAATTTGACTTCCCCGATGCATTGTCTTTTTTTTCCCCTTTAAGCTCATCAAGTGCCTTTTCACGCTCAGTAACTTCCAA
>CAWCVY010000048.1:0-72236 GCA_963799115.1 uncultured Chlamydiae bacterium | reverse complement strand
TCCCAATCAGCTTCAACCCTGGCGAGGATACTTAGCGGTTTATCTTTGGAAAAAATAGTGCTGAAATATTATCTAAACAAAGGATAAAAAATGAAATTACTTAAATTTAAAATAATAGAATCTCCTGTTGGTCTTCTGAAACTTGTGGTTAATGACCAAGCTTTATTGGCAATTTTATGGGATAATGAAAAACTCAATCGTGTCAGATCGGATCAAATGGTAGAAGATAAGAAAGATCCTTTAATCTTAGAAATTGAAAGGCAGTTGCAGGAATATTTTCTTCATCACAGAAAGGAATTTAATTTGCCTATAGAAGCGAGTGGAACTCGTTTCAACAAGAGGTTTGGAAATTGTTAAATGAAATCCCATTTGGTTCGAGATGGACCTATAAGGACATTGCCATAAAAATGCACCGGCCCCTAGCTGTCAGAGCTGTAGGAACAGCTATTGGACGCAATCCCATTTCTATCGTTATCCCCTGTCACCGGGTGATTGCTTCTAATGGAAGTTTGGCAGGATTTGCTGGGGGAATTGAACGTAAAAAAATCTTGCTAAACCTAGAATCTGATTGCCCGCCTGGAGGAATGCCATAGTCTTCCTCCAGTGGACTTGGTACTAGTATATCAACGCACTTAAATTGACGTATTTGAGCTATGCGAAAGCTCCCGCGGTTGAACGATCGCAAGTGGGACAATATTAAGTCAATATGGACCCGCTTGCGATCGGTCAACCCCGGGGCTTTGGCATGCTCAAATACGTCAATTTAAGTGCGTTGGTGTACTAATTAACAGTTTGGATTGCCCATGGAGGCAATCGTTTGAGGTTTGCACGAATTTTCTTTTGGGATAATTCACGAGCAGAACCAGAACCCAGGTCTACTCCGCGCCAACCACCCCTGCAGCCGAACCCACGCAGGCTCCAGCCAAAGCACCTAATCCCAAAGATTCCTCCAGCGAGGCCACATACAGCCCCGCCGGTATATACTAAGGCGATGCCTGTGCCAACTAAAATACATCCGACCGGAATTAATACATTTGTACATACCCTGGGACTTAGTTTTGATTGAATATCAAAAACCTGTGGTTCATAATACTCTTTAGCTAGAATAACCTGATGAGGGCATTTGCGTTTGAGTTTTACCAACTTAGGAGTGACTCCATAATCGAGTCCATCGATCTGGATTTGCGCACCTGGCGGCTCTGAAAATAATCTCTACTGTCTGAGAGTTTCCACGGGCCATAG
Source organism: uncultured Chlamydiae bacterium (assembly GCA_963799115.1). Classification (GTDB taxonomy): domain Bacteria; phylum Chlamydiota; class Chlamydiia; order Chlamydiales; family Parachlamydiaceae; genus CAWCVY01. The sequence continues at coordinate 70,994 of CAWCVY010000048.1, read as the reverse complement.
TGCAGCAACTTGTTAGAGAAAAACAAATGAGTATTAATAAACATGTTAATTTATGCATTATTTGATACCTCTTTTGGTTATACCGGTTGTGGTATAAGGTGTATGTATATTAACATGGAATAACGGGCATTTTCAATATCAAGGAAAGATTATTATCTAAACTATATTTGAATAAATACTCGAAATAATCTAATGAGGAAGGCATTTCACTAAATAAAATCAAAAGATAAATTATTATTACTGATTTTTTTTCTTCCTTGTGCTATAATAAGATTAATCTGTTTTTTTATTTAAATTTTTTCTATAAGGAGAAAAATATGCAGCCAATGAACGAAGATTATAATAATTTTGATGATGCGTGCGAAGGAGTCATCCAAACTTTTAAAAAACAATCAAGAAAAACAATACCATATCATAGCTAACTTTGAAGGAAGATCTTTCACAGTTAAGACTGAGAGAGGTAAATGTACTAATAGTGAGAGGTTTAACGAAGGTGATTTTTTCCTCAGATCTGAATTTGGGATTTATGAAAGAAAAGTCACCGTTTATGCAAAAACAAATCCCGATGTTCAGCCCCTTTCAGATATTTTTTGTAGAAATTTCGGAACAGCTCTTGTCACAACCACTTTAGAAGCTAACAAACCTTACAAAACCTAGCACAAAAATGTTTAACTGAACTAATCCCAACCTTAACATTCTTGATGAAATCCGAAAGAAAGTTCGGATTTCATCTAAATGAGCTATTGAATATAATCGGAATAGAGAGGGAATATGCCAGAAATTAGCAGATTTAGGGATCATTATAAGAATGTTCTTTATTAAACCTTTGGTATAGCCATGATAGTCAAAAAAGCAGAATACGTTAAAGACTACAAAATGAAGCCTGAGGACATAAATTTTATGGATGCGGTGTAATGGCAATGATATATAATTCGTTACGGTTGGGACCATAGCACCAAAAAATACGGTAAGCTCCAGGTGTTTTATTTTGAGCATAAGACTCAAAAACTTCTTCACCAAAAGGAGACACAACAGCGTCAAATTTATGTGTATGTAATGAAGAGTGGCGTAAATTGATCTGCATAAGACCTAGTGCTTTAGCAACTGCCTTATAGTGCTTAGTTTTATCTTTGCTAGTTTCGAATTCTAAGAATTGACCTTTGGCTTCTTCTGAATACTTAAGTTTAAATTTCATCATCGTTCACAAATTCTGAAAAATCTCGTCCGACTCACTAACTCTTCCTTCTTTAATATCTTCTATTCCTCTCATTACTGAAGCCAAAGTAGATGCTGGAATTTCCACTAAAGGCTCTAATATAATCTTATTGCCTTCTTGATGAGCACGGAAGGAACTGATGTCCAGATTTTTATCTAAAAATTGGGTCAAACAAACTCGATTTCTTGTATCAAGCTGGAGCTTAACTTGTTTTTGATGGGCATGCTTTCTCATAAATTATCCTTGTTGCTTAGTACACTTGTTATTATAACACCATGTTGTTATATAGACAAGTGTCATAAAATCAATTATTCATTCTTGACGGGCAAAGTATTTTCCTTTGATAATTTTAACTCATTCAGTAAGATCAGGCATTTGGTAACAAGAGTTTTGGATAGGATCTCTGCTAAAGCATTTGCAGGATTATCCAAAATTCATTTTCGTTAAAAACTTACACAATTTTAGATTATGTTGATGACCATGCCACCCATTGAATTCGAAGCCCATTTTTATGATCAAATAATCAGGATTATCGAATCCAAGCATCATCAACCCCATGCTATCCTCGGATTGCATCCTTTTTTTGAGGGGTGCAAGGTCATCCGTCTTTGGCGCCCCGGTGCCCAACAGATTTTTATAGAATTATTTGGCTCGCTTGTTGAAGCCCGTCAAATTCATGAGGCAGGCTTTTTTGAGTATATTGTTCCCTCGCATACCACGCTTAAAGATTATCGATCTTTCATCAAAATGGTCTTTTTGGCCATGATCCTTATGCCTTTTCGCCCAACCTTTGGAGAAATCGATCAGTATTTATTTGTAAGGGAGTCCACTATCAACTCTATGAAAAAATGGGAGGACGGTTAACGACAGCATCAAGGAGTCAATGGGCGCTAAATTTGCAGTTTGGGCCCCTAATGCCAAAAGTGTCTCTGTTGGTAGGCGATTTTAATTATTGGGATGGACGAGTCAATCCCATGCGGGTCTTGGGCTATTCGGGCATTTGGGAGATTTTTATTCCCGGTTTGGGGGAAGGGGAAAAATATAAATTCGAAATCCAATCTCAACAAGGCGAAACAAGTTAAAAGCCGATCCTTATGCCCTATCCAGCGAATTGCGACCTTCGACAGCTTCAGTGGTGGCCAATATCGACGATTTCAATGGCAAGATCAGCATTGGATGGACGAGCGCAAGAGAAGGATCATCACTCTCATCCGATCGTCGATATTATGAAGTTCATTTAGGATCTTGGAGAAAAAGAGGGGATGATTTCTTAACTATCGAGATCTTGCCCATGAGTTGGCCAACTATTGCGTAGAGATGGGATTTACGCTATGTCGAATTGCTTCCTATTCAAGAACATCCTTTAGATGAATCTTGGGGATATCAAGTTTCAGGATTTTATGCTCCCACAAGTCGTTTTGGCACACCTGAAGATTTTCAATACTTTGTCAATCATCTGCATCAAAATGGCATTGGGGTCATTTTGGATTGGGTGCCAGGCCATTTTCCTACAGATGATTTCTCTTTGGGACGTTTTGATGGCTCTTCTCTCTATGAACATGCAGATCCTCGGCAAGGGTATCATCCCCATTGGCATACCCATCATCTTTAATTTTGGCCGTCATGAGGTGACCAATTTTTTGATTGCCAATGCTCTTGTTTTGGTTTGAAGAGATGCATGTCGATGGCTTACGGGTCGATGCCGTGGCTTCGATGCTTTATCTCGATTATGGGCGAGATGAAGGGGAGTGGATTCCCAATGTTTATGGGGGAAAAGAAAATTTGAAGCCATTGAATTTATCAAACATCTCAATTCCATTGTGCATGAACAGTTGTCCGGGTGTCTTGATGATCGCGGAAGAATCGACCTCTTTTACAGGGGTGACCCATCCCGTAACAGGGAGGGCTTGGGCTTTGATCTTAAATGGAATATGGGATGGATGAATGATACTCTGCGTTATTTTTCTAAAGATCTGATTTATCGCCACTATCATCACAATGATTTGACCTTTGGGTTGATCTATGCCTTTTCAGAGCGTTTTATTCTTGTCTTTTCGCATGATGAAGTGGTCCATGGCAAAGAAATCTTGTTAGCTAAAATGCCGGGAGATATTGGCAAAAATTTGCCAATTTGCGGCTGCTTTTAAGCTATATGATCTGCCAGCCCGGCAAAAAGCTGTTGTTTATGGGGGGGGAAATTGGACAATGGAATGAATGGAATTGTAAAGCAGAAGCTCGAATGGTTTCTTGCTTGACTATCCCACGCACCTGGCATCCAAACATGGTCAAAGAATTAAATCATTTTTATTTAGAACATCCTGCTCTTTGGGAAAGAGATTTCAACCATGAAACTTTTCAATGGGTCGATTTTGCCGATACTCAAAATAGCGTCATCAGTTATTTGCGCAAAAGCTCCGAAGAGCAATATGTTATGCGTGCATAATTTTACTCCTGCATATCATTCCAATATGTTCTCGCACTGTCGGTCATTTCCAATTAGCAGAGGAGATTTTTAATAGCGATGACGAAAATATGGAGGGTCTGGTAAATTAAATATCCAACGCGAAATTATTAGAGATCAGGATGCGGCAAGCAAAGGGGTTGAGATCATTATAGCCCCGCTTGCAACTATGATTTTCAAATTGAAAAATAACTAAATTTATATGACTAAAAAAAACATTACGAAAAGCTTTATCAAGCAATATTTGGGATCATAATCGCCTGTACTATGTGGAAGCATGCTCCGGAAATTTCCGATGAAGAGTATGACCTTCTATATAAGCGCCTCGAACATTAGAAAAAGAGCATCCCGAATGGGTTACATCCTCTTCTCCCACACAACGGGTCGGTGAGAGCTTGACGTGAAGGTTTCAAACAGTCGCTCATCGTATCCCATGCTTTCTTTGGCTAATACCTATTCCAAAGAAGAAATCGAAGATTTTATCACACGCATTCAAAAATTATTAGGCAAAAAGATTTTGCTTTTTCGGCTGAGCTCAAAATGGATGGAATTGCCGTCTCAGCTACCTTTGAAAAAGGGTTTTGTTCCGGGTGTAACGCGAGGGGATGGAAGACGGGGAGATGATATTACCGCCAATATGCGCACTATTGGAACTTTCCCTTGCACTTGTATGGAAAGATATTCCCGATTTTATGGAAGTGAGGGGAGAAGTGTTTATGCCGCATGCCATTTTTCAAAAGTTAAATGAACAAAAAATGCAAGAAGGGGAAGCAGCTGTGGGCCAATCCTCGCAATGCAGCAGCCGGTTCTTTAAAGCTCTTAGATCCTAGAGAAGTGTCCGAGCGTGGTTTAGCATTGTCTTTTATGGAGTAGCTGAAGAGTCACCGGTCCTATTGACGAAACAATCTGAAGTGAATCCCATTTTTAATCCTTGGGTTGCCTGACTTTGGAATTATGCAGCCTATTGCCAATCTGTGATGAAATTTGGGATTTTGCCGAAAGGATCGATTCTATGAGGCGCTTCTTTACCTTATGATATTGATGGGATTGTGATTAAAGTTGATGAATTTAAAGGATCAAAAGCGTTTGGGGGTAACTGGGAAAAATCCACGCTGGGCCATTGCCTATAAATTTGCCGCTGAACAAGCGACGACGCGCATTCGGGACATATCAGTGCAGGTAGGCCGGACGGGCGTGTTGACTCCTGTAGCCGAATTGGAGCCCGTATTTTTAGCCGGCAGTACCATTTCCCGAGCCACTTTGCATAATGAGGAAGAGATTCAACGCAAGGATATCCGCATTGGAGATCGTGTCACGATCGAAAAAGGGGGAGATGTGATTCCTAAAGTTGTTAGTGTTGATTTGTCTAAACGCCCCTACAGGACAGTCATCCTTGGCATATGCCCGCCGATTTGCCCCTCTTGCGGCACGTCTGTCGTACGTGTACCGGGAGAAGTCGCTGTCCGATGTCCTAATGAGGAGAGGTGTCCTCGAACAACAAATTCGGCGGCTCGTTCTATTTTGCCGGAAAAGATGCCATGGATATCGACCACATGGGGGAGAAGGTGGTGATCAGCTCGTGCAAAAAGGATTTGTCAAAGTTCCCTTCCGATATTTATACCTTAACAGAAGCACAGGTAGCGCAGTTGACCGGATTTAAAGCTAAATCGATTCACAATCTTCTTGAGCAGTATTGAAAAATCCAAAGAGGTGACTTTAGACCGGTTTATCATGGCTTTAGGAATTAAATACGTTGGGACGGGGACTGCAGAACTTTTGGCTATGAGAACCGGTAGTATAGAGAACCTGAGCAAAATGACTGTCGAAGAGTTGCAGCATATTGAAGGGATCGGAGAAAAGGTTGCTCATGCTGTGGTCCATTACTTTGCGCAGTCAACGAATCAAGCTGAAGTGCAGCGCCTTTTAGAGCTAGGCATCAGACCGCAAACGAGAAAGGTAGAACATTTTATAGGGCATTCCTTTCAATCCAAGAATTTTGTGCTTACGGGAGGCTTAGAACACTATACGCGTTTGGCAGCAGCGAGCTTAATCAAAGAGCGGGGAGGAAAGGTGACTGATTCGGTGAGTAAGAAAACCGATTTTGTGATCCAGGATCAAGACCCTGGATCGAAGTTGGATAAAGCCCGGCAATTGGAGATATCCATTTTAAGCGAGGAAGAATTTACAGCTTTGTTATAAGATTGGACATGGACGGGTTGGACGGGTTGGACTAATTGGACGAGTTGGACTAGTTGGAATGGGTAATAGGATGGCTGTAGTCACAAAAAAAAACCACACTGTTACCAAGTGAAAGGTTACAAAAATTTGTTTAGTGAAAATGGGGGATTGGGTATATAACTATCTTTTCATATTTAAGTGCCCAAACCATAAAGAGGAGACGAAAAATGAGTTTGATGAGAGTTTTTATCATGTGCATTTTATCTCTAACGACTTTAGCGACAGTGAAAGCTGAGTCTCAAATGCCACTCTGATCACTTCAGATTATCAGAGCTGAAAGGAACTTATGTACTATTTGCTGCAACTGCAGGAGGCCCGGGACCAGATAGTTCAGCATCTGTTGGAACCTTGGAAATTATCCCTGATAAGAAAGGCAATGGAAACATTCCGTTTCTTAATCCTGCATATTTTCAGGTACTTTGCCTTCCACGACAACTCGTGTGCCATCTGCACAATACCCACATCCCTTACCTCTGAAAGTGTCCCTCAATTCAAATGGTACCGGAGAATTGCTGGTTTTTGATTTTCCGACCGAGGGTGATATTACCCACAATGACATTGTTTTTAAGATAGGACAGGCAAAGTAACCACAGCTTTTTTCGTAAAAACTGGAGTTACTGGGCCAAGCGAGGATTCAGACGATGCCAATGAAATTAAACTTTTTGGACTCGAAAGACAATAAACTTTCTTGCTCAATTAAGCCCGACGGTTTGAAAATTATTACATTGCTAGAAAATAGTGGGATTGATACACCAGAAACAAGTGTAAATTTTAAGATTATACAAGAAACATAGGTAGCATATGCGAAAGGCTTTATTTAATTCCTCCAAGACTATCCTCTATCGCGTGTTCTCATTGGGTATATTTTCCCTCCTGTTGGGTGTCGTGACAAGTTGTGCCTGTTCGGATAATCGCAGGCCGGAAGCAGACAAAAACAAGAATGAAAAAAACCAAGTTGCCGAGGCTGGTATTCTTTCGGTTTTGGGTCCTATTCAGCAAGCTCAAGCAGATATCAAATCGTTCAAGGGAGGCGACATCCGAGGGAAAATCATTTTTACCAAGGTTGCTGATGGTGTCCAAGTTGTGGCCAACATTGAAGGACTTACGCCGGGTAAGCATGGCTTTCATGTACATGAATTTGGCGATTGCAGTGGAGATGGGGCTGCAACAGGTGCCCATTTTAATCCCACCAATAGTAAACATGGAGGACCCGATAGTCCAGAAAGGCATGTAGGGGACTTGGGGAATATTGTAGCTGATCATGACGGAAGCGCTCACTATGAACGAATTGACAAGATGATTGCGCTGGAAGGGCCAAGAAATTCTATCATCGGACGTTCCATCTTGTCATTCATGCTGATGCCGATGACTATACCACGCAGCCCACTGGGAATTCCGGAAAGAAAATAGCGTGTGGTGTGATTGAAGCAGTCGCAAAAGAGTAGACTTGGACGAGTTGGACGAGTTGGGACGAGTTGAACGAGTTGGGGTAAACGGAAATTGGACGAATTCCACCATGTCCAAATAGTCCAATTAGTCCAACCCGTCCAATTAGCCCAACCCGTGCAAAATTCCCCCATTAACGTTTGGTGGCTATAGCTATGAATCCGCACTTGTTGGAGTGTTCCAATGAGTTCGTCTGCGCCATCAAATAAGACATTTTTCCAGCAACGGGTCTTTCCTTTGAGAAAACGGTCGTCTTTAAAATTCCGTTTTTCCACTAACACTTCGACCACTTGCCCTAATAAAGCTTGGCGTTGTTTAGCATAGATCCCGTCTTGTAATTGCATCAGCCTCTGCAGGCGGTCTTGTTTCACCTCTTTGGGTATATCATCTCGCCAGCGCATGGCAGGAGTTCCTTTGCGTGGACTGTAAGAGAAAAGAAAAGCCACCGCATATTCGATTTCTTTCAAAAGGCGATAACTTTCTTGAAACTCTTCTTCGGTTTCGGTGGGAAAACCTACAATTATATCAGTTCCAAGGGCTACGTGAGGGACAATTTCTCGCAGAAGGCTGACCTTTTCCAAATACTGTTCGACGGTATAGATGCGATGCATTTTCTTGAGAATCCTGTTAGATCCTGCTTGCAAAGGAAAATGAACAAATTCGCAGAGAGACTTTAAATCGCGTACTGCTTCCATTAATTCACGCGTGATGTCGACAGGGTGACTTGTCATAAAACGGACTCTTCCCATTCCCGGAATCTTGTCGATTTGGTAAAGAAGGTCGTGAAACAGGCAATTCCATTCGGGTTTATCTTTTCCGTAGCTGTTCACATTCTGTCCTAATAAGGTAATTTCCTTATATCCTTGCTGCACGAGGTTTTGGCATTCCTCAAGAATATTTGCAGGGGAGCGTGACGCTTCCGGTCCCCTCGTATAGGGAACTACGCAATAAGTGCAGAATTTATCACAGCCGCGGATGATCGAAACGTATGCTTTAACTTTGTCATCTCGCTTGGCACTAAGGTAATCGAGTTCATAAGTGAACTGGTCATCAGTACGGGCCATCTGCTTGCCGGTGGCAAGGACTTCATCGAGGACCTGATTCAACTCATGAATATTATTGGTTCCCAAGACAAAATCAATGTGGGGCAATTTTTGAAAGAGGGTTTCCTTTTTTGCATTTGCCATACATCCCGTAACGCCAATAATGGCTTGACTTTGGCGGGTACGCCCAAGCAGCCCTAGCTTGCCCATCACTTTGCGTTCGGCAAGATCCCGAACGGAACAGGTGTTGAAAATTAATAGATCGGCATCTAATTCTTCGTGGCATCGAACCAAGCCCCTATTTTCTAATTGGCCTACCATAATTTCCGAATCCAATTCGTTCATTTGACAGCCATAGGTCCGGACGTAGAAAGTCTTAAGTTGTCGCATAGGATGACTATTTGTTTTGATGTGTATACGTAAAAGGTCTGATTTTAAAGATCTCGATTCTTTATTTCAATAGAGAAAAAAAGCTTGGCAAAAATAGCATAAAATCGCTATCATGATTTCTCATAGGTCGTACAAGTCTTCGCATTGGCTATTTCCTGTCAGTCTTGTAAGGCTTTTGTAGAAAAATAATTTATGCATAAGGTTCAGATACATGCAAAAAAATGCTAAGACATTTATTCCAAAGAAAGGCGATACAAAGCTTAATTGGCTCATTTTAGATGCTTCTGGAAAGACATTAGGTCGTTTGACAACCGAAATTTCGAAAATTCTGAGAGGAAAGCATAAACCTACTTTCACTACCAATCTAGACTGTGGTGATGGTGTTATTGTGGTTAACGCCGATAAAGTAAAAGTGACGGGTTCAAAAGAAGCCCAAAAAATCTATCGTTATCATACAGGCGCCATGAGCGGTTTACGAGAGATTCCCTACCGCATCATGATGGCTCGCAAGCCTGAATACATTATCGAGCATGCTGTCAAAGGCATGATGCCTAAAACACGTTTAGCCAGACAACAGTTAAAAAAATTGCGCGTTTTTGCAGGACAGGAACATGATCTTGCAGCGCAACAACCTATCAAAGTTAACATTTAAGCGAGTATAATACGATTATGCCTGAAGAAACTGTAACAACTGGGCGTCGCAAGACAGCGGTCGCTTCCGTTAGACTAAGAAGCGGCAATGGCCAAATAGATATCAATGGTCGAACAATAGAAAAGTATTTTCCACTTGAAATTCAACGTAAAACCATCTTTGCCCCTTTTGAAAAATTAGGGGGTTACAGCCGTTATAACATGATTATACGAGTTAAAGGGGGCGGGGTTGAAGCTCAAGCCGTAGCCATACGTTTAGGGTTAGCCAGAGCTCTAGTCGAGAATGATGAAAACCTTCGTTATGACCTTAAAGCTCAGGGATTTCTGACAAGAGATGCACGTAAGAAAGAGCGTAAAAAATATGGTCGAGCAGGGGCTCGTAAACGCTTCCAATTCTCCAAGCGTTAACCTATCCTTAAGCACAAAGATTTTGTCTTTGTGCTTCTTAGCAATCTTTTGTTTTACCAAATCAATTTTAATTTGACAAAGAAGAGCTTCTCCTGCTAAAAATAGAATAATTTTTATCATGGAGGAACAAAATGGGCAGTTTGCTTTACATAGAAGCTTCGCCGAGGAAAAAAAGGTCTTCATCTATTCAGATTGCACATGACTTTCTAGATGCATTTCGCCAGAGTCATCCAGATGAAGAAATTGAAACAATAGATCTTTGGCAAAAAGAAATTCCCTCTTTTGATGGTGATGTGATCGATGCTAAATATGCTATCACACATGGACAATCACATACGGAAGCTCAACGCAAGGCTTGGAGGCCTGTCGAGCAGCTTATAGCGGATTTTAAACAAGCCGATCGTTACCTGTTTTCGCTACCCATGTGGAATTTTGGTATTCCTTACAAACTCAAGCACTATATAGATGCGCTCGTTCAGCCCTCTTATGCATTTTCTTATTCTTCAACTGAGGGGTATAAAGGACTAATTACCAACAAACCTGCTATTCTCATCTATTCACGCGGCGGTGATTATGGTCCTGGAACTGGAGCAGAAAGTTTAGATTTTCAAAAGAGTTATATGGAGACCATTTTGAAATTTATCGGTTTCACGGATATTCGTTCGATCATCATCGAGCCCACACAGCAGTCCCCGGAAAAGAAAGAGCAGTCGATGAAACGCGCTAAAGAAGAAACCATCAAGATGGCTCAACAATTTTGAAGTATTAGTTGGACGGGATTGGACTAATTGGACTAATTGAGACGATTGCATAAGTGACAATAAATTATTTTAAGCCAGTTCTGGATATGGTTTGAGGGCTATTATTATTTTTTATGTCATTTTGGCTATTTTTGCTAATTTTAAGACATAACTCAATGTGAATAATTTAGTTATAAAAATATTTAAAATAAATTATTGTCACTTATGCAATCGTCTCAATTGGACTAATTGGACGGGTTGGACATGTTGTCCAAAATAGTCCAACTCTTCCAACTCGTCCAATCAGTCCAACTCGTGCAATCGGCGATGCTGCCTATCTTGTAATTAATTGAGGGAGAGATCCTCTGGTATCATGGAAAGAGTAGCATACTTGCCGCCCATTTCCCGCAGAAGCGACTGCCATAGTTTTTCCGGAGAGATTTCAAATATATGGCTGGCTGTGGCCGGGTAAACAAACCAATGGCCATCTAAAAATTCACGCTCTAACTGACCTCCACCCCATCCTGCATAGCCAAAACAAAGATGGATATGAGGTCCCGCTTGATCGAGAATGGCTTCTTGAAGAAATTGAAGATCTCCTCCAAGATACACCCCTTCACATATTTTTAATGTTTGGTTTTCAATTTGGCTAGAAGTATGAAGAAGCATCATTTGATTGGTTTGCACAGGACCTCCTGCACGAATCCCTATGCGAGGATTGGCCAGCTGATTAACATTCACGATTTCTTCAGGTAGTTCTAAATCAAGGCTTTTATTAATCAATAGGCCAAAGGAGCCGTTGGCATTATGTTCGCAGATAAGGATGACTCCGCGAAAAAAGAAACCCGCATCAATATCGGGAGTCGCAATCATAAAAGTGCCTTTTTGAATCTGAGAATAAGGAAGGTTCTCTGTCATACGTTTTACTCTTGATCCTCTTGATCAATAATTTGTTCATTATACATTTTCAAAGAATCTTCCATGTTTTCTACACGCCTCAGCAAATCTGCAAATTTTTTGGTAAAATCGGGATTGTAAATTAAGGACTGAGGATAACAATCTGATTCATTTAAAATCAAAGAAACTCTTAAAATGGAAGCCGAGATTTCATCCATTTCTTGATTAAAGTAACGGGCAAATTCACATGGCTTTGAAAGTTTCTCCAAAAGACGCAGACGCCCAGCTTGTAAGCGTTGCCAACGTTTATCTGATTGAAAAAGAATTCCATAGCTAGTGATGTCATTCATCACTGTTTCTCCTTTGTGCAAGATCGATTTTAGCCTCAAAAATAAATCTTCGCCTATAAACAATTGGCCAATAGTTCCTTTTCCTTGGCATGTATAATCAATAATTTGATTGGCTTTTTCAACAAAGGTGCGCGCGCTTGAAGCAGTTGCGTAGACCTCTTCCAAAGTTAGGTCAACAGTCGTCCAAGAATTCTGAACGCGGTTGCTAAGTTGGTAAAAATTTTCTAATGTTTGATCTAGGGTTGCACAACCTCGATTAGCTCGTTCGGTTAGGCTTAACACATTATCTATGGTTTTCTTGTACTTATCAGGTTGGTTCAGAGCATCCGTCATCTCTTTAATGTTTTGCATGCTATCTGCGATTTTACTAATGATTTCACGCTTTTTTATTTCTTTCATGGAATCATTGAGATCTTCTAAGAAAATGTCGAATTTTTGGGATAAATTCCCGAACTGCTTCAAAGTATTTTCTACCGACCCTGTTTGTGCGGCATAAAGTACCTTGTTTTCAACCTTTTTAAGCTTCTCTCCAGCTTCTAATGGGTGAGGGGCGATTTCTACGTTCCGCTCTCCTAATAGGCCAGAAGTACGCAAGATAATTTCATCAGTATTAAAGACATCGACGCTTGAATCCACTTTAAGAGTGAGCTCATAGACGTAAATTTCTCCATCTTCCGACTCGACTTGTGCGGGCATCGGGAATTTCTTGAATTAAAACGACCTCTCCTACCGGCCGGCCGGCAAAGGTGACACGGGTTCCCGAAATTGACCTTATCAATGTCTGTAAAACGGACGCGCAGAGTTTTTGCATTATCTCCAACAGTGGGATGAAGAAAAAGAAGCATAAAGGCAATAACCAATCGCTGGATGACAAAAATGCCGATCAGGATATTTTTAATTGATGCAGTCATAGATAATTGGAATGTCCCCCTGTTTTTCTAAAGTTCTCTTTTATCGATGACGGCATTATTAAAAAAGTCGCGAAGATTAGGATCATCGATTTGTAGAAATTTTTCTTTTGGGGCAATCTGAGTAATTTTTCCATCATTATGAAAAGCTAAGCGATCACCTACTTCCAGGGCAGATCGAATATCGTGAGTGACGACAATACTTGTTGCCTTGAGCTCCCTTTTTGTTTGATTGATCAGATCATTGATCTGCATCGCGGTAATCGGGTCAAGCCCAGTTGTGGGTTCATCATAAAGAATAATTTGAGGACAATAGACAATTAAGCGAGCAAGAGCTGCTCTTTTGCGCATTCCTCCTGATAATTCAGAGGGCATTTTTTTCCGAGTATTCTCCGAGACCGACCATCTCTAAAGCTTTTGCCACGCGCTCTTCGATTTCGGATTCCGATAAATCAGGATGATGCTGGCGTAAGTAAAATGCAATATTCCCGCCACATTCATGGAATCAAACATAGCAGATCCTTGAAAAAGCATCCCCATTGTCTTCAGTCCCGGACGAGTCGTTTTCAAAGTAAGATCCGTATTCTTTGCCCTCTACTTCGACGTAGCCTCTGTCGGGATTCCAAATCCGATGATTTGTCTGAGTAAAACACTTTTTCCCACCCCAGATCTTCCCAGAATGACCAATGTTTCGCCATCAAAAACATCGAGGGATAGTCCCTTAAGGACCTCGTTTTACCATATCTTTTCCAAATGTCATGGACCTGTATCATGAAATTCAAATATTTTGATTATTGATAATATACAGTTGTAAGAGGTATTTAAGCCCTAAAGTAAGCGAGAAATTGACAATTAAAATAATCGAATAACAAATGACCACGCTTTTCGTGGTGGAACGTCCAACACCTGCGGCGCCTCCTAGAGTTGTCATCCCTTATAACAGGAAATGGTGACGATAATGATAGCAAAAACAGATGATTTGATATCCCGCTAAAAAATCGAAAGTTGTGACATGGATAGGCAATGGATCTAAGTAGGCATTGGGAGCCATATTATAATAGCCGACCGCGATAATGTAACCACCTATAATTCCCATGATTGAGCTAAAGACTGTTAGGGAGGCATCATCAGTACCCCGGCAATAAAACGGGGAGCCACCAAATAACTTAAGGGATTGACCGACATGGAGCGCATGGCATCAATTTGCTCTGTCACACGCATCGTTCCCAGTTCTGCGCACATGGCCGCGCCGACACTGCCAGTGACCATAAATGCGGTTAACATCGGTCCCAGCTCAACTAACATGGCTTTAGCCACCATTAATCCTGTGGCGCCTCCAAGCCTTTATCCGAAATTGGAAAAATGATTGGGCAGCCAACACCATTCCAGTCGAAAAACCAGTTATCGCAACGACTGGTAGGGACATGACCCCTATTTCGTACATTTGATCGCGCACCAGCACCCAAGCAGGAGGACGGCGCAGGATAACCCAAAAGACACCTGTAATTAAAAGAACATAGTCTCCAATTGCTGAGAGGATTTGTAAAATAGTGTTATTCATTAAGAACTTAAGAAGTTGAGACTTGAAGATGATGGGCAGCCCTGAGGAGATTCCTAGGGCAGAAAAATAATGTTATACCTTTATTCAGGCGCAGGATTTCCGTTATTTGCCTCTGGCACAGGATCTGACTTTTGTGCCTCTGGCACAGAGGATCTACTTTTTTTGCCTCAGGCACGGGATTTTCGTTTTTTGGCTCGGGAACTTCCTTTTTTGCCTTGGCTGCAAATTCCTCAAAGCCTTTGGCTAATTTTGTCTAATTCTTCCTTGGCTTTATCTACAAGTATATTGTAGTCTTCTTTGGCTTTTTCCAATCCTTCTAAGATTGCTTTTTCACCAGCATTTTCTCCCTCTTGGTTTCTTAAGAAAGCCCTCAAGTTGTTCTTTGGATTTTTGGTACAATTTTGCTAATTGTGCTTTTGAGGCTTCTATTCCCTCTTTAGCTTTATCATATGCTTCCTTTCCGGCTCCCTCTATTCCATGTTCTACATTCACTGCTCCTTCTTCGATTTTTGCTGCCCTTTCCTCAACTTTCTTTCTTAGTCTATGGGCATTGTCAGCAGCAAGTCTGACAAGAAGGAGATTGCGTCAGGATAAGAGCTCCTCGAACATCCAGAACATTATTCACCAGTTGCGGATAAAAGGAAACGATGGAGCTGCCACACCTATTCCACAGATGCAGGAATGGCCAAATAACGAAGATAAACATTTTGAAAAATACTCTCGGGCTAAAGAAGAAATCACCGATGCTACGCTGCTGATTAAAACGACGCTCTGCAGGCTGCCGACTTTGTGATTGCTCAGATATCCAATATTTCCGAAGCTAAAGAAGCTGCGGCTGTTTGAATTGCAGGAACAATTGTATCGATTCTAAATGAATTGGCGTTCATAAATCTCCTCTAATTTAATGTTGTTACTTTTTTTTGGATTTCTCAGCTTGAAAGAACAGGATATTGTAACTGAAATGCTACAAATTGCCGCAAGTTCCCAAAATTCCAAGCAAATGATCCCAAAAGTTAGACTTTGTTTTAGCTATATCTTGGATTCGTTTATTTCTTTTCTCCGCTACCAAGAGTTGTTTGATTTGGCTGATGCATAGAGGTTATTCATGCCTCAATAATGCATAATATAGCTAAACTTTTCTACAGAAGGACCATAAGTTAGAATCAATCTTTTGTCAATAGCTGAAATGTAGATAATAAGGAAATTTCAGCAATTGCACGCTCGCGTTAGGAATTTTCAAACATGATGATGTTAGTTCTTTAAATCCTGCAACGAGAAATAATATAACAAATTAATTTTACAGGATAAAACACGGATGAACAGGATAAGAGCAGTAAAAAAAGATGTGAACTTATCCTGTCTATCCTGTTTTTATCTTGTTAAATTATTTTTTGAATGTACAAAGCCAGGTAAGTTAAGTCTTAATTCATCACATCAGTAGTCTTTTTTCCACTTAAGAGACATGCGGAACTGTGCGGGATCGTCTCCCAGGAAGGATTGATCGGCTTGCAGTTTGAGGTTTTTGGTGTAATTTGGCTTCAATTGCTACGCTGGCAGCATCCGTAATGCTTTTATTAATGGAAACGTAGATGTTTTCCGTGAGTATTCGCCCGCTTGAAGGGCAAATTCCTTATTTTGATTGTCGCAAGCTGCAAAGTCTAGTCGATCAATCCCAATGTTATTACGTACTCGAGACAAAAAGTCATTACTTCTGCTGGTTTGTTCATTGGAGTTGAGGGACATAAAGGATTGGGTAAGTTCGTCTCCTTGACCGGGTGTAATATCTGAAATGCCACGATTAAACAGGATATAGGATAGGACTTCACGTTGAGAAAGGGGGGGATTGGATCGAAAACTGATGGCAGGTTTGTTTACTGGTCCTTTCACAATAATTTCCGCCCTGAATCCTGTCGATGTCTTTACTTGCAACCACATACAAGGTAGTTTTTTTGCTTAAAGGACCGCAAAATGGATGCTTCCCTGACTCAAATTAAAAACTCTTCCATTAAGCTTATATTCACCCTTGGCGATATGCAAATCTCCATTATAAAGGGGGTCTCCCAGGGTACCGGTCACTTAAAAGATCTCCTTTCCATTCCGATGAAGAATTATTTCCTTCAATGACGATGCGATCAGGGGATTTTAATTTCACTTCGAGATCTATGGCTGAACTTGATTCCTTTTTTTTAAATAAGACGGAAGATGTTCTCCTTCAGGGCATATTGAGGTATTTTACCTCGATCGTTTTGATTTGATTGGGGAGCGCATCTTTCAAGCGAATTGTCGCTTGACTGAGGGTTAGTACCCCCTTTAGGGTAGATTTTTTAATGTTTCCGGTCCAGTTCAGAGGGCCGCTTGCAGATATGGCAGCATAATCCGAATCGACAAGGAATATGTTGGTGGGTTTTATGTGAAATTCAAAAGGGAAATTCTGACTTCGATTTAAGCTGATAGAACCTCCTGCGGGTAAGAAATCCGTTTTTATTATCATGCGCAGAGAATTGCGTTAAGACAACCTTAGAGCCATCCCCTTCTAGATGGGCTTGAATATTATGAAAGAGGGCGCCAGTTTTTAAGCTTTCATAAGCCCCTTGATAAATGTCAATTCCACCTTGTATTTGGGGGGCTTGCATTGGTCCGCTGAGTTTAAGGGCTATTTTAGCTTGGCCTGTAGATTGATCGTATCATTGTACAGTAAGTGGAGATAAGGATCCAACTCTCCTTCTGCTTGAAAAGCCAACTCAAAAGGGAGTTCCTGGTCAATTTTTAAGCGCGGAGGATCCAAGTTTAAAGTCAGGGGAAGTGTCCCTGTTATCACCAGGGGTGCATTCCCTATTCCAAAGAGTTCGCTATTGAGTCGCATGCCTTTATTGTCTAAATCAAGCTTTATTTCGCCTTCAATAAATGGTTTTTGACAACAAATCTCTTCAGTTATCTGCATCTGATGTGACTGCGAATGTGGAGCTGGGCTTTAGGATCTTTTAAGGTACCATGTAAATGGCCTAAAAATGTTGCATGTCCTATTAAGGGAAGTTCAGGCGCAACAAAGTGGAACAAATAGGAGGGAACGGTATTTGTGCTGAATTGTCCCTTAATGATTTGATCGTCTAAATTAAATTCGCCTTTAAGTTCCGCCTCCCCCCATTTGGCGAAAAGGTGGGATAGTTCCAGCCATTTGGGCTATAAGAGAATAGAAGGCTTTGCATCAATTGAAAGGGGTAGGGGCCAAAATGGCCGGTGAATTGTTCTACCTGGCTTTCCAAAACATTTTGGCGGTAGCTCCAAGCCCCTTGTGCTTCAAAAAACAACTCCTGTTGCCAGGCCCCTCTCCCCCCTTAATTTGGAAAGGCCATGGGATATGGGAGGGATTAATGGTGCTATTTCCTTTTATTTCTTCCATTCACCTGCTGGTGTTTTGATTTGCTGTATAGCAAATTGAATCTCTCCCTCGCCCGCTTGTAATTGGACATCAAGTAAAAGTTGATTGGCATGCCAATCGGTCCAGTGTAGAGCATTGCCCGTTAGTTCCATGTGGATTTTCTGATGTTTGTGTTCGCCCTCCTGAATTCCCTTTAAATCGATTTTCATTTGAGCTTCACCGCTCACCTTTGTGTTAAAAAAATCTGCTAGGCCTGCTACATTTTCTGAATGAGCTTGCAAGGTGCCTTCCCAAATAAAATCATTGGTAGAACAGGCAATGTTGCCCTCTATGTGTGTATGCATGGTATTGAAGTTCAATCCGGAAAAAATTAATCGTTTTTGGTTATCCCCACCAATAGAAGTCTAAGTTCAGGCAGGGAATGCCACGATAATCAAATGCTAATGCCAGCAATCCACCCAACCCCTTGTACTGAAAGCTTGAGTGGATATTTTGCACCTCTTGGGATTCCATGATAAGGGAAGGGCTTTCTATATTCAAAGTGAGAGAGAGGGGGAACTCAGAGGTCCGGCTGCATGGGCCTCTAAGAGTAGTTTTCCCTCTACTTTTTTTCCCAAGAGAGAACTTAAATGTTCAATATGGTTGATTTCACCTTTAAAATTTCCCTGACGGAGTTCGTAACCAGCCATGATAAAGGCTCCTCCTTCTATAAACCCGATCGGAGAGTCTAATTTTAAATCTAGAAGTTGTATTTCTTCATTTGACCTCAAAACGTATCGGCTGCTTAGCGTGGTCTTTGTTCCGATTAACTCAGCAAGGGGGGGGTAATTATTAGGGGATTCAAAAAGAGAGTTTAAAATGCCCTTCAAGGAATTCTCCTGCTTGGAATTGATTTTGCCAAGTGTGAAAAGGCCCTGTGGCGTAGAGGGCTAAATGCGCAGGTGGAAGGCTTTCATGCAAACTATGGAGGGATAAGCGATTGAAATGAAAAGAAAGGGACATTTGATGATTTTGGGCATCGATTCCTAGGCTGAGAAGAAGTGCTGCAGAAGTTCTTTCATGTACAGTGGCAAGCAAATGCGCGGCGATTGCATTTTTAAAAGGGTTGTGGCTGATCACTCCTTTAATATCCCAAAAGGAATCTTGCATTAATTCTAAAATCTCATGAGGCAGAGCAAGATTGGCAACCACCTTCAGGTGCTAAATAAACCTTTTGAATGTCTACATTTTCTATTTTGATATAAAAAGGAAGGAGCGGAGTTGGGGAGCTAATCGAATTTTTATTTTTTTGGGGAAGTTGAAAAATTTTGATCCCAGTAGCTTGCAGGGAGGGAAATACTTAATCGCCCTTGCAGCAAAGAAGAATAAGCCCAGGAAAGCTTTACCTCTTGCAGTGTAGCCATAGGATGGGTGGCTTCGCCAATCGAAATATCTTGCAGATGGACAGTAAAGGGATAGGAGAATTCAATCTCTCCAATGTGAATAGGTGTTTGTGTGCTGTTTTCGAGGAAGCCGATCAGATGCCTGACTGCCCAATCTTGTCCTTGCTTTGTTTGCAAAGTAACTATCAATAAGGCCCAAGCAATGAGAGTCAACAACAATAAAGCTAAAAAACTTTTAACAATAAACTTAAGTATTCTCATTTTCTTTCCAGCCTTTAAAAAGATTGTCCAATACTAAAATAGGCTTCAAAGGGACGGTCAAGATAGCTTTTATGGTGATTGCGTTTATACCGTCTTATTCAAGGGAATAGCTAATCCCAAGCGTATGGGACCGACAGGAGTGTAATAGCGTAATCCTAAACCGGTTGATTGCAGTAATCTTTTATGAGGATTAGGATAAAATTCCTTGTAAACGTTCCCCATTTCGTAAAAAAAGACCAACCCGAAATTTTTTCCGATGCGATTGCGCAATTCGAGAGAATAAATGAACAAAGAGCGCCCTCCGATAGGTTTATCTTTACAGCTTAAAGGACTTACTGTCAAATAATGGTAGCCTCTTAGAGTATTTTCAGAGCCCGCATAGAAACGTTCTGGGGGTGGGACCTCGAATTCACTAGTCCCCACGATAGAGCCTAGCATTAATTTGGCCGCAAAAATATGTCTATTATTAGGAGTTATAGACTGATAGATCGTGCCGGTCAAAGTGTTTATTGCATAGAAAAATTGGGGAGAGAGAATTTGCACTGAAGGGACAGTCTTTAATTGCAGAGAAGCTCCTTTAGTAGGTTCAAGAATGCTGTCGGTATTGGTCCAAAAAAGCTGCATAGGAACTTTAATTAAATCGAATCTTCCATTGTGAGCCGAGCGTTGCGTATGCAACAATTTATACATTCCCCCATAAGATATGCGCCAATGGTCATTGATTTTGCGCTCAATTGTTCCTGAAAAAGAGAAGGTGGATTCGGTAAACGATTTGTTACGTTCATGGTGGTATTCCAGCAACCAAATGAGGTTTTGTTCTTGACGGCCAAAATCGGGAATCAGGTACCTAATGTTTCCTTCCTGGAGTTTTTGCCATAAGTCAGCCCGCGTACTCAATTTTTGTCCCTCTCCAAGGAGATTGCGGTTTTCCCACTCTGCTGCTAATCCAAATCCCAGGGCGGTGGTATAATTTAAACCAAAGCCAATACTGCGCTGCTTGCCTTCCAAAACCGAAATTTCCAAAGGCAGCAAGTTACCCTCAACGGGATTTTCTGCCTGTGTAATATTCACCGATTGAAATAACCCCGACAATTCCAGTGCTTCTTGAGTCTTTTCGATTTTTTTGGGATGATATAATTCACCTGCTTGCCAACGCAGTTTTTTAAAAAAGAAATTTCCATGCACTTGTTCTAGCCCCTTGATTTGAGTGGGTCCGAAATAGGTTAAAGGACCTATATCCACCACAAGGCAAACAATGACGCTCTGGGCTTTTTTATCGGCGAAAACATCCCGTTTCTTGATGGATGCAAAAGCATACCCTTGTAAATTGAGGCGGTCAAGCAAGATATCTTCAGCTGATAAAATCATTTCGGGAAGGGCAGGGGAGCCAATCTCGACTTTTAGATCCTCAAGAGTAATCGGACAGGCAAGCACATCGGCAGAAATTTCTGCCCCATTTTGTGAATAGTGAATGGTAAAAGTAGCCAAAGGATAGACTGGCCCTTCTTGAATTTGGAGGATCACTTGGGAGCGGTCATTTTCAATATGAAAATCCACCTTAGCATCATAAAGGGCTAGGCTATGCAAGGCTTTGATGATATTGGAAAGATCTCCTTCAGCTCTGCGCTTTAGGCCAATAAAAGTGGCTGGAGGGCAATCTTTAAGTTTTTCAAGTTGAGAGGCTGATTGTACAAGTTTTAATGTTTCAGGATTTTGAATGCCTTCGAAAATGACTTCATAAGCTACGCCAAAAGCAGCTATGCAATAAAAGAGAGCGATCAAAATAGCAGTTTGATGAAAAATCATTTTGATAAATTATTTTAAATATTTAAACTAGAATGATATAAATTATGGAAAATAAAGAGAAACCAATTTTTTTCTTACGAGGGAATACGATGAAGACACGTGCAAAAAGTCAGCAAATTTATCAGCAGTTATGCCAAGTAATTCCCGGGGGAGTGAATTCTCCTGTTCGAGCCTGCAAAAGCATGGACCAAATCCCCATGGTGGCTGATCATGCTTATGGCGATATCATTGTAGATGCAGATGGCCGAGCTTACATTGACTTTTGCGGATCCTGGGGAGCCCTGATTCATGGCCATGCCCATCCGGCAATTTTGGATGCTGTTCAAAGGCGAATGGCAAAGGGGACTAGTTTTGGCGTGACAACGGCATTGGAGGGAGAAGTTGCTCAAGAAATGATTAAGTTGGTGCCATCGATTGAAAAAATCCGCTTTGTTTGTTCCGGAACAGAAGCTGCGATGTCAGTGGCCCGTTTGGCTCGGGGATTTACACACCGGAACCTGATTGTTAAATTCAGCGGTAATTACCATGGGCATGCCGATTTTTTTTTGATACAGGCTGGATCGGGTGTGCTTGAGGTATCACCTACCGCTTCTTCAGAGGGTATTCCAGAAGACATTGTGAAAAATACGATTTGTTTACCTTATAATGATAGGAAAGCCTGCCAAATGCTTTTCTCTCATCCCGATTATCAAGACCGTATAGCCGCAGTCATTTTAGAGCCGATTGCTGGCAATATGGGAGTTGTGCCCGCTGATATCGGATTTATCCAATTTTTAAGAGAAGCAACTGAAAAAATGGGCGCACTTTTGATTTTCGATGAGGTCATCACTGGTTTCCGAGTAGCTAAGGGAGGAGCCCAAGCGATTTATCCGGTGCGGCCTGATTTAGCCTGTTATGGCAAAATTATAGGGGGTGGATTTCCCGTGGCTGCCTTTGGGGGCCGGAGAGAGATAATGGATTATTTAGCGCCCCTTGGGCCGGTTTATCAAGCGGGGACCCTAGCGGGCAATCCAATTGCCATGGAAGCTGGTTTGCAAAGCCTGCGGCTTCTGCAACGGCCGGGTTTTTATGAGGAGCTGCTGCGCAAAACAACACTTTTCATCGAACCGATCGAAGCCAGGATACATGAAAAAGGTGGAATGCCTGCATCCAGAAGATGGGTTCGATGTTCACACTTTTTTTTGGAAAGAAAGAGGTGAGCAACTTGCAAGATGCTTTGCAAGTTGATGTCAAGCTTTATGCCTCCTTATCCGCACTTTATATTTGAACAAGGCATTTATATTCCTCCTTCCCGCATGAGGCTTGGTTTATTTCAGATGTTCATGCAGAGAAGAATTTAGAAAAGGCCAGGGATGCCATTTTAGCCTTTATGGAAGCTGAATGTTATACACAATAAATTTTTGTTTTTTGCAATTAATATACGAATATTTTATTATCGGTTTAAATATTTTAAGGATCATTAAAAACTAGGAGTTTAAAAATGCAAATTGATGGGTTACTACCTATGCAGAATTGGATGGAGAGAATCCATTCTTATCTTGACAAGGGAGAACATGTAAAAGCTCGTATAGCAGCCCTTGCTATTCCTTTGTTTTCTGCATTAGCCTGCTTGGGAGTTATCAGACAAATTTGCTTCAAGGGGGCAAATTCAGAAGGGACCACCTTCAAAAATAAATTAATGAAGGTTCTTTGCTTGATCAGTTGGAATATTCTGTTTGCACCCTATTATGGGTTAAGATCCCCTCAAAAAAATTATCACATGCAAAAATATTTTGGAATGACATGTTTAGAAATTCCCGTTGGTAATTTGGCTGAAAAAAACATTCCCCCGGCTCCCCAAGAAGAACCCCTCCTCTCTCCTTTAATAGAAGAAAAAGCCACTGTTCTTAATGTGCCACCTCCAGCTACGCCCTCTTCTAATATTCCTGCCGCAACCATCCCTCAAGGCCAAGTTAATGTTGAGGTTGTTGTTAAAAATCCCCTTTATCAATCAAATTACAGAATAAAAAAGGGGGCATTGGTGAATTTAAAGTAGTTCAACCTTCATCAAATCCGCCCACTCACTCCTCAGCCGTACCTATGGTCAGAGAAGACCAAAAAGATCTTTCTCTATTACTTGAAAGAAAAACTGCAGAGGTATTTCAAGAGGTACAGATAAATAATTTAATTGAAAAACAAAATGAAAAGTGTGAAAAACCCGTTGTTGAACACATTCAGCTTGTATCTCCAGTACCAGAATTAGCTGATCAAAAGGTTCAAGAGAATCT
The DNA here is from genome assembly GCA_963799115.1 of uncultured Chlamydiae bacterium. Lineage (GTDB taxonomy): Bacteria > Chlamydiota > Chlamydiia > Chlamydiales > Parachlamydiaceae > CAWCVY01. The sequence continues at coordinate 47,590 of CAWCVY010000048.1, read as the reverse complement.
CGCCCCGCTATCTATTTTACCCAAGTTGGATCAAAAAAAATTAGAGGATGCTGATCTTGAAGGGGAAGGTCAATCTTCTGTAGATAAATGTACTAACAATTCAGATACAGCTGACCAAGACCTGACTCCGGTTAATTTACCTGTACAAGAAAAAGCTGAAATGTCTTCTCCACCTCACTCAGTTCGTCAAGTAAAATTTGCTGAGACATTTATTATTGATGGTACAGTAGGGCACGCGACTTTAATTCAAATTCCACAAACTTTTGTAAACACAGTAAAAAGGGAAGAACCTGTTAAAGGAATTGCAGCCCGCATTGCAATATTTTCTGCAAAAAATCTGGAACAACAACCCATCAACAATAAACCTTCTCCAAAGCTTAAGAAAGAAGCTAATGAAGTGTTCCAAGAAGTTAAGCCGGCAAACAATCCGGTCGCAGAAGAAAGCAAAGATGTTGATCTCAAACATGAGGAAGAATTAATTGAGGAATTTAATGCACAACCAGTAATTAATGAAGGTTTACCCACTGTTGGCTTGCCAGCAACTGCTGAGGGGGAATCAAAAGAGAAGAAAGCGTTGAAATTGATGATGGAGAAGTTACTGCTGCAAGCAGATATTCCCATCGAGCAAAGTAGGTTGGAAAAGCCTAAGAGAGAAGTAGATGAAACTATTTTTGCTCCCATTAGTTGTTTAATTAAGGAGGAGTTGCCAGAAACAGGGTTAATTTGTGTTAAAAAAAATAGAAAACAAAAAAGTAAAGGCAGTGTCATTTCCCTTAAAACATCCAAGAAGCGTTTTTCAATTGATCCTCAAATTATCGTCATTTTGAAGAATTCACCTCCTTTATTTGATCGATTGACACTTACTGAAATTGAAACGTTAAGAGGCAATTTAGGAGAAATTCTTAGCTATATGAAAAAGAAAGCTGAATTAGAAAAGAAACCTGATCCAGATTTAGTTACGATCACAGGTTTAATAGATAAACTTAACACTAGGGAGCTCATTTTATGGGTTGAGAAAGATTATCATGAAGGCCTTTTAGAGGAAAATTGCCGGCAGCTTGCACGAAATATAATCACGAAAATTAAACAGGGAGAAGGGCATTCAGGAATAAAAGAGAGGCTTTTCCGTCAAACTGCCCTAAATGATACCCACTCAAAGATTACTGCTTGGAAAAGGCATGATGTTGAGGCGGAAAATAAGTTTACTGCTTATGATTGGTATGCGATTTTATCCCGTTATATAGAGAATTTTCCCGCCGAAAAACTCAAGTTATTTGCCCCCTTTAAAGAAGTTAACTCTGTCAAAACAACCCTTGAAGAAATGAGCAAATTGCCCATGCAAGATCAAGCAGTAGTTGGTACCCTTTTGATTCTTCAAAGAATAACTTTAGACTATATTTGGGCGCCTGAAGATCAAAAAAATACTGGGAAGGTAGGGATGCTCAGTTCAGCAACAAGTATGTTAACTGCTAATATCATCAATAAACTTTTAAGTCCTTCAAGCAAGGTTCCTGAGGGGATCACAGGTGTTGAAGCAAAAATGTATGCTAATATGCCCAATTTTGAGTTCTTAGCCGAACTTATTGCGGATTATATGCCAAAACAGGCCTAAAAGACCCAGGTTCCGATCTGGGCTGTAAGATTAAGGGTTTTTGGCCCTGTTTGACCCAGACCTACGATCTGGGCTGTAAGATTAAGGGTCTTTGGCCCAGTTTAAACCTATGGGCGCTTTCGGTCCCAAAATAGCCTTTTTTTTAGGGAATAACTCGTGCTACGTCCACCCTCTGAATTTTTAACAAGTATTCCTCGGTCAATGAGATCGAGGATATCTCGATAAGCGGTATCTTGAGAACATTTTGTTATCTTAGCCCATTTCGATGAAGTTAGTTTGCCATCTAAGCCATCAAGCAAGAGATTAATTATTTTCCGCTGTCTTTCATTCAAAGATTCTTCTACGAGAGATTCCCAAAACTGTGCTTTGTATACAATACTGTCAAGAGTAGACAAGGCATGTCCTATTGCTCTTCCTAGACAGCCAAAAAACCACTTGATCCAAGGGGTAATGTCTAATTCCCCCTTTTGAGTGTGTTCTAAAATTGCGTAATAGTTTTTTCTCTCTAACTGAATTTGTGCAGATAGGCTGTAGAAACGGCGAGAGCTTTTTTCGGAACGGGCTAGTATAAGATCTGCAATAGCGCGGCCAATGCGGCCATTTCCATCATCAAAGGGGTGAATGGTGAGGAACCACAGATGAGCAAGAGCTGCCTTTAACACTAGGTCAACAATGGTCTCATTATTTACCCAATCCAAAAAGAGCTCCATTTCGTGATCAACCCGCTTGGCGGGAGGAGCCTCAAAATGGAGAATCTCTTTGCCCATTTTCCCAGAGACTACCTGAACAGGACCAGTGCGCCATGCGCCAACTCGTATTTTTGCAAAACCACTACGCGCGGTAGGGAAAAGGGCCGCATGCCAAGTTAATAACCTTTCCTTGGTAAGAGGTTGGTCAAACCTTTGTGTAGCATCTAACATCATTTCAACGACCCCTTCGACGTTTCTATCGATGGTATCAATTGCTGCAATGTCCATTCCAAGACGGCGTGCAATAGATGAGCGCACTAATGATTGATCTAAAATCTCTCCTTCAATTTCACTTGATTTTACGACATCCTGCGTCAAGGTCTGCAGCACAGTTTCTTCGTTTAAATGAAAACCAATTGATTCCATTCCACCGATTAAACGTCCCTGTTGATAGCAAAGGGGAATAAGCAAATCAGCAATACTTTCTTGATCCCAAAAAAAATTTGGCCAATTTTCAAGTTCGTGTATATACATATGTGTCCTGAACTTATTGTTTTCAATGAGTGCTGTTTTTATGATAACATTTAATCACCGCATAAACAATAATATTCTCCGCATATTATGCGGAGAATATCCGACTTATTCTCCGCACGAAGATTATAGACACATTGATGTAATGAACCTTGGATTTCAAAAACAGTTGTAATTAACAAGATGGATGATACTTTTATTCTGGATTTGATAATCAGCAAAAGTCCTACAATCCTCAAGCTGACGTCCATTCCATACTAGCCTAATCTGCTCTACAAGATAGTCTTTTCGCCGCTCGTAAATCAATTCCTTGAAGGAGTGTATAGTATCACTTTCTGATACTTTATATGCTCCTGCTTCTTCTTCAGTCCTAGTTTTCAAAAATATGGTCATCGTTCTCAATGTAGGATCGGCTTGCTCTTCTACTTCTTTTTCCGGCTTTTCCTGGACCTCTTGCTTTTCTAATTTTTGAGGATCATCTTTCTTTTCTAATTTTTGAGGATCTTCTATATGTCTTGTCTTTCGGCATTTAAAAAACCAATAAGCTGTTAGACAGAATAATCCATAACTAATTATTGCGATAGCAATCAGAGTAATTCGCTTATTCCTGGAACTAAATTCAGGCAAAATTCGCTCTTTAAATAAAGAGACTCCATTGAATGATGAGTTTAAGATATTTATCATAATGCCACTATCCTTCTGATATAAATTTTTAATAAAATTAACACAAAATTAAATTATATTCAATTTTAATTTCTTCATGTACTTTTTTTTTGATAAAACTCTAAGTTTTAGAATGTACATGTTTTTCAGTTATCCTTGTTAAAGATCCGAAGAAGGAAAACAGCTCCGCTATCCTGCCTATCCAAAATTCATGTTTTCAATCTTCGAAGTCCAAAGCTGTCCATTTCTAAATCAAGATGCTGCCCATTGACATAGTGATTCATCATCTCGCGATCGTGGCAGACAATCAAAAGAGTAACGTTTTGCTCTGCGAGGGTTTTTAAAAAATCAAAAACGATGGTGGCATTTTGTTCATCCAGAGTGGCCGTCGGTTCATCCAAAAGTAAAACACTCCTTTTTTGCTGCAAAACCATTAGAAGTGCCAGAATTTGCCTTTGTCCTCCGGAAAGTTTGCTTGCCGGTTTAGAAACATCAATATGGAACTGTTCAAGAAAATCAGGGCAAAAAGTGGCTTTTTTTAAACGGGAAAAGGGATGGGGAAAACGGCTCATGCATGCAAATTTTAGATTTTCTTGAAAAGAAAACTGGTCGGCAATCATTTGATCAAACGTTGATTCACCAGAATGGCATTTTCTCCTCCCGTGATTTGACCTTGCATGATCCCGTAAGGCGGGATTTTTTTACTTAATAGCTGGAGCAAGACTGTTTTACCCATCCCATTCTTTCCATGCAGGGCATGCATTTTACCCGGCTCTAAATTAAATGAGAGATCCTTAAAAAAATAGGGGGCATTCTTATGATGCATAAATGATAGTTGATGTATTTGCATGTCAAACTCCTAAATGGTCAAGGTTTAGCGTATGTTTTCGGTGGCCAAAATACAAAATGACCAATATGAAAAAAGCCTGAAAAGCATTGAAATATTTCAGGTTTAATCCTATGTGTATGAGAGATTGTTGAATGAAAAAGAACCCAGTTGTCCCGATGAGAGGTACCAAGATATTGGGTCGATGGGTAGATAGTGCAAATTTGCCTATCATAATAGAGGTAAGACAAAGCAAAATCACTCCAAAATTCATTGTCAGGTCCACGAAACCATTGGATTGGGCAAATAAAAAGCCGCTGATTCCAGCACAACCATGGCCTAAAATAACACCAAAAAATACGACATAACGGCCTGAAATAGGATGATTGCTGAAGAATTGGGGATTATTTCCATAAATTGCCAAGCTGTATCCCAACTGAGAGTGCAGTCAAAAAATGAGCAGGTCATGATAAAATTATAGCGCATACTGATGAGTAAAGTGAACTCGTGAAAGGGAACAGTAAGATGGAAGCTGGCGGCAGAAGTTCCAAGACAATATTGGGTGAGGCCGTGAAATAGGCCATTGGTCACAATGGCTGCTAAAAGAAAAGGGATGTGAAGAATTTGGTTAAGAAAACTCACTATTGATCCCACAATCATTCCTCCGCCCGTGGCACTAAGTAGAACAAGGGGGAAGAGGAAGATCTTTGTGCAAGGAAAGCTGCGCCGCACCAAATAGGTAAGCACTTTCAATGCTGAAGTCAGGCAGCTTCAGCAAGGAAATAGTTAAATAGGCCCCTAATGATTAAAGGGAGGGCAATGAGGGCTTGTTCTAGAACGGAAAATATCATGGGAGGTTGATTCCTTGTCTTTTGGCAGCCTCGGAATTTACCCGCAGGGTAAAGTCTGAAACGGGAGTAACTAGGAATAGTGCCTGGATGGATGCCCTTGATTAAGATCTGAAGGGCTTTATTTGCCCCTTCGATGCCAAAATCAATTTCATATACCCCATATCCAAAGGCAGCTCCTCGATCGGGTGAATCGAGATCGCTGGCCATGAGAGGAATACGATGCCGGTCGCATAATTTGACCAGCACATCGAGTCCGGAGACAATCGTATTGTCCTTTAAAACAATCAGAGCATCTGAAGGGCATAAAGGGAGAAACCTTTGCAAGCAGCTCATTTGTTTGAAAGACTTCCACTGTCTTCAGAGAGATGTTTTTGTTCGCGAGGATGCGCCGATTTCCTTCTGATCTTTTTGCAAGCCAGGTTCAGCAGGGTTATAGACCAGAACGAATGTTTTGATGTCTGGCCTTGTGCTAAGTAGGGCAGCCAGTTCATCCTCGAAACGCAGCATTTCTTTTACGCCTGTTACATTCCCCCCGGGAAATTCTTCTGAAGAAATGATTTGAAAGCCCATCGGATCATTGACACACGTAAACACAAGGGGTTTTTCTATATTTTTTTTAGCAAATACTTCCGTGATCATTTGAGAGGCTGAAGTTCCTATCGAAAAAACCAGGGCATAATCTTTGCGGGCAATTTCTTCTATTTCTGAGCGCATCAGGGTTTTATTGCCCTGAGCGTTATAAGTGACGAAACGGTATTTTCCTGGATGGGCGGTTTCCATTGTTTGCCTGAATCCTTTCTCAATTTGTTCTAGGCTTGGATGGGTGACAGGGGTCAAAATCGCAATGGGAAGCTTGTTTCCAGCTGATTTCCCACAAGAGATCAAAATAAGAACAAGTGACAAGCAAATAAAAAGTAAATATTTCATAACAAACCTATTAGTGTTTTGGCTGGGATTTTTATTGAATCATAAATGGGCTTTAGCGAAGGAATGGGAAAGTGGTGATGCAGCACGGGAAAGTCTGTGCATCCCAATACCACCCCATCAAAGTCATGCAATAGGGAAGTTTGTTGAATGACTTGACTTACCAAGAGCGCATCTTCTTTAAGAATTTTTCCTTCCAACACGCGATCGATGATTCCATCAATGAGTTTCTGATCCTCAAAAGAGGGGTAAATTGTCTGGATGCCCTCAAGCTGATAAAGTTGAGAATGGCGTGTATTTTGCGTCCCTAGTATCAGCAATCGATGATGCTCTTTTTCCTGGGCTGCATGCACGACAAGCTCCGGCAAGTGATAAAACTGGATAGAGGGGAAGTGAGTTGCTTCAATAGTACATGCAAGGTATTGCATGCAAGCACACCCATTTCAACCTCAATTCCCAAAAAGAGCTTAATGCAATAGCTCAATTCCTTTTGCAGAGTTCTCTCATTTTCTTTCCCTTCATCTAGAGATAACCCCCGTGTAAAGGGGTAATTGATGAGGACAATCTCCGGGACTTGACGTCCCAGAGCATAGCTTTCTTGAATGAGAGTTTCATATAAAAGTGCGCTGGCCAAAGGGCCAGCACCACCAATGATTCCTAATTTTTTCATAGAAAGCCCCTCTCTTTTAGAAAAGATTCTGGGGAGGAATTCATGCGCATTTGAGGTGCAAGAGCATTTTGTGCACTGTCGACATACACGTGGTCCACTGTAAAAGCAAGGGGCTTTCTCATCGATAGCTGTAATGCCTCGATGTTGGGTACGGCTTGTTGAAAGATCTCCGTTAAATGAGGATATTTATCTTTGTCTTCAAAAAACCTCATGTAGGGGAGTTGAATCTCTTTCACAAAATCAGCAGCAAGTGCATACAATGTGTCTTGAATGGAGGCAGTTGCTCTATCAAATCGTTCCTGATAGGCACTGATATTGATTGGCGCGGGATTGCAGAAAAGACAAGTCTCCTTTTCAGAATGGCGGTCTTTTCTGCTGGGTTTCCGATCGAAAGAAGCGGGACAGTGTTCTCCAATTTCCCTGAAATCTGTGATAGACAACTCATCGCTTGCCATGGTTTCAAAAATTAAAACAGGCTCATCATCTTTGATGGGGGCGCTTTGATAAAAAAGCGTTCCTGTGCCATCTTTAGTGATCACTTTTGTCTTAATGACAAATGACATCCTCTCATGAACCAGATATGCAATTCCAAGGAGTTTTGGAAGGGTGTATAGCTTTAACTTTGTTTTGCCCCGCACTTGCTCAAGCTTGAGTTCTTCAAGAGATAATTGATACAATTCGTGGTGTAGCAAACTTCTCTCTTTTGCTTCATAAAGGGTGTCCTTAATGCAACGCTCAAACACTTCATTTAAGGATTGACGAGCAGTGCGAATCAGTGTTCCCTTGTTATCTTGGATAAACTCATAAAATAACTTTTCAGCTGAAGGAAGGGTAATTTCCTTTTATCTGAAGCTAATTTAATGGCTTGGCCCAACAATCTGCGATCTTTTAAAAAAGTAAAACTTAAAAAGAAGGAGAAGACGAAGTAAGCGATTCTCTTGTGTGTGTGCCCTTTTTTCCTCGAATGATTTTTCCTTATAGTCTTTTTTTCTCATAGCCGAGAAGTATGCATAAAGATGGCATTGGTCATTAAAGGCTGCTGGATCCAAAAAAGCAAATCCATCATTTTCCCTTCTACTTAGAAAGGCAATATTGACACGCATTAGGGTGTCTAAACTTTCATTAATGAACTCCTCTGAAAATTTGGGAGAATCATTATATATTTCGCTTGCTTCTCTTCCGAATAAATAATGGCAAGCAGATTCTTGAATTGAATTCATAAAATTAACTCCATAAAATTTAATAAATATTTTTATTATTTAAGACTAAGTGGGATGACTTAAAATATGGCGCAGGGGCGCCAAGAGGAAACTGTGGCAGAAGAACGTATGATTTGAGCTATCTCTAAATGTAGGGAATTAATATTTGTGTTTTCTACATTGGAAAGTAGAATAATGGTTAAGTCCTCATCGGGATATCTGATGAAGCTGCTCGAAAGCCTTCTATAGTACCAGAATGGCCGACAAGCGTTTCACGTGCTCCTTCTAATTCCTGATTTTGAGGACCGATAAAGAAACCATATCCATAACTAATTTGATTTTCCCGGCTCGATCCATGAGTGGTAAAAAGAGAATCTATGCTTTTCTTTGAGAGTAAAGCAGTTCCCCTTGAAAGCACGATCCCATTGATAAAGATCTTCGACAGTGGTTGCCAAACTACCGGCGGCATGGGGGAAAGACATGTCAAGATAGCCCGCATGAGAAAGTTCTCCCTGAAAAGATTTATTTCGTAGCCTGTCGCTCTATGGGGGATGATCCGAGCGGTTATGAATCATAATAAGTGGAATGCATTCTCAAAGGTTGAAAGAGATTGTTTTGAATATAAGTTTCAAAAGGTTGTTTGGTTATGCTTTCGATAAGGGCGCCTAAAATGATATAGCCGGAGTCCGAATACTTACAATTGGATCCAGGGGTAAATTCCAAGGGAAGATCTTTGAAATAAGCAATGACCTGAGAAGGCGTTGAGGGATGGCGTTGAATTTCCTGAAGATGGGGAAAATCTGTGATGCTAGGAATTCCTGAGGTATGGCTAAGCAAATGGTGAATGGTTATTTTGTTTCCCTGAGGGTAGTCTGGTAAATATTTCCTGCTAGGGGATCTTGGACATTTAGCATACCCCTTTTTCTCTGCAACTGCACAGAGTGCCACCGCTGTAAATTGCTTGGTGATTGAGCCAATGCGAAAGACAGTTTGCTTGGTATTCGGAATGTGATATTCCTCATTTGCATAGCCATACCCCTGGCTAAAGAGAGTGTTTCCCTCTTTAGCTATCAAAACAGATCCTTGAAACTGATTCCTTTTCAAGAATGAGTCAATTTCTTGATAGGGGAGGGGAGAAGGGTTAAAAAAATTTGCAAACTTTGCAGTAACAGAAATTCCCAGTACCACTATCATTGCAAAGAGAAAAAATGGATAAAATTGATGCTTTTTCTTCATGTTCTTACTTTCCTATTTTCACTTTCTTCTAGATGTAAATCTTTGAGCTAACGATACACCATTACGTAATTTTATGTCAATACTTGAAAAAAAAGATTGGAGATTGAAACGAGTTGGACGAGTTGGACAGAATTGGACAGAATTGGAACAATTACATGTCCAATTGAGACGATTGCAAAAGTGACAATAATTTATTTTAAATATTTTTATAACTAAATGATTCACATTGAGTTATGTCTTAAAATTAGCAAAAATAACCAAAATGACATAAATAATAATAATAGCCTTCAAACCATATCCAGAACTTGCTTAAAATAATTTATTGTCACTTATGCAATCGTCTCAATTAGTCCGACCAGTTCCAACCCGCCCAACTCCAAAAAGGGGGGCTAAACCCTCATTAAAACCCTTTAGAATGATTGTCTTAAAACTAAACCAACTCCGTGGTCTGCAGCACGGTTTTTTCCGTCAAAATAACGGTATTCAAGTGCAAGAGTTGTGCTATCAGTAATACGATAGCCCACACCTGCTATAGCTTGGTAGGCAAATCCTTTTCCTTCCGCTTTGTAGTGACAATGTTGATGATTGACTCGAGTTTTAAAATTTGCATGATTTTGGGTGTAACCTACACCAAATCCTACGTAGGGAACAATATTTGGTAAGTAATAAGAAACCCTATCAAAGTCATAAAGAAAATTGGCCATGTAAGACCAAGAATGAAAAGGGCATTTTGCTTTAAAATTCACGGAATCAATTGAAATATTTTTCGTGATTTCTTTGGTATTTAAATTATTTCTTCGATAGGACACTTCACCTTCAATGCGAAATCCATTGTCAAACTTATAACCAGCAGATACCGCTACGGCGTATCCTACTTTTGTTTTCAAGCGAAATCCATTAATGCGATGAATGTTCAACCAGTTAGCGCCTCCAAAAGCTCCGGCATAAAATCTACCACTCCCATAACCATTCTCACATTGCCCCACACAGGGATCAATACTTCCCTCACATTGAGAGTACTGTCCATCATTTTGATAAGCATGCAGATTAGATCCGATAGCTAAACAGATCATTGACGATAAAATTACAAATAATTTTTTCATAATATCTCTCCATAGACAAATATTAGTTTAAAAATTTATCTTTGTATCTACAAAGATAAAAAACACTATTGAACAAAACAGATTGCACAATAGGGGGTTTATATTAGATGTATTTTACTGTTTTAGTAAAGATAAGATAATTTTTTAATAAATTATTAAATAAAATATTTTTACATTCTAAGAAATCCATGAAAACCACCTTGCTTTCAAGAAAAAAATTTTCTATGGTGAGCTTTAACATGAAATAATCAGGCGCGAAGTCTCATGGAACAGAAAAAGGGTGTTGGCTTAAATGTTAACAACCAAATTCATTACAACGATCATTTAGTCCCCATTTGCATTGCAATGGGCATCCCGCTTTTAATGACAGATGAAGAGCGTGCTCAGGAAGTTCAACGGCTCTATCCCGAAGTACAGGTCTCTTTAGCCGATTGGTTAGATATTAATCCAAAATACCTCATTGAGAATTTTGATGTTTTTTTTCAATCAGATCAGTGGCATCGTCATCAATTTTACAATACCTTTAAAGAATTGGAGCAAGAGTATAACAAAACAGTTCGCAATGTTCATCTTCCTCATGGATTTTCAGATAAGGTATACTGGTTCAAAAAGGCTGTTTGGGAGGATATTTTATTGTATTATGCCGATAATATGCTTGATATTTTTAAGGTAGTGGGAATTACTCACCATCTCAATGCAGCTGTGCGTACGGGCAATTATCGCTATTTTTATTATAAGAAACACAAGGCCTTCTTTGATAAAATCGTTGAAGAAGAGATCTGGAGTCGATTAGAAAAATCCAAGCCTACCATTCTTTATGCACCAACAAATCTTTTAGAACCGAAAACAGCCTCAATTTTCCACTCTCAGGATCTCTTCGACAACCTGCCGTCAGACTATAATTTAATTGTCAAGGTGCATCCCAATGTTGAGTATGTGCATAGCCCTACAATGCATTCTTTAACAGGGAAATACGATAGCAGGAGTAACGTTTTATTCATTAGGGATTATCCCCTTGTATATCCCATTCTTGCCCGTTCTGATATTTATGTGGGGGATATGTCTTCTATTGGGTACGATTTTTTAGCATTTAATCGCCCCATGTTTTTTCTTAATCAAAGCAAGCGAAATGTCAAAAAAGACCGTAATTTATACCTTTATCGTTGTGGTTATGAAATTAAACCAGATCAGTATAAAGATTTTTATCAAATTTTAGAATCCCAGCTGCCCTTTGATAAAGAACGCTATTCTTCAATCCGGCAAGAGGTTTATCGCTATTCTTTTGGTGAAGAAATTCCCTTCGATGCTTTAAAGAAAGCTATTGTACAAGCTTACCAAAGCCCCAAAAATGGGACTAAAGGATATCAAGATATCATTTAGATGATTATTAATTTTGAAGCATCAAATAGACCTCTTGCGTCATGATGCAAGAGATCTATTTTTTGAGATAGGCTGATGTGTAAAATTCTACGTGCTTACCTGTCATCATTGTGTACGGGTAAGAAGTGGCCTGGATACAAAGCTATTTCTATTTGATGGGGGAACTTTTCATTCTTGGGATAAATATTATCATCTGAAGTCCAGAAATTGTCCAAATCTGCGGGATCTCCCTCGTCCATGAAACCTGCTTCATAGACTTTCAAATTGACGTTAAATATTCGACACAGAATTACCCCATCTCTGGCGCTCTTGCCCCCAAACAGGAAGAATGCCTCTTTGTAGGGACTCTTCGCAGTCATAAGCCACACGTTCTCGATATTGTTCGTAAGTATCCTGGGCGATGTATTCATCTTGCATCATTTGTTTGACCCAATTGTCTTCATGAGGACCTTTATCTAGGTTTTGGATATAGTCGCTAATAGTTTGCCTTAAATCTTGCAACGTCACTTTTCGGCCAAGTATAATACTTAACCTTTGAGCAAAGGAATCATAAAAACAATCACCATTGTCGATGGCTTGACCAAAGGTTTTGCCTTCTGTGTTTAAAATCATTGCCAGTTTACGCTTACAATTTATTGTTCTTAAGGACACCTTCGTGCCATTTACGATTTCGCTTTGGGGATAAACTTTCTTACGTGTATTTCCGGCAGCGTCATCCGTTTCAATATCTTCATCATCTGAATCTATATCGGAGTCGGGCGTTGACAAATCATCATCATCGTTTTCCACATCATCTTCTTCAGCGGAATTCAAATTTGATAATTCCTCGTCGTTCAGCCCATTGAAATCATCATCTGATGGTGGCAGAGGTTTCACATCCTCTTTTTTCAATGTATTTACAGATGGTTCTTTTGAATAATGAACGTCTTGATTTGGTGATAACAATTCTTCAGATTCCTTCACAACAGGGGTCACAATAGGTGTAGGGTGTTCATTTTTTGAAGGATATACACCTTTAAAAACTTCCACTGGAGGTGTTTTTTGATCTGAAGAAGGTTCTTTTTTCTTTGCCTTAAATCGGCAATAACAAACTACAGACCAGAAAGCCATATAGCTAAAAATTACTGATGTAATGACTGCAATTTTCCTTGAGGGGGAAGCATTACCAATTAAGGGACGTAAAATACTTTCATTTATAAAAGAGATTACATAGCTTGCTGCGTTGTTTAGAGCATTCATAAGTTCCTATAAAAATTAGGTAAGAGTAATGGATATATATAATATCATATTATAGTTTATTGTGCATAATGTTGCAATCATTTTCAGTAATTGTCTTGCAATTTTTATTTTATTAATTATACTTTGCAAAGAAATTAACGTAAATTGAATATGGACTATTTGGACGAGTTGGACGAGTTGGACTAATTGGACTAATTGGATTAATTGGACACCAATTCAGTATGTCCAACTCGTCCAAATAGTCCAACCGTCCAATACGATTAATGTGTCAAGGTCGCCTTTCGACTCAGTTTAATTTGCCCTCTCTCATTGATATCCAAAACTTTGACTGCTATCGTATCTCCCGGCTTCACATAATCTTCTAAATTGGCTATGCGACTTACATCAAACTCAGAGATGTGGCATAACCCTTCTTTGCCGGGCAATATTTCGACAAACACGCCAAAAGGAACAATAGAAATAGCCTTTCCTGAATAGACTCGTCCGATTTCGACTTCAGCTGTTAAAGAAAAGATAATAGCTTTTGCTTTTTCGATACTTTCTAAATCAGCAGCAGCAATACTGACAAGGCCAGTATCATCGATATCGATCTGAACGCCCGTTTGCTCAATAATGGCTCGAATTTGCTTCCCTCCTGGGCCAATGATTGTGGCAATTTTGCTTGGCTTGACTTGGACCGTTTCGATTCGAGGAGCGTAGCGAGACATTTGACTTTTGGGTTTAGGACATGCTTCCAACATTTTTTTGAGGATGTGAACGCGGCCTTCCTTTGCTTGCTTCAAGGCTGCACGCATAATATCAAGTGTAATGCCTTCTACTTTAATATCCATTTGAAAGGCTGTGATGCCCTCTTGGTCTCCAGTGACTTTAAAGTCCATGTCTCCCAATGCATCTTCGATTCCCAAAATATCGGACAAAATGATGAAGTTATTATCTTCAAGGATGAGGCCCATGGCTATGCCAGCTACTGGACGGCTGATGGGAACTCCTGCGTCCATTAATGCTAAACAGCCTCCGCAAACAGTGGCCATAGAAGAAGAGCCATTTGATTCGGTAATGTTGGATTCAAGCCGAATAGTATAGGGAAACTTTTCCTTTGGGGGAATTAGAGCCTTTAAAGCTCTTTCAGCTAGTTTTCCATGTCCAATTTCGCGACGGCCAGGGGCTCCAATTCGTCCTACCTCGCCAACAGAAAAGGGAGGAAAGAAATATTGAAGATAGAAACGAGCACTTTTTTCTCCATCGAGGTCTTCATAACGTTGCGCCATTCCTTCTCCGCCTAGTGTACACACAGCCATGGCTTGCGTTTCACCGCGTGTAAACAAAGAGCTGCCATGAGCTCGTGGCAGAAGTCCTTGTTCCATGTCAAGGGGACGGATTTCAGTAGATTTACGGCCATCGGATCGTAGATTCTCATTCAGAATCATGCGTCGCATCATTTTAGAAGAGACTTCTTTGATGACGTAGTTGACATCTTGCAAACTATACTTAGGTTCAGCCTCGGGGGCTAATAAAGCTTCATGTACCGCTATTGTAACATTCGCTAAGGCTTCCTCTCGCTTTTTCTTTTCGCTAATTCGCAAAGCTTGCTCAAGAAGAGGATTTGCAATGGCCTCTACGGCATGATAGAGTTCTTTTGACATGCAGCGTAAATTTTCACGATTTTTCTGCTTTCCTAATTTCGTTTGCCACTGGCTTAATGCTTGGCAAATGATTTTGATGTTTTCATGGCCTAAAGAGATCGCTTCCAATACTTGCTCTTCGGTTAAGAAATCACAAAAACCTTCAATCATGAGCACAGCGTCTTCTGTTCCTGCTAACATCAAATCCAGCTTCGATTGGCGCATTTGTTCCATTGTGGGATTGATAACAAAATGACCATCTATATAGCCGACGCGCACAGCGCCAACCGGTTTAATCAAAGGAATATCCGAGATGACTAATGCAGCAGAAGCGCTGCAGATTGCCAAGGGATCGGGAGCGTTCACTCCATCATATGACCAAACGTAAGATAGAACTTGTACCTCGTTGTAGTATCCCTCTTCAAATAAAGGACGTAAGGGGCGGTCAATCAAACGCGAAATTAAAATTTCACGTTCAGATGGACGCCCTTCCCTTTTAATAAAGCCACTTACTGTTTTGCCTGCCGAAGAAAATTTTTCTTGATAGTCTATACGCAAGGGTAAAAAATCTGAAGCCTGATCAGAATTAGGGGCTGCGCAGGCTGTCGATAAGATGATGGTATCTCCGCAGCGGACAATGACAGCACCTGCTGCTTGTCGGGCAATTTTACCGGTTTCAAAAGTGATTTCCTGTCCACCAATTAAGACAGAGATTGTGTCACGTTGCATGAATTCGTTCTCCATAAATTAAAAAAATATAATTTGATACTCTATCCCTGATTATTCAGGCAGCTGCTATGTTCTTTGACTAAGGAAGTGTGCAAAAATAAGTTGAACGATTCGACCGTGTGAAAGCCCCGCGGTTGAATCGTCCAACTTATTATTGCACACTTCCTAAGGAGTTTTAAGAAATTATAAGCATGCAAGGTATTTGTATCAGAAATAGAGTCTAACAACCCTATGGGCAATGTAAAGGACGAAAACGATCTTAGTTGAAAGGAAAAAATAGAACTCAGAAAGCATGCCTTAAATGTCTTTAAAGTAAGTTTTCTGATTTCTATGTCCTTCTCAGTTAAGAAGTAATTTCGTACTTTAAGAAAAAAGGGCAGTTTTTGGCTGCCTCTTTTGGATTTTAAAGCTAGTTTATCTTCTGAGCTTTAACTTATTGATAAGCGCTTGATAACGCTTAGTATCGGTTGAATTGAGATAGTCAAGCAGTCGGCGACGTTGGCCCACTAATTTTAGCAAAGCTAAACGAGAGCCGTGATCTTTAGGAGCTCTTTTTAAATGATCTGTCAGCTCTGTGATACGCTCTGTTAAAATGGCTATTTGTACGTCAGCCGAACCTGTATCTTTCTCATGAAGCTGAAA
Source organism: uncultured Chlamydiae bacterium (assembly GCA_963799115.1). Classification (GTDB taxonomy): domain Bacteria; phylum Chlamydiota; class Chlamydiia; order Chlamydiales; family Parachlamydiaceae; genus CAWCVY01. Next base: position 31,674 of record CAWCVY010000048.1, on the reverse strand, counting down.
TTTCTTTGTAATTTCTTCTTTGGTACCTTTGTCTAGTGACATTCAGTAATCTCCGTAATTTAGAAGCCGAATGAGTGGCTAGGTGTTGAAACTTAATTATTGTTCTTTACGTTAATCTTACCAAAATTTATCATTTCTTTGCAAGGAAAAGATATTAAACCCTCCTAGAAGTTCACTTATGCACCGCTCCTCTCTAGGCGTGTATTTCTTTAAACTCGCGTATATTTCTTTAAACTTTAGTGTCTAGGATAATTTCAATATATTCAGGATACTTTTTCAGAGCATCGCGCCTCATGACGACTTTAAAAGGGATAGTCAGATTGCCCTTATACTTTTCCATTTGCAATTCATCCCAGATTTTAGCTTTTAGCTCATCTGTTACAGGCTCATGGCGATGTTTTTTCAATAGTTGCTGAATATATTCTTGCTCCTTGCGCCGAATAACGTGAACACCATAAAAGGGATGATCATCTTCTACATGTTGTGTTTCCATATTACTTTCCTGCTAGAGATTTACAATAACATATGAAATATTTATACACAAACAACCTGAAAAATTTATATCTCATTTTAGCAATGGTTAGGATTTTGCCCTCTTTACGAAAATTTTTCTTCAAAATTTGTATTTATCAGTGCGAATTTTTATTAGCGGGAATTGCTGAAGAATTGTATTTTTAGAGGTGATGTATCAAGTTACACTTTTAATGGACACTTTAACAAGCTTTTGACGTGTGATTCTTGCGTTTTTCTTGCCAATCGTGCTAACTTATACCGTGCGCGGTTATACCGCAACCTGTCTCAAACTTGGAATCCGTGCCAAAGCTTTCGGGGCTGAACGATCGTAAGTCGGTCCATATTCTAAGTTTGAGACAGGTTGTGGTGTTAGTTTGATGCTTTCTGACAGCGTGAAGCCAAATAGAGAAAAATTAACGAAAAAGTTATAAAGTTAGGGTCCAATTATGTATAAAAACGCTACCTACAAAGAGAAGTTTGCAGATTTACAAGCATGGCTACCCCATATTATGGAATCTGTTAAAAAAGATTTGAAAAATGAGCATTTAAGAAAAGATGCTTATTTTGTGAAAAAATTTCTTTCTTCCAAAAATTTTCACAAGGCAACAACTAACGAATTAGCCACAGCTTACCAAAAGGCAATTCAGGATGAGGAAAAGGGAGAGGAACTAGGGGAATTCATAGCAGCGCGGTGGTTGCTTAAGCATAGTGAACTGTATGATTTTTTTGAAAAGCAGCTCTCTCAAATCAGCCCCGACATCACTGCCCTTGAAGAAATCAATCAACCACATGCTCAAGCTTTGATAGAGGCCTCCGTAGATCAATTCGGTTTGCTTAACACCTATTTATTTGCCGTACTAAATTCGGTAGTGCTGCCCAGAGAAAGCTTTCAATCTCTTAAAGCACAAGCTCAAGAACACCATGAACAAAAAACTGAAGAAGAAGAACAACTTCTTGAACAGCAAACTATCGATCAAATGCGAAAAAATTATGAGCGCGAGTCAGCTCGTTTAACAGATAAATACGAAAAAAAACTTTCCGGCCTGCAGAAAAAATATCTTGTGGATGTTGAGGCTTTGAAAAAACAGATATCCCAATTGCAGCGCAAGTTACAGGAAAAAAGTGGTTGATGTCTTTTCCTTTTATTGTTAACCCAAAAAATGAAGATGAGATCTTTATGCTAGCAGCTCTTAAAGAAGCTTGGAAAGCTTATAAAGCTGATGAAGTGCCTGTGGGTGCTGTTCTAGTCAAAGATAAACATATTATTGCTAGAGGGTATAATCAAGTCGAAATGCTGAAAGATGCTACAGCTCATGCTGAAATGCTTTGCATTACTGCAGGAGAAGCGGCCGTGGATAATTGGAGGTTGGCGGGTTCAACTCTTTATTGTACCGTGGAACCCTGTAGTATGTGTGCGGGAGCTATGCTGCTGACGCGCATACCCCGCCTCGTCTGGGGAGCCCCCGATCTGCGTCATGGCGCTAATGGGAGCTGGATTAATCTCTTCGAAACGCCCCACCCCACACATACTATTCAAGTCTGCTGTGGAATTCTAGAAGACCTATGCGGCCGCTTACTAAAAGATTTTTTTCAAATGCAGCGGCAAAAAAAAAACAGTAAAAATTATATACCAAAAGATCATGAATCAATCAGTACCTTCTTGGGAGAAGATTGACGAGCTCTTGCAAGAGCTTGTGCAATTTCATCAAGACAAATTGTTGCAATGCGGACAGCGCCTTATTCCCCATTTAACACATGAAGATCTTCTTCAACCGAATGACTATCCGGAACTGGAATTTCATCCCTATTTTCGTTATGAAGAAGGGACGCTGGCAGGCATCCAAACTGTCCAAATGGCTCTCTGGGCTTTGAAAAAAGCAACGTAATAAACGTCTATTATTGATGCGTATAATTCCGCGATGCTATTTCTAGCAAAGCAAAAGCATTATAATTTGCATATTTTTCTGTCAAATGAGCGGCTAAAAATAATATTAAATCTTCATAGCTGTCGGCAATAGCAATCCCATATTGTGGATCTACAAAGTGAAAAGGTGGATTGAGATGGAGAGCTAAGGCATGATTGACAGGGCCACTTAGACCTAATAAATAACCTGATTGGCCCCCTTGTATGCTCAATTGTTTCAGTTCTGCTATGAGGTGTTGAATCGGAAAGGCTTGTAGCTGAGAAGTCCTAGAATCGGGAATTCTTTTTACAATTTGCAGTTCTTTTTCCTTTAGGATTCTATCAGGTACAAATTCCATGAAATCGTCTTCTTTTTTTCAAGGCATAAGCCACTTTATAGGCTGCCTGTAAGAAACGAGACTTTCTTGTATAATTCTCCAGGGCTTCTTGAGAAAAAATAAAGGGGAAAAATTTTACATACTTGTCTTGGTCTTGATTTTGGGGATCCAAACAAATCGGAAAGGGAGAGGCACACTCGATCCTTTCGATATTAGTGATTTCAGGGGAAAAATGGGAGGAAAAAAAGTCACTAAAATATTCAATGATGTTTCCTGTGCAGATTCCCTCTCCTAGAAAAAATTGATTAATTTTTGATTGAGTTAAGGTCGAATTCTTGATTAATCGGCATTGTCTAATTAACTCAGACCATTTACACAATGTAAAAAAACATTCAGCCTTTACCACAGCATCTCTTGAATGGGCTTGTATTTTCTTGTTATAAGAGTTGATAAACTGGGCTAAGTGAGTCTTTGTTAACGCCTCTTTTGCCTTGCATGAATATTTAGGGCCTGTTCGTCCTTTCAGGTGAAACGTATCCTTCACTAAATAATCTTCTAAATAATCTCGAATAGATTTTTCGATCACGGTTGGGAAAGCTGAAGGAGGGTTGAAAAGGCATTGCATCATAAATCTCTATGAAAAAGTTAATAAAGTTAATTGTATTATAATATTGAATTTTTGAAAAAATATATGAAAACCTTTTTTTTGAGGCTGTGAAAAAAAATCACAGTTTTCTAGGGATTAAGTTCTGATAATGGTTCTTACCATTATAGTAGAAAAGAAGAGGTTGCTTATTTAAAAAATTTTGACCGTAAATGATCTCTGTTCTCCAGTTATCTCCCGCGCCTGTAAAAAGTAATAGGGGACGTTGAAGTTGTTCTGAAAGTGCCTTTAACTCTATAAATCCTCCCACAAGTTGGAGTTCTCTAAACAATCACAATATTTATCGACTTGGGTGGGTTCACGGTTCAATTTTTCCCGTAGCTTCTTAGACCATGCTTCATCTCCTCCCTGAGACTTTGAGTAAGCTGATATTTGCCACTGGCCTCTTATCCATGCATCTGCGATAGGATTTTCGATGTCTTCGATATCTATTACATCTTTTAAAGAGCGATTGCGGAAATAATCTGCAGCTAGTTTGCGATAAGACTGTTGTCCAGTGCCTTTGAGCAGAGCATTAGCGGATAAAAAGAGGCAATTTCCATCACCACGTATTGCAGGGTTGGGTTTATAAAACGCTTTTATTTCATTGCTCATTTCACGTTCTAACTGTTTACTCTTCCCTATAAGTGCATCAATGGTCTTTTGAACTAATTGATGGCCTTCCTTTGAATCATTGATAAAATACGAAGCATATCCATTGACTTCGTCACTTTCTTTAATTAGCCGGTCAATGTAACTAAAAAAAACCTCGAGGGCGGCTGGGGGATTTTCATCAATTTCTTTCATCAAAGTATAAGCACGTTCTACCAATCCTTGCGCAACTATTAGGCCTTCTTCTGAGGGGAATACTAGCGGAGACATGATATCTTCTATCATAGACTCAGGCTCTCTATCTTTTATAAGAAATTTAATTGGGTCTTCTTCATAGATCAAGTCAGAATCATTTGTGATTGCACCCATGTCTTTCAAAGGGTCCTTCATCTCATCATGAGCTTCTTTTATTACTGGTTTCTCTTCTAACATTTTTTCAGAAGGGGCTTTTTGATCTTCTTGTATTCTTACTTTTGGCGATCCTATAAATTGCGGAGATAAGACAGGCGGAGGAAGGGGCGTTATTTTTACGTTCTTAGGCACTGGCTTTATAGGAGAAGAATCCTTATGTGCAAATTTCCCACTAGCAGCTTGTTTTATGCGGGTGATTAACCCATAAAGAAAAGAGGGGATGTTTTGAACTGTACTCCAAAGATAACCAAGCACTCTTTCAATAGTCTTCGACAGAGAGTATTGAGTAGGAGGAATATGATCCCGAGGTCGATTATTTAAAGGAGGAATCATGTTAACCTCATATATTAAAATAATAATAATTACATTAAATATAATAACAACAAATCATATTTATTGTACAGTTTATTGTTAAAATAAAATGTTTAAATCACGACGGATTAATTTTCGGACGCATGTAAATCTATTTTTTTTGTAAAAGATCTCTTGAGTAATTAAAATTTTATTTCTTTTACAAAAGACATCTTGCATAACCTCAATTCCTTGCCCGTGCCTCTGCCCTTGCCCTTACCCGAAAAAGTTCTAGCACGCAATTTTATTTTTTAATATAAGAGTGCAGAAACGAATTCTTTTAGACCATGAAAAGTTAACCGTATACCAAGTGGCAATAGAATTTGTTGTACTTGCGGATGTTATAATAGAACATTTACCTCGGGGTAGGGCCTATTTAAGCGATCAGCTTCAACGTGCGGGTTTGTCAATACCATTGAATATTGCAGAAGGAGCGGGAGAATATTCCATCGATGAAAAAGCTCGATTTTATCGGATGGCTAAAAGGTCTGCTACAGAATGCGCGGGAATTTTGGATGTGTGTCAACGATTGCAGCTTGTGAATGAAGAACGATATACCAAAGGACGAGAACTGCAGATTAGCATCGTGTCTATGCTGGTGAAAATGGCTCAAAAACAACGCTAATAGGGCATGGGCAAGGGCATGGGCAGGGGCACGGGCACGGAATTGAGGTTATGCAAGATGTCTAAAGAAACATGGTGGGGGAAATCTTCAGATTTAGTCATCAATGTATCGGTAATGGTTTCCGTTAACGAAGGCTAGCTTTATCGGAGGATATGGGGATTCAGCATTATAAATATCTTTTTGTTGATCCTTTTCACCGTATCTGGAAATGATTGCAATGGGTACATCATAAAACTTAGCAATCGCATAAACTTGCGCCGCTCCGCAGTAAACATGATCTCCCTTAGTCATATCAATATAACCATGTAAATTTTCATCGTTGGGCATATATTTCTTTGTCTCTGCAATAGAAGCACGTTTTAATGCAACTTGCTCTTCTTTTTCCTGAATTTGAAGTAGATAATTGTGGGCAGTATTTCCAAATTGCTGCAACCATTGTTGTAACCGATCGATATCATTAAGTAAAATCTGGATGGTGGATTCTTCTTCTTGCATTTTCCTGTTCGCCACTTCAACATAATCCCCAATACCTCCCAGTAGACCAATAAAAACATCTTCTTCTGTAAGATGAGTTTCCAAATAATCTGCAGCTTGTTGGCGTAAAGTGGCTCCTGGTTCACGCAAAAGTGGTTCATTTTTGCTTAAGCTCTCAGTTAAGAGCTGGGTATTAACATTCCACTGCAATTTTTCTTGTATCTCAGGAATATCTTTATATTTGGTGCGCAATCCAACGCCGCAGGCATAGAATAGACAATTACCATCATCAGGGACATCAATTACATTTGGTGTTTTAATGGTGTTTTTTTGTTCAACAACGATAACTGCTGGTGGAGAAACTTTAACTGCTGGCAGGGTATCAAGTGCCGGTAGGGGAATTTTAACGGAAGGTGGAGGAACGTCTATCGGAGGGGAGTGTGGTTTTTCTTCAATTTTTATTTCGATAGGATGCTGCTTTCCTTCTTTAGGAGAGATTTTTTCTACCTGCTCTTCTTTTATATTGTTTCCTTTTTGTCCCTGTTTCTGCTCTTCTAATTGGTCTAGGAGATGTTCTTCAAAGATCGGCTTCAAGTCTGGATGGTCGGGATTAATTTTTATATCGTGTTTAAAAGGTTTTTTGTTAATTGGGCTTTTAGAAGGAAAACAAGCTTTTATGGAATCTTCTATTCTTGCAATGAACCCTAAAAGCCTAGAAGAAATAGAGCTGATTGCAGTCCAAACATGGCCAATGGCTTTCCCTAAAGACTGCCATCCAACTGGAGTCGAAAAGCGGGGAGATCCTCGCTGAATAAGTTCTGGGATCATATATCCTCTTATTTTATTATTTCAATTTACGGTTTTGCAATCTTTGGAAAAAGTAAAAGCTGATAGTGAATATTACCAACACGATACAAACAGAGGGGGTCTTTTTCTAGATTATTGGGATTAAAAAACTGTATGTTATGCCCTGGAACCCCATATTGTTCATATACATGGATGGGAATATCAAATAGAATGCTGTAAGCAAAGAGATGGAGTGTTGAGCAATAAAATCCTGGTTTTTCAAGTTGACTAAGAAAATCGGAATCATTTTGAATTAAGTATTTTTTTTCTATTTCTACTTTCGCCTTTTCGTATTTTTTCTTATATACTTCGGCTAATTTTGCACGGGTTGCGGGTTTTACTTTACTCTTCTCTAAAATTGCAAGGTTTTTTGCTAAATCTTCTTTAATTTTACCTAAAAAGATATCATTGAATTCGTGACGGTCTGTATCTAAATAACCCAAGAGTGTCTCGGCATGTGTTCCGAGACTATCAATTTCTCGGCGTATAAAATCTACTCCCTTTTTGCGAATCTCTTCGTCTGTATAATCTACTATTTTGCCATTGACTTCGTGTTTGAGAAGTTGCGGGTATTGCAGTTCTAAGCCTTTCAAAAAAGAGAGTGGTTGGCAATTTCCGCCTCCTCCGGCTTCGATAATGATTGGCTTTAGATCATCGTTATTTTGAGTAGGTTTTGTTTTAGCAGCATTCGTATTAGATGTAGTATTACTGCCCTTTCTATTCCGCGGCCGATTTCTTCGGTTGCGAAAGCGTGGTTTTGGCAAACCAAAATCATTATCGGGTGATTTAGCCTGATCGGAATTAATTTCTGATGGATTCTCTTCTACTAAGTCAATTTGGGGTTCAGGTTCTAATTGAACGGGAGAGGCTTCCGAATGAGGAGAGTGTGTGATTTTGATTTCCTCTTCATGGGAATAGCTTTCTAAAGTAGTATGCGGTACTTCTGGGAGAAGGGAGAGAAGGTATTCCTTTTTAAGGGTTTCTATTTCTTCTTCATAAAGCGCACTTTCAGCTTCTAATCCAAGTTCCCATTCAAGTTCTTTTTCTAATAGAATCTCGTGTTCTGGTTCAGGTAAAAGCTCATTTTCGATTACTAACGGAACCTCCTTCTCTTCTCCTAATGGAAGTTTTTTTTCTGCTTCCTGACCTACTGGAGGATTGCTTTCTTTTATTAACTTAACTTCTACAAGTGGGTCGTTTGAGGAGTTAGGAATTAATGTTTGAGTACTTCGCCCCTTTTCTTCTCCAGTTGAAGGAAATTTTAGGGGAAATTGTGGGGAAACATGGACCTTTGGTAAATTTGGATTTGGAGCTGGTGTCTTAATTTTCGAACTAGACACGCTGTTAATTCTCACAATAAGATGAGCTAAGCCTTTGGTACATAAAGACCACAGATGCCCTAAGCTAAATGCAATGTTCTTAGCAAGGGTAATAGGCAAATAAATATAAGGATAATCAATTTTAGGAGGTTGCATAAATTTCTATCATTTTTTTTTAAAAGGTTCTTTTATTAACTAAAGACAATTATATGCATTTAACGTCTTTATGTAAAGTTAAAGGTTTATTAAGATTCCTTAACCTAATTTCTCACACACGGTTTTTTGATGAATCAGAGGAGGAAGTCTCCTAAATTCTTTTGCAAAAAACTAGCAAGAGCAGGAAAAACCTAAAAGAAGAACAGCAATGATCACAAAACTGATGTTTAGAGAAAAGATATGAATTTAATATCAGGAGCTCCCGCTAATTACAAACTTTTGCTGGAAATTAGCGGTAGATCCTCCTGCAAAACGATCAGGAGCTCCCGCTAATTGCCGGCGAAATGCCGGTAATTAGCGGGAGCTCCTGAAAGAAGAAAAAATTGTTGTATTTTTAAAGACAAACCCTTTATTGTATAGTGGATATCATCCGGTCTATATAAAAATTAACATTCCTTCGAGGAGTTATTATGAAAAAAGATACCCATCCCCCTTATCAAAAGGTCTTATTTATAGATTCAGCTTCGGGTTATCGATTTGTTTGTGGATCTACTCTGCAAACTGACGCTAGGGAAAAATTTGAAGGGGTAGAATATCCGGTTAGCTACTTATCCATATCTTCTTCCTCACATCCCTTTTTTACGGGAAGCAAACAACTTGTGGACTCAGAGGGACGTGTCGAGAAATTCAAAAAACGCTTTGAACGCAAAAAAGAAGCTGCTCAAGAAGAATCCTCTTCGGAAGGAGAGGGAGAAAAACCAGCTCCTGAAAAAAAAGTTGCAGAAAAAAAAGCAAAGCCAGTTAAGAAGCGTTAGTCTCAATTACGATAAAAAGTTGCGTATCACTAATTGGCTAACTTTCTTTCTTATCTTAGTATACTCAGCGATCTCTGTGGTAAAAATAAATTTTACAACCACAGAGATCGCAGGGCATACAGACAGTCAGGAAACCAATTCTTCAGTTTAAATGTGCATAATTAAAATCCCTGTTCTTTTTTTTAAATTCCCTCAAAAAGTCAAATCAAATGGAAAAAAAGATAAAGCAAATTCTTGAGCGTTTGGCTGAAGTAGAAGAGGTTTTAGGTCAGTTTCATGTTTATGAAGATCAAAAAAAATATCGTTCACTTGCCCAGGAACATTCCTATTTAACTGAATTGAAAAAGTCCTGGGAAGAAAAAAAACGTCTAGAACGGCAAATTGAGGATAATCAATTATTGCTAAAAGCGGAAAAAGATCCCGAATTTGCTGAAGTTTTACAAGAAGATATTGCCCAACTTGAAAAAAAAGTGAACGACCTTCAGGCTTTAATCGAAAAACTTCTCGTTCCGCCTGATCCTAATGATCATCGCCCCACCATCATAGAGCTACGGGCAGGGACAGGAGGAGATGAAGCAGCGTTATTTGTCGGAGATTGCGTCCGCATGTACAAACTTTATGCGGATCGAAAAGAATGGCGTTATGAGCTTTTGTCTTGCACTCCATCGGAAATTGGTGGATACAAAGAGTATGTCATGGTGCTCTCCGGTCCCAATGTGCATCGGTTTTTACAGTATGAAGCTGGCACGCACCGGGTACAACGTGTGCCCCAAACAGAGGCTCAAGGGAGGGTACATACTTCAGCGATCACCGTTGCCGTTTTACCTGAACCGGATGAAAATGAAGAGATCCATATAGATGAAAGAGATCTTCGCATAGATACTTATCGCTCTTCAGGGGCAGGGGGACAGCATGTCAATGTGACAGATAGTGCGGTTCGTATCACACATGTCCCTACAGGCATTGTTGTTGCTTGCCAGGAAGAGCGCAGCCAACATAAGAATAAAGATAAAGCCATGCGTTTGTTGAAAGCTAAAATGGCTGAGGCTGAAGAGCAAAAACGACATCAAGCCATAGCCAGCACGCGGGCTTTGCAAGTGGGATCGGGCGATCGCTCTGAGCGTATTCGCACCTATAATTTCCCCCAAAACCGTTTGACCGATCATCGCATTAATTTAACCAAGTATAACCTTGATCAAATCATGAACGGAGACTTGGATGATATTACATCTGCTCTTGTGGCTTATTACCATAATGAAAAGCTTACGAGCCTTAAGGAATCCAATTCTTCAACTTAAGTATAACACATGAGATCTATACGAGAGGTTTTATCAGAAATTACCCAAACTTTTAGTTTACGCCAAATAGCAAATCCAAGGCGGCAGGCAGAAGATCTTTTGTGCGATTTGCTCCATTTCACCCGGCTGCAATTATATACACAGTTTGATCTTCCCCTCGAACAAAAGGAATGGCAGATTTGTCAATCTTGGGTGGAGCGTCGTTTACAGGGGGAGCCTCTTGCTTATATTTGCGGCAAAGTCAATTTTTATGGTTGTTTTCTTGAAATTACACCTGCAGTCTTAATTCCCCGCCAAGAAACAGAACTCTTAGTTGACAAAGTCGCTAAATACTTAAAACAACAAGAAATCAAAGGTAAAGTGCTATGGGATATTTGTTGTGGTTCGGGTTGTGTGGGAATTGCATTAAAGAAGACTTTTCCCGATTTATCCGTTTTCTTGACCGATAGTTCCGCGCAAGCCGTGGAATTATCCCAACATAATGCTGCTCTCAATGATGTCCAAGTCATGTGTTTACAAGGAGATCTTTTAAAGCCTTTTCAAGGTTGCAAAGCCGATTTTGTCGTATGCAATCCTCCCTATATTTCTGAAAATGAATATGCTACACTAGATAGAGAGGTGGGAAAATATGAACCACGCGAAGCATTGATCGCTGGCCCCACGGGATTGGAAATTTATGCGCGCTTAGCTAAAGAGTTGCCCCCCCATTTAAATCCGAAAGCTCGCGTCTGGTTAGAGATTGGTTTTGATCAGGGGAGTGCAGTGCAAAAGGTTTTTGACACCCCAGTTTGGAACAAGTGCTGGTTTGAAAATGATTGGGCTGGTCATAATCGCTTCTTTTTCCTTGAAAATGAATGATTTTTTAATTATTCTTTATTCTTTATGTATTATTTGTAAGGTATTTCATGCTAGGAGCATTGACAACAAAGTTGCAGGATGTCTTTTCCAAGTTGACTGGGAAAAAACGTCTAACTGAGGAAAATATCAGCGAAGCTGTCAATGAAGTGCGTTTAGCATTATTAGAAGCTGACGTGAATTATTCTGTAACCAAAATATTGGTGAAGCAAGTCAAAGAAAAAGCGTTGGGCGAACAAGTTTTGAAATCTGTGTCACCGGGCCAGCAATTTATCAAGATTGTTCATGACGAATTGATTGCCTTGATGGGAGGACAGGAAGAGGGTTTGCAATTGAATGCGCAGCCTACTGTCATCATGTTATGTGGATTGCAAGGCTCCGGAAAAACAACCCACTGTGCTAAACTGGCTAAGTTCTTAAAGAAGAGTGGTCAAGCAAAAAATCCTTTATTGGCAGCTTGCGATCTGCAGAGACCGGCAGCTATTGAACAGTTGCAGACCTTAGGCGAGCATATTGGGGTTGGCGTTTTTACTCTTCCTGGAGAAAAAGATCCCGTTCGTGTAGCAAAAGAAGCTTTACGGGAAGCCAAAGAGAAGGGACATGATGTTTTAATTGTGGATACGGCTGGACGTCTGCATATTGACGAAGAGCTCATGTCTCAATTAGAAAAAGTTAAAGAGGTGCTGAAGCCTCAGGAAATATTATTTGTCGCCAATGCGTCAACTGGGCAAGATGCCGTCAATGTGGCCACAGAGTTTAATAAACGGATAGCAGTAACGGGAAGCATCCTGACTATGTTGGATGGCAATACCCGCGGCGGGGCTGCTATTTCGATTCGTGAGGTAACCGGAAAGCCCCTGAAATTCGAAGGAGTGGGCGAGCGCGTCGATGATATCCAAGTGTTTAATCCCAAATCCATGGCAGACCGCATTTTGGGAATGGGCGATACCATTAATTTGGTGAAAAAAGCACAAGAGCACATGGATGAGGCTGAGGCACAGAAACTCGAGCAAAAGATCCGCAGCGCAACTTTCACTTATGATGATTATCTGAAGCAGATTCAAACAGTGAAGAAGATGGGGTCGATCAAAAGCTTGTTGGGTATGTTGCCGGGAATGAGTCAGATGCCCATGATGGATTTTGATGAAAAAGAGTTCTTTAAAGTCGAAGCCATGATTCTCTCAATGACCCGAGACGAACGGAATGAGAAATGCGAACTCATTACCCCAAGACGCAAAAGAGTTGCTCTGGGGAGTGGAACGAAAATAGAAGATGTAAATAAGCTTGTCAAATCATTTAAACAAGCAAAGCAGTTTTTTAAAAATATGCCAAATATGAAACAATTAGAAAAGATGTTGGGAGGATCCCTATGGCGTTAAAAATTAGATTGCGGCAGCAAGGCCGCACAAACCGTGCTTTCTATCGTTTGGTGGTGACTGATTCACGTTCCCAAGAGATGGAAAGTATGTGGAAGCTCTTGGCTGGTATAATCCAATCGAAGCGGAAGATGATAAGAAACTAGCCTTTAAAACGGACCGCATCGAGCACTGGCTCAATGTGGGAGCTCAATTGACCGATAATGCAGCAAATTTAATTCGTAAAACAGCTCCTCATATTATTCAAGGGCAAGTTGACAGAAAAGAAGCTCACGCACAAAGCGAAAGCTCGCGACAACGGAAATCGGGAAGAAAGGTGTGAGCTTAACGTGCAGATTGATATCCTCTCTCTCTTTCCGGGATATTTTAAAGGGCCATTTGATGAAAGCATCGTCAAGCGGGCAAGAGAAAAAGGATTAGTGGATATTCGTTTAACTGATATTCGTGAATTTGCCGATAATCGCTATCGGCGCGTGGACGACCGTCCTTATGGAGGAGGTCCAGGAATGGTCATGATGCCGCAACCAGTGATTGCGGCAATACGCCATGTTGAGACTCCTCAATCACGGGTGATTTATCTTTCTCCGCAGGGGAAGCCGCTTAAAGCTGCCAAATGCCGAGAACTTGCCAAAGAGAGTCATTTAATTCTGTTGTGCGGCCATTATGAGGGGGTAGATCAGCGGGTATTAGATAACGAGGTAGATGAAGAGATTAGTATTGGGGATTATGTCTTAACCAATGGGTGTTTAGCCGCCTTGTGTAGTAGTTGACGGAATCATCCGCTTTATACCTGGGGTTCTTGGACATGAATTGGCTGCTGATGAAGATTCTTTTGAAAAAGGATTATTAGACTGTCCCCATTATACACGGCCGGAAATATTTGAAGGACAGGAAGTACCGCGGGTTTTACTGAGCGGCAACCATAAAGAAATTGCAAACTGGCGCCGAGAACAAGCTTTTAAAAAAACACTCGAAGTAAGGCCAGATCTTTGCAGATAAAGATTAAATTGTTAGGAGAATTGAACATGAGTCGATCTGCCATTATTGAAAAGCTGGAACGCCAGCAGTTAAAAAAGAGCATCCCTTCTTTCCACATTGGGGATACTATTCGGGTCCATATTCGCATTATTGAAGGCGATAAAGAAAGAATACAAGTTTTTACAGGTACCGTGATAGCTCGTAAGGGGACCGGCCTTTCAGAAACTTTTTCGGTGCATCGCGTCGCTTATGGGGAAGGAATGGAGCGAGTTTTCTTGCTTCATAGTCCTCGCATTGCCAAGATTGAAGTAACGAAGGAAGGGCACGTTCGCCGCAGCAAATTGTACTATTTGCGTGGAACCTCAGGAAAAGCTTCCAAAGTTAAAGGTCGTTTTGGCAGACGCAAGGGGCGCACACCCGAAGTTGCTGCTGAGTCCCAGGAGCCTGTTGAAGAAGCTGTTGCTGGAGGAGTCGATCCTCAAGAAGAGCAATCTTGACCGATTCGGGGTTTTACACACAATGTCATCAACTTAAAAAAAGATTGGACATGGACGAATTGGATTGATTGGACGAATTGGACGGAATTGGACGGAATTGGACCAGTTCCAACATGTCCAAATAGTCCAATTAGTCTAACCCGTCCAATCTTTTCTTAAAAGTCGTCGAATGATCCACTTGCATCTGACCGAAAATTGACCGAAATGGGTATGACTATGCGCAACGACGATTCGAGTTTGGATGAAGAGGAAAGACTTCGTTTACAAGACATGATGGTCTATGAAGAAGAAGCCTATCAAAAGGGATATCAATTAATAGCCGGTTTGGATGAAGCGGGTAGGGGACCTTTAGCCGGGCCGGTAGTTGCTGCTGCCTGTATTTTGCCCAAGGGGGCATTATTTGCTCACGTGGATGATAGCAAAAAACTCACAGCTAAAATGCGGGCCTATTTATTTGAACGTTTGACTCACGATCCGAGCGTTTGCTATGCTATAGGCGTTATAGAATCCCCTGAAATTGATCGGGTGAATATTTATCAAGCAACCATTCAAGCAATGTGGCAAGCCGTTGGCAAGCTTGCTACCTGCCCAGACTGTCTTTTGGTGGATGGAATGGGGCTTCCTGATTCAAAATTTCCGCTCATCAAAATCGTAGGTGGCGATGCGCTCTCTCAATCCATTGCAGCCGCTTCGATTCTAGCTAAAGAGACACGAGATCGTTTAATGCGGGTATATCACAAAGAGTGGCCTCTTTATGGCTTTGATCAACACAAAGGATATGCTACAGCACAACATTTAGAAACCTTGGAGCGTTATGGTCCCTGTCCTATTCATAGGCGGTCCTTCGATCCATTAAAATCTCAGCTTAAAGCATCTAGTTATGCTTTTGCCGATAGTTAGCCAACTTCTTGCGTAATTCATTTCCTTTCCCTTACTCTTTTTTGATTTTTTTTTGGGCAAGGGCATGGGCAAGGGCACGGGCAAAGAATTGTGGTTATGCAAGATGTCTAGTTTTAATCGGCAAAGACATGGGCGAGGTTGTCATAACAGCAGCGTACATTTTTGTAAAATTTTTTTGACATAAAATCCTTGGTAGTCTAATTTCATTTAGAGAAATCTTTAACAATTAATCAGGAGAGGTGTAATGAAGCGATTCGTTTTTTTATTTTTGGGGTGTATGCTGGGTTCATTTTGCATGCTGACTGCCCAAGAAAGCAATCTTATAGATCTTGACTATGACCCTTTAGTGGCCTTTAACGAGAAAGGAATACATGGCGAGAATATTTTAGATGTAAAGGATATTTTTGCTCGATCTAAGCATTTGAAACGCCATTCTTCCAAAAATTCTTTTGTTTTTTTTCGAGCGATTCTTACGAGTTGTCGTATAGGTGAAAATGATCGAGACTTACTAGCTGATGGAAGTGTAGATTTTGTGACCGCTTTTGGTGGAAATGATTTTTCTTGCACTCCTTTACCTAAAGGGGGGATTGAAATTAGTCCTCAAAATGGAACTTCTTTTCAATTATCCATTCCTCCCGTTCCAGAACCTGGACCTGTCCCTGGTGGATTGTTTGACCATGTCAAATTTCTAGCCTATTCTCTTTTTGAAGATCTGCCTTCAGATAATGATCTTCCTGATTGCAGTCATCATCACAAAAATAAGCGTCGCCAACTTTGTTCCACCTGGGTGGGCTCAGGGGAGCAGCTTAATGTCGATAGTAATCCCTTTGGTCAATTTTCACCAAATCCGAATGCAGATCCTCGATTAGCTAGCTTTTGCTTTGTTAGTCTTAACCCGGTGTTTCTGACGACTTTCGATTGGATATGCACTAATGATATTATTTATGCCCTTGTGGAACGACTACCGGGGGGAGAAGCTATGTTTGGTGGATATGCTGCCTATACTTATATGTTCCCCGTTGCTCGACGAGACACATGTAAAAACCCTTTAGACGATGTGCATACTTTTCAAACTTGCTTCGATTCTAATGGGACAACTGTTACCTGGATATTAGATGGCCAGCCGGTTCTCAGGATTACTGAGATAGGACACCGTTTAAATGAAGGTAATACCTTTGTTTTCAAAAAGAATAAACCCAAGGCATTGCGCGATCCTACGCGTTTTCAAACAGCCGATCATGGCGGTGTTGACCAAACTCTTGTTCTTAACGGAGTTCAGACTGGAATTGCACTCTTTACTTTATTAGACTATTTTCCACCAGCAACTACATTTGATGTGACAAGAGAAGAGAGAATAAATTCTGGGATCTATGAAGGCTTAGTTCGTCTGGAGTCCAGCGAATTTAGACAGGATACAGGTGGATTTTACTACAACAATCCCTTGTTAGGAGGAGCAGCGACGTTCTTTCAGAATAGTACTCTCGATCCAACCACACAACAATACTTACCTCTCATTCCTTCAACATTCCGTATATTTGGCCAAGGAGCTAAGTTGCGCTTGTTTGAATATTCCCTTTCAATTGAAGGTTAGTAAATAACTTCCAGAGCTAGGCTTATAAGCAATGCGAATAAGCCTAGCTCTGGTTATGAAAGGTTTTTTCTTTTAAATTACTGATAAAATAGAGATCGAACTTGATTTTAGGGTATATATTGGTACGAAGGGGAACTTGCAGCAGTATGCTGTGAAGAATTTCAGGAGATTTAGAGATGGTGGAACGACAATCATAAAACTATCAAATGGGGGAAGACTTTACTCTCCATCATCATCATCATTAGATAGAGGGGAGGTCCCTTATTTCCAGTTTCCAAACAACCCTACAAAACATGTTTTAGATAAACTGGATGTCAAAACATTTGACTACAGTAGCATAGGAATTGAACCTGAACCGATGAACCCAAGGCACACCGTGTTGGATCTTTTCAAAGAGCCTTAAAATTGAAGCTGATAGATCATATTCTATAGTGAAAATTAAGATATTTAGTCTCTCTTATTTATTTTGCTTATCCTGCCGCCGTAGGCGATCATGTCTATCCTGTTTTTTATTATATTTCAATGATCTTATGGGTCAATATCTTGAGTTAAAAAAGTTAAAACAGGATGACAGGATACGGCTTCGCCTACAGGATAAATGCAAATCCGTAGGAAACATGAACTCTAATATCTACTCGTTTGTGCGATGAGCCACAGCGCAGTTTTTGCATTCTATTGTCTGATTTTTTATTTACAAAATTATATTCTTTCATTATTATACATGAAAGAAAAATGTAAATCAAAAATCAATTTAATTGATGGAGTATTCAAATGAATGGTGTTTCCCGTCTGTCTTGTCAAGTAATGTCTTTTGTTAAAGATAATTCTTGGCAATCTTTAAAAGTTCAGCAAAAAAAGATTGCACTTATAGCTTTGACCATTATTTGTGCCCTATCAGCTTGTTATTTGCTTTATTGCACCCTGAAAAAGAAGCAAGTTAATTTAATAGAAAAAAACCAGCCAATACAAGTACACGAGAAAATTTTAGAAGAAACACAGTTGTATAAATCTGAAAAAGGGGATTTTTATTTGCGAATTAGTAATAATCATGTTCCAGATTCTGGAAAACAACTTCTGGGTGAAAGAAATTTTGCTAAGCTAAAAGAACATGATAATTTCCTTTGGTCGCCAGATGGCAAATCCTTCTATTTCATGCAACATAAAGGTTATGGGGGAACAAATATTAACTATTATGCACGTTTTGAAACCGAAGAGGGCAACGTTAATTCAAATGTAAAAATGGAGGTTAACAATAACCAGGCAGTAGCGGTGGACAATAATGGAAAGCAATTGGCAACCTATGAAAGACAAGATTTAGATAGTGTGCGAGGGATCTTTGCAAATTTGAAGGTGCAAGAAGATCTGATGATCCCATTGATAACTGCTAGAAAACCCGAATATTTATTTAAAATGGAAAATGGACAATACATCTATGTCGATGCCAATTATGCAAAGGGGGATTTAGATTTTAAGGTATATATGGGCACACAGGGAGATTTACAGAGGTATTTTTCCGTAGAAGATGTCATGAGATATAAAGATGGTGGAACGACGATCATAACATTATCAAATGGGGCATGTCTTTACTCTCCATCATCTTTTAAAAGAGAGCAAGTCCCTTATTTCCAGTTTCCAAATGACCCTACAAGGCATATTTTAGCGAAGTTAGATGAGAAGATATTTGACTACAGTAGCATTGGAATTGAACTCGAACCGATGAATCCAAGGCATACCATGTTGGATCTTTTCCCAAAAGAGGCGTAAAATACAGGGTTAATTTTCTCTTGACAAAAAAGAAATTTTTATTATAATTAGTTAAACCTCAATTACTATATGAAAATTTCTGTATGCTTAAGAGTATGACAGCCTTTGGGCGTGCTGGTTTAGCTACGCGAGCTGGACATTTTACGATTGAAATTCATTCCGTCAATCGGAAACATCTAGAAGTGAATGTGATTTTACCCCCAGAATTAAGCCGTTTTGATCCTGAAATCAAAAAATGGTTGATGCTCTTTGTGGGCAGAGGACAGGTCACTATCAAAGTGACAGCCTCTTTTGAAGAAATCATCCCTTTTGTCGTTAGGCCTAATCTTCCTCTTGCCCACCAGCTTAAAATCGCTTGGTATGAGATCATAAAGAAATTGCATCTTGAAGAGCAAGAATTTCGTTTGTCTCTTTTGAGTGAAACGCCAGGATTGTTTCTCTATGAAGAGAACCAAGGGGAAGAGGAGATCTATCGCCAAACTCTTAAAAATGTTTTTGATGATACTTTAAAAAACTTCTTAAAGATGAAAGAAGAGGAGGGGGGCGTTTTACAGGCAGATATAGCTCAACGTCTTAAAATGATTCAAGCTTCCGTACATGTAATAGAGCAAAAAACGCCTTATGCCACAGAAAGATATCGGGAAAAGTTAATGGCCCGCTTAGAAGAAATATTGCCCGGCCACGTTGAGAATGAGGACAGGATATTGCGTGAGATTGCCCTTTTTGCCGAGAAAATCGATATCACCGAAGAGATTACACGGATATTGTTCCATCTGACTCATTTTGAGGAGCTCATGCAATCAGCAGATATTAGTATTGGCAAAACATTGGAATTTGTTTTACAAGAAATCAACCGCGAAATCACTACAATTGGGAATAAATCTTCTAATTTAGAGATTGCAAGAGCAGTGATCGACATCAAGAGTGAACTTGAGCGCATTCGTGAACAAATTCAGAATGTCGAGTAAGAACCCTATGAGTGGATTGCTTGGAGATAAAGGCGAGGGTTTGATTTTTGTCTTAAGCGCTCCTGCCGGTACGGGTAAAACAACACTCGTACAAATGTTGGCTGAAGAGTTTCCCTCTGTCATTGCTAGTATTTCCTATACGACGAGACAGCCAAGGCAGGGGGAAATTCCGGGCCTTCACTATCATTTTATTTCCGAGCTTCAATTTGAAGCTAAAATTGCTGAGGGTGACTTTCTTGAGTATGTGAAACTCTATGGAACGTATTACGGCACTTCACGGCAGTGGGTATTAGAACAGAAAGAAAAAGGAAAGCATGTTTTTTTGGTCATCGATACGCAGGGAGCTTTAAAACTCCAGGGTCATCTTTCGGCGGTTTTTATCTTCATTCGCCCACCCTCTTTGGATGTTTTACGCCAAAGGTTGATAAGCCGCCAAACAGAGACGACAACTAGTATAGAAAAACGATTAGAATGGGCGAGAATTGAGCTAGAGGCAGTGCGCTACTATGATTACGAAATCATCAATGATGATCTCAATTCTGCTTATGAGATCCTCCGCAGCATTGTAATTGCTGAGGGTCATCGCGTGAAAAATAAAAAAAAGGGGATATAGCATGGAGAAAAAAAAGAATAAGACTTTTACAAATGAAGAATTATCAAAAAAATTTAAAAGCAATTTTGATTTGGTAAATTATGCTATACAACTGGCTGAAAATATGATCAAAACGGGACGCGATACTCGTGTAAGATCTGAGATTCAAAATCGCGCGATGCTAATTCTTGAAGAAATTAGCGAGGGAAAGGATCAATTTGATGAGATCCAAGAATCGGGTTCAAGTCGAGCAGATGGCGTGAACTTGGGAACGACCGTGGAAAAGTTAAATGCAGAGTCTGTAGAAAAGCTAAAATATCGTACTGCAGATATTCATGATGATGAGTAGTAGAGTCGTAATCTATGGATGAGATGGCAGGGTCTGTTTTACTGGTAGCAGTGGTTATTTTTATAGCCTTTGGGTTGTTGTTTGGCTTGTTTTGGTATGGATGGTGGATTTCGAATCATTCTCAAGGTTTCAGTCCTTATACAGGTCTTCCCTTGCGGTCTTGCACCGACCTCTCTTACTTTGTAGCTGAAAGGGTTTTGCTATTTTTGGATGATTTGCATCAGTATGACAACCGTATCTTTAAAATAAGGAAGGCTGTTTTTTGTCGTGAAACTGGACGAATTTTTCAAGATTGTGTAGGCACGTTCGATGTCGTACGATTAGATTGGACTTTTTTGCAAAAGCGTTATCCCGGTCAATATGTTTCGTGGGGTAGCCTGAATAAAGAACAACAAGATGCTATCCGCGACGTGCATGATTCCTTAGAGGGATTTCAAACCGAGAAATCTTCACCAAACCCTTCTCCTCGTGCAATTGAGCCTGAATATATCTTTACCAAACCAGGACCCCTTTACGTCGACTTTGCAACTAGAGTTTTACTAGGCTGGAAGGCTGTACCGGACACTGAACTTGAAGTACTAATTGTTCAAAAACCCACCAAACCTTTTTCTACATGACCCAAAAAATTCTTGTGACCTCCGCTCTTCCCTATGCGAATGGACCTCTTCATTTTGGTCATATTGCAGGGGCTTATCTTCCTGCTGATTGCTACGTCCGTTTTCAACGCCTGATGAAAAATGATGTTTTGTATATTTGCGGCTCAGATGAATATGGTGTTGCCATTACTTTAAGCGCTGACCTTGCCGGGCGGTCACCCAAGGAGCATGTTGATCTCTTTCATCAAATTAACCGCAATTTTTTTGAGAAGCTCCAAATTTCTTTTGATCATTATTCACGGACGACTTGGGAGGGGCATGTGGAACCCTCCCACCAATTTTTTCTTGATCTTCTAGCCAATGGCTATATTGAGGCGCGGATAACAGATCAGCTTTATTCTGAAGCAGATGGCAAGTTTTTGGCTGACCGCTATGTTGTCGGGACTTGTCCCCGTTGCGGTTTTGAGAATGCGAGAGGGGATGAATGTCCCCGTTGCGGAGCAAGTTACGAAGCGACCGAGATGAAAAACCCCCGCTCCAAGCTAACCAATGCACCCTTGACCTTTCGTCCTACCAAACACTGGTTTTTGCTGCTCGACCGTTTTAAAGAAAGGTTAATTAATTGGGTGGAAAATAAGAATTGGAAGCCCAACGTTAACAACTTTATCAGAGGATATATTGATAATCTGCATGCCCGGGCCATTACGCGCGATTCGGCCTGGGGGGTTTCGGTTCCTCTTCCGGATGCAGTAGGCAAGGTACTTTATGTTTGGTTTGATGCTCCTATAGGCTATATTTCCGCTACCAAAGAATGGGCCTTGATCATGAACCAACCCGAACGTTGGAAAGATTACTGGTTTGATACACAAACTAGATTAGTCCAATTTATAGGCAAGGACAACATTCCTTTCCATGCCTCCATTTTCCCTGCCATGATCATGGGGCAAAATCAACCCTTTAAAATAGTCGATGAATTGCCGGCTAATGAATTTTATAATTTAGAAGGCAAGCAATTTAGTAAATCTGAAGGCTGGTACATTGATTTAGAAGACTTCTTTAAGTCTTACACCAGTGAACAGATTCGTTATGTGATCGCTTCCAATGCCCCTGAAACATCCGATAGCGAGTTTACTTGGAAGGACTTTCAGCAGCGTTGCAATGCCGAATTATTGGGAAAATACGGCAATTTGGTCAATCGTGTCTTAGTTTTTATTCGTCAGCAATGCCAAGGGCTTGTTCCCTCAGTCGAAGCTTTTGAAGAGGAGGATTGCGAATTTTTGCAGCACGTCCGGCAGATTGTTGATCAAGCTGCCGAAAGCTATGAACATTTCAAATTGCGGCGTGCCAGCCAATTGGTTATGGAATTGGCCCAAATCGGCAATGTTTACTTTGATAGCAAACACCCTTGGAAAGATGCGAAACAGGAAGAAACACGCGGAAGAATGCGTACGACTTTAGCTTGTTGCTTAGAATGTTTAAAAGCACTGGCTTTGATTTCCTCGCCCATTATTCCTACGACTGCTAATCGCGTTTGGCAAATGTTAGGCTATCCTGATACCATTGAAGAAAGAGGATGGAGACAGATTTTGTCTGAAAAGGTCCCGGAAGGACAAACGATTCCGCCCCCGCATATCCTTTTCCAAAAGATCGAAGACAGTCAAATTGAAGCGGAAATTCAGAAGCTGCATCAACTTTCGACACTTAAGATAGAGTCCGCGCAAACAAAAAAGAGTGAAGAAGCTGTTACAATTCCCCCTCTAAAACCAGAAGTGAGCATTGATGAAGTGCGTAAATTGGATTTGCGCATGGGTGTGATTTGCCATGCTGAGCCTATTCCCAAAAGCAAAAAATTGCTGCGCTTGCAAGTCGACATCGGCTTAGAAAAGCGGACTCTTGTAGCCGGAATTGGGGAAAAATATCAACCTGACGCCTTATTGGGACGTCAGATCTTGGTGGTAGCGAATTTAAAACCTGCTACTTTGATGGGAGTTGAAAGTCAGGGCATGCTCCTGGCGGCTAGGAATGGAGAGCAGTTGGAGCTTTTGACTATCGAGGAGGAGATTCCTCCAGGCAGCCAGGTGAGTTAAGAAAGTTCAGGGGATCGACAGCAAAGCGGCGGCCCAAAGCAACAGCTTGATCATAGGAGAGTTGTTTACGGCCTTTGCGTTGGTGGAGAAATTCTGATACTTGGCTTTCCGACTTGAAGCAGTCTGGAACTAATTCTTTTTGGGTAATGCCATCTTCTTGCAGCAATGCTTGAAGGAATTCATGGGGCGCCAAA
This sequence comes from uncultured Chlamydiae bacterium, assembly GCA_963799115.1. Taxonomy (GTDB): domain Bacteria; phylum Chlamydiota; class Chlamydiia; order Chlamydiales; family Parachlamydiaceae; genus CAWCVY01. The sequence continues at coordinate 8,623 of CAWCVY010000048.1, read as the reverse complement.
TTTCCGACTGTGCGAGTATAATGCTGTTCATCAAAGTTCGAGACCAACAACAAAAGGACTTGGCGGTATTGTTCTATTTCTAGGGGAGTGTCTTGTTCGAAAGCCCTTTCAATATATTCTAAGACACGTTCTGCTTCGCGTGCTTCTTGCTCAGTTTCTATCGGCCGCAGGCGGAATCCATGCAGCAAAGCTGAAAATAAAGAATCTGCTTCTACAAGATTCAATTTTTTAGAAACATCCTCTAAGCCTTTCACGGCAGGATGTTGTGTTGGAAAATTGTTGTATCTTACACTTGTCTCCGCGTTAATTCTCGTTTTTGACTCCTATCTTTATTTAAAATTAAATCTTAGTCTAGTTTTGAAAGAATTCTATTTTCTCCTAAGAGCCTGTTCAAAATCTTTTAAATAGATAATTTTTCGAAACTTTCTTTGCCTAAAAAATTTTAGTGTCGAACACTTCAGCAATTAAAACTACCACAGAGCCCACAGAAAACACAGAGAGGGGGTTATATCTTCATTCGACAAATGCCATCTACTAATCGCTTTACATTAAAATTAATAAGCAATCCTCGAGTACAGGTTCCATAAAGCCGTAAATAAGACAGTAATTGTGCTTCATGTATTGGGGCTATTGTTCAATAGCGGCCCCAATGATATTACCCGTTAATGGATCAGTTTCACGCCCGTCTATTTCTTCAGATATATCTGGATTAATTAAATAATTCATAAGACCCCTCTCTGTGTTCTCTGTGGGCTCTGTGGTAGTTTATTGTATCTAACAAAAGATTTTGAACAGGTTCTAGGAAATGAAAATACTTGCCTAAAAAATTTAATTTAAGCTATCATAAATTCTTCAAGCCCTAATGTTATGGATCTTTCATGTCTAAGTTTACATTTAACAATCCTATCTTTGATAAGATAACTTCTTTTGTATTCCCTTCTGCGGTCTTTTCTGCAGCCCTTTGGGCTACCATTTAATTTTCTTTATTTTTTCTCAATTTTTTTAAATCTAAATATCATTTCTTGACATTCAGATTATTACTGCAATTGCTTGCGGCAATCCCTATATCAAAACATCGAGTGTTGTGATGTAGTTTGCTAATTTTACTATTTTTTCAAAGTCTATAAATTATTAGGTTATTAATTATGTTAGTTTTAACAACCCCTAAATACAAAACAATTGAGTCTTTTGTTAGCCGCAATTCCGAATACATTTCTTTCTCCCAAGGTGCGGTGAAAGTTGGCGGGACTCCTCAAATCATTAAGGATCACATTCGAGAATTATTAAAAAGTGATTTAGTTGATTATTATCAAAATGTGGGGGGGATTTTTCCTCTCCGGGTAAAGATAGCTGAAGATTTATCTTTAAAGTTTAACCGCAAGTATATTCCGGAGCAGATTTTAATTACCCATGGCTCGATTGGAGGGATTACCAATTTGTGTTTGTCCCTCTTAACAAATGGTGATCAGGTAATTCTCCCCGAACCTACTTATCCCAGTTATCAGAATATCATTAAATTCTCCAAAGCCCACCCTTTATTTGTGCCAGGTTTTGTTGAAGAGCAGGGCGGATGGCGATTGGATAGTGAAAGGATTAAAGAAGCTGTTACTCCTCGCACAAAAATGGTGATTCTTTCGAATCCCTCAAATCCTTGCGGCATTTGTCTTAAGACTGAGGATCTCCTCTCACTAAAAAATTTTTGTGAATTTCATAGAATTTATTTAATTCTTGACGAAGTTTATGACAATTATATTTTTGAGGGAAGTTTCAGCTCCGGAACACCTCTTGTTCTTGAGTCTTCATTTGTCGTGAGGACAGGGTCATTTTCCAAAGATTTTGCTATGAGCGGGTGGAGGATAGGCTATATTGTTGCTCCGGATTCTCTTATTCCACACTTAATGGCTGTACAGGATGGGACTTTGTGTTGTCCAAGTGTGGTTGGGCAGCATGCTGCTCTTTTTGCTTTAGAGCATAAGGAGCTTATTGAAAACCAAGTAAAGATTGTCAAAAATAATTTGGCACTCATTTGCAAGATGATAAAACCGCTGGTTGAACAGGAGATCTTATCCTATATCAAGCCGGAGGCTGGAATCTTTCTCTTTTTGAAAACTCAAATGAGCGATAGTGAACGTTTAGTCATGGATATTTTGGATAAGGCCAAGGTGGCTCTTGTGCCGGGAAAGGATTTTGGTCTAAATAAAGAAACCCATCGCTACATAAGGCTTTGCTTTGCACGACAGGAGGCTATTGTCCTTGAAGGGATAACCCGCATCCTCAATTACTTTGCATAAAAATTAAAAAACCTAAATTAGATAGGGATTTTCATAAAATAGGAAAATTTTTAGATCATTAAAGAGTTGCCAGAGTCCTAATTGCTACTCGTGTGAAGCTATGGACGGGTTGAATGAGCCTGAAGGGCTCTCTAATTGCAACAGCCCAAGGTATCGCCCCATACGCGTTAAGCTAAGGATAACGCAGAGTTGCCCTATCCCTGGTGGAACCCCGTTCAGGAAGTAACTTTACTCGTAAAAATATATCCACCACAGAGATCACAGAGCTCACAGAGAGAGGTTTATGTTCTTATACGACGTAGATCTTCCTCTGTGAGCTCTGTGGTCTCTGTGGTTAATAATCTTTAAATAACACCCATCGATAACGTCCCAATTTAGGGAAGTTACTTGGGAGACGGGGAGTCAGGGACATACTTTTACGCATAAGTTTTTTTGAAAAAATCCTAGCATGGGTTTTCATTCAGATTTTTCATTTAATGAATTTAAAACGACTCATTTGATGCAAGTGTCTGGATAAATGAGCCTGAAGGGCTCTAATTGCAACAGCTCATGGCATCGCCCTGGGTAGGGATAAAAATAAATTTGCATCCTGTAGGGCTGCTAGAATAGTCCATTAATCACAAAAAAATTTACATCAAAAAATCGCTCTCTGGCAGCCCTTCAGGCTGCTATATTCTTGTGAATCTTACCCAGGGCGGTGCCCTGGGCTGTTGCAATTAGAGCCCTTCAGGCTCATTCAATCAATCTTCACTTCACATGAGCTGTATTCGCTGCGTCATCATCACCAGCATCTCGTTTATCATTGCTGGCCTTAATTATACCATTCCCGCATTAAACACGATCTCCGCGTGAACGCATTTCGCGCACAACTGCCGCAATTCCTAAACGATCGATGGTTCTCATAGCTGCCATAGATAATTTGAGGGTAATAAAACGGTTCTCGTCGGCAAACCAAATTCTTTTTTTAGCAAGATTCGGTAAAAAACGGCGCTTGGTTTTGCCGGTCACTTTAAGACCGATCCCTTTCTTCTTCTTAGCAATCCCGCGAATGGCATACTTATACCCGCGAGAAGGCCTTCTGCCTGTAACTTGACATACTTTTGACATGAGTTTCTCCAATAGCGATGGACAAATGAAAATACCTAATATATCAGGGAAAGAGTTAACAGACAAGACTAAAATAGTCAAATTTTAAAATGGGGGGAATTTTAATGCAAAGGAAGCCACCCATCGCGAATATTGAAACGTTTATTGACATGGCGGCGTCTTTCTTTAGCGACTTGTTTTTCATATTCTACATTTATGGATTCTTCGCCATATAACTCATGCTTTAATTCATCGATTCTCTCTTTTAAAGTTCTCAGTCGCATCCAATCTCTTTGTATATACTGATCAGCTGGGAGAGCAAAACGGGCTTCCTCTTCAGGAGTTAAATTTAATTTGGCAAATAGCTTGGAATCATGTTTTTTGAGCTTTTTTAACTCTCGATGGAAACGGGTAATAAGGTTTGAAATTGCTTTATTGGATAAATTAGCTTCAGGATCTTGAATGACATTGGCGATCGTAGCTAATTCAGACAGATTTTCAATAAAGAGTTTTTTCAAGGCATTTTCAAAAGCGCCTTCGACTTTAGTATAATTAACCTTAGCCATAAAAACCCCTTGTAAACTTAATTATATTATAGATTTTTAGGATTTAATCCTCAAGCTAGGTATAAACCCAGAGAAAAGTTGAAAAATTAGTCTCATTCTGTTTATGTTCCAAAATCAGCGAGGATAGGTTATGGAAAATATTACGGCAGACATGGTGGTGATTGGTTCGGGCCCTGCAGGTCAAAAAGCGGCCATTCAAGCGGCCAAGCTTGGCAAGCAGGTCGTTGTTATTGAAAGAGATCCCGAACCGGGGGGGGCTTGTTTATATACTGGAACGATACCTTCTAAAACTTTTAGAGAGGCTGTAGTTGTTTTATCCCGCTTTTATGAGCGGCACTTTCATGGGAAAGAATGCATTTTACCAGAAGTTACCATCGACGATTTAAATGAGCGTTTGCATACGGTTGTTCGGGAAGAGCGTAATATTATTGCGCGACAATTTAAAAAAAACTTTATCCAATTTATTCAAGGCTCGGCCCGCTTTGAAAATGAAAATACGTTGATCATTGTCGATGAAGATTATCGCCTTAAATATCAGATCAAGGCTGATACCTTTATTATCGCTGTAGGATCAAATCCCCGAAATCCTCCTGATGTTCCTTTTGATCGTGAAGTCATTTTGGATTCCACCACGCTTCTGAGAATAGGGAAAGTGCCAAAAAGCATGATTGTTTTAGGCGGGGGGATTATTGGATCAGAATACGCGAGTTTTTTTTCAGCGCTTGGGACTGAAGTGATTGTGATTGACCGAAAAGAACATATGTTGCCTATGTTGGATGCCGAAATAGGAATTTACCTTCAAACAGCTTTAACTGATATTGGCCTTAAGTTTTTAGGGAGAAAGGAACCCCTTGAGATAGCTCGCAAAGAAGATCATGCCTTCGTCCGCTTAAAGGATGGGACAACACTGGAAGCTGATGTTTTACTTTATGCTTTAGGCCGCATGGCAAATGTTGATTCCCTGCATCTTGAAAATGCCGGTATAAGGGTTGATCCCAAAGGCTATATTCCTGTAAATGCTCTTTTTCAGACTTCTGTGCCCCACATCTATGGTGTTGGAGATGTTATCGGGGGGCCTTGCTTAGCTTCAACGAGCATGGAACAGGGGCGTTTAGCTGCCTTGCATGCTTGCGGAGCGCAAACCCACCATTTTCCGGCTTTTTATCCTGTCGGAATTTATACAATACCGGAAATTTCATGCTGTGGATATACTGAGGAAGAATTAAAAGCAATGGGTTTTCATTATGAAGTGGGACGAGCACATTTTTATGAAATTGCCAGAAGTCATATTGCAGGAAGCAATACCGGGCTTTTTAAAATCCTTTTTCATGCCGAAACTCTTGAAATTTTGGGCGTGCATGTGATTGGGCGCAATGCCACGGAAATCGTTCACATAGGGCAAATGGCGATCAGTTTAAGGGCCCATTTAGATTATTTTGTCGATCACGTTTTCAACTATCCGACCTATGCTGAGGGATATCGCATTGCAGCTTTAAATGGCATCAATAAAATAAAATTCAAAAAATAATCTGTTGATTGTAAACTAGTTAATAGTTTAAGTATAAAATATACCTAATTGATAATTAATTTAATTACTGTTAAATTATGAGCGGGAGAGGGAGGATCAATACTTACTAAATCTTTTATCTTTAAGTAGTAAGTATGATTAAAATTAAGTATGAAGTATTGAGAGAAATAGTGGGAGGACGATTAATCGAACGAGAACCACAACCAACTTTACCCAAACCCAAAAAACCTACCCTTCCAGCACCTAGTAGACCGCACCCACTTTTCCCATAAGACCGAAAAACTTCCTTGGAAGAATTGGACGAATTGGAATAGTGGGACGAATTGGACATTTATTGGATCCAATTAGTCCAAATGGTCCAATTTGTCCATGTCCAATCTGGCTTTTATTTAGAATTGGGATTGTTTAAGATACTTGCAATAAAATTTGCCCCCCTATTTGCTGCGTTCATCCCTTTCAACTTGAGGAACCCTTCAATTTCTTCTAATTTCGCTTGACATGCTTTTTGCAAGGAGGTAATCCGTATTAATGTGAGGTCTATTTCTCTGGATTCGACTTCTTTGGGTTCGACTTTATACATTCGTAAGAGTATACAATAGGCTTTAAGTGAAGAAAGTTGTTTCAGCGTTTCATTTATTTTTTCACTATAGCTACCACCCGAAAGGACGCTTATCGTTCTTCCATTTAATGAACCAGTGGATTTATTTTCTTCTAATCTTTGGTCAATTTGCCTTTCTAGTTGCCTTAAATCGATGTAAGGAGAAACTACATCTTCGATAGCTAATCCTCTTGCTGCCAAAAAATGAAATTGCTTACAAATAGGTAAGCATCTTAAAAGATCTCTTGGTTGAAGAAATTTGAAGACATGCTCTTGTAGTTCAACGGGGAGTTCTTTCAAAAACATCGAGTCGGGTTGACTTTCTAACGAAGGATTTAATCCTTGAATAACCTTTGTAAATGCAGGGTCTGTTTTATCTTCTTCGCTTACGGAACGAAAAGCATCGTGAGCTTTTTCTGAGAATGTTTTGGGTCGGGCGCATTCAGCCTCAAAACTCGCGTGATAAAAGTTGTAAGTATTTGTAATATTCATTTTTCTCCTCATTTAGTTTTTTTAAATTTAAGATTATTCTATCATGTTTTATAAAAAAATGAAATAAAAAAGTAAATTACAAAACAAATAAAAATAATAAAAAAACAGGATATGCAGGACGCTTCGCGGAGCATAACAAGAAAATGTTTTTATTTATTTATCCTGCTATGTGAATTGTCAAGCCATATCGATCACTCCACCCAACTATTTCTCTAATTAGATTACTTGATGTCGTTCGTTGTGCCTTAAATTTTTAAAGCCTACCTGCTATTCGTGGTCAAACTCGTAAGTGCGCCACTAGTTATTTTTTCGAACATTTTAAAAGTGGGGTGCTCTAAACTGCCGCACGTGATGCACTTTCATGCTCACTAGGATAATGTACAGAGTCACCCCGAAAGTCATCAAATTTTTCTTTTCAGCATTTTTGTTGGTTTATTTTTTTTAACCCTACGAGTCGTAGGACTTTTGCATCTGTTGCGATTATTGCCATTTAAATAGACTTTAAGCTAGCCATACTGGCAAGAATCGCTTCTGATGCTTAAGTCCGGGCCTCAAACGTTACTACAAGTCAATTGAAGTTATAAAAAATGTTATTTACCCCCTCAAGAGAAAAATGCGATCGATGAAGCCGATAGGCGTAGTCGCATCGCTCCGAGATTGTGGTCTCTAATAATTTATTAATGGAATTTCCGAGGATAAAACCTTTCAAGCCACCAATTTATCTTTGTGTGTGCGTTGTTTTTTGTTTTGCGATGTTTTATTAAATTTTAAGGTCGCCCGCTCTACCTTCTGAGCTTCGTAAAGTTCTCCTGTCCTAAAGCAAGCTCTGATGCGTCCAATTAACCTTCTAGCGATAGCAACAATTGCTCTTTTAGCTCCTGATTTCGCAGCAATTCTCTCATAAATAATCTGAAGTTCTTGGTCATGCCGTATTGCTACCCAAGCAGCTTGAACAAGTATTTTCCTCACAATCGGCTTCCCTTGTTTTGTAATATGCCCTTGCCTCGTGTGCTCTCCGGAAGAGTGTTCGCTCGGAGTAAACCCTATATAACTAAATAACTGTCCTTCATTCTTAAATTGCTGTAGATTGCCCAATTCATTAGCTAGCACTCGAGCACTTGTCGGGCCAATTCCACTTGCTGTTTGGTACATTTCATCAATTGCACGATCCTTAATAGCTTGTTTTCTTATCTCTATGTCTATCTCTTTGATCTTTGCATTGAATTCAAACCACATTGCTACAAATTTTCCTACAGTAAACTTAACTCCTGGCAGCATTTCAAATTCAGAAACCCTCTTAATCCATTTTAGACTGACTTTTTTCTCGTCATCAGCAGATATCAGTCCATGTAGAAAAAGAGAGGGATTTGATTTGGTTGCCAATCCGGGATCTTTCTTTACAAAAAGTATCTCTCAGCCTTGTTACAGTTCGGTGGTCTTCTTGTTCCACAGTCGGAATATGAACGTTTTTTAATTTACCCTCAGACAAGTGTGCCGCTATTTTAAGAGAATCTCGTTTATCTGTTTTTACTCGGCTATTTGACGTTTCTATACCTGCTGCATGAGCAACAATATTTTCAATTTCGGCGGCCTCTAAAGTTCTATGTAATGAAAGCCGCAAAATCCCGCTTCATAAGCAGTCTTAATTTTTCCCGAGCCAAATCGCTTTTTAAGGTAGGCAATCAAACCCTGAGGTTCGGCTTTTAATGTGTCTCTCTTAACAATAGTTCCATCGCATATCGCCGTTACTGAATAGGTTTTTTTATGCACATCCATTCCTACAAAAATACTTTTTCCGGTATAGTCTTTCATATGCGAACCTCCATTTTGGATTTTGGTACAAATACCGTAATTGGAGTGTTCGCTCTTTTTCAAGAGAAATTTTCTTTAAAGATATACTAGAAACTCAGCATAGCAACTGCCACGAAAAGCGATCCTGCATATCCTGTTCCAAAAATCTCTACTTGAATTCCTGTAGGGAAATATGTTATAATATTTTTAGCAAAAGAAATAATAATTCATTTAAGAACAATTTTAGCATGTCCACTATTCCAAATTCCCC
>CAWCVY010000047.1:0-26927 GCA_963799115.1 uncultured Chlamydiae bacterium | reverse complement strand
TTTCAATTGCGCCAACTTAGTTCGGGATAGTCCAGTTTGGCCAGTAGAACCTTCACCTAGGATTTGGATATAAGAACTGTTTTTCTCCAACGGCCCGAACCAGAAAAAAATTAAAAATCAATCCTATCTGGGTTAGCACGGAGCAAAGTGACATGAGAAGCTTGAACAGCAGTAAGTATTTCCGGCAAGAATTTTACTTGAGCTACTGACCGACAGTACCCACACCAGTTGAATTAACTAGCACATCACCAAGACGGAGATTTAATTCATTATGTATCAATCGCTTTGAGCTATCGTGGCGTTGAGTCTGCCATCCAATTCGTTGTTCACGGATACATTTTTGATTGAGCACCAATACACGCTGATCACTATATTTTGGTGTAATACCTCGCTGAATGGCACGCTTATTAGGCTTCCCAAAGAGGTCTTTTTCCATCCCTTAGAGCATAGCTTAAGCCATCGAAATGTTTTCTTATTTGTTTTTGGAGCTGCAAAGCGTGATCCATTTGCTCGTACAGCTTGCCAACAAGCTGTTGCATTTTACTTTCAAGCGATCGTCCATCTTCTTCATCGATCTCGAGAGCCACATAACGGCCCGGTGTTAAAACATAATTATGCTGAGCTATCTCATTTAATGTGGCTGCCTTGCAATAGGCCTGAACATCTTGATTTCTCCTGCCGTATTTTGTCCATGCTAAGCATGATAGGTTTCTGCAATTCGATTATGCTTCGTCCGAAAATGATCGCTGTGTCCGAGAAATCATGTGACCTAATTGACGAGCATCGATGAAGAGGATTTCCCCTCCACGATTTCGGAGTTTAGACTTCCTGATTTACCATTCGCACGGTTTTTAGCAAAAATCCACAAGCACGAGGGATTTGGGTTCCAAAAGAAAAGCTGCCTGGTAAAGCCACTATGCAATCAACAAGGTTATTTTCAATCAGCGCCTTGCGGATATCTCCTTCAGTATCGGTATTTGAAGACATTGAACCATTGGCTAAGACAATTCCGGCAATGCCGTTTGGGGTGAGGTAATGAATAATATGCTGCACCCAAGCCAAATTGGCATTTCTCCTTGGCGGGACACCATATTTCCAACGCAGGATCGTCCCTAGGAGCTCTCCTGACCAGTCCTTCACATTAAACGGCGGATTGGCAAGAGTATAGTCGATCGATATCCGGAAGAGCATCTTTAAGAAGAGTCCCCTCAGCATTCCAACGAATATCCGCATCAATACCGCGAATGGCAAGGTTCATTTTGGCAAGCTTCCATGTGGTGTTATTGCGTTCTTGCCCATAGATGGCAATATCACCAATTTTTCCTCTATGTGCTTGAATCAAATTTTGGGATTGGATAAAAAAGCCGCCGGTCCCACAACAAGGATCGTATAAGCGACCGTGAAGGGGTTCGATCATTTCAACGAGCGTTCGAACAAGCGAAGGTGGGGTGTAAAAATCTCCGCCGCGTTTGCCCTCTTTACCGGCAAATTCTGCTAGAAAAAATTCATATATCCTGCCAAGAAAGTCGAAATCTTCAGCGCAACTTATTTGGTTGATTTGATTAGTAAAAAGATCACCAAGCCCGCCAATCATTTTTGGATCTAAACTTGGTTTACTATATTCTTTATAAAGCACGCCTTTAAGACTGTCATTATCTCTTTCGATGGCACGCATTGCCTCATCAAGTTTTTTGCCAATATCAGGAGAGCGAGCATGCGCAGCTATTACATTCCATCGCGCTGCTTGAGGAACCCAATAAATATTATCTGCCTGGTACTGTTCGGGATCTTCAGGGTCTGCTAATTTATCTGCCTTCAATTCTTCTCGCTTAATTTCAAAGGCTTCCGAGAGATATCGAAGAAAAACCAAACCAAGAACGATGTGCTTGTATTCGGATGGGTCCATAGCCCCGCGCAGTTTTTCTGCTGATATCATTAAATTTGATTCAAGAGACTTTTGCTTTTCGTGAAAATTTTTCTTTTTCATTTCATCTTCCTCAATTTAACAAAACGAAGATGATAAACTAATCATACATATTTTATAATTAGCAAAAATAATTTTATAAAAAACAAATTTTAACTTAAAAAAATAAATTATCAATCATTAATTTATTATTTTTTTTATAACAAAAGACAGGAAAGGCAGCTTAAGCCATTTCTTTCACAATTCAGTTTCCAAGAAACCAACTTCATTTTTCAACAGCTTCCGCATTATCTTTAATTCTTCTAATGATTCTTGGTTATACATGCCGTGTTTTTGGGGAGCTTTTTTGCAAACATCATATCCTTCTTGTGTCCTTGGACCTCCCTTGGCGCCATGCATGCGACAGACGCTCCACCCCTTTAGAGCAAAATTTTTGCACTGTTCGCCGCTGCGCTTAGACTTCGCTTTACACCTTTGCATGGGGACCCTCCTCAAATTTCTGGTTCATCCCACCCCCGGTGGTAACGTTGCCGACTATCGCTTGTCCTCCTCCATGGACATGAACGTGCTCGACATGTACACGCTGCTCCCCTTTTCTCCGATATTTAAGTAATGCTTCAAGAGTTTCATGATGTCGGGTTAAGAGCTTAGACGCCCCGTTGAGATAAACATTCGAAAAATCCACCCGATCGGTGCGCATTGCTTTACCGAGCCATTCCATAGCATGTTCATGAAGGACGACTAGCTGAGCTATTAATTGGCCTTCAAATTCATCCTGTGGGGCCATCGCTTGCATTGAAAGTGCTATAGTACCCATTTGTTTTACAAAATCCTTTATCCCTGCTTTTCCTGAAACAATGGCCTTCCCAACATTATTAAGAAGTTGAAGGCCAACATCACTATTAGCAGAACCCGTTACGTCCAACACGCGTGATTCAAAAAGATAAACGGCATCGTTATGCTCTAGGTCTTTATCATAACTAAGCTCTAACGTATCTTTACAATCACTCTCGTTAATGCGATAGAGGGGAACATTTTTTGAAATATGTCTTTTTTTCACGCGAGCTATTGACAACTTTTCTTGATCGGTAAGACTGCGCTTCTTTACGGGCATTTGCTGTTCTTGATTTTTTTCCATGACTTTCCTTCTATATTTTTTGGATGAAAAATTTTAATGATTGCTAATCCTGCTAAACTGCTTATTTTTAGCGAATAAGCAGAATTAGCAAATTATGCCATTTATATTTTATGCCGAATGACCCACACTTCCTTGTAATACCTTCCATCGATTTCTATCTCTGTCATCGGTGAAGCCCAACCGTGACTTTCCAAGATTTTCATGATGTACCTCGCTTTCGATGCCTGCCTTATTTCTATGGGTCCGTATTGATAAATTTCCTGTAAAGGAAACACCTCCCGTCCTTTGCCCCAACCCCAATGCAAAAGTTTCTGCGCCAAAATTAGGTCCGGGTCAATTGATAGATATCCCTGAATCCGCATCGATTCTGTTAAATAATATTCTACCAATGCAATCCCCTTTTGAATATCCTCAAGTTCAATTTGATCCGTCTCTATCCATTCAATCATTCCTAAGATCCCGGCTAACCGTAGGACATGTTCACCAGCCTTATTTGCAAATCGCCGAACCTGCTCAAGCCTTTTTCCCGGGCCTAAATCCAGGTCTATGCTGTTATGGTAAATAATCCATTCCTTCTTGGCTGAACCTGTTAGTGCTATTTTGCGCGGTTTAAGCTCATTTTGTAGAGATGGATATGGATCGACAGGATATTTCTTATCAAGTAATGAGTGTAATCGCCCATAATACTCACGAATGGCCATATCATTGCTGAGATCTTCTTCCACATATGGTCTTTTCCCTGCTGTAGATTCAGGAAATGAGACAAGACAACGCGGCAAAAAACCTTGGTTCTCTATCATTTTATTGCTCATCAACTGTTCCAAAATGATTTCTTGGATCATCAGATGCAAAGAAACGCGTCTACCATAAAGCAACATATTGCCATCCCCTCCACGCAATCTTGAGATTTCTTTCCCATCCCAAAGAGATGATAAACCGGCAATGGTTTTTAGTTGGTTATCACGCCCCATGGCATGGCCTCCAAAAAATCGTGCACCTTCATCACTGAAAAGACCGACACTTGGTTGTCCAATTGCCAAGTACTTGACAATTCCTTCATAGGTTGGTTCTTCAACTAATATAAGAGGGTGCAAGGGGGCGTGAGGCTCTTCTTCAATAAATAATCCTTTACTTGGATCTTTCAACCAGTCCTTTTTTTTGAAATCCCATAATTCTTTGCGTCGTACATATTGCTTATTTTCTTCTCTAAATAACTCTGAAAGCATTTTTTGCCACGCATAAATGGGTTTAAGTGCAATTTTGTCAGTTGCGCTTTTTCGGTCTCCCGATTCGGCAACTGTTATTAAAAAAATCGACAGCGGAATTTCACGCCCATCAATAAAGACATTTGCAAACGGTTGACAAGCTAAAGCTGCCGCTCCTAAAACACTTTGCGCGCAAATGGCATCAGGTGCCTGAATTACTCTTTGCAGGGCAAATGCTGCCGGCATGAGAATAGTTCCTAATGCCTCAAAAGGGAATGGTTTAGAAGCGTTAAGGGGGCGATGAAGAAGCAATGGTGTAGAACTTGTCAAAGATTGTATTCCGAGATGTGCTAGCAGATCTTTAAGCGATTTATCCCCACAACTCACATGAAAACATTTGAATCCACCAACAGGAAAGTCGCTGGCATTAGGTTCAAAATATTTAGTACCCAAATCTTGTTTTGAATGCCGATGGCTCCATGGACAACGGATATTCCAGCACCCCACCGGATGCCCCTGTTTTTTAATGAGAAGTTTATTATGTTGAAGTGCCTTCAGAACAGGATTTTGGTAAGTAAAGCCCGAAGCAATCTCAAAGGAAAGTTCTCCCTTTATGAGCTTAAAGGCATTTATAAAGTTATCCAGCTTAAAGGGTAATTCGCCACTCTCATTGATGATGTTGGTTTGGTAAGGCAATCCTTTAAGATGATAGAATCCCGGCAATCGCATCACCCGTCCGCGATCATTGACTTGCGGATCTCCTCCAAATCGAGCTGCTAATTCTTTTTGAATCGATGTAAATTCATCGCAGGCAAGATCTTCGATTATCCAATACGCATGATAATGACCTGAGCTTGATTCTATCACAATGTGAGGTGACAGTGGAGCATCTAAGAAATGCTGTAAAGGCGCTCCGTCCAGATCGACGAACACAGCGCGAATACCTACGATATTCTCATTTTTTCTTCCCTTTCCGTCTGTACGATTTATTGTTACAAAGATGCCGCATCCATTAAGATTAGCTTGAATTAAGTCTTCACTCAATTCCGCCAAATTCCCATGCAATATTTTCGCGTAAGCGCCTGATGACCACTTTCCTTCCAAAAAAATTTGAAAGGTGAATGCATCAGCTTCATCGCACTGTGAAAGTAGTGTCAAAAACCGCTGCGCCAAGTTGAGATCTGGTTTTAAAAGGTTTAAATCTTCTTGATTATCTTCTGGAGTATGTGTAGAATCTGAATTGATCATATGTAACCTTTGTATTACGGGAGCTTTTTGCATATTTCGTTGTGTGCAGCAAGCTCCCTTTGTTTTTAAAAAGAGCATGTGCTAAGGACGTTTATTGGATTTTTCGATCCACTCGATGAACAAATCCCGACGAATTAAAATTTTTTTACCGATAGACTCAAGGCCAGCGCTAGCCCATTTTTACGTGCATGCAGCACATAATATCTGACATGGGAACGGTGAAGCAAAAGCTTGGATCATCTGCTATCTGTTTAATAGTGCAGTAGCTATAATCTTTATTATTGTCAGCCATAGGCATTCTCCTGTCAGCTTCATTATGATTGGTTAACTCATTTGAGTTACCTACAACCTTGCCATACAGACCTCAACACCACACGAGCCAACATTTTGAGTGTTAGACAAAATTCATATATATATTTAATATTCAATGAGTTAATTTTGATGTAAAATCGAATCGAAAGAGAATCACGATTCAAAATGATAATGCATCTTTATATTTTAAGATGATTGCCGACGTTTTTCATCGTTTTTTAATGCAGATAAAACATCCTTTCTTGGATGCCGAAAAGGAATAATTTGCTTGCGGTTTTTCATGATCTGCCGCTGCGCAGCTGATATACGCATATGAGGATAATTATGGGGAGAGATAAGAAATGATGCAGGTAACACCGGAAAACAATCATCGCCTAAAATTTCTTTAGACCCTTTTTGAAGAGCTCGTTCCAGCGCTTTGCCTTTGCTGTCAATGTTCTGAAAAAGGCGTTCATCATTGCCGTTTTGATCTGAGAGGCAAAGAAAAATTTGATAGAGACCGGAAGAGACTTCTACTTCATGTCCCCCTATTATAATACAATTATTTGCGATCAGATCCTTTATTGATATATTGAGAACTTCCTGAACTGTGACTGAGCGAAAACTGCATTCTTGAGCACACCAAATGAGTAACCATAGAACACAAGCACATTCACCCAGCTTTTGATCACTTGGATCTTTAATGAAATTAAAGACAAAATATCTAATAAATTTAGCTGCAGTATATCTATCTATCCCTTCACATTGTTTCCAGCGACCTGGTTTTGAAATATGTTTCTTAGGCATGCCAAAAAGGTTTAGTTTCCATTCTTTTAGAAAACCCAAACGTTGCTCCTCTGTCCAAAGAACACCTTCAAATATTTCATATTCCAAATGTTTTTTATAAATCTTTCGTAGCGTTTGTCTGTGTCGAGATCGCCTGCCTTTAATGGCTTTTAAAACATCTACATAAGCGAGTGCAAGAGACTGTCCCCTTTTAGGAGCAAAATCAATTTCATAGAGTCCCTGCGGATCAGCTGCAACTTCATACACTCGATCAGGATCTGATTGCTCTGAAGGAAGCTCCCGCCACTCATCAATTGCCTTCACGTAAATCGGTAATGGTTCTTTTAATAGATTTTTGCGAACCATCTCCATTTCATCTTCATAAGCCATTATCGACAAGAATTGATAAGTCAACGAATTTGCTGCATTTTCATTTTCAAACCAGTCTATTTCATTTGAGATTTCGGAAGAATCTGGACAAAAAAGAAGAGCTTCATCTCGTCCTCTGGCAAGATTCTGTTCATTTTCATTTCTGGACGAACCGTCTTTATACCCCATGGAATAAACCATAACACTCTCGGGCGATTATTTGTCTGAGATACCATTTCATGAGCAAAAAAAAGAAATTTATTAATAATAGCTCCAAGCACTGATGTTGAGAGGCATAAATTTCTGAAAGATGGATCGGGAGCCAATTGTTGCATTCCCAATCGATGAATATAAATCATTACTCGAAATGTGTTTTTCTTTATCTGCGGACGCCCTGGAATAAAATATTTTTCGTAAAAATAAAACTGGATTCGGTTAATCTCAATAGCAACTTTACGAGAAAGAGCGTCGATACTATCGAGCCTTGACTGCATAAGATCAGCCAATTTTTGTCCGGTCTCTGCCATTTTCGGCCTCCAATAGTTTTTGATGTACGGCGGTGGATAAACGATGTGTGATAGCTGCATTCATGTGGGTATAGCGTTGGAGCATCTGCAAAGTCTGATGTCCCATAGCAGTAGCTAATTCAAGAGTGGAAGCTCCTGATTTTGAGGCATATGTACAAAATGTATGGCGTAAATCGTGAAAATGTAGGTCGGCAAGTCTTCCAGCTCTTTTTAAAGCTTCATCCCATGCCTTGCGAATGGAAATTTGACCAAAACGTTTTTTTGCTGGAAAAACGAATTGGGTATGCAGGCTCCTTTTCAGATAATGCTCACGGAGAAGCTGCAAGGGTTGGCCAATCAACGAAACGGTGCGGTGTAGTCCATTCTTCGTTTCTTTTAGGGTAATGGAATCTCGGTCAAAGTCTATGCAATCCCATGTTAATCCTAAAATTTCCCCCTGACGCATCCCTGTAGTAATAGCAAGAAGTACAATCAACAAAAGATGCTCGTTGCGGCTTTTCTACAAGCTTCCAGCAAGCGCCCACATTCATCCTGCAAAAGAATACGGTCGCGCCCCTTTGACTCTTTAAATTTTGAAACTCGAAGGCACGGATTATCTGAAATCCATCCGGTTTCGCGAACTGCATATGTCATGAGTGTAGACAATATAGCCAAGTAACGGTTGACCGTCGCAGGAGATCGACGAATTCCTCTGAATGTTGTTCCCTCAGCCAATTCCTTTCTGTATTGAGCTATTAAATCAGGTGTAATGGTCTGAAGGGCATATTTACCAAGCTTTGATTTCCACCATTGCAGCTGGCGTTGGGCATTTCTGGCATCCTTTGGCTTGGTTGGGAGAATGATTGTGATATAGCGATCTATAAGATCGGCTAATGTGCGTTTCGTTTTTGCCTGTTCTGGGAAATAAGCCCCCTGCCGTCGGCGAGCTTTTTCTTGTGTTTGCCAGTCTTTAGCTTCTTGAAGAGTTGGCCATGTCTTGGATTTTGGAGGAAAGCCATCACCTTGCCGAATCTGAACCCGATAACTGACGACGCCATTTTTACTGATTCTTTTTTGAATACCTTGTGCCAATCTTGCTCATGCTCCATTTGATGGGTTAGCGTGAGCAGTGACATCATCGATGTGATGAGAACTGTTGAGATCTGCTGTGATGTATAAGGTCGAGGTGTGCCACGTGTGTGCCGCGGGGTCTTTTTTCGCGGTGAATTTTAATTTTATAGCTGTGGCATTGTCTCCATATAACATTTATTCACAACAGTTTAGAAAAAGTGGGGCAACCTGGACTTGAACCAGGGACCAGCGGGTTATGAGTCCGCTGCTCTAACCAACTGAGCTATTGCCCCAGAAACCTTAGCTTATTGAAAAAGCCGTTGGTAAGAAACGTGGCCTTAGCATACCAAGAGTTAGTTGAATAATCAAGCCTTTTGTATTGAAAACACCAACTCCCAACAATTCGGACCTTGGAGAAAATTGAGAAAATTCTTCCTCTTTCTTCTAGCACCTGTCCAAATAAATCTTGAGAAGTAAAACCCAAATCCAGGGGTAAACCCATCATAAGCAGCCTATATCGGGTTTTTTAGTTTACTTGGATATGCGCAGTATAGCAATGAAGCGAGCATGTTAAATCTCTTTTTTAGTTTCGAAGATTTCTTTGCAACCGACCGGAAACTGACCACAAGATCAACAAGGTATCTTTCTAAAGTGGATTTGGGGGAACTTGCCCCTTTGGACTAATTGCTGTAGCCTTCTCCTCTTTTTTCTGGCCAGATAAGGTCTGCTCGTAAAATTCAGCTAAATCTTGCTTCAACTTGATCAATGCCGGACGATAGATGAACATCATATGCCCAGCTTCGTAATGCTTCATGGTTACATGATGCATCAAAGAGGGATCAAGTCCTAGATGATTAAAAGTATATTCCGTGCCAAAAAAGGGCGTTGCCAAATCATAGTAGCCACTCGCTACAAATACTCTAAGGAAGGGATTTTTCGTCATGACACCCCGAAGTGTTCCACCAACATTCAAGTACTGATTTGAACTCCCATAATCCCAAGGCTGGACATTAACCAAAATCTTATAGTTGCTATCCTTTGTCCATTTGAGATCGGTATGAACATAGTGATTGAAGGCAGCTGTAAAAGCTCCAAAAACAGCGTCTCCACTGGGATCATATTCAAAATGCTCACCCACAACATCTGCATCTATGCCTTTAAAGCGGCTGTCAAAACGACCCACTGTTCGTCTTTCTCCCCTCAGCAACTCCTTAACAAAGCGCAGAATCTCAATTCGCAAATTGCTTTGGTCCACATATTCCTTAGACAAACCCGTCAATTGCGCAAGCTGATCCACCAGTCGCTCCCTTTCAGAGGGCGTTAAGAGGTCTCCTTTGAATAAACCCACTGAATAATCATTGACCACAAATTCCCTTACAATCTTCAAAGTATTCAATAAGTCCGCTTGCAATTCAGCATTGAGCTTCTTATGATACCATGCTGTAGCTGCGTAGCTGGGCAAATACATCAGATAGGGCAGATCATTGCCCGAATCAAATTCGATCGATTGGAAATTCAGAACTGCTGAAATCAACATGATCCCATTAATGTAAATAAAGTCATTATCGTGCAAATAGCCTGCTAAACCTGCCGCTCGAGTCGTTCCATAACTTTCGCCAATAAGAAACTTGGGAGACTCCAACGATTATATCTGGTCAGGTAAAGGCGTATAAATTCTGCCACCGACTTGATATCCTCTTCTACTCCATGATAGTGCTTGGCTTCATCGGGAGGAATTGCCCGGCTATAGCCTGTAGACACAGGATCAATAAAAACAAGATCCGTGGTGTCAAGCAAGGAAAATTCATTATCCACTAAGTGATAGGGAGGCAGAGCATCGCCATTTTCTGTTAATGAGACTCTTTTGGGCCCTAAAATCCCCAAGTGCAGCCAAACAGAGGAAGAACCGGGTCCTCCATTAAAGCAAAAAGTAATGGGCCGTTCTTGCTGATTCTCAGTACCATCTTTTGTATAACTAATGAAAAAGAGGTTTGCTTTCGGTTGACATTTTTCGTCTTTAAGAATCAGACTTCCTGCAATTGCTTTGTAGTTGAGCAGCTTGCCATTGACAATGACTTCATGCTGTGTCTCAGAAAATTCTTCTTTGTCTGTACACTGAGATTTTTCTAATCCTCGTCCCCCAACTTTCTTCTCTTCTTCTGCAAATTCTCCCGCAGTTATCATATAAGAAATATAGATAAAGACGGAAAGTATATATTTTAATTTTGACATGGAAAACTATACCTATTTTTAAAGTTTAATTATACATAAACAACCTGAAGAATTGATTTTTTGGCATAGCCGAAAAATCAATTCTTTAGATTGTTTGTGTATATCATCGCTTGCTGCAATCTTTCTTTTATTTGTTCTATGGAAAGCCTCGATTTGTCTGTTGAAACATTTCCCTCAATCAGTTATACGTCAATTATGACAGATAAAGGCACTCTTATACTTACTTCTTCATTAGTTGCCCTCATAGCAATTGTCAATTTAGGACGTCTGCTTTGGAATATCCCTATCATAATCGGTTCTTTAACTCTCCCAGGGTGGACGGGCGGTATTCTGTATTTAGCTCTTGGCCTTCTCGCGGCTTGGTCTTTTAGAGCTTTTGGAGCTTCTCCTCATCCAGGAGATCCTTCAAACTCTTAAAAGAGAGAATCACAGCTCCTGCTTTAAGCATTAGGATAATCGCTTGCTCAGTATCCTCAGGTTTTAAATTCACACCTCGACAAGCATCGATAATTACAAATGGGTGGAAGCCTAGCTGAAGAGCGTCAAGCACGGTGTATTTCACACAATATTCAGTGACTAAACCAGCAATAAAAATATCTTTTACTCCCTTGTCCTTTAAATAAATTTCCAAGCCGGTCGATTTTTGATGCCCATTGTCAAAAAAAGCACTATAACTATCAATATAGGGGTCGGTTCCCTTATAGATAATTTTATCAATGTCTATACTATCCCAGCCGGGTGCAAATTCGGCTCCTAAAGTTCCTTCAATACAATGTGGGGGCCACAGAATTTGATCTACGCCTCCTAAATTCACATGCTCTCCTGGCTGCATTCCATGATTGTTGGCAAAGCTTTCATGGCTGGCGGGATGCCAATCTTTAGTGGCGACTATCAGATCAAATGGATAATGAATCATTTCATTGACCAGTGGGATAATTTCATCCCCATGAGGGGCGGGAAGAGCTCCCCCTGGCATAAAATCATTCTGAATATCAATAAGAAGTAAAGCGTTCATGTATCGCCTTTCTGGTTAAGAATGATGGGACGAAATGGGAGATAGGCCACGGATTTGCTTAATAAGGTCTATTTTTAAATCATACAAAGATTTTTCCATTCCCACAACATAGAGATGGGGATTAAGAAAGCGTTTAATCCCTATATGAAAGCGTGCCAGTTCTTTTTGTGTGTTTTGCCGAGCTTCCTGAAGCGAAGGTATTTGGTAGACACATTGTCCATCACGAAATATGGGCTCCAAAAGATCCTTGCTCTGCACCTCTTTCTTAATAATGCGGACGCGAGTAGGATCAAGGGGATCGATTATTTGACAATCTTGCTCTATAGGATGCAGTACGTTATAAATGACATCGGCCACATTTTCATTATCAATCAAGAAGCGTTTGACTTGCAAAATTCCGGGATTCGATACTTTTTCCATTTGCTCTGAGAGCTTCAGCTTATATTTCCACTCCCCTCCTAAATCCCTAATCGCGGACAATTTATAAACGCCATCAAGAGCCGGCTGGTCTTTAGCAGTTACCAGATTTGTTCCCACTCCCCAAACAGTAATTTGAGCCCCTTGCCGCTTGAGCTCGCTAATAAGGGTTTCATCCAATTCATTGCTGGCGACAATCACGGCATCTTGAAAACCTGCTTGATCCAATAGTGCGCGGCTTTTAATGCTCAAATAAGCAAGGTCGCCAGAATCCAAGCGAATGCCAAGCAATTTTTTTCCCTGTTTCTTAAGCCATTTCCCTACTTGTATAGCCTTTTTAACCCCTTCCAATGTATTGTAAGTATCAACTAGAAACACACAGTTATTAGGCAGAAACTTAGCATAAGTTTGAAAGGCCTCTAAATCGTCTTCAAACACCATCACCCAACTGTGGGAGTGGGTCCCCTTAACAGGTATCCCAAATAACTTGCCGGCAAGCAGATTAGAGGTAGAATCACATCCTCCAATATAAGCAGCGCGGCTTGCCGTCAAAGCTCCATCAATTCCTTGCGCTCGCCGCAGGCCGAATTCTAAAATCGGCTCTCCTTTGGCCGCCAAGCACATACGGGCTGATTTGGTGGCAATTAAGGTGGGAAAATTGATTAAATTAAGAAGGGGGCTTTCAAGTAGTTGACACTCTATTAAAGGCCCTTGAACGCGTAAAATTGGCTCGTAAGGAAAAACAACCGTCCCTTCAGGAACCGCATCGATATGCCCTGTAAATTTAAGCTTTGATAAATAATCTAGAAAATCCTGGCTAAAGTAAGGAACTCCATCGGGTCCTAATAAGTCCCCTAAATAGCTCAAATCGGAATCGTCGAATCTAAAATTTTTAAGAAAGTGTATAGCTGCTTCTAACCCAGCTGCAATTGTAAAACCTCCTCGAAAGGGGGTTTTGCGAAAAAATAGATGAAAGACTGCTTCTTTTCGATCCAATCCCGCTTTCCAATACCCATAAGACATGGTCATTTGGTAAAAATCTGTTAAAAGAGCCAGCGATTGCCCATAAAAACTGAAAAGAGGGGGTTGGGACATAAAATTCAATGCGTCTTTTCTGTATGTTGATGCCTCAAAAGTTGTTGCTTGTGCTCTTCAAGCTTCTTTATTTGGAGCCATAGTTGGTCATTCTCTTGTTCTTGTTTGCGGATCTGCTGTATCTCTTCGCTGTACTTATTCCAATCAGCAATCATATACTCCTGGCCTTCCACCTCTTCTTTCGTTTCCTTAAGTTCTCCTTGATGAAGGCGATCTCTGAGTTCTTGAATTTGTTGATCGATAGTTGTAAGGTCATTATTAGGGAAGGGCATTTGGGTCCATCCATAGAGGGGAAAAAAGGCCAATGAATAAAAAAACCATTTTTGCAACATGCGCTCATCTCCTGTATAGATTTTTTCTACCAATCACCCTGAAGAATTTTTTGTGTATTAGCTTAAAGCATACTGAATTCTGAATTCGAGGAAAAGATTTTCCGGAGAATTTTTACCCTAAAAAATCAAACGCCTTTATAATCTAGTGAATTATAGGAGCATGAGTAATGAGATTACCTACAGCCGTTCTATTTTTTATCTTTTGCTACTTTGGTGGACTTTTACCTACCTTGCATAGTGAAGAACTTTATTTACGCGATAATTTGCAGCGTGCACAACCGGGCGACTACATTGTAACCTCAGCTAATAAAACTCTCACTGTCATGCATATTTTTGATAAGCAAAACTCTATCATGACGATAGAAGAAATTGTCATACCGGAAAACAAAAATACTTCGCGGCTTAATTGGAAAGAATGGATCAGTGCGAATGCCCCAGGCAACACTCTTTGGGTCATGTATGACATCGATTTAAACACAGGAAAAATGATCCGCTACTACTCCTTTACTAAAAGAAATTGGTTTGAAATCCCCGAAGCAGACAATTTTTTATCTAAACTACTTAATCTTAAATTTACAATGATACCAGATAAAGCGCGCAAACGGATAGGCCCCAAACCAAAAACAGGCCCAGATGTGCGCTTCCTTTGGCAGCCTCGCATGGTGGTGAACGGACGCCCCATTAACGGGGTCTTATTTGATGCTTGGTGCACCAAATGGCCCCGAGACGGAAGCGATCTATCAGGAAAATCAATTGAAGTCTATATTCCCCGGGATAGTCGCCAGTATCCTTCCTATTTCCCTTATTGGTTACAGATCAATGGAGCTATCAAGGCAAAAATCAAAATTATCGACTCAGGCAGTCAGCTTCAATCCCCTAAATCCCCTCTTTCCGTTATCAAATAGAGGACAGTTTTTGCGAGGAATAGGGACTTATCAACATGGGTTGCACAATAACCTCGCCTGAAAATCTTTTTTTCAATTTTTCACCATCAACTTTTTTAAATTATTTAAGTGACATATAATAAGTTATTTGTAGATATTTCTTTTGATTTTCTCCGCCTTTAGCCTCTCTGAGTTTCTCTATTTTCGCTGAATTATTTAACCAAAAAATAAGATTGCATACATTTTTTCCACAAAAAAGCCGTTTCATCGTAAACATTTTACCAAATTAGGCGTACAAAAGGCATATATTTGTAAAATCTACAGAGAAAAGCCGCCACAAATTATTTACAAACAAATCTTCAAGGGTGTAAATAAAAGTGTTGGCAAAACTCTAAGAGTCTGCCAACACTTTTGTTTGCACCCTTCTTCAGGCTGTTTGTATATAAATAGTTGTCATTTGTCGGACGATGCGCTATAATCTCCCCTTTTATTCTAAATTTACCCCCAGTTAACCATGAGCAACTCAAAACCAAATTCTATAAAAAAATCCCGCCACATAATGAAAACGGGGTATAAGTGGTATCAAAAGAAAAGGCATCTGCTTGCTCCAGGTCAGCTGCAACAATTTGAATCTCAATTGCAAGGATTGGACCAAGCCATTTTAAAAGGCGATAGAGAAGAAGCGAATCGCTTTGGCAAGCAAGTGGAGGAATTTAGCAAGGCCCATTTTAAAAAGAGCATTTGGGAATATCTTTTCGAAATGGCCATCGCTATCATCATTGCTCTAGTCGTAGCGACAATAGTGCGTCAAGTGTGGTTCGAATTATATGAAATTCCTACAGGCTCCATGCGGCCCACGTTTAAAGAGAAAGATCACTTGACTGTTACAAAAACGGCTTTTGGCCTAAATGTTCCTCTTGCAACCAAACATTTTTACTTTGATCCCAACCTAGTTCAACGCACCAGCGTAGCCATCTGGTCAGGAGATGGCATTCCCCATCTAGACTCTGAATCCACTTTTATGGGAATTTTTCCTTACACCAAACGCTTCATTAAGCGCTGCTTAGGCAAACCCGGTGATACCCTCTATTTTTATGGAGGCAAGATTTATGGATTAGATGCCCAAGGAAATGATCTTGTTGAATTGCGCGACAACCCTTGGATGAAGCGTATTGAGAATATTCCTTTCACGAATTTCGAAGGGAGGCGGACTTATACGAATGATTCGGGCTCTAAACACCTCTCTAAAACCATCCTTCACCATTTTAACCAAGCCGTTGGGCGCCTTATTTTCTTACCCAAAGAGGTAAAAGGGGAAATATTCAACGGCCGTGAGTGGGTAGTTGATCGTCCGGAAGCGCAACGCCATCCCCATGATACTATACAAACATTCAGCGATTTTTGGGGAATGCGAAATTTTGCTTTGGGCCGCCTTCTTACAAAGGACCAATTGGAATTATTGACCCCCTATAGTGCAAAGGAAATGGAAGAGGGAATTCTTTACTTAGAATTGCGCCACACGCCCAGTTTGAGCTATCCTAGTCCTCTGACCGAACGTTTTGGAGTTATTGTAAAGGGCTATTCAACAGTTATTCCCTTGCAGGAGAAGCATCTAAAAGCCCTAATGGACAATATGTATACCTGCCGTTTTATCGTCCAAGATGGCAGAGCCAACCCTTATCGCTTAGAAGAAAAAAAAATAACCACTGGCAGTCCCTCTTTTCCCAACGTACCAAATGGGACTTACGAATTTTATTATGGCAAAGCCCTACGGATAGGTTGGGGAGGAATTTCTTCTGAACTACCAAGCGATTTTCCCCTCTATAGCGATAAACCGAGTAATGTCCAAAAACTATTCAATGTTGGCATTGAGATGAACACAATCGTTGATCCTCTTAGCCAAAACCAACCCTTTTTTCCCAACCGCTATGCTTATTTCCGCGATGGGGCTCTATATGTCATGGGTGGGGTTCTTATGGAGAAAGATGATCCCCTTCTCCTTAACTTTCACGAACGGGAAAAAAAAGAAAGAGAGCGTGGCCACTAAAAACCACCCCTACGTGGCTTTTAAAGATTACGGCCCTCCCCTCACACCCGAAGGAAAATTGGATAGTGCATTTATGGAGACTTTTGGATTGAAAATCCCTGAAAAACATTATTTAATGCTAGGGGATAATCATGCCATGAGCCAGGATAGCCGCTATTTCGGCCCGATTCCACAAGCCAATTTACAAGGAGTGCCTTCCCTG
The DNA here is from genome assembly GCA_963799115.1 of uncultured Chlamydiae bacterium. GTDB lineage: Bacteria > Chlamydiota > Chlamydiia > Chlamydiales > Parachlamydiaceae > CAWCVY01. The sequence continues at coordinate 10,165 of CAWCVY010000047.1, read as the reverse complement.
ATCATTTGGCCTCCAGGAGATCGTTGGGGTATTCCCAATCAAAAGCCCTATCCTTTGATGAATTTGCCTCGGTTAATTGTCTGGAGTATTGCGGGGCTTATCGGATTGCTTTGGTACCTCATTCACCGACGCAACCTTAAAAAGCCCATTTTCAAGAAGCTCCCTTAATGCAATAAAATGAAACATCCCTTATGGAAATTAAATACAAGCAATCCTGGTAAATCTCAAGAATTCAAGCTCTTATTTGCTAAATATGGGCATAGCCTCGAAATATCTTCTCTTGATTTACCAGAAATTGAGGCAGATCCCATCAGTGTCGTCACACATAAAGCTAGCCAAATGGGAGAGAATATCTTGGTAGAGGATACCTCGCTAGAAATTGAGGACTCTTCCATTGGAATCCATGTCCGCTGGTTATTGGATCATCTATCAAAATATGTAGGTCGTCAAGCACATTGGACAGCCTTATTGGCTTATCGCAATGGAGGTGAAGTTCTCATTTTTAAAGGGGAAGTTTTAGGAACCATTGTTGAACCAAAAGGCATAGGGGGATATGGATTTGATCGTGTTTTTTTACCTGACGGGGCTTCAGAAACACTTGCAAAGTCTAAACCAGATCAATTCAATGCACGCACAAAAGCAGTTGAAGCCCTTATGAAGGGGAATATCTGGATGACTCGCCCCGTTATTGAACAATGGGAAGGTAAATGGCAGTAAGATAAATAGGGCAAGCCATGCTGATAAACTTTCCCTTTTATGGAAAAGATCAGTTTGGGTAAGCGCTCTTTCTTTGGGCTCGATGGGTTTAAAAATGCCGAATGGCCCAAAAAAATCTAAAAATTAAGGTTAAAAAAACTCACAGTTTCAATTACTTTTGCTTGCCAGTAACAAGTAAGTTTCTTCTGGGATTTTTTTGCTTTTCCAAAATCCAAGACTAGCAAGTAGAAAACACAAGGCCCCACCCCATGCTGTCAGACTAGGATAAGCGCCTACAGCGGAGCCGACAAATAATGGGCTAAATCCCATTGCAGCAGCGCATACCGATTGATAAACACCTAATATTCCCCCCTGAGATTTGCTGCAAGTGCTATTGGATATAATAGTTGCGGCCGTAGGATAAGCAAAGGCCAAAGAACATAGCATCAATGGGGTAATCCACCAAATATATACAGATTGAGAGGGAATCAGAAAAGTTAACATACAAATTGCCACTAAAAAAGTCGAGATGACCGCAATTTTTTCGGGCGAGAAACGATGCACGAACCGGGTGGCTATCAAGGCTCCTATAGCAAACCAAGCCCCAGTATATGCATAGAACTCCCCAATATGACTTAAAGAAAAGTCAAAACGTTCCCGCAATAACAAAGGAACGAATTCATTGAAAAACGACCAACCGAAATAAAGTGCAAAACCCGCAAAAAACAGCCACCTTAAATTTTTTATTAAGAATACTTTGCGAATGTTATGTAAACCTTCGGTCAAATCAAAATTTCTTTTCTCTAAAATTTGTCTGGTTTCCGGAAATTTCCAAACAACTAAAATTAAATTCATTAAAGACATCAAGCCTGCAGCAACCAAAGGAGTAGAATAATTAAACCAGTGACAACAGCTGGGTCGGCAATGATTCCACCTATAAGTGGTCCAACAGTAAAGCCTAAGCCAAGGCAGGTGCTTAAATAAGCGAATCTTTTAGCTTTGTTTTGCTCCGTACTGATATCTGCAAGTGTGGCCTGAGCAACCGCGGCGGTCGCATCTGAAGCGCCGACAAGTATACGATACAAAAAGAGCAGCCACAATGAACTCATATAGATACCCAGAACAGCAACCATGTAGCCCAAACACCCTAAACTGATACCTCCTAAAAGGGCCGGTCTTCGTCCTTTAATATCAGAGAATGTCCCTAAAACAGGTGAAAAGAAAAACTGGGAAATGGGCGTGAGTGAAATGAGAATACCAAGCATGGCCCCTCGATATTCGGGTGAGGAGCTTGCTGGGACAATCAAATTGCTTGGATCGAATAACATGACTCCAAATATCGGGTAAACCAGTCCGATACCGACATAATCCACAAAAGCAATCAGAAGGATAATGATCAGATTCAATCTGGAATTGAGTTTTAAATCACTAGGACTGTCCATGACTAAACCTGCTTTATTTTGATCGTTTTAAGACAAAGGGCCATAATTATGCCCTAGCCGAATTTAATTATCCACAGGCAATTGTACAAAAAAATAATTTTCCAAAATCTCAGCATATATTCTTTATTCGGGCTTCCGCAGCCATTTAGGGAATGGCTGCCGTTACTCTACACTGTTTAAAAGATAAGAGAACAATTTCAGAACTCGCCCCCGTTCATTGAACAATGGGGAGGTAAATGGCAGCTAGCCATGAATGAAAGTCAAATCATTTATATTTTTTTACTCTATTAGTGCTAAAGATAGGGATTGAATAGTGAAACCCCAGAATTTTGAAAATCTTTACCATTTTCAGTCACAACAATCAAGTTATGGATAGCAGCTGTAGCTGCAATTAGAGCATCATTCGAGGGAATACAAATCCCTTTTGATTTAGCTTCACCGGTGATTTGACCCCACTTTCTTGCGATTGTTTCATCAATGGTAAGAATACGCCCATGAAATCTTGGGATCAGATCTGCAATAAGCCATTCCTCTAAAATCATTTTTCTCTTTTTTTCTAGAGGATTCGTTAACTTTGAAATTCCAGCTTGAATTTCGCCAATTGTCACAACACTCAAAAAATAAGCAGATTCATCATGTTTAGAAATCCAGTTAAGTAGCTTCGTATCATGAAGCCGCTTGGCTTTTGGCATTTTCGAAATAATACAAGTATCTAATAAATATGTCATAAATCAATGTCTCTCATCTCTTCTTTACTGCGTTGAATATCAATATCAATCTCACCTAAGGGTGAATTATCAAAAAATTCGATAAGAGTTGATTTAGGCCGAACTAATTTTTCATATTCTTTTATTGACATTACAATAGCCACTTCCTCTCCCTGTTTAGTAATTTTTTGTAAACCATTTAATTCTAAAGAATTAATAAGTTTAGAGAAGTGCGCTTTAGCTTCTTGAATTTGCCACGTATCTTTGATGGGGCTTTTTTTATGCGAAGGTATTGACATAAATGCCTCTTGTTAAATTCGAACTAGTCTGTCTAGTTCAATTTATACCATAGTTATTTATTTCGAAGCAATATATTAATTAAGCACAGCAGCACCACCAGTCCTTAAATTTATTCGTGCTCTGTGTTAAATAACTTCACACCTTTGAAAAGGCCTGGGGTAGACAAAAGTTCTAAAGTCACAAGCAAGTTCTGATAAGCCTCTTCGGATAACATAACCGCCGTCCCCTCCTCAGAGGTAATTCGAAATTGGCAGTTATCTTGATTTGCAAGCGCAATTAGCTTGCTTAACTTCTGCACAGCCTCTTCAACCGTCAATGTATCCATAGTTCCTTTTGAAATTCTAAGCTCGAGTTATTGAGATTACTGTAGGCTCGCCATTCAAATCCCACTCTACCCCCTCACAGGGAGCAAATCGAACTTCTACGGCCAATACTTCTTGACAGATATAATCTTCAAATTGTTGAAAGCATGCCACCACCCGCTCCGTGGTTTGCATGCAAATTTTAATCCGATCGGTAACCGCCAGATCAGCTTCACGCCGCATGGTATTGACTTTGTTGATGATTTCTCTGGCTAAACCTTCTAATAAAAGTGGTTCGCTGAGGTGGGTGTCAAGCGCAATCGTAATGAGTCCCTGGTTAGCTGCTATTAAATTTTCGTGAACTGCTCGTTCAACCTGTACATCCTCAGTGGTTATCTTGACAGGCTGCCCTTCCAAATCGATCATTACAGAGTGTCCCTTTAGTAATTCTATCAGTTGTAACTGATCAAATTGTTCAATTGCCGTTTGAGCCTGGAGCATCAATTTGCCTACTTTCTTTCCCAAAACGCGAAAATTTGGTTTGGCTTTCAAACTAACAAATTCATTTTCATTACTGCTAAAGGTCACTTTTTTTACATTAAGTTCTTCGGCAATTAAATGCTGCTGATCCTGCAAAAAGGATAAAATGCGGGTATCCGATGAAACTAAATGCGCAGCGGGCAAAGGCTGACGAACTTTGAGTTTATGCTCTTTACGCAAGGCATGGCCAAGGCTAACAGTCACCTGTACGGCTTCCATTTCTGCCTCCAGCTTTTCGCGCCGCCTCTCTTCTTGATAAGTGGGAAAGTCACAAAGATGGACCGATTCGGGCATCTCGGCCGTCCGCAAATTTTGATAAATCGCTTCACTGATAAAAGGAATATATGGTGCCGCAATTTTGACGAGATCTAACAACACATAATATAAAGTAGCAAAGGCTTGGGCCCGATCAGGAGTATCTTGTTCTTGCCAGAAACGGCGGCGCGAGCGGCGAATATACCAATTGGTGAGTTGATCGATAAAATCCACAAAAGGTTCAACTGCCTGGGATAGATCATAGTTATCCATGCCCAATTCAACCTTATGCACAAGCTTATTGATCAATGAAATGATCCATTGATCAATCACTTCAGCAGGCTCTGCAGGAAGAGGGGCAGGCTGCCAATCGTAAATGCGGGCATACGTCACAAAAAAAGCATAAGCATTCCATAAAGGCAGCATGATTTGACGCAAAACCAACTCCACACCCATTTTAGAGAAAGACAGATCTTCGCCTCTCACTGCCGGACTATGCAAAAGATAGAGCCGAATCGCATCGGCTCCGTATTGGTGAACCACTTCAATAGGATCAGGATAGTTTTTTAGCCGTTTGGACATTTTAGCACCATTTTCGGCTAGCACAAGGCCGTTAACCACCACATTTTTAAAAGCCGGTTGATCAAATAAAGCCCCAGCCAATATGGTAAGGGTGTAAAACCAGCCGCGTGTCTGATCAAGGCCTTCTGCAATGAAATCTGCCGGAAAATTGCGTTCAAATACTTCGCGATGTTCAAAAGGATAGTGATTCTGCGCATAGGGCATTGATCCAGATTCGAACCAGCAATCAAAAACCTCTGGGATGCGACGGAAAATTTTATCATCCTTTTCAATTACCAAATCATCAATGAAGTGGCGGTGCAAATCATCAATGGACTTTCCGGTCAGTTGTTCTAATTCTTGAATGCTTCCAAGCACGAGAATTTCTCCATCGTCTGCCCGCCATAAAGGGATAGGAGTCCCCCAATAGCGATTGCGGCTGATCGCCCAATCGCGTGCTCCCTCTAACCATTTTCCAAAACGGCCATATTGAACATGCTCAGGCGTCCAATGAATTTGATCATTAGCAGCCAGAAGGCGCTCTTTAATTTTTTCAACTGCCACAAACCACGTGCGAACCGTTTTATAAATTAATGGAGTATCTGAGCGTGGGCAGAAAGGATAACGGTGGCGGCAGGTACCCTGATGGAAGACTTTTCCTTCGCCTTTTAGTCGACGCATGATCTCTTTATCGGCATCTTTAACAAATAAGCCTCGATATTCAGGAATTTCGTCAGTAAAGCGGCCATTATTATCCACCGGACATACCGGTTCTATTCCGGCGCGTAGACAAGCATAAAAGTCAACTTCTCCAAAGGCAGGAGCGGTTTGTACAATCCCAGTCCCCTCTTCAACCGATATCGAATCTTCTAAGATAATGCGGAAAGCACCTTGTTGCCAATGTTCAACAAAGTAATCAAAAACGGGAATATAACTTTGCCCTTCCAATTCAAGTCCCGGAAAGGTCTTAACGAGGGTATAATCGTCAGGTTTTTTAAAATGAGCGGACAACCGTGCAGAAGCTAAGATAAAATGACGCTTAGAGGCATGTTCGATAATCTCGCAATATTCAATCATGGGACCAACCATAAGCGCCAAGTTCGAAACAAGGGTCCATGGAGTGGTCGTCCAGGCTAGAAAAAAGGTATCAGCCGCTTCGCGTGATTGGAAAGCAACCGTTAATGAAGGATCATCAATATCCTTATAGTTTTCCGAAGCCTCAAAATTGGATAAAGGCGTCCCTAATTTAGCAGAAAAAGGCATCACCTTAAGCCCTTCGTAGACCAATCCCTTTGCGTAAAGCTGCTTAAAGACCCACCACACACTCTCCATAAAAGGCTTATCCATTGTGCGGTAAGTATGGTTGAAATCAACCCAACGACCCATCCTGGTGACAACTGCTTTCCATTCTTCTGTGTAGCGCAATACAATGCTGCGGCATTCTTCATTAAAGCGGGCTATGCCAAAAGCATCAATGGCGGCAGCACCCGATAAACCAAAAGTTTTCTCAATTTCATTTTCAACGGGCAAACCATGACAGTCCCAGCCGAAACGTCTGGGAACATAAAACCCTTTCATGGTTTTATAACGCAAGACCACGTCTTTGATCGTGCCGGCTAGAATATGTCCGTAATGAGGCAGACCCGTGGCAAAAGGAGGTCCATCATAAAAGGTAAAAAGAGGGCAATGGTGGCGGCGGGACACCGATTGCTCAAACATTTTTTTATCTTGCCAAAATTGTAAAACTTTTTTTTCTCTTTCATCAAAAGATTCTTGAGGAACGGCTTGGAACATAATATTTATCTCAGGTTGCTAACTGAGTCCATTGTTTGGAAGAAATGTGTATATTATTTTATGAATAGTCTAAAGATTTTAATGCTTTAAGTCTATCTCGAGAATAAAAACTTTTAGAAACCTCTCCTTCAAGTTGGGGATCATGAAGGTCGAGTTCTAATAAAGGCGCAGCTGAATGAAAGTTTAATTCATCCAACTTTATCCATGCAATGTTCGGACTGGTTGTTGAATGGAAATAATAGATACGATTTGTTAAATCAGCTACCGAGATCCAACGTGTGGGCCAAGAACCTGCCCTCTCTCCCACATAGGGAATTTGTACCACGCGAATAATGGCAAAGGCTAAAGCGATGGCTTCCCCATCACTTTTCGGCTCGGGTAATTTTTTCAGAAAAGCCGAAAGGCGAACGAATCGAGAGACAGAATCTAAATCTCCCGGTAAAGGAAGGGTGCCGCCAAAAAATTGATATTTTTTTAAATTATTCAATTGAAAATCATAAAAGGGGTCATTTGTCGCTACAGAGTATTGCTTTCCATGATAAATAATCAAATTACCATCCCTATATTCAAAAATGGCCGAATCTCCGCTAGCATCTTCCATGACTAAACACAGAGGCCACTCTTCTCCGGCAACGGTACGGGAAACAATTTGGAAGTGATGTACATTAGAGATAGCTTCCTCGACCGTCTGATAATTATCTAACACAAATTGCACCCAAATAGCATTCGAAAGCCCCGGCCTACTATCTCTGGTTTCATATTTAGATCCATCCATATAAAGCACATGGGCAGATAATCCTTGCTCGTTCATACCATCGCTTACAGCTGTATCAAAAGCCGACATAACCACACTCCCATAACGGGAAATCCAATTTATGGGGTGATCTTTTATCCCCCCATGCTTTGATACGCCCTTAGGTGAAACAACCAATTTTGGAGTTTCATCACGATTGAGATCCATCGTTCGCGCAACAATTTTAGCCTTTTTATTTTCATTCCAAAAAACCCTTGAGCAAGCTTGGGCAGAATTAACATGTAATAAAATAATGAAAGCGACCATCAATGTTTTTAAAAAAGCACTCATTCGAATTCCTATTACAATAATTCTAAGCTTCAGATGGAAAAACCATCGAACTTGTTGTTCATATTTATCTTTTCAAGGATAAAAAGATTTAAAAAAAATTATAACAAATAAATTGATTTTTATCAATAAATAATTAACTTAAAATATTTTTTTTGAGAGAGAAATACTCAAGAAATTTAATTAGGAAGTCTAAGGATAAGATTTTTTCGAATCTTATCTTATCTTTATCCTACATATCCTGTCATTTAATTCATTTCTATTTTTTTTAAATGGAAGATATCCTATAATATGAGTAACCCATGGGGGTGTTCCGGTTTCGACTAGGAAATGAAAAATTGGTTGCATGCGGAGGATGTCGGTTGGCCTCCTTAAAAAGCCGATAAAAACATTAAATGCCAATGAAGGCAATATTTTTGCAGAAGCAAGAGCTCATGATGAGGCTTTGCTTGCAAGAGATGCTGCTTAAGACTTAACCGTTTTAGTAGCCCGATAGTCTAAAACTGGACCAAGGGTTTTAGAGCCTATCGTCAATGACTTGGTAAGGAATGAGTTTCGACGTCTCTAGGTATTCATTTCGAGATAAATGAGACAAACTAGTCTTAGTGGGGCGTTCTGCATAGAGACTAGCTTTTTCAGGACGCTAAGCATGTAGTGGTCAATTCGTAGTTTGCCAAGGACGAGAGTTCGATTCTCTCCACCTCCAATTGGTTGGATGATCCTTATATCCGATCATAGTAGAAAATGGCTCACGGACTTCCGTGAGCATTTTTTTACCCTCTAATTTTAAGTTCTGAAATACCAAATTCAACAATTCACGTTTTTCATCCACTTCAGAACTTTCGAAAATTTCCCTAGCACGAGCAGCCAAATTCATGACCATATTTGCCGTAATGTAGAAATTTTGATCGGCTTTTTCGTGGTTCTTTATCTCTTCGGCAATCTCTATTTGACGTTTTTTGTAATCTCGAACTTTTTCAAGATAGAGCTTTTCATCAATGAGTCCGTCCAACTTATCATCGTAAATTTGACTTAACCTTTTTTGGATTTTATCTCTTTCTTTTTGAAAAGAAGTAAGACTTTCTTTATGAAACTGATCCTCTGATTCATGAATTTCTTTGAGATATTTGGTGACACTGCCTATTTGTTCTTCACTCAAAGCGATTTGATCCAAATATTCTGATAGAGTTTTAACCAACTCCTCTTCTTTTACATAAACTCGTTTGCAAATCTTCTTTGCATTGGTACAGCTATAGTAAACATAGCGTCCCTTATGAATTTCAGGGGTAACCACACATCCGCAATCAGAACAGGTGATCAGTCCTTTAAAGATGAATGGCTTGATCGCCGTCTTATGGGGTTTTTTATGAAAGCCATTAATCACATATTGAACTTGCTGGAATAAAGCTTGTGAGATGAGAGGCTCATAACAATGCTCAACGATTCCATACTTGGTATCCATCATTCCACAGTAAAAGGGCTTCTTTAAAATCTTATTGATTTGCGAGATAGCAAGTGGTTCTCCTTTCTTCGTTCGCAATCCCATTTCAATTGCTGCTGTTTTCAATGTTTGCAAAGAGTGATTTCCTGTTGCATACATTTCAAACAGTTTTCTAATAAAAGGTGCTCGGTCAGGGTCGAGAACAATTGTTTTTTCTCCTTTATCATTCGTGACATGCACATAACCTGTAGGAGCCAAACCCATCCATACCCCTCGTTTTGCGGCTTGCTCTTTGCTACGTTTAATATTGTCGCTTAGCTGGAGGACATAGCTGCGAGCAAACATGACGCCCATATCCCAACGTAGAATATCAGAACTATTTGACCTAAGATTGAGAATCAATCCTTCACGCATAAAATGGATTTCTACTTTTCCATCTTTTCTCAGATTGTCAAGAACCACTGATTCTTTAAAACTGCGCTGAACTCTATCGATTGTATCAGCAACTAAAGCAACGGTCTCTCGTGACTTGCGGATACGTTCTAAAATTTTCTCAAACTCTTTGCGGGTATTTTTAGTTGATGACTCGGTAATTTTAAAAACTTCCTCAACAATAAGACCTTTTCTTTCGGCATATTCTCTTAAACGACGCTCCTGAGCAGGGATAGATTGTCCTTCCTCTTGCTCTTTACTTGAAACGCGAGCCAGTAGCAGAGCCTTCATGATTTCTTTGTCCGATAAGCTTGTTGAGGATGATTAGGTTGATGAGGGAATAGGTATTCAAGTTCATCTGACTCAATAAGAGGTAAAAGATAGTTTTGCCTAATATAATTTGCATGACGACGAAGCAATTGTGCCAGCTCTGGGAGTTTCCATGGTTGAATCGTACAGAGACGCTTAACTATTTCCTTCATTTTCTCGGGATTAACACGCTTCCCTACAATTTTTAGTTCATTTTGAAGGTCCGAAGGTAAGTTTGCTAACTCTGAAGATAACGATGGGAACTCTGAAGGTAAGCCGCTTATCTTCAGAGTTAACTCAGTAGA
>CAWCVY010000046.1:0-13863 GCA_963799115.1 uncultured Chlamydiae bacterium | reverse complement strand
TCCTTTCGACTATGGGCAATTTTCGATGCCTTTCGATTAGGAATGGATCTGGCCGAAATCCACCATGACACTGGAATTGACCCATGGTTTTTTCTTAAGCCAAATAGAAGGGCTTGTGCTCAAGGAAAAGGAATTCTCCAAGAAAGACCTGCATCAACTTTCATGGGAAGAACTCTACCACTGCAAACAGCTTGGATTTTCCGATGCTCAGCTTGCGAAGCTTATAGGGGTCGAGGAAGAAGACATCAAGGTCAACGAGAAGACCTGAAGATCTTCCCCGTCTATAAGCGTATTGATAGCTGCGGAGCTGAATTTTCCACTTCGATTGCCTATTTATACTCGACTTATGAAGAGGAGTGTGAAGCACGCCCTTCCGATCAACACAAAGTATTAATCTTAGGAAGTGGTCCTTGCGTATTGGACAAGGGATAGAATTTGATTACAGCTGTGTTCATGCCATTCAAGCGCTTAAAGAACTGGGTTATGAGACCCTCATTGTCAACTGCAATCCTGAAACAGTGTCTACCGATTTTGATTGTGCTGATAAGCTCTATTTTGCACCATTAACCGTTGAGGATATCCTTGCAATAATTGCACTAGAAAAGCCCATCGGTGTCGTGGTTCAATATGGAGGTCAAACCCCGCTGAATTTAGCCCCAGCGCTTGAAAAGGCAGGGGTTCCGCTTCTTGGCATGACCTCTGCGCTTATCGAACAAACGGAAGATCGCGCTCAATTTCAGCAGTTCTTACATACTTTAGGACTTAAACAGCCAAATAACATCACCATCCATTCGCTTAGAAGCTGGAGCCGCTGCTGCTGGAAGCATTGGCTACCCCTTGATTGTAAGACCCTCCTTTGTACTTGGCGGACGAGCGATGGCGGTTGTGTTCCATCAAGAGGAATTAGAAACCAGTCTAAAAGAGGCCTTTCAAGTAGATCCTGACAAAACCTGTCTTGCTTGAGCATTTTTTAATCGATGCGATTGAAGTCGATATCGATGCCGTTTGCGATGGAAAGGAGGTGTTTATTCCCGGGATCATGGAACACGTAGAGCCTGCAGGAGTCCATTCAGGAGATTCGGCCTGCTCGCTGCCTCCCTTCCGCTTAGCCGCCTGCATGCAGCAAGAATTGATTGTGCAGACAAAGAAAATTGCACTGGCTTTAAAAGTTTCAGGATTAATCAACATCCAATTTGCCATCCAAGGCAATGCCATTTACGTCTTGGAAGTCAATCCTAGAGCTTCACGCACCTGCCCCTTTATCTCAAAAGCGACAGGGATCGATCTTATTAAAGTAGCAACGCGTTGTTTGATGGGCATTTCTTTAAAAGAGCAGGGGTGCCAAAAAAGCCCTCAATTTCATCATTTTGCAGTTAAAGAAGCTGTCCTCCCCTTCTCGAAATTCGATAACGTCGATCCCCTTCTTGGACCAGAGATGAAGTCGACTGGCGAAGTGATGGGACTTGGGAAGAGTTTTGCTGAAGCCTACGCTAAGGCTCAGATTGCCTCAGGATATCCCTTGCCAAAAGCGGGAAGCGGTGTCGTTCTAAGCCTTCTTGAAACAAACACAAATGGGATGGTCAAGCTCGCCGGCGATCTTGCAGCTATCCCGCTTACGCTCCATGCTTTGCCTGCCACCGGAGCCATTTTGGTTTCACATGGAGTACCTTGCCAAGTCATCAACTCTGAAGAGGCTGCCAAAAAAGTAGAAGAGGGTGAAATCGGACTGATCATCGCACTCGGAAAAGAAGAGGGATATGCACTGCGCCGCCTGGCGATCTGTCATCGCATCTGCCACGCGACAACAGCTAGCGCCGCAAGCAGCCTTATTCAAGCCCTGCAACATAAAGAAAACTACAGCCTGCAGTCATTAAACTTCTTGCATAATTCATTTTCCTTGCCCGTGCCCTTGCCCATGCCCTTGCCCAAAAAAAAATCAAAAAAGAGCGGTTATCAAAGAGACTGAAAGTAAAAGGACTTCTCGAAGAGTAAACACCACATCTTTTCGTTAATTGGGCAAGGGCAGGGGCACGGGCAAGGAATTGTGGTTATGCAAGATGTCTATTAAATAGAGGAGGACATATGTTGAATTTAACTCATAAACATCTCTTAACTGGAGAGGAGCTTTCTGCAGAAGAGATCAAATCTCTGCTGTTATTGGCCAGCACACTGAAAAAGAAGCGTGAAGAAGGCCATACCTCACACCTTTTAAAAGGTAAACACTTAGCACTCCTTTTCGAGAAACCTTCTTTGCGTACCCGATTTAGCTTTACCGTAGCCATGCATGAGCTAGGTGGACATGTTGTGGAAAGTTTAAGTGAAACACGCAAAAAAGAAGAGCCTGAAGATGTTGCCCGAGTCCTTGATGGATACTGCCATGCCATTATGATGCGTACACATAGCGATGAGACCTTAACCCGCATGAGTCAAGTCGCGAAGGTGCCTATTATCAATGGACTCTCTGATCTTCATCACCCCTGTCAAATTCTGGCGGATCTTTTAACTCTGCAGGAAGCATTTGGGAAACTGGAGGGTCTTAAGCTGACGTACATAGGAGATGGCAACAACATTTTGCACAGCCTATTGCTGCTCGCACCTCTCGTGGGCATAGACCTCCATTATTGCTGTCCTAAAACGTGCCAACTCCATGCGGATATTTTGAAAAAAGCCATGATGCGCATTAAGAAAGCCAAAGGGTCGATTACACAATGTTCTACGCCTATTGCCGCGGCACAGCAAGCCCATGCCATCTACACTGACGTCTGGATCAGTATGGGCTTCGAAAACAAGATGGATGAGTCCGGAAGCTCTCGTGAAAGTTTATTTGAGGGCTTTCAAGTCAATGAACAGCTCATGGAACAAGCCCTTCCCGAAGCGTTATTCTTGCACTGTTTACCGATGATCAGAGGTAAAGAGGTAAGCCAGACATTGCCCGATCAACCAGCTTCAGCGATTTTTAAGCAGAGCGAAAATCGTTTGCACATACAAAAAGCTCTGCTAGTAGCATTAATTAAATAATTATTAACAAGAAAGACAGGATTTGCAAGATAGATGCATCCTTTAATTGCGGTCCGATCGGTACATACATAGGTAACACTTGTTTATGAGCCTGGAGGGCACTAATTGCAACAGCCCAGGGCACAGCCCTGGGTTAGGTTCAGAACAATATAGCAGCCTGTAAGGCTGCCAGAATGAGATCATGTTTGATGTAATTTGTGTATGTTTAATGGACCATTCTGGCAGTCATACAGACTGCAAAAATCTCTTTTTCACCTCCCAGGGAGCTGCCCTGGGCTGTTGCAATTAGAGCCCTCCAGGCTCATAAACAAGTGTTAGCTATGTTGGTGAATCACAATGTTACCTATCTTAGTGAACTGGACCATTACAACAGCCCAGGGCATCGCCTTGGGTTAGATTTAGTATGTAACAGCAGCCTGTAGGGCTGCAAGAAATGTAGGGCGATTTGTGATTAAATGCATGGGCAATGCCCTAGCCTATGTGTAAATTGATTAGGAGGAAATTTAAAATGAAGAAAAAAATACTGCTAGCTTACAGCGGAGGGCTTGATACCTCGGTGATCTTAAAATGGCTCATCAATAAAGGGTATGAGGTGGTCTGCTTCATTGCTGATGTGGGCCAAGAGGAAGATCTAAAAGCTGCCGAAAATAAAGCGCTTGCTATCGGAGCTGCAAAAGTGCTCATCGAAAATTTGCAAGAAGAGTTTATTGAGAACTATATTTTTCCCTCTTTAAAAGCACATGCGCTTTACGAAGGCAAGTATCTATTAGGTACTGCTCTTGCACGGCCGCTCATTGCAAAAAAATTGGTGGAAGCAGCCATGAAAGAAAACACCAACTGTTTTGCACATGGAGCGACAGGAAAAGGAAATGATCAGGTCCGCTTTGAACTCACCATCTTAAAACATATTCCCGATGCAGAGATCATAAGTCCTTGGAAAGATTCTGAGTTTTTATCACAATTTTCGGGGCGGATCGATCTTCTTAACTATGCAAAAAAACACAATATCCCTGTTACCTCTACCTTGGAAAAGCCTTACAGTATCGACGAAAATCTCATGCATACCAGCTATGAGGGGGGAAAATTAGAAGATCCCGCATACACTCCTCATGAAGAGATGTTCAAAAGAACTACTTCTCTAAAAAATGCTCCTGATCAAGAGATAAAGATCGCTATAGAGTTTCAAGGGGGTAACCCTATTTCAATCGAAGAGATTGATACTGGTAAAAAAGTCACTGGCGCCCTTAAGCTTTTCAAATATCTCAACGCAGTGGGAGGTACCCATGGCATCGGCAGAGCAGATCTGGTAGAAAGCCGCTTTGTTGGGATGAAATCACGCGGAGTTTATGAAACCCCTGCGGGTACAATTCTATTCAAAGCCCATTTGGATTTGGAGGGAATTACCTTAGATCGGGAAGTCATGCAATTAAAAGAAAGCCTGGCCCCTAAAATAGCCCAAATTATTTACAATGGCTTTTGGTTTAGCCCTGAAATGGAATTTTTAATGGCAGCCATTAACCAAAGCCAAAAAAATGTCACAGGCAAAGTCCTGCTTGCCTTGTATAAGGGGAATGTCGTCATCACTGGACGAAGCTCTCCCCACTCTCTCTATCAATCACGGCTAGTGAGCTTTGATGAGAGTGGAGGATATGACCAGACCGATGCAAAAGGGTTTATTAAGTTAAATGCATTACGCCTCAAAGCTCAAAAGGAGACAGGTGATGGATAAACATTGGAGTGGAAGATTCACTAAAGCTACAAAAACAGAAGTAGAGGCTTTTACAGCTTCAATCTTTTTTGATTGCGCATTAGCAGAGGTAGATATCCTTGGCAGCCTTGCACATGTGCAGATGCTTGGCCAGACCGGTATACTAAACGACTCTGAAGCACAGGAGATCCGCAAGGGACTGCTACAAGTTTTAGAGCGTTTTTCACAAGGGCAAATCTCTTTGTCTGCCGCAGACGAAGATATCCATATGAAAGTGGAAAGCGAACTCAAACTCCTCATTGGCCCCCTAGCGGGTAAGCTGCATACAGCACGCAGCCGCAATGATCAGGTCGCATTGGATCTACATCTTTATTTGCGCAACAAAGTGGTTGTTCTGATTGACCTGCTAAAAGAGGTGAGTCAAGCCCTGCTCGCACAAGCCAAAGAAAATAGCCACATCATCATGCCCGGCTACACCCACTTGCAGCGTGCTCAGCCGATCCTCTTTGCCCATCACCTTTTGGCTTATGTGGCCATGTTCCGGCGGGATAGCGAACGGTTGCAAGATAGTTGGCCGCGGATTAATCAACTCCCCCTAGGGGCGGGTGCTTTGGCGGGCACAGGATTTCCTATTGACCGTCAAATGGTTGCCGATCTATTGAATTTTGATGGTCTTTATGAAAATAGTATCGATGCCGTAAGCGATCGTGACTTTTGTATCGAGTTTCTAGCTAATGCTGCACTGATCATGACTCACCTATCCCGATTAAGCGAAGAGATCGTCCTCTGGAGCAGTCAAGAATTTGCTTTTATCGAGCTTGATGATGCTTATTGCACTGGCAGCAGTATGATGCCCCAGAAGAAAAACCCCGATGTTCCTGAACTTGTCAGAGGCAAAACAGGCCGTGTGTATGGATCATTGCTTGCCACTTTGACTATGCTCAAAGGGTTGCCCCTGGCTTATAACAAAGATATGCAAGAAGACAAAGAGGCGCTTTTTGACTCTGTAAAAACAGTTGAGATGTCGCTATCTGTTTATAAAGGACTTATTGCTACACTACGCGTATGTCCGGGAAAAATGTTGCAGGCTGCCCAAGAAGGGTTTTTAAACGCCACCGAGTTGGCGGATTATTTGGCCACGAAAGGATTACCTTTTAGAGAAGCCCACAGTGTAATCGGTAAGCTCGTACGTTATTGCTTGGATCAACATTTAAAATTGGAAGACCTTTCCACAGATGAGCTTCAAGCTTTCTCACCCCTCTTTTCTGAAGAAGTAGCAGATTTGCTTGACCTTAGAAAAATCATCAATAGCAAAAAAAGCCGTGGTGGAACCTCTTCAGACCAAGTTGACAACCAGTTCTCTTTGGCCGTTTCGGCTTTAGAAAAAACTGCTTGTTGGGTAGCAGAAAAACAGAAACTGATTCAGAAGGTAAATGTGATTCTGAAGGAAGGCATCATCTAGCAAACAAACCCAATCACTATCAAGCCCTGTCTTTTTCAGGCGTTGGTACCGCCGTCCACAGTCAGATTCGCACCATTGATGTATGATGACTCTGGGCCAGCGATGAATGCGACAAGAGCCGCGACCTCGTCAACACTCCCATACCTATCAAGTGGCACGTTTGCTTTCTGGCCTGCAGCCCAGTCGCTTGAGGCAGGATTGAGGTCCGTGTCGATCGGTCCCGGCTGGACATTATTGACCGTAATGCCGCGTGCTCCGAGCTCACGAGCCAAGCTTTGCGTGAACATTTTGATGGCTCCCTTGGTTGCCGAGTAGGGTGCTATGCCAGGGATCAACACTCGCTCGCCCACGCACGAGCCGATCATGATAATTCTTCCGCCGTCCTTCATATGCTTAAGCGCTGCCTGAGTTGTCACGAAGACGCCGCGAACGTTGACTGCAAAAACGTGGTCAAACTCGTCAAGGGTCGTCTCCTCAACTGTCTTTGGAATGGCCGTGCCGGCGTTGTTCACCAGCACGTCGAGCCGGCCGAATAAAGCGACCGTTTTTTCGACGGCATTCCTCACCGCATTAGCATCGGCAGCGTCCGCCTGAATCGCAATCGCTTTTCCACCTCCTTTTCGATTGCTTTGACAACAGAGGCCGCAGCGTCTGCACCTTTCGAGTATGTGAAAGCGACACTTGCCCCCTCGGCGGCCAGCCGCTTTGCGATAGCGGCGCCGATGCCGCGCGAGGCGCCGGTGACAAGCGCGACTTTGCCTGTCAGGGCTCTTTCATTTTTGTTGTTCATGTGTTTTATCCTTTCTTTATTTTTGATCTTGGTCTGATTGGTTCAATTTCCCTGGCCAGCATCATGTATTGGCCTGGTTAATTCGACAGCATCTGCTAGGATCAATCTCAGTATGTGTACCAGCTCGAGCAATTTAAGAAAGCCTTTGCGCAATCTTTGAAATCGAATCGGAACCGAAAAAAATTTCTTCGGTCAGCACATGAATATCATTTATTGATTTAGGAGCCACAAAAACTGATTAGCTATCGCACCAAATCTTGTTTTGCCAGCGAAATTAAGTTTTCGTCAACAATATTAGATAAATTCCTATTTTTTCTTCTGAAGTATAGTTCAAACGGCTGTTCAAACTTGATAATAGTAACCATCCCTATCTTCTTCCCTCATTAAAAAGAGCGGTTGTGAGAAGGCCTTCATTTCCACAGGCATGGTGTTAAGGAAACGGGCACACGTTCACGACTTAACATTTTCTATGACAGAAAACAAGTCAAAATGAGTAGAATGGGCTGTATGAAGCATGTGAATCGTATTTCTTGGATCATTTGCAAGGGTATATACTTTCAGCTTTAATTTCTTCACACCGTCTCTTTTTGCCTCCCAAACATAAAGTGTTATTGTCTTAGCTTTGGCAAAAAGCAATGCACTTGCATAGCCTACCCATAAACGCTTTACATCAGACAAAAAAGATTGTACATAATGTTGATAAACTTCTTTACTAACACAATAACGTCTAAGAGCTTGCTCTGTCTGATAAACTTCAATCTCCTTCGTTTGTAGCTTACCAGCCCATTCTTCTTTGCCATTATCTTTTAGCCAATGAATTAAGTCTGACGTTTCCTCTCCTTTAAATTGACTTGCATATTCAATGTTATCTCTTAAGTTACGAATTAAAGAACTCGATTCTTGTTGCCTGTTACTATTGTTGTTTAATAGTTCTTCCCATTCGCCGGGGGATGGAGGCTCGACTTCATCTGTAACAAAAGCTTGGTAGATTTCTTCATATAATGATTCTCGTGCTTCAGAATCCTGTGCAAAATCCATAAGCGCATTGACAAATTCTTCACGGGTTGTACCTAATGCTGTCATACCACAATTGTTGTCGCCTCTTACCCTCTTCTTACGAAAATAAACCTTTAATTTACTCTCAGGCAATCTTCCACAAAAAATCTCTTGCTTTGCAAAAGTTTTGTTTTGAGGTTCAATCGACCGTGAAGCTTTTTTCCAAAGGGATCGCTGAGCAGAATTTGAAACATCTGGTTGAGAATAGGTGGGTTGCGACAAAAGCAGACCTGACTGAGAAAAGTCTTCTAATAGATCAAAATGAGTAGAATTTGCCGAAAAAAACAGATGAAGCGTATTTTGGGGATGATTTGCAATGTTATAGTCCTTCAGTTGTAATTTACTCCCATTGCCGAGCATTGCCTCCCAAATATATAATGTTATTTGTTTAGTTTTGGCAAAAAGCAACGCACTTTTATATCCTAACCATAAGCTGCGTTTATTTGGCGAAAACGATTCTATATAATATTTGTAAACGTCCTTACGACAACAATAAAGATGAAGAGCTTCATCTGTTTCTTTGAACCTACGTTTCTTTTCTTCTAAGATAGATCCTACCTTTTGGCTTTTCTTTTCGGTTTCAGGACTTGATTCATTCATTTTGCGAATAAAATCATCCAATTTTCGTTTCTTAACATTATTTTGATTTAATATTTTTCTCCATTCGTCTGATGGTGGCTTAACTTTACCTGTGACAAAGGCTTGATTAATTTCTTCCCACAATGATTCTCTTGCTTTAAAATCTTTGGCTATAATCAAAAGAGTCTTTATCCATTCATCATGTCCTGTACCCAATGCGTGAAGACCACAATCACCTTTCTCCTCGATCTTTTCTTTACGAAAACGAATTTCTAAATTGGAACCAGGCAGGCTCCCCCAAAAAATGTTATTTGACATATGATGAGGATCCATTGAAATCGAATCTGATGCTAAAAGCATGGTATTAGACAATTCCTTCTTATAAAGATCGATTATTGGGTCAGCGCTCTCTTCAGAGATTACAAAACGGATCTCATCGAAATAATAAGGATTATTCCTCTTCTTAACACTTTTTTCTATCCAACGTACAACAGAGGCTAATCCAAATCGCGTTGCTTCTTTAAGTTGGCGATATTCACGATCCGAGGAAAAATCTCCTGTACTGAGGGAAGGGAAAGCGAGGGTCCTAGCTTTCTTTTTTTTTGCTAATTCAAAGCAACTTTTGTAAGCAGACTTCCATTTATCCTTTTTCTTTGCTTTGACCCGAATCAGGAACCGCAACATGTATGATCGACGCACATATACCGGATAAATCACCCGCCTCAGTACAGATCGCATTTCCGATTTCTACCTTCTGATTTTTGAGGGCTTTTTGAATACTTCTTCCCCCTCTTTGCGCTATCTCAAAAGCCAAACCTTCGGTTGCCTGAAGATTATTATTAAAGGGACAAACAATAGCATCCACCTTTTCATCAAGGATGTTTCCTATTTTTACTTTCACAAGCGTATTTCCAATATGACATTTAAAAAAATCTTTTTTTGGTTTCGGTATACCCGATTCCAAACTGCAGATTTTTTCTACTTGTGGAAATAGGGTAAACAACATTTCTTGAAAAAGCCAAAGAAAAAGGTTGCGGAATACACATGGATAAGTCGATGGCCAGTTTTTAAATTTTCTTGCAGATACATTCTCCGCAAATCTTTCTTCGATGCTTAGCATCTCTTCCAATTTTATCGTCTTTTCTTTTCTTCTTTTTATTCTCTTTTCTAGTTTTTCTACTTCATTACTTAGAGTGTCCTTAGTATTCTCATCGCTATTAACCCTGTCTTCCTTAGGAATACGCCCAACCAGCTTTAATACCTCCTCCCTGAGAAAATCGATTGCTAGCCAGTTTTTTCCACTATCCCAAAAGGGTGTTAAAAAATTGGCTAATTTCAATTCTAGCTCCATCCTATTCCAAACAATTCCTTCATTAATAAGAGCTTTAGAAATCAAGCCATGCTCAACAATATCTCCTAAAACAATTTTAGCAATGCGCAAAAAAACTACCCTCTCAAGTTTATCCAAAGGCCCTAAAGGAATAACTGCATCTTCATTAATTTTAGAGTTGTTGTTCCACCAGTTTTTGATAATCTCCAGAAAGCCATCTATAGAAAAAATATAGTTTTCACAAATTATCATTTGCCTGAGCAACTGCGCAATGCCATTAGAAAAAAATGTTTCACAGGTATTGCTTACTATGTCTGCCAAATAAGTAGCTGCACTATCGATTAACAAAATCCCTTCCATGCTATCTTGTAAGGGACTAGTAGTTGAATCAGTAGGACTAGGCAAAAGAATAGTTTTAATCAAATTCCTAAAAAAAACATGATATTGGGCTTTCGCCTTTTCTTTTCTTTCTTCAGGATTCGTTATTCCTTTAAAAATGGGATGCAAAGCGCCTATTTTATCTAATTGTCGCAAAACCTCTTCTTGATTGCCCTCTTCCCTCATAAAAGAAAAGGGAGATGCATACTCAAGACGACGTATAAAACGCTTTCGAAGCGCAAGTAGTGTATCGGTATTTTTTATTTGATCACAAGTTTTCTTAAGCAGCGGAATAAAGAAATTTTTTCCCTTATCTATTAGAGATTGATCTTCTATAAGAAAACAAAATCGACCCAAACTAGATCGGGTCGATGTAAAAACATATTGTTCTAGTTGAGAAATAGCATTTTCCAAATCAGGATCTTTTTCTAAGCTTTCATTCTTTTCTATTTGTTTGTAAGGATTAAACAGTTGATCTTTAAGAAAAGAAGCATAGGTTGTTTGATATTTGGGACTGGAAGGAATTGGAACAATAATATGTTGCTTAGAAAGACTTTTCACCATCCTTTCTGCAAGACAAAGATACAAATTATGCAAAGGAAGCTTATAATCTTTTAACCAATGCATTAAATTTTTGTGCTTTTTACAAGTTTTTTCTTCTCTCCATTCATTTTCTTTATCTTGTACTCGCACCGAATCAGAATCATCAGTGGAGTTACCATTTTGTAAAAGTTCTTTTCCCTGAATTTTGATCTCTTTCATCCAATCTAAACATGATTGATATAAAATCCCCTGAAGCACATCAATAATATAATGTTGAAAAGTCACCACTCCGCAAGCAAGAAGCCTGTTGTCCATTAGATCTTCTAAAATAATTTGTCCAATGTTGACAAGAGCCTGTTTCTCCTCCTCATCAAAATTCCAAAATAAATTCAATGTTGATGGAGGTGGCTCAGGAGGTGTTTCTTTAGGAGGAACGGTTTCTTTATTAAAAAACTGAGAAATGGTCTCCATTATTCCTTTGATGCCTGAGGTAACATAATGAGTGATTTGACTGCATAAACCCGTTATCGTTATCATCGTAGATATACGTCGTTCCCAGCCAGCGATTTGTTTGCTGAGGACACGAAGAAAAAATTCATCAAACTTCTTATCGACAAATTCCACCCATAGATGAGCTAAAATAATAGAAACTGTATCTAACCCAAGCTGTCCTTCCGCAGTTTTATGAATGTCTATAAAATCAGAACTCTCTTTATTTTTTGCTGCAATAAGAAATATAAAAAAATTGTAAAAAACTTTCCTATATTCGGAAACAAGAATGCTATCTTCTTTGGAATGGGAATACTCTTTAAGAGCTGGGTGCAGAGCTTTTTTTTATCTAGCATTTCTAATATCCATTTCTCACGTTCAGCATTAGAATTAATTTCCCCATTATCGGCACATTCCATAAGATGAAAAGGGGAAACTCTGCAAAACTCCATGAGAAGCTCTTTGCGCATTATACGTAGATCTTTGAAGGCTCCAATTTTTCCTAAGCATCCTTGCATTAGCGAAATGGCGAAACCCACGCCATTTTCCAGCAAAAATGTTTCTGCTAAGAGCTTATTATCAGCTAACCCAGGCTGCTTTAGATGAATTAAACGGACAATTTTTTCCGTAAAACGACCATTAAGATCTTTCTTTTGTTCAATTTCTTTACCGGGAGAATCTTCAATGAGGTCATTAAGAAAGTTTCTAAATTTCATATCAAGCTCTTCGACTATTTCTAACTGATCGAAATGAACTGGATTTGAGGAATGAAACATATGAATTGTATGAGTGGGGCGTTTCGCTATTGTTTTATCTATCAAGATCAGATCACTTCTACTGCCGGCTTTATTTTCCCATATATACAAGTTGATTCGTTTAGTTTTAGCAACTAGGAAAGCGCATGCATGTCCTATTGTCTCAGATTCAGATACATATTTTTCTACATAATACCTAAAAATTTTCTGCTTGCAGCAATAGCGTTTTAAAAAAACTTGGCTTTCTAAAAGCTTTAAATCATTCTCTCTAAATTTCTCAATCCAATCTTGTTGCTCTTGTTCTTTTAGCCACAAAACTAATTGTTCTTTATCTTCCTGTGTAAATTGAGTGGCTCTCAATTTTTTCCCTTACTTCACGAATTAAATCCTCCTCTGCTTTCTTCACGGCATTATAGTTATTTAACAATTGATTCCAGCTTTCATCTGGCGGCTTGATCTCCTTGTTCATCAATGCTTTGTAGATCTCTTCATACAAAGCATTTCTAGCTTCAAAATCCCTTTCGAGGTCCAATAGAGTTTCGACTAATTCCTTACGATTTCTAGCTAACCCACCTAAACCACAATTCTCGTCTTGCTCTGTTATTCTTCTATGAAAACAGAGATTTTCTCCCGGTATCTTCAAGCACTCCAAAAAAAATATCTTGCTTATTCCATCCAAAAAAATTTGAAATTTGACATACTTTTTTTGAATAGGGATTTCGCAAATCCAGGTACCACCATTCCTTTTTCGTTCTACAAGAGGAGAACCCTCCTTATTGTTTTGACTTTCAGAAATAATTTTGACTGGATCAAATGATTTCTCAGGAGGATATATTGATTCCCTCTCTTTACCTTTATCACTAGATTTTTCACTATTTATCGGGAGCGTAGTTCCTGAATAGTGATTTCTATTACCAATTAAAGCAGCTTGCACTTGCATGACATATAATCTCCTTGTGGGGTTAATCTTAAATTTTTTAATAATGAGGAAATAGCAGCTAATGCTAAAAAGCTAAACATGTGGGAAAGCTTAATCCACTGGCGCATAGAAACAGGAAGAATTAGGTTTTCAATAAGGTACACTGCACGTTTTTAACATTCTCCGAGTATTACAAGAAGAACAGGTTCCCCATCCTTTGCAAGGAAAAGCAATAAAAAAATCTTGATGACAGATTTGTGACAATGTGCACAACCAAAACCATGAGCCAATATTCCACTTCGCATATATTGCTTAAATTCATTATCGATGAGATGGGTACAATCTCTGAGCATTTTTGTGCCAGGTCTTGTAATGCTTGCCTACAGCGCTTTGACCTCCACGCTTTCATACAAAAGGCTTTGAGCCTTATTCATTAACGCGCCTACGAGGCTGACAATTAATGTAAAACATTAACAAATAGTAATTGTTCATATAAAATTACTCGTAATCTTGACATAACTAACTTTTTACCCATTGCTTGAATAAGATACCACTATGCTGTTGAATAAAGTCAATTTTGCCATCACATCTGTATGAAGAAAATCTATTTCCTGCAGGAAGCTTTTGGTTAGGTAATAGATATACCTCTTGAGTCGTTTCCCGATTGTGTATATAAATTACTTTGAATAAATGAGTGGCACATGCACATCTCCTCTACCCATCACTTTATGTTTAATTAGCTTACCAGATTCAGGTACAAACAAGGGACCTGTAAAAACTTCAACAAGATCATTATGAGTTGCAAGATTACGGACATGCGCTTCTAAACGACTCCA
>CAWCVY010000045.1:0-62613 GCA_963799115.1 uncultured Chlamydiae bacterium | reverse complement strand
ACTGTATCACAGATTGCCTAACTTTAATATGGATCTCACTGTTGCTAGTTGCATTGATTCTCGCGTGTTCTCTCCTATCTGCGCATCAAAAACCTGTCATTTGCCACGGCGTTCCCATAAGCCTTTTAAACCTTGCTAAAGGTGCCGGTATATGTGGTGATTTTTCACAAGAAATTATTCTGCGAGATTTAAGCCAATTATCTGGAGAACAAGACATTGGTTATCACCCCTTAGAAGTTCAATATACATTTGATCAATTGAAAGAAAAATACGAACAATTGTTGAAAGAAAAAGATGAGCAATGGACAAAAGAACCGGATACTAACGAACCGGAAAACAAAGCTTTAGAGAATTTCTTTTGCTTTGGTCCTCTATTCCCCAAAGAGATCAATTGCTTAAAAATCATACATTCACATCTTTTTCCAAATTTCTCCTGGGAATTGAGGAACAATTAGGTGTTTCACGCCATAGACTTGAGCATTTATTGAAAAAACGAGATTGCTGGAGCTTTGGTTTCACCGAACTAGATAAGTCCATCTTTAAAATAGAAAAACAGCATCTATATGTTTTTGAATCTTTGTTATTTGACCCCGAAAAAACACGGCAAGATCTGGAAAATTTAAAAATCGGACATCGATGCGCTCAAAAAAGAGTATGAGGAGGACAAAAAACTAAAAAGGCATTGGATTACAGATTTTTCAGAAGAATTAGATAAGTTATTAACAGAAAAAACACCAGAATTCGATCCCTTTTCATTCGGCAAACTCAATTTTGAGAGACTAAAAAGGTGTGCTAAAGAAACAATTATCCTTCCTTTTCCGGATTTTAGCAAAAAAATTGGAACATTTATCCAATCCTTATCTATAAAAAGAGCCCCTCTCTTCAGCATCTCGAAGCTGTATTCAGAAATATAAGTGAATTAAAAAATTTTATAAAAATAGAGATGGTAGGCTGTAAGACATTATAGTGCTTAGCCCATGACCACCTTTTCGATGCCCTAAAATTTCTCGAAAAAATTGAACTAGGGATAGCATCGATTGCGATAAAAGAAAAAAAACACGATTTTCCACGAGTGTTCAAGCTTCTTTCTCAGATAGCGATTAGCCAAGGGATTATCGAAGAAGATAGCGATCTTCCTTCTCTTAAAAAAGCCTTAGAAAAAGAAAGGGAGGGATATCTTCTGGGCCTGTCCGATCTCAAGCAGCAATTAATTAATAAACCCACTCTTTTCAAATTGCTTCAAGATCAAGGAATCAAAATTGAAGATGCCGTTTACGCCATTAAGGGAATGATTAATGCAGGGATGAGATCTCTCTTATCTGATCTTTTGATCTCATCACAAGGCCGAAAAGGGATGCTTTCTGGTTTAGCTACTGATGAAGTAAGTGTACTGGGCAAATTACGTTTTGCTTCATTGGACAAAGAGTCTTCACCTGCACAAGAAGGAGAGATTCTTGTCATAGAGGCAGCTTCGCCTGAGGTTCACAAGTATGGAAAAGCTTCCGCCATCATCTCTGCTCAAGGTGGAATATTTAGTCATGCAGCCATTACGTTTTCTGAGTTGGGAATACCTGCTCTTTTAGGTTGCGATATCGAAGCTTTGAAGGCATACAATGGAGAATTCATCCATCTTAAGCTTGGCAGGAGCCTTTCTTTTCTCCCCTGCAGAAAGAGGCCTCTCAATTGATCGAAAGCTTTTCCCATCTCACTTTAGAAACCGGATCTGCCATCGAAGAACTCCCTAAGGAAATAAAAGAAATCGCAGCCCGCAATTTTTATCGCAGTGTTTTCCAAAAGCTAAATACGAAAGAGGCCGCCTCATTTTTGAAATATCCTCTTGCCAAGGAGTGTTTCAAAGCAGCCAGAACTGAGGTTAAGCAACTGATCAATCGTTTCTGGAAAACTGAGAATGAGCTTGAGAGAGGCCATCTCTTGAACTCCCTAGGACAAAGATTAAATCAGCTCAAGAATATTGCTGAAAAATGGGATCTCGCTATTGCTCAAGAAATCGATGATGAGATCATGGAGATCAAGCGAAACTCTTCTTCACTAGTGATCAAATATCCTTCTTTTGGGAAAAAGTGGAAAAAAGGAAAATCTCGATCGTTTGCAAGAAATATTGCCTTCCATTCAACTGCCTAATCTACTTCTCAATATTCCCAGTTACAGTTCTTTTGAGGCAGACAAGCTTGTTTGGTCCATTTTCCTGAGATTAAGAAAGAGATCGAAAGCCTATTAGAATCAGATCTCGAAAGGGATCAAAAGAGCTTGAAAATTACCCAATTAATTTCAAAGATTCCACTGGATGTTACCACACTTTTTGATTCTGTTCCGATGAAAGAGGATCTGATCGTACGCTCATCAGCCCGGCTTGAAGATCAAATGAAATCAGCAGCTGCAGGAATTTTTTCTTCTCGGGAGATTAAAGAGGTAAGCGAGTTGAAAAAAGCGATTCTTGATGTGATCTCTTCAGCGTTTTCAGAAAGGGCTCTTGCCTTTTTCTCAAAGGAAACCCATGCTTCACTTTTTGATATGACTCTTATTATACAAAATTATATTTCCGATGGGCAATACTCCGGAGTAGGTTTTTCGGTTGCCGATGAAAAAAAATGGGATCTCGCAGGACTGCAGATTAAAGGGCTTGGAGGGGGAGTTGATGGCACTGAAATACCCACATATCTGTTGATCAATACTTCCAATCAGACTTTTGATGACCTTCGGCTTGGCAGGAATGAAGAATTGCCATGTGAAGTTGCAGTAGCCAAGGAACTCTCGCTTTTACTTAAAGAACTTGAACGGAGCTTCAACGCACCCGTAGAAATAGAATTTGTGGGGAAAGGGAACGAAGTTTCAATTGTTCAAGTAAGACCAATTACGCTTTTATAATGCACCACTTCCCTTACTCGAATCACCTCTTACACCCGAACCTTGTCGCATCTCGTACCTACTCCGAATAATTCTTCAGGTTGTTTGTGTATAATCTGCCAGAATGTTAAAGTATATATTATTTCCAAAATATTGACGATAAGACTTCACTGGTAAGGTTGAAACATGCAAACAAATGAAATTCGAGAAGCCATTACCCTCACAAATAAAGGCGAAAAAATCTTTGCCATTCTTCATTACCCTTTGCACGCTTCACCTGTTCCTGCTGTCGTCATTTGTCCAGGTTTTGCTGGCTCTAAATGTGGTAAGTTCCGTTTATTTGTGACTCTGGGAAAAGAACTTGCTAAGCGCGGTATTGCTGTGCTGCGTTTTGATTATCGAGGATCAGGGGATAGTGAAGGGGAATTTAGTGACATTACCTTGGAAGGGAAGATCAGCGATACTCTCAAATGTTTAGATTTTTTGGCTCATGATCCGCGAATCGATGCAAATCGCTTAGGCTTGCTTGGCCGTTCACTCGGTGGTGCCATTGCAGTATTAGCTGCGGGTCGTTACAAAACAATTAAAAGTTTAGCTCTTTGGGCTCCTGTATTCAAAAGCGATCCTTGGCGCGAACTGTGGGAGTCTTTTAAATCCAACAAGTTAGATCAAGCAAAAAAGGAAATGATACGAAACCTTCCTGCAAATATTCCCAATATTGAATTTCTCAACCAGTTTTTCAAGCTAGATCTTCAGCAAGAATTGCAGAGAATTAAACAGATTCCTCTTCTCCATATTCATGGAGAACAAGATCGCATGGTTAAATTCGAGCACGCAAAAGCTTATGAACTAGCTCGCGAAGGATCAAATAATACCCGTTTTGTCCAGCTCCCTCGAACCGACCATGACTTTTCAGATTTAGAAGAACAAATAACAGCAATACAAGAAACATGTAAATGGTATCAAGAAACACTTTAGGAAGTGTGCAAAAATAAGTTGAACGATTGGACTATCATGGCCTCGCAAAGTTTGCTTCAATGTTATCGTCAAGATTATCAACCTTCTTTGCCTCCCGTTTTGCAAGAATTGCATAAAGTCTGTTTTATAGAAAAAGATGGTTGTTTTCCTCCATCCGATCCAGGGATTAAGGAGCTTTTTCCACACACAATAGAACAACCTCTTCTGGCATTAGGAAACGGTAGTCAAATCCCTGCCAAACCTCTGAAAGTCGGTGTAGTCCTATCGGGAGGTCCTGCTCCGGGAGGACATAATGTGATCTCCGGGTTATTAGATGCCCTCAAAAAATTACATCCCTCTTCTCAGCTTATTGGCTTTTTAGATGGCCCAAGCGGGCTTATCAAAAATCAATCGATACTTTTGACAGAAGAAGTTGTGGCTCCTTATCGCAACCAAGGTGGATTCGATGTCATTGGCACAGGTAGAACGAAAATAGAAACAGCTGAGCAATTTCAAGCTTTTGAGAAAACTCTTAAGAAGCAATCTCTTGATGGTCTAGTTATTGTGGGAGGGGATGACTCCAATACCAATGCCGCCTTTCTGGCTGAATTTTGCCAGGAGCAGGGGTTGGAGACAAAGATAATCGGGGTGCCGAAAACAATAGATGGGGATCTTAAGAATGACTTTATTGAAATCCCTTTTGGCTTTGACAGCGCTTGTAAAATTTATTCTGAGATTATCGGCAACCTATTGAAAGATGCCCTTTCGCAAAAAAAATACACTTTTTTTGTTAAAATGATGGGCCGTTCTGCTTCGCATGTTACGTTAGAATGCGCTCTAAAAACCCAAGTCAATTTAGCGCTAATTGGAGAGGAAGTAGCCAGACAAAAGCGTACCTTGAAGGAAATTGTTGTTCAAATCGCTGATCTTATATGCGACAGGGCTGATCATGAAAAGCATTACGGGGTGATTTTAGTGCCTGAAGGGCTTTTGGAGTTTATTCCGGAATGCCAACAAATGATTGCCGAATTGAATCGTCTATTAGCTTCCGATTCCTCATTTATTAAGCAACTCGAGCAAGAAAGTACTCAAGAAGAAAATATAAGCTTCGTCAAGCAGAATTTAAGCCAATCGGCAGCAGACTCCTTTACCATTCTGCCAGAAAAAATTCAAAAGCAATTATTGCTCGATCGCGATTCTCATGGAAATGTGCAGGTATCTAAAATTGAAACTGAATCCCTGCTGATTGCTCTTGTTGAACGAGAACTAGCCCTCCGCCGTCAGCAAGGACATTATAAGGGAAAATTTAATCCACAACCTCTTTTCTGCGGTTATGAGGGGCGATCAGGCTTGCCATCCAACTTTGATTGCCGTTATTGTTATGCTTTGGGACATGCTGCTGCACTATTAGTCCATCAAGGAAAGACTGGCTATGTATGCTGTATTAAAAACCTCGATCAAACCATTGAGGCATGGGAAGTTTTGGCAGTTCCCATAGTAGACATGCTCCATTTCGAAACGCGCAAAAATAAAAAGCAAGCTGTTATCGAAAAAGCTCTGGTTAATCTTGAAGGACCCGTTTTCACCTTGTTTAAACAACAAAGGGAATTTTGGCGGTTAGGAGATCATTATTGTTGTCCTGGACCTATGCAATTTGAAGGCCCCCCCGAGTTAACAGATGCACCACCATTAACCTTATTATGTGAAAAGCAGGCAATAGACTAACAGATTGGACATGGACGAGAAGGATTGGACATGGACGAGTTGGACTATTTGGACGAATTGGACGAATTGGACGAATTGGACGAATTGGACCAATTCCAACATGTCCAACATGTCCAAATAGTCCAACCCATTATAGACTTTTTAGAATGTTCTGGCATTATTGAACTAGAACCAGTATATACACATTTAAACTTTAAGTTGAGAACGAGGCTGTTTTATGTCTAAAATAGTGCTAGGAATTGTCGCTGTCTTTATTCTCTTAATAGGAGGGGTTTATTTTTTGGCAAACAAAGTAAAGGACAACTATAAAATTCCCAATGTTTCTGAAAGCAGTATACAATCAAGCCCCAATACCTTTGAAGATTGGAGAGAATTTACTCCCCCTTCCGGAAGATTTGAAGTGCAGATTCCCGCTACTCCTCAATATGCCAAAGATGCAGTAGCTATTCCTAATACTAATACAAAACGGCGTTATGAAATGTTTGCTTCGGAAAAAATCGACGGGACCCTCTTCATGATTAGTATGATTACCTATCCAAAAGAGGTAGATACCTCCAATACACAAGAAATGCTGCGTGGGATTGTTGATGAATTGATGCATAGTAACCCGTTAAATCGATTAATTAACCTCGAAAATAGCAGTTATCAAACCCATCCTGCGATTGATTTTGATATGATAAGCCCCCAATTCAAAGTGCAAGGCAAAGCTTTGATAGATGATAAGACAATTTATGTTTTGTCTTATGCAGCTCGTAAAGATGATTTTGATACAAGTGAATACCAGCATTTTATAGATTCTTTTGTTCTAAAGCCTAAAATGTTGGATATAAACGATCAAACAACAGACAAGTTATGAAAATTTAACACCTTCGAAGGAGATGTTGAACTATGAAACCAATCTTTCTAGCAAATTTTTGTGGATTATTGTTATTAATCACCCCGGAAGTATCATTTGGGCAAGATACCACTCCTAGCCCTATGGGCTCATCGATTAAATCTTCTTCCCGTATCGAAACAATGAAGCCTTTGGAGAAACCTAAAGGAACTTCAACAAAATCTTCCAGTGCGAATCTTCCGCTCCCTGTAAAATCTCCAACCATGCGATCACTTCAAGCTAAATATTTTCATCCCGGTATTTTAGTTTTTCGCAGAGGAGAATGGGAAGGCAGCGATCATTTGCTCAATGTTTCTAAAAACATTGGCGTTTATGTATCGGTCTTGAAACCCGAGAAAGATCCCCTGGCAGTTACAGATGATCAAATAAAAAAACAAGTCGTCTCCATTTTTGAGAGGGCGAGAATTAAACCTCAAATTCTGGTTGCGGAGGGAGAGGCTCCTTTACCTTTTTTTGAGCTTGAAATTCTCATTTATCCTGTAGCTAGAGGTTATGTTGCTTGTATCGATGGCCGTTTATTTGAATCAGTTACTCTTAAACGTTTTAATTTAGATCCCGATATGGCTTTTCAAGCCATTACTTGGGAGAAACGAACCCTTATTGTAGGACCTAAAACTAAATTCCTTGATCAACTGAATGAAGCCGTTCAGGATATTGCCAATGCTTTTGCTGAGAGATATGAGGTTTATGAAAGGCTAAAAGAAGAACTGACATATTGATTTCCGTGCAAAACACCGCTGTGAGCTTTGTGGTAATCACTAAATTTCGTCCGCAGAGCTCACAGAAAATGATTGCAGACAGAAAGACCCTATCCATTCCAATCCCTACCACCACGAACCGTTACAGTTTTGTAAATTATTTAAAGCCAACTCTCCCTTGTTGTTTTTTTTAATTAATAATTAATTTAAAATTTATATTTACAATTATTACAATAACAAGTTATAATACATCTCTATTATTAATTAATAGCTGTTGTTAGTTTTAAATTAATATAAGGAGATTTTTAAAATGGGACCTATTTATAATTTATATGAAGGAATTACTTTTAAGCAGTTTGAGCGCATGGACATCTCAACAAACCTCTTAACATTAGTTACAACAACCTTTTCTGTGGCTACTGCTTTTTTATTAGGGAACAAATTTCTGCCCAAACCAGCGGCTATTGTCATTAGCGCATGTGTAGGGCTCTATATGTTTGCTTATTTGGCAGCACAGACTAGCATCGCAAAAAAAATTGCAAAATTTGATATAAATCCAAAAGCTGCTGAATTGGTTGATGAAGTTCTTTACAATTTTATGCAGCATAAGAAGGCATTGTAAATGGTATGAAGCTATGTACTGATCGAAAGAGCCTGAAGGGCTTTAGCCCTTCAGGCTCATTATCAGCATCTATCAGCATCTTTAATAATCTTTTAAGGCTTTGTCCCATATTCACCACTAGACCCACAAGAGGTCACAGAGAGAATATGAGAACCAATAATGCCTATTTTTAATTACACTCAATTGTAACCAAATTAACTTATTAGATTGACAATTAATATTAACTAATTTAGAATCTAATTTTATTGTATAAAAAAGGAGGAATGCAGTGTTTGAAGAAATCAATCGTCAATTTAGAAGTTATTCAAGGGAATTACCGAGAAATATGGGGGAAGCTGCCTTTAAAAGTGCGGTTTATTCTTTTGCTATTTCAGCGATCCTTTCACAAAATGTTCAGTATGGAATCAATACAGGTGCACTAGCTAGTATAGTTTCTCTAATCTGCGGACTCACGATGCCACTTTTCCGTAAGGCATTTGGTGAGAATATGAAGTGGTACCAGAATGTTGCTTGTCTTTTGTCAAGTTTAGGAATTACTCAAATTATTTTAAATGCTTTATCTTATCGAAAAGTGGATTTAATTGCTGGAGCTATAGGCACAATAGCTTTATCCTTGTTTGTAAATGGGTTCAATGATGTTCCCACACGAAATAGCCCTGTTTTTATTTTCGTATAGTCTCTCTCCCCCTGGGATGCTGACTATTAAAATGAATCTTTTTTTTTATATTTTGCTAGACTAAAAAGAAAAATATGTTATAATCAGGGGTAGTACATTAGTTGAGGTAATCGCACAGTCAAATAACATACCCTTTACGCATACAGTTGGTGTAGCGCAAAGAGGTTCATACGTATACTTTTTGAGGCTTGTAAAGGAAAAGTTAGCACGTTTAAAAAATGAGCTAAGTTTTATTCCGGTAAAGTCAATTTCCATTAAGCTCAAAGCGAGATACTTTGTTTCCCCCTTGCCCTTTCCACTATGCTTGAGTCATTTGTCATTTCACTTTGCGTATCAATAAAATGTTGCAAATTCCTTTTTCAGTGCCGAGGGGAACTGAATAAGCAGGCGATACACCCCTTGTTAACTTAATCCTATGGAGAATTTTATGAAGAAAATATTTGTTGGTAACTTATCTTGGAAAACTACGGAAGAGCAATTAAAAGCTCATTTCGAACAGTATGGTCAAGTGATTAGTGCCAAGATTGTTACCGATCAAATGACCGGTAAATCAAAGGGTTTCGGCTTTGTTGAGATGGCAGATGCTGATGCAGCAGCGACTGCGATTCGCGAGCTTAATGGAAAATCCTTGTTAGACCGCGCACTTCGCATTAGTTTAGCGCAAGAGAGAGATCGCACCGAAAGAAGCGATAGAGGCGACAGAGGCGACAGAGGTGAAAGAAGCGAAAGACAACCACGTGAATCCTACGGTGGTGGTCGTTCAAACTATGGCTCCCGTCATTAAGTTGATAAGGCGTCTCAGGAAGCTACTGTAAAATAGCTTAGAGCAAGGGAAGGTGTTTCTCTTGCTTTTTTTTTCTCCCCAAATACTTATAGATTAAAAAAAACCTTCACATGGTTTAAGTAAGTTTTCATGGGGCTACTGCTTAAAATATATATCCCAGCCTGGCCCGGTAGGGGATTTTTTTACTTTAGAGCCTGTTCAAAATCTTTTAAATAGACAATTTCTCGAAACTTTCTTTGCCTAAAAAATTTTAGTGTCGAACACTTCAGCTGTTAAAACTACCACAGAGCCCACAGAGAACACAGAGAGGGGGGGTTATATCTTCATTCGACAAATGCCATCTACTAATCGCTTTACATTAAAATTAATAAGCAATCCTCGAGTACAGGTTCCATAAAGCCGTAAATAAGACAGTAATTGTGCTTCATGTATTGGGGCTATTGTTCAATAGCGGCCCCAATGATATTACCCGTTAATGGATCAGTTTCACGCCCGTCTATTTCTTCAGATATATCTGGATTAATTAAATAATTCATAAGACACCTCTCTGTGTTCTCTGTGGGCTCTGTGGTAGTTTAAGATTTTGAACGGGTTCTAAGCCCAGTGCAAAGCTCATAAGCACAGCGAAAACGAGCCGCGGGGATATGCAACGAATGACATTAGACTTCGTGCATAATTCATTTGATTGACAGTCCGTTTCTAGCTGTTATTAAGCCTCGAAAGGATTGCCGGGGAGCCACTGTAAGGCATTTAGCCCGGCTCCAGTCTTTAGCCCGGCTTCCATCTCTTTAGGGATTTGGGATTCTAATAATTCTATTGCAGTACCTAAAGAAACTTCATCACGCGGATTATAACACAATTGTGAAGAAAATAAAGGATCTCTTTCTCTTTTTTGTTTACAAATAGACAAATTCTCAATATATATATCTTCATTTTTTCTTTGAAGATTAAAAAGCGTTTTTATCTTATCTAATGCTGTTTGGCAGGAAACGTCGTAAGAGGTTCGTAATGCTGGTGGCTCAAGTTTGGTAAATCTAGCTCTACATTCATCAAAAATAAAGTCTTCACGCGGTTGTCTTTTAACACTTTTTTTTATTCTTGAAAAGCTATGACACTGGTTAAATATTTCATTTAAATCACCTCTTTGATTTTCAGGTGTTTTATATTCCCAATAACGAGTAAAGTAGGTGCAAGGTTCACCATACAGATCATATTTTTCTTTTGTTTCAGATTTACCCATTGTTTTATGATAGGAATCGATAGCTTTTTGGGCTGTTCCCTGTCCATATATATGCTCATAATCACTCGCATCTAGTTTAGGATATGATAAACGAAAATCAACACCCATACTTGTCCCTCTTACATCGGAACAAACGCCAGAAGGACAATAGCTTTTAAATATTTGAATTGCATTCCATGGAGTTAAGTGAGTATCCCTTTTTTCCCCAGGATGAAGCGAATACTTGTGATCAATCCTATCATTATCCCTAGCATATTCATAGAGGGCAATGAAAGTGTCAACTGAAGACATGTCATCTGGTACGCGTAAATTATTCATAATTGTTTCTCCAAAATATTATTTTCAAACTTTTTTCCTTCCAACAAGAAAAACAAAAAATTTAAATTCTTTGTCGGCTTGGGTAAATACTATATTGATGTGGCATATTAATTGCATCTCTTAAGAAGTAAGAACTCAGGGCACCGCATTCTTTTTTTCTTGTCTTCTGGATAGCGTCGTTACGGGATGTTTATCAACAAAACAAGAGATCATATTTGTGCAGGGGCAAAAAAAGATGTATCGCAATACCTCTCGATCATCTCGGATGTTGGTAAATTAAACACAAAGGCACTAAGGCTTTAAGACACAAAGGAAAAGCTATAACGCACCGTTTATGATGCGTGAAATGCCATCCTTCGCATGGGAAGCTCCAAAATTAACGAAAAGGCCCAGTTTTATGCCGGTTAATCTTAAATACGTGAGAACTTGTGTTTCATAAATCAGGTGATATTTTTCAACAGCCTTGATGCATGCGCCGATGATTTGGTGAGAAGCTTCAATCTTTGTGTCTTCGTGACTTTGTGTCTTCGTGTTGAATTTTTCTAAATTCATTTACCCAACTCCAAATTATATATTTCAGCGATTAACATGTGGCGACACTATCTAAGCAGCCTCAATTAGAACCATTGTTTTGCCTTATAGGGAGGCGTAGTTTCTGGAATAAAAGGGACACTAGTCACATCTTTCTTACGATCGATAGGGAAGCCTAAGGCCAATATTTTATCTAAAGTAGAAAGGGAATCTGGCATTTTATGGTCAAACCAATTAAGGGTCCGTTTCCCTAAGTCTCCCTGATAATAACTGCCGGTTTGTTTTTCTAATTGTTTTAATTCGCTTTCTGTAAATTCTTTCATTTCAGGAATGGACAACATCCGCTCGTGTTTGCTTATCCATTTTACATAATTTTTTACATTAGTAAAAGCTGTATTTGTCATGAATGGCGTTATCAAGTAAATGTTCTTTATACGATCATTAAATGACTCAAATAAAAGCTGCAGTTGTTTTCCAGAATAGGCCGCATCATCGAGCACGACAACATTGGCCTCTACCGGATAATGGTATTCTTTAGCATATACAATATCCAGCGGTGGAATTGCGAAGTGCTTTAAGGCAAGGTTAGTCACCCAAGGGTTGCTTTTATTTTGGGAATCATCCGGCACAACGATAATAAATTTTCTATTTTCAGGGGGCATGCTTATCAGTTTTTCATTGAAACTTTCAACAGACTCCTGAAGTCGTTTATCAAACTTGGCAAAAGACCGATGGCATAGCAGCTTGATCAATTTTTCAGCTGCCGGGCGCGACCTCTTCCTATTTGCCAAAATCCATTTCTGGGCTAGTTCTTGATCGACTTGGTTAGATTGTTCTGGAATAGGCGGCTGTGCTTGATTCAACGGGATGGAATAGGTCAATTGAGAGATAAGTTCATTAGTACGCCCCCAGTGCTTGTTTTTATTATAGGTACGGACGCGCCAAGCCCTTTGTAGCACAGTAGAGGCAGCATCTGGATTTAAAGGGTGTTTTTTTTGGCGCGATTGGCGAATTATCAAGTGGAATTTAAGTTTTTGGCATTCCTCAATTGCTTGGGGAAATTCCGCACAATTTTTCTCGATAAAATGAATGAAAGGTTTCATCGCGAGGTAATAGATGCTAAAACTGCACAATGGATCCCCCCTCTGTTTTTCGGCAAGCATGGCTAGGGAGAAAAGCGATCGGCAAACTTGCAAACACTTCTCGGCTTTAAATGGCTCTTTTCTGTGTTTAAGAACAAAATGTCCTTTTTTAAACTTCAGTTGATAGTTATTTTCGAAAAGATAGGCGAGTTTTTTAGCTATTCCATCTGAGGGGGATTTGCACTTTGTATGGTAATCTACACCGTTGTATAAGGGCAGCCACACATCATTCCAACAATCCGTTGTGTTGCCAAAAAGTGTTTCGGCTTCTTTTTGAATCTGTTCCATGGTAGTTATAGAGGGGGAACCGCCCATTGAGCAGGAAATGGCTTGCATGTTGGTCTTTTATCGTTGATTTTGTTATTGTTTGTTAATTCATCCTATTTCCAAAGGAAAATTCGCTCCTCGCCTTAGTTACTTAAAAAACGATCAAGTACATGCGTCGCTTCATTTTGTAAATCATTTAAAAAATCGTTTTGTAGGAGATCTTTCTTATGTTTGTTTTTTTTCTTTTTGCTTTGGTGTTCGGATCCGGAAGGCTCACCAAAAGGCTCACCAGGATTCTCCGAGGATACCTGTTTGCTTGTTGATGGGGCGGAAATTTCCCGAGCCCAAGGAAAGGGCTGAGTTAGAGGAGGAGGAGCTTTAATTTCATCTTTGTTCGAGAACGCCATGTCAATCATGCCGCCTAAGATCTTTCCTTTTGATCCTCCCTTTGTTTGAGCAATTAAAGCTCCTATATGGGCGGTGGCTTTTTTCTTATCAATTTCCACTTTTCCTTGCCTACTATAGAGGGGAATCTGTAACAGATAATCGTCATCTAAGCCATTAATGTTAAAGACATCGTTTAAAGTTTGAGCACTTAGTCCCAAAACAAGATCCGCTTCGTGGGCTTTTAAATTTATTTTTCCCCAGCTAGCCAATGTATAAGCATTGGCCACGAACATATCTAATCGTTTAATGATCAACTGCTCTTGCTGAAGCTGAAAATAGATAGGGGTAAACCAGATTTTCACTTGCTGACTAGATATTGGCCGGATAAGGTTTAAGATAGAAGAAAGTTCGCCTTCATTGCGAAAAGTTATTTTACCTAAATCAAGCTTTCCTTGCCCTATTGTTGCTTGATCTAAATTAAATGGATAAAGGGGAAAGGTAAATCCCTTTGGATCAATTATTAATTTCACAGGCTCTTCTGCTGCTATAGCAGAACCTAGAAAGGGGATATCTTGCCCTAAGAACGTTTGAGCAAAAAGAGGGCTAAAATGCACTTTACCTTCCAAAGGACTATTTAGGGTGATCAACCCCTCCGTCAATTGACCATCAATTTGCATAACTCCTTGTGAACCCTCAATTTTAGCTTGGATAGGGCCATTTAAACCCCGTAGTTGGCAATTTGCTTCGGCATCAAAGGAGTCTCCAAATAGAGTTTCAATTTTTTGTTTCATATTAGATGTTAATAAAAACAATGCTGAAATGAAGGATGAAGAAAGCTGCTGACCTTGCGCTTTTGCATTTAAACCGAATTTCTGCCAATTATTCAACTTCCAATCTTGATTAAATAAGTGATCCATTGATCCATGAATTTTTAAGAAGGAAGTAGAAGGAGATAAAGCTTCCGCGGAAAAATAAAGAGAATCATTTAAGTCATCACTATTTATTTGGCCTTTCAATTTAACAGGAAGAGCCGGAAACTGCTCCCACAATAAATCGGTGGTTTTAAAATGAGCTGCAAGGTTACCAAGGTTACCTTTCGACGGGTTTGAAGGTAAATAAAATTGAGTTACAAGACCACTTACAGTAAAGGGAGCAGCCAGAATCCGTTCGTCTTGAAAATTAAGCAAAGTTTTTAAATAGGCATAACTCTTAGGTGAAATTGTCCACCTGAGTTCCGAAGTCTTAGCAGGGTCAAACAATCTAATACCATTGTCCTCTTTTAACCTGGTTCTAGCGTGAAACTCTGAGCTGTCAATAATCAAATCAAGATATCCGGCAGACTCATGGGTTTTGTCGATGAGCGTTTTAAATTCAATATCCATCATTTGGCCAAATATGATTTCTAGATCGTGATTTGTTAACAAAACACTTAGAGGAGAAATTGGCAGTCCCATAAAATCAGCTTGGATTTCTGCCTTAGCTTTGGACAATTTTAATTTGCCATGATCAAGCCAATGCTCAATATGGATTATGCCTGATAATTGGCTAGGCTTAATGTGTGCTTTAGCATATGCCATCCCTTGTAAGTTAATTGACAATGTATTGAGGGGACCATCCGCAGACCACGGAAAAGTTAGTCCTTCTAAAACCGGAAGGGGAGTGGACCCTTTCTGTAATTCGATATGATCAATTGTTAATACTCCTTTAGCGTGAATAAGGGAAAGAAGGGAGGAATCTAAAAGGAAAGTAGTGGGATCAATAATTAGATCAAGATTTGCTGCCTTTTTGAGTTGAGGTAGTTCTAAATTTTCTATTGGATTAAGAAATTCAAGACCTTTAAGAAATTGAAAGGCCTCTGGAGTAATTGCGTAGTGAATATGAGCCGGTTTTGTAAGAGTAAAATTTTGCTCCGAGTTCATGCGGCCTTCAAATCTGGTACTAAGTGTTGAACTATTTAATTGAAGTTGAGTAAAAGGGATCTCAATTGCCCCTTGGGGACCGATTTTCCAAGAAGCCTCTTGTAGAAGTTCAACAGAACGATCAAGAATGGGGGAGGCGTGTCCATCCGAAGTAAACAGAGCGAGCTGTGCCTTTAATTGCGAAGAAAATTCGCTGAGACTTTGCCCATCAATTTTAAGCTGTAGATTTTTAAGCTGTAGACTACCCACAGATAAAGATTGAGACAATTGGAGCTCGGGAATAGCAAACTCTAAATGAAATGGTTTTGCCGGATTGTTCAAGGAGATTTGAAAACGTTTTATTAGCATTTGAATTGGGCATGGCTTGGCAACATATTCATCTTGAAAAAATTTTTGAAAATAATTTGGCGTTATCTTCCAATCTAATTTTACAGGAGCTGTTAAGGCAAGGTCTTTGCCTAATCGGAAGCGGGCTTTCGATAGGTTGAAATGGGGAGTTTGCATGACTATTGAAACTTCCCTATACTCATTCACTACAGGTTTAACCCTTAATTGAAGGTCAGCGTAAGAACCTAATTCCTCAATTAATTCGGAGTGATGTTGCAAATAGGGGATTAAACGCAATGGTAAATGAGAAATCTTTAGTGTAGATAGCGTATTTTTATGAATTTGTTGAAATAGTTGGGAAAAATTCGAAGGTTTATTTGAAGTAGATACAAATTGAATATCGAAAGATTCCTTCTCCTGTTGACCTTGACCAATAATTTCCATGTGAATGATTTGGTCGCAGGCAGAGGAATTTAAAAGAATTTGCATATTCACCAGATTAAGTCGGCCTATGGGAGAGATTACAAGGGATGTTTCAGGTTGAATCGCATGGGCTTTGAACGCAAATTGACAAGGATCGTTGATAGATTTTGGATCTAAAAAATTTAAGGGAAAAGAAAGGTTTTGCAAGATTACTTTTAAATGTGAGTTTTCGGTTAGTTCAAAAAGATCGTGTGTAAAAGGATTTACCGACTCGGGTGTCAAGTTAAAATGAAATACAGCGCTTTCTTGTAAATTAAAAGCCCCTTTTACCACTTGACCCTTTACATCACCTTGCATCAAAGGAGTTTGAGCAGTTAAATTAAAAGCCAAGCCTTCATTGCTCGATTCCTTATCGATCGAGAGATTCAAGCGGTCGCCCAAAAGAGAACGAAATAGGCCGTTTAAATCGGGATTTTTGAGGGAAGTTAAACGATCAATCAAATCAACAGGAAAATTAATGACACGAGCTTGAATCGTTGCTTCTTTACTACCTTCAATACTTAAATAATTCTCTGCGTCCTTTTTAAGTTTTTTCCAATCTGAACCTTGCAATCCATTAAGGGCAATATTAAGCTCAAAAGAGCCCATTAAATTTTCTTGACGAGTATGTCCTTTAATCGAACCTGATAGAGGTTGATGATCAGCAAATAAATTGATGTCTGCATTCACATCAGATAAGACAATGATAGAAGATAATAAAGGCGGGGTAGAATCACTTGGTGCTATCCCTAATGCCCGTTGCAGATTGGTCCATCCTTCTTCATCAGTTACGATCGCTGCATTTAGGTCTTGAATTTGCGTAAAACCTAAGTGGGTGGTTCTTTGGAAAAGTTGCCATAAAGTTGCTTCAGTAGAAAACCTTTCCAAACCTAAAACGGATTGACCTTCTGGATCTTTTAAAAGAACTCCTTCAAAAGTTTGACCTTTTCTCCAATTTATACTTAGCGAACGAATTTCAATCTTACCGGGAATAGAATGATTGATCCAATTGACCACGTTTTTACGTCCCCAATCCGTACTAATAATAGTGGGAAGGAGGGCGGCAGTAAGCCCCACAACCACCAACAAAATAATCACAATTCCCATTAATCCAGTCCAAAAAGATCGCATGTTCTCCCCTAAAATGAAACATGAAGTTCTTAAAAAAATAACAAGTATGCAATTAAATTTCAAGATTTTTTTAAGAATTTATTCGAATTATATATATATTACGTTAAGCCAAGCTTAAACAAAGTTTTAAAAAAAAATGAGGGTTTATCCGTTTATCCCCATCGTAAAAGCCCATATCGCACAAGATTTCTTAAGCTGGAACAGGAAGAGGATTAACGAGATCAGTATAACGATAAATTTTGCGACCCAGAAGATCATAAGGTAAACAAGTTACCAAACTGACAAATGGGACAATTTCAAAAAAACCTCTAATAATATTGAGTATCCCATGAACAGAGTATTCCAAAGATTTAATCGATCTAGCTTCTAGCTCACGGTGACAAACTGCATTCTCTATATCAAGCTAGCTACTACATAGTGAAGAATTGCAAAGGAGATACCTACAACGACTAGAATTTTCCCATATCCAAGTCTTACAATAGCTGATCCTTTTCCATATATATCCTAAAACATTTAAAATTCTTTCAAACGTTTTAAACCCGTTATTTAATCTATCTAAGTCCCTGTTTGTTATTTCAGGTTTTTGTTAATAAACAATTATATCGTTTATATATATAAAAAATCAAGGTATAATTAAAATTTCATTTTCACTAAAATGAGAGATTGGGTTTTTTCTTTTTTACCATTCTATCTATAGAAATACTCTATAATCAATAAACTTCTTGCATAATTCATTTCCTTGCCCGTGCCCTTGCCCGTGCCCTTGCCCAAAAAAAAATCAAAAAAGAGCGATTATCAAAGAGGCTGAAAATAAAAGGACTTCTCGAAGAGGAAAACACCACATCTTTTCGTTAATTGGGCAAGGGCAAGGGCAAGGGCAGGGGCACGGGCAAGGAATTGTGGTTATGCAAGATGTCTAATATCAAATAATTCAGATAATCTTTTAGCTCTTAGTCAAGCTGTCTTTCAATATTAAATGGTTTGATTTCATTCGCGAAGGCTGAATTTGCACTTGGTCCATTTACAGCAGTTCTAAGAGCAAAACCAGAAGTTATTTTGTTGTTATGATGATGGGCATTGTCAGTAGACTTCTTGAATACAGCCTCAAGAGTGGTAATATCATCTGGTGTGGGAATGCCAAAAAAAAGGAGTTCAGCTGTGCCATCTGGGTTCAATTTGGCTACTATCGTTCCCACTTCTGGCGGTCTAGCATTAGGGGGTGTTGTCAAACGAAATGTAGTTGCTGGAGGTGTACCTGTAAACGTACGCAGTGTGAGGGATCGAACCACTCCGGTTCCATCATCTCTAAATGTCATAAGGAAAATATCCGTTGAACTATCTAGCTGCGGACTGCCTGCAGTAAATCCTTGAACAATATATGACCCTTCAAGATCTTCTATCTTAAAGGCAGCATGGTGTGAACATTCTTGATGATGGTGATGCTTGGCTTTGAGTGTAAAAGGTAAAAGCAAAAAAACACTGACTGCGATAAGTTTCTTTAAATAAAACATGCTGCTCTCCTGTTAAGAATTTGATCACGATAAATATCAAACAAAAATATATTTTATCGAGAAAAAACTTATATACCATAGATAGATCCTAATCTTCTTCGGACACACAGGAATTACAAGGTCCCCAACCACCCCCTAAAGCACGAATAAGTGCGACTGTCGCGGCGTAGCGATTGCCAAGCACAATCACGGAGGTTTGTTCAGTTTCTAAAAGACTTCGTTCCGCGTCCACTACATCTAAATAATTAGTTAATCCTCGATTATAGCGCAATTGAGATAATTCCAAGGTTTCTTCAGCTGCTTGCACTGCAACAGCAAGATCCTGGGCTCTTTCAGCATTTCCACGTAAATTAACAAGAGCATTTTCTACGTCTTGAAAAGCAGTTAGTACTTGTTGTTCGTAATTTGCCAGGGCTTCACGAAAACGGGATCTATAATATTCCAAATTGGCTTGATTGCGGCCGCCATCAAAAACAACTTGCATAATGTTCCACCCTACTTGCCAAAAGCGAGCTTTCCAACTCAATAGATTATGCAGAAATGGTCCCTCAAAACCCAGTTCGGCATTTAAACTAAAAGAGGGGAAGAAATTAGCATAAGCCACTCCAATATCCCGATAAGCTGCAGCCAAGTTTCTTTCCGCTTCAGCAATATCGGGTCGGCGGCAGAGCAGTTCAGAAGGAATACCTGTGGGTATAACAGGAGGAGGTATTATGACAGGATTGTACTCAATAGAAAAAACCGAAGCCGGTACTCCCACCAACGTTGCTATAATATTTTCTTGAAGCCCTCGCATGCGGCGGACGTCGTCGCTATCTGCATGCGCTTGAGCTAAGACAAGTTGTGCTCTTGAAACATCCAGATAAGGAACTAAGCCAGCATTATAGCGAGCTGTATTGATATCCACCGCTTCTTGCCTTACCCGAATATTCCCTTGAATAACTTCTTGTTGGGCATCCAAATCGCGCAATTGGAAATAATTAGAAGCAATATCAGCCGTCAAAGACAATAGGACACTTAAGTAAGCCTGTGAAGCTGCTTGGGAACGGATCAGAGAAGCGTAATAGGCGTTATTTAGCTGACTCCATAAGTCTACCTCATAGTTTAAAGTCAGAGGTAAAAAGTATTGAGTGTTTACAAAGCGATAAGTGAGAGGAAAGACAGGGGTATTAGTTGCGGCAGCTCCGGTAGTGATTGTTGAAGAGGATCCTTGTATTCCTGAGGAAGAAATTAAGGGTGTAGTGCTTGTTCCTGTCCCGGATCCGCCAGGCAGAGGCCCAGCAAAGGGATCGAGATAGAGCTGTCCCGAGCGAAGAAATGAAGGATTAAAATTGACACTAGGCAGCAGTGGGGCAAAGCTGATTCTCGCTTGATCTCGAGCTTGGATGACCCTTTCAAGCGCTGCCCATAGGGATAACTTGAATTCAGAGCTTGTTCTTCCAATTGATTGAGTAGAGTATCTCCGAAAATTTCCCACCAATTACACAATCCTGGATAAATCTCCTCAAAGCAAGGCTCTTTATTTTCCGCTTCCCTACAATCGTCAGCAGAGGGGCATTGCTCATTTGCACTAGTATCCTCGTCTTGAATAGGATCTCCCTTCCATTTCCACGGTATAACCGGTTGTCCGGCATCAGGAGCATCGTAGGAACCCTTCCATTGATCCGGAGTTGGGGTAAGAGGACTTTTGTAGGGAGCGAGCAATTGGCATCCGGTCAAAATCCCTAACAAACAAACTGAGATCAATAGAGGAATAAGAAATCTATTAACATGCATCAACAGATTTCTCAAGAAAGTCTTTGAGAGATTTTGCAATAAATACATCAACCCGCTGACCTACGTAAGAAGCTGGGCATAATAAATGCTGCATTTATTATGCCCAGGTCCAAAATTGGAAAAGATGAGATGTATCAAAAGAGTAAATAAACTGCAAGACACACGTACCCACGCCAGGAGCTCCCGCTAATTGCCGGCATTTCGCCGGCAATTAGCGGGAGCTCCTGACTAAACATCGCCAAAGCAGACATTAAACAATCTACTAGAGTAATATTTTGCTTCTTCCCTCGCTTTTCCAAATCTTGTTCCTTAGAAAACGGAATACTTATTCCCAAAAACACCCCTCTTACTGTATTCAAGAGACTAGGAGCTGATAGAGATTTCTTCTCTTTGTGATGCGGGCCACGCTTCATATCTTTTCTCTAAACATCAGTTTTGTGATCATTTTTTAGCAGGATG
Organism: uncultured Chlamydiae bacterium; assembly: GCA_963799115.1. Classification (GTDB taxonomy): domain Bacteria; phylum Chlamydiota; class Chlamydiia; order Chlamydiales; family Parachlamydiaceae; genus CAWCVY01. The sequence continues at coordinate 41,921 of CAWCVY010000045.1, read as the reverse complement.
GACATGATGGACAGGATAAATCAAGATGTGAATTTATAAATTTAGGGTGTTGAAGACGCGCAGTTCGTACTTTTGCTTGTCCAAAATTGATAATTAGCCCAACACCTAATTCATTCATTACCTCATACGAAATCCCAATGATTTTCCGGGTAAGATTTTCATATAAAAGTGGTTGACGAGTTGATAGAGCTGTTATTTTTGGTGGCAAACACTCTCCAATCAGATCTTCGTTTATCCTGTCCATCATGTCCATCCTGATAAAAAATTTATATCTCATTTTAGCAATGGTTAGCATTTTGCCCTCTTTACGAAAATTTTTCTTCAAAATTTGTATTTATCAGTGCGAATTTTTATTAGCGGGAATTGCTGTACCCACGCCTGAATCTTATTAGACTTCTTGTATCACCCATTTTGGGCAAGGGCAAAGGCAAGGGCATGGGCAAGGAAATGAATTATGCAAGATGTCTATTAACGATGACGCACTTCTATCACACATTTTTTTTCGGCAAGTTCATCAATAAGCAAGGAAAGACGCTCATGATTTTCCTTGTCAAGGTTAGCATCCCATTCATCAAGAAGTAAAACATCCACGTCAACCCTTTCAAGGATTTCTAACAACCGGTTGCGTAGCGATTCTCCAGTTGAATATTTGTTGGCTTCGGAAGTAAAACTGAGTTGATTTTGAGTAGGCAAAAAGAAAGCTCGATCATTAAGAGCGTTTTTCACCAACATCAACAAGGTGGATTTCCCTGCCCCGTTTTCCCCTCTGAGGGTGATCCGCCCCGACCGTGTAGTATAAGCCATTATATCTAGATAAGAAGTAATCGAAAGAGGCCCTGTTAAAGAGACATGGTTTTCAGGTGAAATTGTGGAGGTGGTTGAAGCAATAATATGTATCTTAGGCCATTTAATTTTCTTTTCCATGGAAATATGGGAATCTTTAATGGGCTGGATTGCTTTATAGATCGACACCAACTTACTTTTGTGCATTGTCCAGCGGAATATAAGACTAAGCGTTTGATAGGTATAAGATAAAATAGTAAGCAGAACTGGCAGAGTCACTAGGAATGCAGACAAAAGGGGAATACTGTCCTGATGAATGTGGGCATAGTAGAACAACTACGACTAAAGAAGGAATTAGAGTTAAAAGAGAAATGATGATGGCGAAATTTGATCAAAACGTTCTAATTCGATATTTTTCTGAAGGCAGCGGTTCATCCGTTGAGTTGTTTTGTCCTGCCATAATCTAAAATTATAAAAATTGCCTAATAAAACATTATCCCAGGCAGCTAAGAGAGATTGATAAAGATCCAAGCGGGCTGTCAAGGCTTTTTGCGTCAAGCGGCGCTGCATGCGCCGTTTGGCCTTCATGACAACCACCACCATTAAAATTCCAATGCTATAGGCTAAGCCAAATAATGGTTCGACAATTATTGAGAGGGCAAAAATATTAAGAGAAACACTGACCACATACCCATAGAGATCATAAATATAATCAATTAAGGCATGCAGAGCATTGGGGCCCTCTACGGTAAGCAGGGAAAGTTTCTCCTCCTTCAGCCCCTTGTTGCTCCACTCACCAATTTGATTGCGGTTTGAGGCGACAAAGGCGTTGATAAAAGAACGCTGCGCCTCTTGCTTCCAAGATATTTTGATAATCAGGGCAACGCATCCTGGTATATATGGAAAGGCTAAAGACCCTAAGTATAAAAACAAAAAAGGAAAAAACTGCTCTCCCCCTATAATTTTTTTCATCATCATCACCAGCCAAACTGTTGCAGATGCTTCAATGATTTGTTGGAAGGTTAGCAGTGCAAAACACCCGCACGCCCATCTGTTGGTTAAAAGACCCCAAAATTGTTCGAGAATCTTTGGTGAAGAAGTATTAAACATAAAATATGTTTGGCCCACCTTTTATACTTCGTGCGGTCACAATTAATGATTTTTCCTAATATTCTAACATTCATCCATGTTATCGACAAGTTATGAATGCAAAATTTTAACTAATTGGCCATTAATTAATTGCAAAATCAAACGCGAACAAGGTTTAAATCACGATAATAATATATTATTTTTTAATCTTAATTTAATGTTTATAAAATATACATATTTTATTAACACAAATTTGTTTATTATACATGTCATTAGTTTTCTTAAGTTTTCTCATTTCTAATACTAACTCAAGATGTAATATGAATATTCAAGATTTTGACAGCTCAGTTAATAAATTTTTATGACTTTCATTATGACTTTTTAATTAACCAATCCGGCGGGCATCTAAATCCCTTTGGTGGAAGTTGGTATCCTCTACAAAAACATGGATTATGTAGTTATACAGCTGTTCAAGCTTGGATTAATAGTTATCTAACTGAAACTCAAATCAAGCGGTTAGAGTTCATCAAAGCTCAGCTTTCAACCGAAAAACAAAAAAGACTCATTGAAATTTTAGGAAGCAATATGTCGAAGGTTGTGCGTGGCAAAACTAATAAGAATAAGAAATTTGGTCCCTATTCAGAGTTTGTGCCAAATTCTCAGAGATTGAAAACGAACCGTTTGCTTTTAGATTTGGGACAGGCCTATCTTAAACAATTGGGCGAAGAGTTATACCCATCGCTACTCAAATAAAGCAATTACGATAGAGACAGGTAGACGGATTGGTTCTCCGGTGATGTCTCTATACAATGCTCGACATCTTCTAGATAGTGATTAATTTTCTCCATGGGGATCGAATCTTGAATGGAAGCCATTAATTCCTGGCTTTTATCAATGGACTGGCACACCTTTGACATGGTAATGAGTTCAATAGCTTGTGCGGGTTGGTAGCCAATAGTTTTATTTTTATAAGAAACTGCCGATAAAATTCCTTCTTTTTGCAAGGCTTCCAAAAGGATATGCAAATGATTTAACGACATTCCCAATTCGATGGCTAGAGAGTGGTCGGTTGGAGGGGGATAGCCTTTAGCAAAAGCCTCAACACTCCTGTATGTAATGAGCAAGGCAGCTGCTTTGCTGGAAAGGGGAACTAAGTGGCGTGAGGGTATAAAAAGATCATTTTCAAGTTCAAAAGCCACCTCAGCACCTGCTAAAAGAATCAACCAACTTATTTGCAACCAAACAAGAAAAAGTGGAAGTGCAGCAAAGCTACCATAAATGGCTCCGTAACTGGAAGCTCCAATTTGAAAGCGGATATAGAGCCACTGCCAAAATTGGAAGGCAGTACCAGCTAAAATGCCTGCAATTAAAGCCGAACGCAAATAGACTTTGGTATTAGGCATAAAATAATAAACAAAAGTGAATAATATCCAGCTTAAAAAAAAAGGAAACAGTTTGAGGATAAATAGCAGAAAGGGACTGACAACTTCCACAAGGACGTTGTTTTGAGCCGATTGAGCAATTTGTGTATTGATAAAAAGGGTAATGCTGCTAGATGTCACAAGAAAAATCGGGCATATGACCATTGTAGCGAGGTAATCGCTGATTTTTCGGCTGTAAGGCCTAGTTATACGGGTCTTCCATATAGCATTGAGAGCAGCTTCAATATTATTAAGGAGGCTTAAGACCGACCAGAGTAAAGCAACGGCGCCCACACCAGCGATCAAACCACCCTTTACTGTTTGCAACCAAGAATAAGCGAATTGAATAAGCTTGTCTGTTAATTCACGCTGTTCAGCAAAATGCTGGCTAATTTCAACTTCCAGTGCTTGTTCAAATCCAAAGCCCTTTGCAATCCCAAAGAGCACGGCTAAAACCGGCACGATGGAAAGGAGTGAATAAAATGTTAGAGCTGATGCCTTGGAATAACAATCATCTTCAACAAAACCACGTCCTGCATCTATGAGCACTCTGAGGGCACGGCTCCATATAGAATCTGAGTGTTGTTGCTTCTGGGGTTTTTGGGGGGATAATTCATGGAAGATTTGAATCGTCATGTGCGTTGTGCTTTGTTCCTTTAGCCTTATATTTTAAAATAAAACTAGAAAATAGCAAAAACAAGGATAAGTTGTAATAGAATTCCCTAAGAACACCGTATCATTATGAGCAGAAAAAACTGTTTAATTTTTAACTTTCCCACCTACAGTAATGACTTCTCCATTAAATTTTGTAAACGTAAACCCTTTGAATTTTTCATTAAATAAGAAGGCGTAATTCTTCAAAATATCGATAGCTACTTTTTCACCAAGCAATAAACCTTGCCAATTATCGCTTCGAAAATGGACACCTGCCATACTTCTTGCAAATGCAATGTTACTAGCAAGTTTATTCAGCTCATCGCCTACATATAATGTGCCTTCATAAGGCACCAAGGAAGTGTTTGTACTGTTCGGCATCAAAGGATTGATGATAGGGAAATTTTCATTGAAAAAGGCTTTAAGGATGGTTATAGTTGATCCCATGTAGCTTGCATGGTCAGCAGGATATGATGGATGTGCAGGACACCCCTCAGGATATGCTTGTGGGAGTAAATAAGATCCATAAGTTGAAAAAATGACAGGTAGTACAGGTGAATTAATGAGTTGTGATGAAATTCCATAATCTTTCCCTCTTAGCTGAGCATTTACAAAAAAGCCAAATTCTTCTGGCCTAAGCCTTCTGTGAACTTGCCATTTTTGGTAAAATGCTGCTTTTTGAACCTCCCACGTTGCTATTTGCATTAATGAAATTATATAGGATTGGCCATAAGTTACGAACCCTGTTTGTGTGGGATTATTAAAATAGGGATTATTGGGATCCAGTGCATTTGCTCCATACGAAAGTAGTAAAAGTGAAGCATTAGTAGAAATTTGACCCGGGAAAATCACTATGCACAATCTGAGTTAAATCGCGTGGTGTACGGGCAAAATTAAGGCCTGCAGTAGTGATGGAATCCCCATTAAGGCCCCCATTATTCACGTTGGACCAATCGCTTAAATTCGTAAGAAAATCATTTATGATACCTGGAGCCGCGACAGTGAAAGTCGGGGGAACTGTCGTTGGACCATAGGGAATTGTCTGATATAAAAACTGGGATACAAAGGGACCAATTAAAGAACCACTTACATTCATTTTCAAAAAAGTCTCAGGAGTAACGAGACCATTCACCTTGGGCCCCTTAAAATCACAAAGTGTGTTTAAATCGGCTACAGCTGCTGCCACGATAGGGTTGGTGGGAAAATCATTAAATGGAACATCTCGGCATAAGGTGGCCCAATACAGCTCCACCATTTCTCCAGCAGTTTCAGCCGAAGCAAATTTTGGAGCAGGAGGAATCGTATTGATCCATCCATCGTTGGCATATAAACTAAATGCAAGAGATGCTTGAGGATCTACAAGTAAAACCTTTTGTTGTCCTGGTGGAACGGTTCCGAACCCAAAATAATCTTATTAAAGTCACTATTCTTATGCGTGCATAGAGCTCTAAGCAAAGACTCGAAAGACTTTCGATCAATTAATTGGTTCTCCCTATGTTTCAAGCTTTTTCCAAAAGATCCACGTAAGTCATGATAGCGCGCTTCATCGCCATTCGTTTCTTGTCTTCCAATTTTCTTTTTTTTATTGAACTCAGCCACTTCAGTCTTTACCTTGAAAGCCTCACACCGCCTTTGCGACCTACTCTCTTTGGAAGCTCCATAATCCTCACATTCATGAGCCAAGCAAGGTAAAGAAAAAACTAGAGTCAGAATTGCTAAAGCTCTGATACGAACAAGTATTTTATCCAATCGCATATCATCCACCTTTGGTGTGTAGATTTGAAATGTAGTTCTTCAAGGCAATGAATACACATCATTTCTTATTGTTGCAAGACATAATTCTGTAGTTCGAATCCCATGAATGGTTACGTTTATGGTTTTTGAGGTAAGGAAGTGTGCAAAAATAAGTTGAACGATTCGACTTATTTTTGCACACTTCCTAAGAACCTGTTCAAAATCTTTTGTTAGATACAATAAACTACCACAGAGCCCACAGAGAACACAGAGAGGGGGTCTTATGAATTATTTAATTAATCCAGATATATCTGAAGAAATAGACGGGCGTGAAACTGATCCATTAACGGGTAATATCATTGGGGCCGCTATTGAACAATAGCCCTGAAGCACAATTACTGTCTTATTTACGGCTTTATGGAACCTGTACTCGAGGATTGCTTATTAATTTTAATAGACATCTTGCATAACCACAATTCCTTGCCCGTGCCCCTGCCCTTGCCCAATTAACGAAAAGATGTGGTGTTTACTCTTCGAGAAGTCCTTTTACTTTCAGCCTCTTTGATAACCGCTCTTTTTTGATTTTTTTTTGGGCAAGGGCATGGGCACGGGCACGGGCAAGGAAAATGAATTATGCAAGAAGTTTAATGTAAAGCGATTAGTAGATGGCATTTGTCGAATGAAGATATAACCCCCTCTCTGTGTTTTCTGTGGGCTCTGTGGTAGTTTTAACTGCTGAAGTGTTCGACACTAAAATTTTTTAGGCAAAGAAAGTTTCGAGAAATTATCTATTTAAAAGATTTTGAACAGGCTCTAAGAGCTGGAAATTCTCCAATAACGCCTTAAGCGAATTTGGACAAATCAATGAGGTTAGCTCCGGCACTTCCTCTAGCATAGCAGCAAGATTTCCGGGCCAAATATGCGTAAAGGCACAATGAAGCATGGTTAGCAATTTAGTTACAAAAATTTGGTCAGTTTCAGAAAGCTGTTGAATCTGAGTAAGCAGCTCATTTAGAGTAATGGTTTCTTTTAATGGCCCCCAGCTTGTTATAATAGCTTCTGGAAGGTTCCTTAGATAAACCGCCAGGGTGTGATAAAAATCATGAATGGTAAATTCAAGGGCATGTTTTTTATATTTGGGGAAGAGATGATGAAACTGCCATTCTTCAAAGCGATCAAAAAAATCTAAAGAGTATTTCTTCTTAAATAATTTTGCACTTTCGTCTTCCTCTTGGCCTTTTCCCTCTTTAATTAAATCAATGATTTTTGTCGCAAGGCGGCCACATTTTGCATAAAGCCGTCCCTCATGATAATCTTGAGATACCCAAAGCTCAACAAGCCGATTTTGCGTGGCCGTTGTGACCGCAAGGATTTTATCGACTTGATTAGATCTTTTTGTGGTAAGATAAGCATCAATAATTAGCAAATTTTGATTGAGCATCAAGGCCTGATCAAATGTTAAGAAGGATAAAAGGCCATCTTTTTGGACTTTTGCCAATTTGTCGACGATATAGGGATCAAAATGAAAACTTTTTGATTGGTTGAATGTGATTTTTTGATCTTTAATTTTCCAGGATCCTCTTTTAGGTATCAGTCGACTAATCAGATCAAAAATGGAAATCAACCTCTCATCAGGCGGCCCTTCTTGATTTTCAGTAAACTTAAAAGCTAGGGATTCAATCGTTTTGATTTTTTGATCAGCCTTCGTCTCTACTCGTTCTTTCAAATCCTTTTCTTCAACCACTTCTTTCAATTCCGCGGATGAAAAAAGCTCTAATAATTTAAGATGTGAGCGCCCATGGGGAAAAGGATGGGACAAGATGCTTTTTTCTTCATTTGGGAAATTTTTTGGAGTTTTTTTAGTAAAAACTGATCTGCTTTGTGCTCTATTAACGATGGCAGTTCTGTTTAGTTGAAATGAAGATCTTTTATTCAAAGAACTCGGAGCGTTTTGCAACTTCTCAATTAAGCTACGTACTTTGATTTTTTGAAGCCAGCCAGACTTTGGTTTAGCTACTGGAACTGTAAGCTGGCTTTTGGCAGCCTTTAAAGGAGTGATGACTTCTACTTGATTTTCAACTTCGAGGTCTTCTTCTATTTCCGGATAGGCTTTTGGAGTTTCTTTAGGAAAATCAGGTTTAATGATCAATTCGTCCTGAATTTCTACTTTGTCTATGGAAGTATCTTTGGTTAACCCCCAATGTTGATAGGACTGATAGCATTTGTGAGGGGCCTTGAAACCACGATAGCCCGCAAAAAGAGTATTAAAAGCTAAAAAACTAGCTTTTTTTAGTAAATCAGGTTGATTATCCTTCGATTTGTTAATTGAAGATTGAAAAAAAAATTGCCTCATGACGGTTAAAAAGGCGTAAGCTTCAAAAATTGGTAAAATAAGCGCCGCAAACCGGGCTTTGAGCATTTCTTTTCTCTCAAGATTGCCGTGAATCCTTTCTAGCCAATCATGTAGGGAAGATAACCCGTAGATGCTCATATATTTCAGTTTTCTCCAAGATCTTTTTTGTTAATTATACAAATGAGAACCACCTCAGTCAATCTTATACTTCACAAGGCTGTCTTATTCCAGTGATTGCGCGGCAGATTGGACTGATTGGACGAATTGGACAGATTGGTCTGATTGGACCACTTTAGTATGTCCCATCAGTCCACAAGGTGGGTGAAGTTCGATTTTATTCTTTATCTAAAAATTTTATTTTGTTATCCGTTGGAGGGTATTTCATTAATCACACCAAAATACCAAAGGATTTACAATGAGAACTATTACGCGCCAACTCATCTTTTCCTTACTCTTCACTCTCACGTTCCTATTTAACTTTATCGAAGCATCTCCTAATATCGAAAAAAAAATTCAAGAATTCCATCTTCAAACAAAATCAAAAATTAAGGAATTTCAAACTAAGGATATTGGAAGTGCTTGGTTGGTGGATAAAGAGAATTTCCCAGCTTTGAATGGAGTGACTTGTTTTACCCTCGAGCTTTGGGATAATAGCATGCGTATTCCCCACTGGCATCCCAATGCATCTGAACTTGGCTATGTCATTTCAGGGAAAGTCCAGATTATCATTTGGCGATCTCCTGGAGAAACAGCTGTATTTACAGCTGGTGAAGGCTCTTGTTGGTTCATTCCCCAAGGGGCGCTCCATAGTTTAAATAACATTGGCGAAGATAAAGCAAAGCTTTTAGTTGGCTTTAGTGTCGATGCTCCTCAGGACATCGATTTACCAGTGGCGTTTAATGGCATACCCGCACCCATTCGCGATGCATATACTTCACCTCATTCTGATTTAAAAAAATGGGAAGGAGTCATTACAAACCCATTGGTAGGCCAATTCACTCCTGACCCTACCCTAAAAAATCAGTTAACAGGAAGCTCATATAAATTTGATTTAGCTGACGTGCCTCCCTTGTTTAGTGATCCACAAATGGGATCTGTCGTTTGGGGGGTGAAAAACAACTGGAGTATTCTAGAAAATATTTCTGTTTTACGAGCGCATTTAAAACCAGGGATAGCAAGAGATGCTATCTGGTATCCTGACGCCGGGACGTTGTATGTCGTTTCTCAAGGAAAGGGGGAATTTCATATTATTATTGCAGGCCAAGAGCCTCAGCCATTTGATGTTGAATTATTTGATTATATTTTTGTCCCAGTTGGCACATTACATACTTTTCTCAATAATTCAACCGAAGATTTTGAAGTAGTTGCATTCTTTACACAAGAAAATCCCGTACCTGAAGTCTCACTATCTATTGCAAGTGCTTTTTTCACCAATTCCATCAGAAAAGAGGCGATGACTAAATTTGGAAATGTCCAGAAAAATGGTGATCCTCTCAAAGATCTCAAATTTACAAGCGTGAGTCCTTATCTTTTGCGTCTTCCAACTGAGACCAATTCAACAGAAAAAGCAAAGAATTAAAGTAATCAGGCCGTCTCGGTTTGATTCTAATGAAAGCCGTATTTTTTCCGGTGATTACGCGTCCTCGCGTAATCACCGGCATTTGAGGCCTCGTGTATAAACCATTACAATGATCTTAGATCCAAGTAATCGGGAAGTGTGGAAAGATAAACGGGAAAAGTTGCTAATACTCCACTAAGTTGATTATCATATGCGTATATAAGGGATTGTTCCCCCTGTTGAAAGTAAGCCATTCGTTCATTGTAATGAATGGATTGCTTGCAAAGTTCGACTTGATAAGCATAAGTTGCTTCAATTTCTAATTCTCTTTGGTATAAAGCGCTCTTGGCTGAAGCAAAACCCATTTTAAATTCATGTGAAGAAATTGCCTTGCTGTAGTACTCTTCCGCCTCCTCGATATAAGCATCTCTTTCGCTTAAAGAAATCTGGTGATCATTATAGGCCTTTTTGATTTCATCAACACTTTGATCCCGAGCTGCTTTTAAAGCACGTTTCGTTGCGACATAATAATTTTGATAATAGACATCTTTAGCTTGTAAAAGAGCTGCATCTCTAGCAAGAGCATAAGGGATTGTCAAAGCATGCAGTTCATTCTCCAAATTCTCTTTTAATATTTTGAACTGATTTCGTTGTTGAATAAAATCACGCTTGAGTTGTTTCAAAAAATTAAATTCTTGAACAGTGAATATTTCACTGATAATAGGGTCGCTTAAATGATAAAGATCAGCTAGAAGCAAAATAGGACGTTTAGACAAAGTGTGGGGGTGGTCCACCATTTCTTGTAAAAAAAGTGCACGTCTCTCATAAGGAGTTAGTGTTACCCCGGCTCGATGATTTTTATAAGCATAAGCACATCCATTTTGCAAATCTTGCTGTCTGACATATTCGACATAATAGGGATCTTTAAGATAATCGCTTGATAAAAAATAAAGACCCGCTGCCGTACTCATGCTACCTGCCAAAAAGGCAATAGGTGCTATAATCACAACTCCTGAGATGACAATGGGAATGGCAAGAATCATTCCTCCAATACCTAACACAGTAAGCAATGCTCCTAAGGCTCTTCCATTCCCGCTTTTGTTATACCAATTAGGCTCATTCATCCAGATTTTTCCATCAACAATAAGAGTTTTATTATCATTAGCTAAATCTACGCTTCCCATTAAGGCTGAAGTTAAGTTAGTGCCGTTCTCTTGGTCTACTCGGCTACCTTGGGGAAAGCTATCAGACTTGATGCATGTACCAAATACTTGCGGAAGAATAGCGACGATTTCTTGAGGAATATTGCATTGGACGATCATCAATTGCATTTTCTCTGCTCTATACCACTGCTCATAGAAATCCCGAACTTCGACAGCAGTGATCGTTTTTAAAAGGAGGATTTCTTCGGGAGCATGAGTGTATTCCATTGATTTTAAAAGATGGGAGCGGGCTAATTCAATTTCCTTATCATTGAGAGTAGGTGCAAACACCAATTGATTCAAAAGACTAAGGAGTTCATGCACAGATTTAGTTTGATTATTGGAGAGGCAAAATTGAATACTTTGCTCTGAGCCATTAAACAAAATAGTGGAATCAGCTTCGATATCAAGGCCTAAGTCATTTAAACAACAACGAATGTTATCTCTGCTATATCCTTTTGTGCCATAAAATAATGAGTGTCCTGTTAACAGAGAAACAGCCTCTAGCTCTTCCTCGCCAGATACGGGGACCGTCAGTGTAATCCATGTTCCTCCACGCAAACAGGAAGAGGGGATGAGTGTATAGGAAAGACCACTTTCAAATTGCCCAATAAAAATTCGAGAATCGGCTGCGACTTCTTTTATTTTCGCTTCCTCAACAAGAGAAGCTGCAATTTGTATAGAGGGATGAAAAATGGTCAAAGCAATCGAAAGATAAATTGCTAAGCGATAGCATAAATTTAATGGCTTCATAATTTCTCAATAGTGTTAATTTTAAGTTGTACAAGAAAAACTCAACATACAGAATATCAGACTAATATTTCCAAGAAAACAGAAATCAATTGCAAACCCAAGGCAACCGCATTCTCCTTGAATATCAGCTCAAGATTAAATTTTTTTTCTAAAATTGGGAGCAAACAACCTGAAGAAGGTGCCGTGCCCGAAAAAATTGGGCATAGGCACGCTCGAAAAAACAAATATCCAGATTGTTTGCGTATACATTCCAAAAAATCTATTGATATTTTTTCAATTTTCTGGCAACTTCCTTTTTCATCTTATAAAAGATGATTGAAGAAAGCGTTCTACTGATACGAGGGCGGCTCTTGGCTTTTTTTGAAAGGGGGAGAATCTTTACAAAATATTTATATTTTCTTCATCAAAAAATAAAAATATTCCTCCAAGTTGACTGTCTTCTCGTTGTGATACAGGACTTACAGGAGTCTCTCACAAGTTAGCCAGTGAGTCGAAAATTAAAAAAGGCACAAAGATCCCTTTTTAGATTGAGTCCTAAACTGATATTGTAAGGATAAATATGGTACAAAATAGATGCCTAAACGAAAAAGTGGCAAAAGGTGAGTTCAAAGTTAGCAACAGACAAGGACTTCATACCATACCTTCTATTGAACTGGTCAAGCGTGCAGCATTGTTCAAAGCAGAAGTTTATCTCGTTTATCGCAATCAGACAGTTAACGCTAAATCCGTTTTAGGCGTCCTATTGTTAGCGGCGACAAAAGGGGCGAAAATTGGCATAGAAGCCGAGGGAGAGGATGCAAAGGAAGCTGTTGAATCCTTAATTGATTTGGCTGAGAATAACTTTCTCGAGGGATTCCCTAAATCAAAAAGTTGATAGTTTCAGTGATCCAATTATAAAAAATCGAAAAGAGGGCTCTTCTTTTTTATTGCCAGATTATGTTAAATAAGGTATTATATATTTTTATTTAAACCATACTATGGCATGAATGGATATAACCTTACAAACTTTTCTGCTTCGTTTTAATGAAAACTTTACGTTTTTCTTTGTCTTTCCCGCTATTGTATTATTAGGACTATACCTAACAATACGTCTCCGTTTCCTCCAAGTTTCAAAGTTAAAAATGAGTTTTGCCTATCTCTTAAGAAAAGATCCTGGAAGTCAAGGAAATATCAGCCACTATCAAGCCATTTCTGCAGTACTTGCAGGGAATTTTGGGACAGGAAATATTTCAGGGATGGCAGTAGCCCTTTCAACAGGGGGACCCGGAGCCTTGGTGTGGATGTGGGTAATGGCATTTTTAGGCGCTTCCATCCAATATGCAAGCTGTGTATTAGGGGTAAAATACCGTCAGAAAAATAGAGAGGGGGAATATGCCGGTGGACCCATGTACTATTTGTCCAATGGACTTAAGTTCAAAGGATTAGCCATTTTATTCAGTATTTTTACTATATTCGGAGCTTTAACTGTTGGAAATTTCGCTCAGGTGAACTCTGTGGTGCTTCCTTTGCAAAAAATGGGTTTTCCTCCTTTGACTTGCGGAATTATTTTGGCTATTTTGGTTGCCCTTGTGATATTAGGCGGAATTACGCGTGTTGCTAAACTCGCGTCATTTGTGGTTCCTATCAAAGCTCTCCTCTATTTGGGAACGGCTCTCTTGATCTTAGGAATGCATGCGGAAAAGGTATTGCCCGCTTTCAAACTTATGTTTAGTTCTGCTTTCAACACCCAATCTGCTGTGGCTGGGGTTTTAGGGTTTAGTATGGTTAAAGCAATTTCAGCAGGGTTTGATCGGGGATTATTTGCTACCGATGCTGGCACAGGTATTGTGCCTATACTTCAAGCGAGCGCCCGCAGCACCAATCCTGTCATTGATGGCATTGTCACATTAGCCGCCCCATTCCTAGTCATGATTGTTTGTACGACTACAGGCCTTGTCCTCCTTGTAACGGGGGTTTGGCAAGACCCAGTTTTGCGCAGTACAAATATGGTTACCCAAGCATTTGAACAGGGGATAGGGCATTCTTTTGGAACATATATCGTTATCATTGCTCTGGTATTATTTGCTTACACGACCATTTTAGCTTGGGCTTGCTGTGCCGAAAGAGCCCTCTCTTTTATAAGCGGAGAGCGTTATGTCAAGAGGTTTAAATACATTTATATCGCTTTAATCCCCGTTGGCACAATCATTCATGTCGACCTTATTTGGCTATTAGCCGATATTTCGATTTCTCTTATGCTCATGACCAATCTGATAGGGGTTATAGGGTTATCTAAAGAAGTTATTAAGGAAAGTAAAAAGTTTTTCATAAAAGACCTGGAATTGGAAATCATGCAATCCTAAGAGGTTGTCAGCAAATTAATGAAAGCTGACAGTCTCTAAGACGTCCGCAAAAAATTAACTCACCTATGAAAAATTATTCCATTCTGCAGCTAATTTTGATCCTCACCCCATTTGTTTTTAGCTTTGCCTTTGGTCTTGATATTTATATTCCCATCATCCCACAAATGCCCGATATTTTTCATACAACACCTGCCATGGTGCAGTTGACGATGAGTTTATTTTTATTGACCACAGGGATAGGCCAGTTACTCATAGGCCCTCTGTCAGATCAATTTGGCCGTAAAATTGTCTTCTATAGCGCTTCTCTTTGTTATGCTTTTGGTTCATTGGGTTGTGCTTTTTCTAATCACATCTTTTGGCTGATACTCGGGCGTCTCATCAGCTCATTTGGAGCTTGTGGGATGCTGGCGACTTCTTTTGCTGTGGTACGCGATCTCTATTCTGGTGAAAAGAGTGCAAAAATGTATAGCTTTCTAAATGGGGCCATAGGCATCTCGCCCACCTTTGCTCCTATTATTGGGGGATACTTAGCCGTCTATTTAGGGTGGCAAAGCATCTTTTTTTTCTTGGCGGGCATTGGTGTTTTTGCCCTTTGTATAACTAAGCAATTTATTCAAGAAACCCATGAAAAAGCACAAAGGATCAAAATAGATCGAAACATTTTTAAGCGCTATGGATTGATTTTCAGCAATCAGCAATTTATTATCTATGCCACCATTGCTGGTTTTGCAGAAGGCGTTTTCTTCTGCTTTTTTTCTGTGTCTCCTTTTATTCTCATCGATTTGCTCAGTATCCCTACACAAGAATTCGGCTATTATTTTGCATTTTTTGGAGCCGTGATTGCCCTAGGGGGGCTGGCGAGTGGCAAAGTTGTTGAAAAAATGGGGATTGTTTTTACAATGAAATTGGGAATTATGATGATGTTATTAGGGGGGGTAAGCATGTTGGTTTGGCATTCCCTGACCTCTTTAAGCCTCCTGGGATTTTTGCTTCCCATGATGATTGCCTGTACAGGAGCCATGTTTTTAGTAGGAGGCTCAGCATCTGCCGCTTTGGAACCCTTTAAATCTATAGCCGGAACTGCAGCAGCCGCATTTGGCTCCTTTGAATTTGGCATTTCAGCCCTAACAGGTTCTATCCTGATGTGGTTTCCCGTTACATCCACGGTAACTTATGGCATCTCGATTGTGATGCTGGCCGCTTTTTCAGGGATTCTATTCCGCCAGAGGAAGGCTATTGAAAAGGCTAATGACGTCTGCTTATTTCTTGAAAACACAACAAATTAATTATTAGCAGGATATACATGATAGGCATGATAAAATTAACTGAACCAAACACTCTTTTTCTCTTATGAAGATACCTCTTTGGATTGCTTCCTGAAGCTACAACTGTGTATAGCGGTTGCATATTTTTTGTCATTGGCTTAAAAACATTTCTTGCCACATTCAGGTTTTTAGTATTATAACCAAAAATGCACCCTTGACTGTTTCGCCGTAGCCTATTTCTGGGCTGGCGCCCTAAATTGTCGAAGTCGGGCGGTGGTGCAGGAAGCAAAATAACGCGGAGGTGTTCCCATGACTGGATCTTCTGATCTTCGACTAACTCGAATAGGGCTCAACAACGGAAGCGGCAATATGCCCGCACTCGGCTGTGGCACCCTGATTCCCGACGCAGCCGAGACCATAACCGTGACCAGAGACGCACTCGCGGCCGGATTTCGACATTTCGATTGTGCAGAGCGATACCGGAATGAGCGCGAGGTAGGCGAGGCGTTGCAAGCAGGACTTGCCGCTGCGGGGATTGCGCGCGCAGACCTTTTCGTTACCACAAAGTTGTGGAACTCCAATCATCGGCCAGAGCGCGTCGAACCGGCCTTCGAGGGGAGTCTGGACAGACTCGGGCTCAAATATCTGGATCTTTACCTCATTCACACTCCGTTTGCATTTCAACCTGGGAACGAGCAGGACCCGCGGGATCAAAACGGCAATGTCATCTACGATAACGGAGTGACTTTGCTTGATACCTGGAGAGCAATGGAAAGTCTCGTGGACCACGGTAGATGCCGGGCCATCGGACTATCGGACATCAGCTTGAACGAACTGCTGCCCATCTACGAATCTGCACGAATCAAGCCAGCCGTAGTCCAGGTCGAAGCCCATCCGTATCTTCCGGAAGCAGATCTTCTGAAATTCTGCAAGGAGAAAGGTATTGTGTTTTTGGCTTTTGCCCCATTAGGTCATGGAATGCGCCCGGGGCTGCTCGAAGATCCAGTCATTTCGGCGATCGCCGCACGAGTCGGAAAGACGCCGGCACAGGTACTGCTGGCATGGGCCGTACAGCGCGGCACGGCTGTACTTACCACACCCAAAACTGCAGATCGTGCAAGAGAGAATTTTGACATCTCCGCTCTTCCGGAAGACGCGTTTAACGAGATCAATCGCATTCAGACTAGGCAGAGGCTTAATGAGGTTGTGAAGACAGGCGTCCCGGGTTTCATCGCGCAAGGTGGATGAATATAAAAAAAGCTAGAGCCTTCTCGTTAATTTTGGAGCTCCTTATGTGAAGGATGGTATTTCACGCATCATAAATGGTGTGTTATAGCGCTTTCTTTGCGCCTCCTAAATAACATCTTGTTTGTTCTCATCTTAGAAAAAAAAGTTTAACGCAAAGAAACAACAAAAAGATGCGAAGGGCACAAAGGAAACAACACATACTGTGACTGTAAGATTCACTTATTCCTTTGTTGTTCTCTGCGTCTTTGTGCCTCTTTGTTGTTCCTTTGCGTTTAAACCTTTACGACTTTGGGGCTTATTAGACATCTTGCATAACCTCATCCTTGCTCCCTGCCCTTGCCCTTGCCCTTGCCCGAAAAAGTTCTGGCACGCAATTTTATTTTTTAATATAAGGGTCTGCTTCTTAAATCCATCGGCCATTTATGCAAAAATAAGAAGCTATACAGAAACTTTCGCCATTTTATCGGATGGCTAAAAGGTCTGCTACAGAATGCGCGGGAATTTTGGATGTGTGTCAACGATTGCAGCTTGTGAATAGACTTCTTGCGTAATTAAGATTTTATTTTTTGGTTTGGAAAAATCTTCAGAATTATTATAAATGATGTCTTAATGATTAACGCTGAGACGGGGAGTCGGAGAGACGCAGAGAATTCCTCTGCGTCTCTCCGACTCCCCGTCTCAGCGTTAAAAAAAAAATTAATTACGCAAGAAGTCTAATGAAGAACGATATACCAAAGGACGAGAACTGCTGATTAGCATCCGTGTCTATGCTGGTGAAAATGGCTCAAAAACAACGCTAATAGGGCAAGGGCAGGGGCAAGGATGAGGTTATGCAAGATGTCTATTATTTCCCGATAGGGGGCACCGTAGGGACTGTCACGCTTTGTGTTGAATCTTTCTAAATTCTACGTGGGCTTACCGTCAGGAAAACTCGCACATCGCGTTAACTGATTGGAATATATCTTTTAGAGATGTCTATGAAGGTGAATTTAATGATAATAAGTTAAGTCGAGGGAAAATTACCTATTCTGATGGAACAGTAAAAGAAGGGATATTTTGAATTGCCAAGCAGCAGCATCACTATCGAAATTCCATAAGTTTACCATAGAAGTAATGACCACACCAGAGCAGAATTTGTTAGGACTATATTTATCAACGTCTGATAATATATGTTATGTTAACTTTAATGGTTGGAGCCAGGATAGTGCCTTTCTATCTCTTTTTCTAATCGCTCATGTAACTCAGGATGTTTTTTGGCAATGTAATCATCCAACCTTTTGAAGGCTTCCGCGGCTGTCGGCCTAGCCTTGTAATCAGGCATAAGCATTTTTTTTATTAGGCCTATAATTTCTTCAGGAATCGAATTATCCTTAATCTCATTATAAGTTGATAGTATAGGGTATCCCGAGGAGTCAAATTTAAATGGCAGTTTCCCTCCAGTTAAGGCTTCATATAAAAGAAATCCCATAGCAAATACATCCCGTTTTTTCTCTACTTCAATCAAACTTTGTTTATTACGGCCTATGATAAATCTATTGGCGGCATTCATGTCTCCTTTAGGCGCATACCAAGATGTAAATCCTCTTCCTAGAAGAAAACTATTCTCTATGTTGGGTAATTTTGCATCAACTTGGCAGGCTCCACCTAAATCGGCAATGTGGACGCGTTTGATGCCTTTCCTTCCTGTTTTTACAAAAACATTCTCCGGTTTAAGATCCCCATGTAAGATGTCATGATCAGCTAAATATTTTAACCCAAATAGGAGTTGGTGTAAGTCTGATAATTTTTGCTCGCTCGCATAAGATTTATATTTCTTTATGTCGGTTGCATAATCACTATCATATTTTTTTCCGAGATAACCACTCTTATAGGATGTCATTTCAAGTTGTAATGATGGTTCGGCTTGAATACCCCAAACTTTACCCTTAGCATGAATCTCCTTGAGCAGTTTAAACTCATTTTCTATATCTGCTTTGGCCCCCTGTGCTTTGGCTTTGGCTTGCTTAAAGACTTGAATTTTTCCTATTTTCAAATCTCTAGTAATAAATGCCTTCCCAAATCCTCCAGCCCCCAATTTTTTGGCTATATATAAAAGTGATTGATCACCATCCCCTTGTTTTTTTACTAAAAACCGTCTGTTTTTAAAGCTTCCGAAGCCAAATTTCTTTTTTACTTTCACTTTAATGAGATGTTCAGCCACATCCAATTTAGTAGTCAAAGCAACCGTAATGGCTTTTATCAAGACCCTTGGAGTTAAATCACTTCCCTCGGGGCTTAAATTACCTTGATTAACTAGCTGTTCGTATTGAGCTAAAATGGGAGAAATTCTTTTAGATTGGGCGACTAATAAAGTTGCTAAAGTTCCATCATCTGCAGCTTTATAAATATCCTTTTTCTTAAGATGTAAACGTTTAGCAATGCTATTGACATTAAGCAATGTGCTTTGCCCTTTCTCAATTTCTACATAATACCTAAATTTTTTACCAAAATATCCTATAATGCGGTCAATTAGACTTGATTGATTGATAACCTTAGCTGCAACGTGGAATTTTGCATTGTCTCCAAATTCAACACGCTTCATTCGCTTCCCGCGGGCAATTATCTCCCCTTTTTTGGTAAGTGAAGGATCTGCAGTGATTTCAATAATATTTTTGATTAAACTTAAATCATGTGAAATCATAATTCCTCAATATAAGTATACAATAAAATTATAACAAATTTATAAATATATTTAGTAATATATGATTAAAAATAAAATAACTTAAACAAACCTATTCATTAATTATTAGAATAAAATTAGGGGTTGATTTTTTAAGTAGAGGTTCCGGGATATTCAGCTTTTATTTTTTCTTGAATTTCAGTATGGTATTTTCTATAATTCATTTTCATATAATCATCTAGAATTTTAAATGCATTATCTGCTGAGGGTCGATCTTTATAATCTGCGTTCAGCATCTCTCTTATGAGATTTTTAATCTCTACAGGTATCGATTTATCCTGGATTTCTTGATAGCCTGACAAAATAGGAAATCCGGAGAAATTATGCTTGAAAGGAGATTTTCCTCCTGTTAAGGCTTCATAGAAAGTCATCCCCATGGCAAAGACATCTCGCTTTTTTTCTAATTCAATCAATTGATTTCGCTGATTCTTGTTCTGAAATTCTTCTGATAAATCCAAGTCCTTGCCGGATGTATAAAAAGGTGTACATACTCTGTCGGCAATATCCTTAAGGGAAACAGTGTCTGTCGCTCGACAAGCTCCTCCTAAATCTGCAATATGTACGAGTTTCAACCCCTCTCTAGTATTTTTCACAAAAATATTCCCAGGTTTTATATCGCCATGTAGGATGTCATGATCGGCTAAATATTTTAACCCCCCCAGCAATTGATGGAACTCTCTTAAGCGTTCCCCAAATGGTACTGATTTATGCTTATTGATATCATTCTCATAATCTCCATCATACTTCTTTCCCAAAAAACCTACGATTTTAGATTTTAGCAATTCTACCATTTGTGTCGGTTTACCTTGTAAACCCCATACTTTTCCCTTCGCATGGATCTCACTAAGAAGATTAAACTCTTGCCTGATTGCGGCATTGGCAAATTCAACGGTAGAGGATTTAACAAACTCCTTCGCCTGTTTAAGGACTTTCTCTTTCCCATTTATTACATCCCATGCAAGATGTGCTTCCCCAAATGAACCTGATCCCAGTTTCTTTGCAATGTGTAAAAGACTCAAATTTTCCTTATCTAAGGTTGCAAAAAATCTCTTATTTTTCACTTCTATAATTTCTCTTTTTTTGGTTAATGCAATTTTAACTGCTTTTAACCAGATATGTGGAGATATGTTATTCTGTTTACCAACTATTTGATTCTTTGTAACCATATCACTATATTTATCTAAAATGGGCCCCATTTTTTTTGATTGATCCACTAATAATTGACCTAATGTTCCATTGTCTGCTGCTTGATAAATATCTTCTTTCTTAAGATGCAATCGATTAACTATACTATTGACATTGAGTAATGTGTTTTTTCCATTCTTTGTTTCTAGCTCAACATAATAATTGAATTTCTTGGCTAAATAGCTGATGACACGGTCTATCCATTTAGATTGATTGAAGATCTTTGCCGCAATATGAAATCTTGGATCATCCCCCAATATCGCGCGTGTCATCAATCTTCCTTGGAATATTGCCTCACCTTTTTTACCAAAAGATGGATTAGCAACAGTTTGAGGGATTGTATCAATTGATTTATTAAATATCATATTATTTAACCATTGTTTTGTTGTAAAATATTATATCATACTAATTATTTAAAAACAAATTAGTTGTTATTTTTTTATTTAATAAATCAATTCGAAACTAGAATAGATTTAAATAACGCGGGTTTGGATAAGCAGGCTTATGCAAAACTTGCCTCAGCAAAATAATTAAGGGATGTGCGAGTTTTCACAAATGAAAATCATAAGTATTTCTCTCTGTGTGCTCTGTGATCTCTGTGGTAGTTAAAATAACCACAGAGGTAGAAAAAAAATCGCACATCGCATTAATTATTAACAAGATAGATAGGATATGCAGGATAAGATCACATCGTTAGTGTTGATGATGACCTTGAAGGACTGGATAAAATTGTAAGTCATGCTCATGATCATGCTCATGGCGGTGATTATGTGGAGGATTCTGTAAAGGTACTTGGGCTTTGGGCATAACAAAATTTCCCACAACTTCTTCCCGATCTCTGGGCATTAAACGCCAAACAATAAAGAAGGCGTGAATGATTCCGGAAATAGCAACAATTTTATTAATTTTAGAAGCATAGGAAGACAATTTGCCAACTGTTTTCGTTAGGGGCAGGCCTTCAAATAGAAAACCACCAAAATGAATGGCAAAATCTGAATAAAAGTGCTCATTTTTCCGACCTTGATACCTCCTCCAAACTAAACATATAGTCATTAAAGCATAACCTAAGGCGTTAAGTGTTTGAAAATATTTAAAAAACCGCTCAAACCTCCCAAAACGGCATAATTTATGATCCGCTAATAAAGCTCCTGTGGCCATTAAGTGGGAGAAGAAATGGGAAATACGGGCTGAGATAACAAGCAAATAATCTATTTTTGTCCAGCCTTCATCTTTGTATACAAAAAATTTACCGGTAATTAACCGATGCACATCACCTAAAACGCAAAAGGCGTGGAGAACGTGTTCAATATCATGAGCTCCATGATGTAAATTCCGTAAAGTTTGATAGACTTGAACCGTTGTATATTTCTGTAAAAAAGATTCCAATAAGTGAAAAGATTCATCTGCAATTTCTGCTATTTTTTCCATCAGTTCAAGGCGTTGAAAAAAAAGAGTGATGCGATCGGCAAAAGTCAAAGGGGTGTGGTCGATAACTCCCCTGACATAGACAACTTTCTCTTCCCCAACCTCCTCAAAAGCAACCGCTTGCGGAATAAATTTTCCTTTTGTTTGGTCTAAAGGACAACACATGACGAGACTCCTTGAATGAAAAAAATAAATTCTTAAACAGAACAAGAATGCTTGAAAGTACTCTTAAATTGCAAATATTAAAAGGGATAGAAAATTGATTATACTCAAAAGCCCTAATAGAGTAGGATGAAAATTGTAAAGAGTCAAATACAAATTTACCTTTTTATTGGAGAATTTTTAGGTCAGCCTTGAGAAGTTGATAAAGGGATAAGAATTCTGTACAGAATATCCATTTCATCCCTTTAGTGGTAGTTTTGGAATACCTCTATTAGAGAATCTTTTAAACCTTTGGAGTGTATATGTCTACAGTTCTTATCATTATTTTAGTTGTCATTGCTTTATTAATCCTTTGGGGATTAGGAATTTATAACCGTCTTATTCAATTACGGAACCAAGTCAATAATGCCTGGAGTCAAATTGGGGTTCAATTGCAGCGCCGCTATGATCTAATCCCCAATTTGGTAGAAGCTGTTAAGAGTTATATGAGTTATGAAAAGGGAACTTTAGAGGCGGTTATTAATGCCCGTAATGCCGCTCAAAATGCAAAAAACCAGGTAGATCAAAGCGGCGGACCAACATCAAGCTCTATTAAAGATTTAATTACTGCCGACACAGCTTTAAGAGGAGCAGTTACTAATATCATGGCCCTAGCAGAAAACTACCCACAATTAAGAGCTAGTGAAAATATGCAGCAGCTTCAAGAAGAATTAAGTTCAACGGAAAATAAAGTGGCTTTTAGCCGACAGGCTTACAATGATAATGTTATGCTTTATAACACCACGCAACAACAATTTCCTGCTGCATTATTTGCAAGCGCGTTTGGCCATCACCCTGTAGATTTGTTCCAAGTTGAAGATGAACAGGTCAAAAAGGCACCTAAAGTCTCTTTTTCCTAATGTTAAGCAATCCGCGGCAATAGGAGCAAGAATACATGGCTATGAATTTTTGGGAAGCTCAAAGGCAAGCAAAATCAAAAACGGCATTGTATTTGGGCGTTTTCATTTTTTTGACGATTGTAGCAGCAGTTCTTGCTGAATGGGCCATGCGTGTATTTGCCGAGGATAGTTATGGCAATCCCGATATTCCTTATGTAGGCCTTGGCTTTCTGATTATCACCTTTGGAGTGGCCGGCTTTAATTACATGAACTATCTCCAGGCAGGCGGCAGCTATGTAGCAGAGTCGGTTGGGGCTGAGCTCGTTGATCCTTATACGCGCCAACCCAAAGAAAGGCAGCTGATGAACATTGTAGAAGAAATTGCCTTGTCTACCTCTCTTCCAGTTCCCCCAGTATATATACTAGAATCCCAAGAAATCAATGCTTTTGCTGCAGGTACCAGTCCCGATAATGCTGCCATCACGGTTACTCGAGGTTGTCTGAATTTACTCAATCGAGATGAGCTACAAGGGGTTCTTGCGCATGAGTTTGGGCACATTTATAATCACGATATGACTATCGGCATGCGCGTGGCTGCAATGATCATGGGGTTTTTCATTATCACCTCTATCGGCTTGCGCTTATTACAAGGATCAGCTTACTCCGGAGGATTTTCGCGGCGTGATGACAATGGTGAAGGTAGACGAGGAGGCAATCCGATCATGGTCATTGCTCTCATTTTTTTGATTGCGGGATCGGTCACTTGGTTTTTTGGGTCTGTTTTACAAGCAATGGTGAGCAGGCAGCGTGAATACTTAGCAGATGCCTGTTCCGTACAATATACCCGAAACCCTTCGGGAATAGCTAATGCCTTGCGCAAAATTGAACAATCAGCAATTTCAGATATGCCGCGAAGCGCCCAACCATTCGCTCATCTATATTTCAATGAACGCCCCTCTTTTTGGTCAAGAATTTTTGCAACTCATCCCCCCATAGAAGAGCGGATTGCCGCCATCGAAGGAGGCGATTATTATATGGAGGGCCCTGCATTTCCACATTCTAATTCTAAGCATACTCCCCCTCCTCCGCCTGTATAATTTTCGTGCTTGTGTGCGAAGGTGTGCTTGTGTGCCAGCTTGCGACCTACCATTAAATAAAATCTATTTTCTAAATAGGGCCTTGATTTTTTGGCGTTTAGTTACTTTATACGGAGGGGGATTGACTACAGCAGAAGAGCTGGTTTTTGGTTCCTCTGTTCTGGTTGAAATAGAATCGGGTATCTTTTGAGGGGAAGATGTTGTTGTAGTTGTAGTTGAGGTTGTGTTGGTAGTTGTTGTAGATGTTGACTTCGGAGTTGGCAATGGTCTAGGGATTGACGTAGGAGTAGGGATTGCCGTTTGTTTGGGAGTGGTGATTCTTGGAGTGGTGGTTGAGGTTGGAGTTGGGATTGGTCTTCGAGTAGGAGCTGCGTTAGTAGGCTTTCTTATTTTTATTTGACTTGCTCGATCGTTTAGGATAAACTCATCAGTTGCACGCGATATTTCAGGGAAATTGGAAGGCGGGAAATAAGTAACACAAAATTTTCCTCTCTTATTGGCTTCAATACCCACGGGATTTTCAGAGAATTCTCTATAAATTAGCCGACCAATTAATTTTAATTTATTTATTTTATCATCACTTAGCGCTCTAAAAGGAATTTTATTCTTTGTAGGACGAAGTGGTATATAGTTACTAAAATTTCTTGGGAGGCCATTATCATAGCCGCTTTGAAGACTAGTTTTTATTAAAAAACCAAAATATTTTCCAAATTCTAATTGATCATTTTCCCGTAATAACATTCCACAAGGTTTATCTTGTGGGTTCATTAGAAGAAGAGCAATGTGCTCAATTCTGTATTCAATCTCATCATGTGAGGGAGAAAAATTATTCAATTTAATGGGATGAACAATCGCAATTCCCTCATCAGAGTCTTTTTCATATGAAATTCTATGTCTTTCTTGATCGGGCAAATAACATACGTAGTATGTATAATCATTACTTGTATCTTTTATCATTTTCTCTCCTTAATGGTTTTTAATTCATTTCCTTTGTCATGGTAAGTCCATTAACATTCTCTATCATAAATCTCGACTCCTCTCCGAGCTTTAACCTTCACGATAATCTAATGGGTCTTATTTTACAATTTATGATTGCCTCATGTGCAAGGCAACTTCATTCTTTTTTTCTATCCTTTTAAATTGTAAACTAATTCATTTAATATAAAATTATTCTATTTTATTTACATTTCTAATATCTTTTCAAAGAGCTTTTCTGTTCTTTTGAGAAGCTTTTTGATCAAATTTATTTTTACATGGAGATTATTTTATGAAGAAACTTTCGATTCTTTGCTTAGGACTCTCATTTATGGTTATAGCTTCTACTTCTGTAATGGCTGCAAGTAACGCGGGAAAAAATATAAGCAGAATGGTAGGGGGAAATGATAATTATTGGGGAAACGGTTGCGGTAGTGGTTACGGGTACGGCTATGGTACTGACATTACTCATGAAATACCTGAAATTGATGAATCGAAAGATGCGGAAATGCAAGGCTTCAAAAAAATTGAAGATCGCGCCCAATACAAAGAGTCTGACTGGAGCAAAGCAATTGGCATTGCACGAAATATTTCCCTATCCAAAGCTTTTCAGATTGCCAACAATAACCCTGAAATCACCTATTTCTTCTACACAAAAGGATATCAAATGGTTCTGGAAAAGCAAGATGGAACCTATCGCGTATTCCGTCATGGGGATACCGTATTTTTCTCTGGAGAACCTTGGTGGGGAACAGCACCTGGTTTGGCAGATGGCTACATTCGGCAATAGATCTTGCGTTCTTGCAGGCTTTTAAAGCTTTCATTGGACTAATTGGACGAATTGGATAGATTGGACAGATTGGACCCACTACATGTCCAATTTCGTCCAATCCGTCCATGTCCAATGATCCCAAAGATTCTCAAAAAGCATAATGGGAATAGCTTTATAATCAAAACAGTATAGACATTTTATCGTTACTTAGTTACGATAAAGGAGACAAGGATTATACTGACAGTGAAAAAGCTCGCAAAACCAAAGCAAATAGACAACCTGTACTGTCATGAATGTCATATAAGAGAATAAATATGCTTAAAACAAAGATGCAAACTTTCATTTACGAAGGTTTTGGATTCCCTATCACACTTGTCAATGCACCCATGATAAAAGAGGGTAAAGAATGGGTGCTCAGATATAAACTTTAGTCGTCTTGAAAGATTTGTATTAAAATTGTTGCTTACCAAAGCAATTTCTTTAACAGGTGGTGAAATTCGTTTCATGCGTCTTTTTTTGGAGTTGTCTAAAGAGAAGTTTGGAAAATTGTTTGGTGTTACACATCCAGCCGTCATAAAATGGGAAAACGATCAAGCCCATATCAACCCTGCAACAGAGAAATGCATTCGCTTGTATGTTCTGGATCATCTAAAAGTAACAGATAGAGAATTCAGAATGATTTTTAAAAAAATTATTGTTGAAAATTTGAGAAAACAAGGAAAAAGCAACAAGATTTTCACGATTGATGATTTAGAAGAATTTAAAATGGCTTCTTAGAACCTGTTCAAAATCTTTTGTTAGATACAATAAACTACCACAGAGCCCACAGAGAACACAGAGAGGGGTCTTATGAATTATTTAATTAATCCAGATATATCTGAAGAAAATAGACGGGCGTGAAACTGATCCATTAACGGGTAATATCATTGGGGCCGCTATTGAACAATAGCCCCAATACATGAAGCACAATTACTGTCTTATTTACGGCTTTATGGAACCTGTACTCGAGGATTGCTTATTAATTTTAATAGACATCTTGCATAACCACAATTCCTTGCCCGTGCCCGTGCCCCTGCCCTTGCCCAATTAACGAAAAGATGTGGTGTTTACTCTTCGAGAAGTCCTTTTACTTTCAGCCTCTTTGATAACCGCTCTTTTTTGATTTTTTTTTGGGCAAGGGCATGGGCAAGGGCACGGGCAAGGAAAATGAATTATGCAAGAAGTTTAATGTAAAGCGATTAGTAGATGGCATTTGTCGAATGAAGATATAACCCCCTCTCTGTGTTTTCTGTGGGCTCTGTGGTAGTTTTAACTGCTGAAGTGTTCGACACTAAAATTTTTTAGGCAAAGAAAGTTTCGAGAAATTATCTATTTAAAAGATTTTGAACAGGCTCTTAGATAAATTTTTGTTCGGGATAAGGCAATAGATCTTGCATTCTTGCAGGCTTTTAAAGAAGTCGTTATAGTCTGAGCATGCAGCAAATTAATGCAAGAGAATCTTCATGGAAAATTATGATGTTGTCGTGGTGGGAGCTGGTCCGGGTGGCGGCCAATGTGCCCGTGAATTAAGCCGTCAAGGATTTAAAGTATTATTGCTCGATAAAGCCAAAACATTTTGGGAGAATAATTACTCAAGCGGTGCTGCCCCACTCCCCATCATGACTGAGTTTAATCTACCTGATTCCATTGTAGGTTCTTATTGGGATATTCTCCGTATACATTCCACTCAGTCAAAAGCTGAGTGGAATTCTTCCCACCCCTTTTGGACCAGTACTCGATTTTGAAAAATTACGTTCTTTTCTTGCGGATGAAATTCTCCGATTCGGTGGAAAAGTGCGCCTTGCATGCCAATATCAAAGGCATCAACTTCATTCACATGGAATTGAAGTCTGTTTAAAAGATCTACAGTCAGGGATTCCTTTTTCCGTCCAATCTTCTATTATCGTTGATGCGACAGGCTCTGAACGCAGGGTCTTGGCGCAACAAGACTATAATAAAAGCCAGGCAATTGTCGCCACAGGCATTGAATATCATGTAAAAGTTAATCCTGCCATTTATCAACAATACGCTAAAGCCTTAACCTTTTTTTTGGGCCACTATTGGATGCCTCAAGGCTATGCTTGGATTTTTCCCATGGCTCCTTTTCAACTTAAAGTTGGGGTCATTCGTTATTTTCAAAATAAAGTTTACGTTCCCCAACACCCCTCTCTTAAGACCTATTTGCAACCTTTGTTGGATCTAGTCGAGTCTCATGAAATTCTGGATAAGCATGGTAAAACGATTTATTATACTCGAGGGCAAAAAGATGTACGATATCGCGGACCGGTTCTAGCCATAGGTGATACGATTTCAAGTATTAATCCTTTGGGATGGGAGGGGATTCGCCACGCGATGGTCAGTGGACGTCAAGCTGCCCAGGCCATTCAATGCTATTTAAAAGGGGAGGTCAAAGATTTAAGCCACTATGACAAAAAAATGGGCAACTATTTTGGTCGGAAATGGTTATATTCAGAACGATTAATGAGCAGTTTATTCAAAACCAAAAAAGATACTCTCATCGATCAATCCGTTCAAGCTTTCAACCTCATGTCTAACGAGAAAATCATGGATGTCATTTTCAACTATCATTTTAGGCATTCATTAAAATCCTATTTTTGGTATTTTATGTTGCGCTTCAAAAGATTAATTCAATCGATAGGATTAAGCAAATGAGCGAACGAGTTGATGTCTTATTGGCGACCTTTCAAGGGGCGAAATATTTAGAGGAACAACTTGAATCTATTTTAACCCAAACGCATCCCCAACTCTATTTATGGATTCGAGATGACGGGTCATCAGATCAGACGATGGTGATCTTGGAAAAATGGGCAAAAACATATCCTCAGAAAATTACCCTTATTCCTCCTCAAAAACGTCTTGGTATTAAGGGAAATTTTTCAGAATTGATGAAGCATTCCCAAGCTCCCTACATGATGTTCTCCGATCAAGATGATATATGGCTCCCCCACAAAGTGGAAGCTAGTTTAGATCAATTAATAGCCTTGGAAAGGCAATATGGTTCCCACCTTCCCCTTCTTGTTCATACTGATTTGAAAGTGGTTAACAAAAAATTGGAAGAGATTGCTCCTTCTTTTTGTCATTATGCCGGACTGAATCCGAAACTGACTACCTTAAACCGCTTACTCGCGCAAAATGTCTTAACAGGTTGCACCCTATTGATGAATCGGACCTTGGCTGATTTATCACACCCTATTCCTGAAGAGGCCTTGATGCATGATTGGTGGATTGCCTTAGTCGCTACTTGCTTTGGGCACATCAATTTTCTTGACCAGGCAACTCTTCTTTACCGCCAACATGGCCGCAACGAGGTTGGAGCTAAGCATTATCATATTTGGCGCTTTATTAGGCAGATTTTGAAAGGAAATCAAAACAAGATAAGCAATATTTATCCTACCTACAAACAGGCAAGTTGTTTTTTGAAACGCTACCAGTCGATTCTTCCACCGGAAAAACAAGCCTTGATAAAGGCCTATGAGGAGCTCGGACAACTCCCCTATTTTAAGCAAAAACGTCAAATCATCAAATATCAATTTTTTAAACAGGGTTTTTTGCGCAATGCACGCGCTTTATTGACACGTTAAAGGAGGGATAAAATCCCACTTGTGGGAAATCCCTACTATTGTTAAAATAGGAGATATCAGAGAGGTGGAACGATGAAAAACCAAAGATCTACAGTTAGTATGGATGCTAAACAACGGATTTGCTTAACTCGTGTGTTATCAAAAGAAGAGAGGGACAATTTCAGTTCTTTTCGTATTTATCGCGAGGGTGGCAAAATTGTATTAGAACCAGTTATTGAAGTTCCTGCAAAAGATCACTGGATATATAAAAATCCAGAAGCTTTAACCTCCCTAATGCGGGGTATGAACGATGCGGAAGAAGGGCGGCTACATGATTTAGGTTCTTTTGCTCAATATGCACTAGAAGATGAAGAGAATGAAGAATAAAGCATGCACAGGAAATTGAGATTCTCAGAAGAAGCTAAACTACGCTTAAAACTCCTTGAGGAAAATAAGTCAAAGAAAGGAGTATTGAAACAAGTTAGAAAAGTATTGGGCTTGATGGAAACTAATCTCAAACACCCCTTCTTGAATACTCATAAGTTTTATGGAATCTCTTGCAAATTAGGCGAAGTTTTTGAAACTTATGCTCAAAACAAAACTCCCGGAGCTTTTCGTATTTTCTGGGTTTATGGTCCTGGTAAAGAAGAACTTTATATTTTATATATTACCCCTCATCCATAGGGTGAAATATAATTAATGGCTAAAATTCTCATCTATTCCCCAAATGTCATTGGCAAAGCAATGGCAGGCCCGGCAATTCGCGCATGGGAATTTGCTAGAGCCCTGAGCAGTGAACATCAGATCATTCTAATAGCTCCTAATATCCCTGAAATTGAGGGGGATGGATTTACATTAATAACCAAGCAGCATCCCCTGTACCGACATCATTTCAAAGAAGCTGATGTCATGATTACTCAAGCTTTGACTTGTTCGATGGCTCTACAAGCCAAACGCCATCAGGTGAAGATCATTATTGATGCTTATGATCCTGTTCCTTTAGAAAGTTTGGAGCAATTTAAAGATCAATCCCTATCCACGCGCTATGAAAAACAGTTTTCAGCCATCAATAACATTAGGTTCAATTTTCAAATGGCCGATAGTATTATTTGTGCCAGTGAAAAACAAAGGGATTTATGGATTGGGTTACTTTTGGGACAAAAGCTCATCACTCCCCTTCACTATGAATACGATAATTGTTTGCGTGACTTCATCGATACTGTTCCCTTCGGCCTTTCACGAACCCCACCCCAAAAAACAGGCCTCGGCTTGAGAGAAAAATATGGATTCACTCCGCGAGATAAAATCTTGTTATGGGGAGGAGGAATTTGGAATTGGTTTGACCCCCTTTCGTTAATTAAAGCTATTAAAAGACTGAGTCACAAGCGTTCCGATATTAAACTTGTTTTTATGGGTATGAAGAATCCCGATCCAGCCGTTCCAGAAATGGCAATGAGCTATGAAGCCCTTCAATGTGCTCAACAACTTGATCTACTTAATCAATCTGTTTTCTTTAATCATGGCTGGGTTTCTTACGATGAAAGGCAAAATTTCTTACTGGATGCCACTCTTGGGGTTTCAACTCATTTTGATCACTTGGAAACACGTTATGCCTTTCGTACTCGTATGCTCGATTATATTTGGGCAACGCTTCCCATCTTAGCGACGACAGGCGATTCTTTCGCTGAACTGATTGAAAAATATCAATTAGGAGCAATTGTCCCCTACGCAGATGACCAGGCTATTGCCTCCTCTATTGAATCTTTGGTGGATGATTCTTCCCGATTAGAGGTCATTAAAGCAAACTTAAGCAAGTTGCATCACCACTTCTATTGGGATACTGTTACCGCACCTATTCAACGCATGATAAATCTCTTTATGCAGAAACCTAGTCGAAAGCTTAAACTTAAAGATTTAAAAATTCTCTCCCACTATGTTGCCTTGCAAATCAAAGACAAAGGCTTCTTAAAAAGCTTTCAACTGCTCATTAAAAAGTTTTCTATTTTTTGATTTTTAATAAAAATTTCCATAATTGGATTCTCTTTAACATGAAGATAGGGGACATTAAAATCATTTGCTTTTTGTTTTTGGTGCCAAATTCTTTTGCTACTTTTGACGCTTTTCTATCAATTTCTAAAAATGGTTTATTTTTTAAAGCCAGATCATTTAATTTCTCTATCTCAAAATTAACCTGTTGTGAGTATTCTTCAAACGGAATTAAACTAAATTTAAAAATAATTAGTATAAAAAAACAGATGATAAGTGTTTTTGTTGTGATTTTCATATATATTATATCTAAAGAATTTCTTCTATTAATAAGTTCGCATTATTTGGCTCTACCTTTTCTATTTGCCCATCATAGTTTAAGTTGACATGCGTGGCTAAATCCACAGAGAGAGTTTTCATCTTTTGAAGGTGTCTCTTTAGGAAGAAACTCCTTATACTACAGCCAGCGTCTGCCGCATCGATGACAATAAGAGGGAGAAGTCCTAAACCAGTTACAGCGGCTCCAATGGTCAAAATTTGCCTGGTAAGGACGATTACATTTACAGCCATCGAAAATAAGACTGCTTTTTTTTCACAGTCAATTTTATCTAATTTAGCTTTCCATTTTTCTGTTTTGGACAGTCGAAAATTTTCTATCTCTTGGGGATTGATGTGCACCCAGTTTCTTTCCAGGATTGTCCATTGAGAACATATCTTCTCATATTTATTTAGATTTTCTTTTTTTAACTCGATTATTAAAGTTAGTTCCTGGATTGCTTTTCGGCAAGCAGTAAGTTTTTTACACTTTGTATGATCGGCTAATAAAACTGCTTCGAAATTTTGTCCATCTTTTTGTATGTTTTCGAAAATTTTGATTTCATCTGTTAATTGTTTAACCTTTTCCTGGTACGCCGCTTGCTTCTGTTGAACCTTGAGAAGATCGATGGGTTGGGACCAAAAGGCAAGCTTTTTTGTTTTTAATGCATTTTCTTCCTCTGCCAAGCTTCTTTTTTTTCCAAGCGAAAAATGTAATACCATGCTCATCATTACACTTGTGGAAATAGTCAATAATCCACCATAGGGGAGTATTCCAAGGATAGGAATTGCAGCTAACTTTGTCTTTATAACGGTAGCATGGGAAATACCAAACCGATCGGCTAAAGTGATTATGCTGATAATGAATAGAGTCATTCCTGAGATATTCAATACAATCACTTTCCAAGACATTTTAAGATTCAATAAACCATCAAGCGATTTGAAACCTTTAAAGAAAATAGTATAATTTCTTGCTTCTTTGCAAAATTGCAAATGCTTTTCTAATTTAGGTTTTAATATTGAAGAAAATGAAAGAATATTCAATCCGAGCTGGCCAGTCTTTCTAGTCAATTCAGGTATTTGAATGTATTCTTCTATAATAAGAACGATTTGATGCATTCCATTTTGTAAATAGTGAATTCCCTCATTTACTTTTTGTGGAATGAAAACGGTTTCATATTGGGCTTGATAATCATCAAATTTACCAAAAGGTGGATTCATAATTATTTATACCCATTATTTATTTAAATAAATCATAATATCATTTTATTGTTTTTCATTAAAACAAAAAAATACCCTATAATGAATTAAAAAAAAATATGTTTAAAAATTAGGCTGCGTAATTGGACTGATTGGACGAATTGGACGAATTGGACGAATTGGACGAATTGGACTGATTGGACATGTTGGATTTGGTCCAACTCGTCCAATTGAGACGATTGCATAAGTGACAATAATTTATTTTAAATATTTTTATAACTAAATTATTCACATTGAGTTATGTCTTAAAATTAGCAAAAATAGCCAAAATGACATAAAAAATAATAATAGCCCTCAAACCATATCGAGAACTGGCTTAAAATAATTTATTGTCACTTATGCAATCGTCTCGATTCGTCCAATTCGTCCAATTCGTCCAATTCGTCCAATTTAACGATTTATGCGGCTTTTTCTAATTCATCCTCATAAACAATCTCTTTTACTTGAGGACTACCAGGGACTTGAGTGCCGATGGTAATATGGAAATCATGTCCTTGAAGCTTACATGGCAGTCCATAACTCTCCCTAAGCTTCTCTAAATCAGGAGCATCCACAGCTATTAACCAAAGCTTTTGCATTTTATTGCTTTTATTCAACTTCACGGTTCGCAATTCCATCACAGTAAAGGTAAACTCTTGTCCAAGTTCCTTTATCTCCCAGATTTCATTCAAAATCTGTTCATTTTCATACATCACACTAATATGAGCACCAATCCCCTTCTTACTTTTATAATGACTGGGAGGTACAATTTTACCAGGAGCGTCAATTAAAGGAAGGACTTCTGCAATAAAATCTCCAGCTACCTCTACGTATAGATATCCATTATCTTTTTGCTTAAGAATTCCTTTTTGTTTGAATTGAATCACCTTTTCGATGACTTGCGGTTGATTTTCAACCTGATAATCTACCGCTGCAAAAATTGGAGAAAAGAGAGATGTCGTCAGAATGACGATTACAAAGAATCTTTGGATAAAACTTTTCAACATGATTACTCCTTTTGTAGTTGAACAAAGATTTATCCTATCAGAGATTAAAGCAGAGGCAATTTCTTATCAATTGAAATAAACATATCCTTTTTATAAATAATTAATTTGTCAAAAAGAGGTTTATTAATAGGGAGCCGAAAAAAATAAGCCATCATGGTTTTTACCAGCTCAACGTGGATAAAGGAAACCAATCCATGGGAGGAGAAAACGCACTTGTAATTGGAGACTTAGCCAATGAATTGGTAGATCCTGAAACACCTCAGCATATTTCCAAAAAACTTCATAACGAACTCCCCTTATCTATCAAAAGCGACCGCAACGGACGATTGTGGATTTTTGTTGGAACTGACTCTGGGTATGAAGTTTCAACAAAATTTTACATTGCCGAAGTGATCCTCTCTACGGAAATGGCGGAATAAAAAAAAATTTGTCATTTTACAACAAATATTATGGGGGGTTATAAATTAGATATTAGAGTTCTACTAACAAGGAGAGGCCAAGTGGAGTGGTTACAAAATCATCGCAATTTATTATTGTTTGAGGGAATTGTATTTACCTTATTGGGAATCTTAGCTGTTATTTTGCCTGGCATTTCCACCTTAAGCACCGAACTTTTTATAGGTTGGCTTCTCGTTTTTGGCGGAGGCGTCCTGCTTTATCGAACATTTCAATCGCGTGAAGCACCCAGCTTTTGGGGTTCTCTTTTGATGGGAATTGTGTATATTGTTTTTGGGGCCTTACTTGTTCTTTTTCCTATCGCAGGCATCCTCTCGCTTACCATATTACTGACGATCTTTTTTGTAGTAGAGGGCATTGCTAAAATTATTCTGGGAATCCAAATGCGTCCTTTCCGTCGTTGGGGATGGTTTATCCTCAATGGAGTGCTTGCCTTGATTATTGCTTATATTATATGGGCTGGGTGGCCAGGCACCGCATTTTGGGTGATAGGATTACTTGTGGGGATTAATATGATATTCTTTGGAATTTCCCTCACTTTCCTGGCTCTTGGTATTCCTCGGATTAAAAATGAATAAACTGGTTCAAAAGAGAAAATGGTCATAAGATTTGATAACATTTCCAAAAAATATGGCCAAGATTGCATTATCAAAGACATGAGTTTGGCTTTTCTTGAGAACCAAACGACTGCTTTGATTGGTCCTAGTGGCTGTGGAAAAACGACCCTGCTGCGCTTGCTCGTAGGACTTGTTCCTCAAACAACAGGGAAAATTTATTTTAACCATCAGGAATTAACTCAAAAAAATGTCAATGATTGGCGACGTCAAATCGGTTATGTCACACAAGATGGTGGCCTATTTCCCCATTTATCGGCTCTAAAAAACATCACTTTGATGGCTGACTATCTTTCCTATGACCATTTCAAGATCCAGCAGCGGATCCAAGAACTGAGTGAGCTGTTGCGCCTTCCAGAATCACTGCTATTCAAATACCCTTCCGAGCTATCAGGAGGAGAACGTCAGAGGGTTAGTTTAATGCGTGCCCTGCTGCTTAATCCCCAATGCCTCCTTTTGGATGAACCATTCGGAGCATTAGATCCCATTACACGGAATGAGCTTCAAATTGAACTAAAACAAATTTTTTCAAAGTTAAGTAAAACGACTCTATTTGTTACGCACGATATGCGTGAGGCGGCCTATTTCGGAGATGAAATTCTTCTCATGCGATGCGGAAAGATTGTACAAAGGGGTTCATTTGAAAGCCTGGTCCAATCCCCTGTTGAACCTTTTGTGGCGGACTTTATCCGTTTCCAACAGTTTCCTTATTGTAAAACGTATGAGGCCCTTTCATGAGATCACCTCTTCGTTTGAAGGCGCTTATGGTTGTTTTTTTAATGATGTTTGTGGCTTTTATTGTTCTCATATCAATTAGGAATATGCCAAAAGCAAAAGCCATTCATATCGGCTCTAAGCGTTTTACAGAGTCTTATATATTAAGTGAAATGTTAAAGCAGCTAGCTGAGGAAACAGGGGAAATCCCAGTGGACTATCGGCCTGGTTTAGGCAATACGGGAATTGTCTATGCAGCTCTTGAAGAAAAAGTTATTGATATTTATCCAGAATATACTGGCACAATTGTCTATGAAATTTTAAAAATGCCGCAAACATCCAGATGGACTCCTGCAGAGCTTAATATTGCTTTACATCCTCTTGGATTGGGTGTCAGTGATTCTCTTGGTTTTCAAGACAATTATGCTTTAGCAATGTTAGAGGAAAAAGCAGAAAACCTTGGGATTCAGAAAATTTCCGATTTAGGTTCGCATTCCGAATTGAAATTCGGGCTTTCGCCGGAATTTTTGGGTCGCATGGATGGGTGGGATGGACTTAAAAAGAGCAATTATTTTTTTCCTCAAACAGTCGTCAAAGGAATAGACCATAGTTTAAGTTATGAAGCTCTTATTCAAGGAAAAATTGATATCATTGACATTTACAGTACTGATCCAAAAATTGAAAAATATCGTTTAAGAGTATTGGAAGATGATCGCCATTTTTTTCCAGCCTATGAAGCTGTTTTATTTTATCGCTTAGAAGCAGCCGAAAAATTTCCCGAGACTTGGAAGACATTTCAGCAAAGATTAGTCAATCAGATCTCTACCCAAGAAATGATTAAGCTCAATGCCAACGCAGAATTGGAGGGAAAAAATTTTACTCAGATCGCTTATCATTATCTAAATTCCAAAGCTGCTCATATAGGGGATTCGTGGCCCTCTTTATGGGCAAAATTAACGGCGCCGGATTTATGGACTTTAACTAAACAACACCTTTTTTTAGTCTTTGGGGCTTTGTTTCCAGCAGCCATAGTTGGTATTTTTCTGGGCATTATCGCTGCTTATTGGCCCATTACCCGTCATCCCATTTTAAGTTTTGTAGGAGTTATCCAAACTATTCCTGCTCTTGCCCTTTTAGCTTTTCTGATTCCTATATTTAGTGAAATTGGGACGGTGCCGGCTTTAGTTGCCCTTTTCTTTTATTCCTTGCTGCCCATTGTCCGCAATACTTATGCGGGCCTTTCCACCCTTCCCCATTCTTTACGCGAGGCTGGTTTAGCCTTAGGGCTCCCCTTTTTTCCTCGCTTATACTTGATCGAGCTCCCGTTATCGTCTGGCACAATTTTAGCAGGCATCAAGACGGCCGCAGTTCTCAATGTAGGCATGGCTACAATTGCAGCTTTTATTGGGGCAGGCGGCTTTGGAGAAAGGATAGTGGTAGGATTAGCCATTAATGATTATGCCATCCTTTTATCAGGAGCCATTCCTGCCTGCATTCTAGCGATATGCGTTCAATTTGGATTCGATTTACTGGACTATTATTTTATCCCAAGGACCTAGTATTAAGCATGAAGTCTAATGTCCGGCCCCTCCTGCAAGTGCAGCGAAAAATAGAGCACCTATACCTAAAGCTGATAGAGCGAATACACCCGCTACCACCCAGATAGGAATCATGACATGAGGAAAAAAGATTGTGAGGGCAATAAGACCTGCAGCTATTGCTGCGACAGCTACTGTGGTAATTGATGCAATAAGAATCCCTCCAATAATTGCTCCAGCATGCTTTTTAAACCACGTGCAGGCTTTACTTAAAATGGGTTTACCGGCTTTGATTACATCAATTTCCGGAGCGCGTGACAAATTAAGGTCATTTTTGTCTTTTAAATCTTTCTTTGAAAGTGGTTTTGTTTTGTCCAAGTGGGCTAACATCACATTGGACTGCTTAAATCCCAGTTTTGCAGCCTCTTTTAAAAAGCCCTTCCCCTTTTCAACATCTTTTTTAACACCTTTTCCTGAAGAATAGGCTAACCCCAAATAATAGAGGGCTGCTGAATCAGGGTCTGGCTGTGCAGCGGCTCTTTCCCAATATTCTACGGCTTTTTCATGATACCACGGAGATTTTCTGCCAACTCCTTTATCGTAATGCATCATGCCTAGTTTTCTTTGAGCTGCCTTCACATGAGCTTGTGCCTCCTTAGGGATTTTTTTACCGCTTATTTTTTGGGCATCTTCCCAAGCGCGTTCCATAATCTTGTTTGTGAACACTTTCTTCTCTTTAGTCCATTGACTCCATGCTAAATCGCCATATTTAAGGTAAAGCTCAGGTTGATCGCTTTTTTTTGCTAAATTAATGCGTTTTCGTATCGTTCGATCGTCGTATTTTTTTAACAAATCAGGACCATCCAAAAAAAATCTAGTAATAGCTGATTGGTTAATTTTTTTATTTTCAATACCACCGCTGGTCTGTGCTAGTTCATAAAGATATGCGAGAGTAAGGGAGGCTTTTTTATGACCCTGGTGACTTGCCTCTTCTAAATAATCGATTCCCATTTTGCCATCGCTTGGCACTCCATACAAGCCTTTGAGGTAAATGACACCTAATGTATATTTAGCGGCTGGCGGTCCATTTTTTAAATATTCAAGCCCTTGAGCAACATCTCCCTCAATTTTTGATCTTCCATTCAATAATAGCAACCCCATCAGGTAATTGGCTTTTTCTTTAACTAAAGGAGCTGCATCTTTATCATTTATAACCTGTTGCAATAGAATTTTTGCTGTTTTAAAATCTTTTTTTTTTAATATTTTTGTTATTGTTTTATAAGAAATCTCTTTACTCTCTCCCGTGGCTTGTTGCCAACGGCTTATCCCCTTATCAACACCAGGAACATAGATGTCACTTCTGGAAGATTGCATAACACCCTCTTATTTTTAAACAACCTTATTAGACAACTAACTATATTATAAATAAAATTTAATTTTTGTTATATTTAATAATTAAAACTTGGACAGGTTGAACTATCTGGACGAATTGGAAGATTGTTATATCCATTCCGGCTGGCATTTTAGTGATATCTCTAGGACTAGACTCTATTAGACTTCTTGCGTAATTAAGATTTTATTTTTGGTTTGGAAAAATCTTCAGAATTATTATAAATGATGTCTTAATGATTAACGCTGAGACGGGGAGTCGGAGAGACGCAGAGAATTCCTCTGCGTCTCTCCGACTCCCCGTCTCAGCGTTAAAAAAAATTAATTACGCAAGAAGTCTATTGTCTTATGATCAGACTTTAGGCTGAGGAGTCATTCGAAGATAGGGCGTGAGCTGCCTATACCCTTTAGGAAAGAGCTTTTTGAGGACTTCAGGATCCACTATGCTAGGTATAACGACACATTCTTGCCCCCATTCCCAATTCGCGGGCGTGGCTACACTATTCGAATCGGTCAATTGAAGGGCTTTGACTACCCTCAAAATCTCTTTAAAATTACGTCCCGTTGCTGGAGGATAAGTCATGGTCAAACGCACCTTCTTTTGGGAGTCGATAATATAGACAGTTCTAACCGTAAAGGTATCGCTGACGTGGGGATGAATCATCCCGTAGAGATGAGCAATGCGTCCCTCTGCATCACCTATTAAGGGAAAATTGACTGTTGTGTGCTGCGTTTCATTGATGTCCCGAATCCACCCTTTGTGAGATTCGACATCGTTGACCGATAGAGCAATGATTTTAACTTGTAGTTTATCAAATTCAGGTTTAAGGCGCGCAGCTGCCCCTAATTCAGTGGTACACACTGGTGTATAATCTTTAGGATGTGAAAAGAAGACACACCAAGAATTTTCCAACCACTTATGAAAAGAAATCAATCCCTCTGTTGTTCTTGCCGTAAAGTCGGGCGCGGTATCACCTAAATGAAAGCTACGGTCGGGTGGTAAGAAATCATAATCATCCTTGATTTAATGGAGTTAAAGGGAGATTGGCTTTGTTCCAAGCCTGCATTCCCCCGCGTATATTACAAACTGAGGAAAAGCCATTTTTTTGCAATAAAGAGGCTGCAAGCGAAGCTCTTACACCACTTCGGCAAACTAGAGCGATCGTTTGATTGGGTGGAATTTTCTGTAGTGAGGATTCAAGGTCGTTAAGTTCAATAAGTTGTGCTCCTGGAATATGTCCTGAAAGCCATTCTGAAGGTGCCCGCACGTCAACGACAAAAAGTGATTCCGGCAATTGCTGTTTTTCAGCAACTTCTTCAGCCTCTATCATTTCAAATGAAGTTTGTGGGTATTCTATTGGGTCAATTCACTAAAAGGCACCCACCAAATATCTTGATCAATCCCAATCAGTCGCAATTTTTCCACTATTTCGACAGCAATATGGGAATTTTCCACGATCAATCCTAATGGCTTACTCTCAGGGAGCATCCAACCGGCCCAATGAAAAAATGAATGAGTAACAGGAATATTTATAGATCCTTTGAGATGGCTAGAGGCAAAGGCTTCGGGTAAACGCACATCTAAAAGGAATAGATCGCTAAATTTTCTTGCATGCTTACTTTCGTTCCATTGAGCGGCTTTTAAAGAGCTCAATAAAGGAGGGCCTTTTAAATTGAGCACTTTCAGTCTTTGAAAATAAGGAGAAACTCTGGCAATCCTTTAAGCATGCTTTGATCCATTCTTCTTCTGGATTCTTTTTAAAATAGGGATTAAATAAACGTTCGTACCCAATCGTTGAGGAGGACTTTCCATTAATCCCTTTTCCACAAAGACTCCCTTCGCTATGACAAGGGTATGTTTCAACAAATTCTGGGAGAGAGTCCAATACTTCGAATAAGCTATAATAAAGTTGTTTGGCTAAAGGATTGATCTCCTTATTACTTAGTAAATCTGTGCGTCCGACACTTCCCACAAAAAGGCAATCCCCTGTACAAATAAACCAAGGGACCGGAACTTCTTGTTTTATCGTAAACAACCCAAATAACATGTTCCGGAGTATGTCCCGGAGTATGTACAGCTTTCAGAAGCAAGTCACCCATAATTAGTTGAGTACCATTCTGAACAATCTGATCCGCATAGGAAGGGATCCATTGGGTTCCTCCCATCCCGGAACAATGGATGACGAGGCTTCTCATTAAGTTGATGTTTTAATTCTTTTGAACCAGATACAAAATCGGCATGCACATGTGTTTCTAAAATTTCGGTAATCTCATAACCTCATTTCTGGGCTTGTACAATGTAGGGAAAAACATGGCGTGTAGGATCAATGACAGCGCAGCGCTTCGTTTTCTCATCCCCAAGAAGATAAGTATTGATTGCTAAGCCAGGAGTATAAATGCGTTGAAAAAACATATCGCTTTTGCTCTTTTACCCATGTCATCTTTTTCTATCAGATCTACCAAATAAAAAGATAATAATTCGCACATCGTGTTAATTCAGGGTGCAATTAATTGAAGATAACCCCAGAAACGCAGTGAAGCCGAGGGATCTCAGGTTTAAGCAGCAATTCCCGCTAATAAAAATTCGCACTGATAAATACAAATTTTGAAGAAAAATTTTCGTAAAGAGGGCAAAATCCTAACCATTGCTAAAATGAGATATAAATTTTTTATCAGGATGGACATGATGGACAGGATAAACGAAGATCTGATTGGACATCTTGGTTTCCTGTCCATCATGTCCATCCTGATAAAAAATGATCACAAAACTGATGTATGGAGTATTATGGATCCACAATCTAAAGAATATAAAGTCATTCTTGATACTTCATAAAAAGGAAGCCTGATGAGGAACCTAGTAATTGAGCGTGTACAAAATAATTTAACAACCCACAGGCCAGTAATCAAGGGGATTTTTGTGTCAAAAACCTGAATTTAATATCAGGAGCTCCCGCTAATTACCGGCATTTCGCCGGCAATTAGCGGGGCTCCTGAGGTTTAAGAACAACTCTTTACTTTTTTTAAAAAATAGTGGATGCTGAAATTATATCAAAGAAAGGGGAACTTTATGAAATTTCTATCAATTTTTTTTTCTTAGTTGCTCGCTCATCAGTATGAGTACATCTGTTCAGGGCGCTCCTTGTACCTGTAAGGATTGCAAATGCACTCCTAAAACCCATTGTGGATGCCTCTCTGGTCAAGGTTGTACCTGCACACCAAAGAGTAAATGCAAAAACTGCAGTGGTGGCTGCCAAGAAAATACAGTTAGTCAGCTAGAGTAATATACAATTTCAATGGGTCTGAAGGGCTCAATTTGCAACAGACCAGTCAAGGCATCGCCCCATACGCGCTAAGCTAAGATTTTGTAAGCGTTCACGGTTTAGGGAAGGCCATCATTGACGTTCATTTAAGGCCTGAATGGCCGTTAT
>CAWCVY010000044.1:0-37054 GCA_963799115.1 uncultured Chlamydiae bacterium | reverse complement strand
GCCTCAAAATCCTGCTCATCCTGTTCTTATTCAATAAATATAAAACGTTAATTTTAAGTACATTAGGCAAATCTTTTAGAATTTCTGTCTGGAAAAAAAGATTTCTTGAATTTTTCTTCTGCACCGTGATAGAGTATGCCAAGCTGACTCATTTGAGCTCATCGGCATAACATAAGTTTTTTATGTTTTTTGTGCAAAGTTCTTTACGAACTACAAAAAAAATCATTTTTGGCCGACTTTTTGCAAGTGACTTAGTTTTAAGAAGATTTGTTGTTGTATCTTCTAGGGGAATGCTTTGATCCTTTACTGTAAAGGAAGTGTTCAAGTATGAATAAATATTCCACTTTGAGACCCGCCGAAAAGTTGTCATTATCGACTCTTTGTATCCTTGCCTCTGTTTTATTTGCTTTGGCTGCTCCTAGTTTGTTTTCAACTCCCTTGACACCGGATCAAATGACCTTGGGTCTATTCAGGAAAAAAGCGACGCATCATGGCAAACATCACACAAAAAGCTGCAGATGCCATCAAAGGGAAGACTGCGGATGTCCGGTGAAGGAAGACTGCAGGTGCCCTCCAAGGGAAAGCTGCAGATGTATACTAAGGGAAGGCTTCTTCGATGGGCTTAACAATTATGTAAGCTATGAACTTATTGTGCAATCAGGTCGAACGCCTATCATATACCCCTATCCTCGAGCACTATCATTTGGTTCTAAAGTTGCCGGTTCGGGTGATGAGATCATCAGTCGATTTCCAACAAATGATTCCTTTGTACTTTATCCAGGTGACTACAAAATCTCAGCGGGTGTTTCCACACTTGGTATCACAGGTGTCCAATTAGAAGTTTCGATTAATCGAGATCAAGTTTTCAAGTGGCCCAACACTCCGACAGCATTAAATGATACAACATTTCTCGAATTTACACTTATAAGGGAGATTGAAGCACCCTCGATCTTAGAACTATTTATAACGCAGGAGATCCCCAGTACAACTGTCACAGATGTCACTTTACTAAATTATCTAAATATAGAAAAACTTGATCTAGATATAGAAAAACTTGATCTAAATATCGAAGAACTTGATTAAACCAGTCGTCTTTCAATTATTCCTATAGAGAGCAGGCAAGATCAAATTAAATAAGGAGCCTCAAAAGTGAGCCTCGTCCAAAAAGCAATTCCTCGAATCTTTGTTATCAATTTTCCGAACCTTTTTTTCTTTGGATTTTTCCCCATCCCTATTCCTTTACTTATTATCTATACTTGCGCTACAGCCGATCTTTTCAGCTCCTCTATCGTCTGTTTACATTGATCAAGATATATTGAACTTGAGCTTGGAGACAAAAAATTGCAGCATCACTCGAGAGAAAAAAAAATGTAAAAAACACCATCATAAACACCATCATAAACACCATCATAAACACCATTGCAACCACTGTTGTTCGGTTAGATCAAGATGTGTTGGAGGTTTGGCAAACATCGCTTCCTATGAATTGTCTGTCCCTCCTCGTTCGACGCCTCCCAGTATTTTATTCAATCAACCCATTATGTTCTATGAGCAAAAAGTTTTAGAAGGAAATGATATCCAATCAGTTTTTCCTTACAATGATTTTACGTTAGCTCCGGGAGAATATCAAATCAATGTGGGGCTAGCAAATAATGGGGGGGAAAGTGGGCCTGCATCAAATTTGCAGTTAGAAGTTTTTTTAAATAGCCGGAGAATATTTGTTTGGCCTGCCCCTGGTCACAATTGATTCTACCTCTCCATTTGTCGCGTTT
Source organism: uncultured Chlamydiae bacterium (assembly GCA_963799115.1). GTDB lineage: Bacteria > Chlamydiota > Chlamydiia > Chlamydiales > Parachlamydiaceae > CAWCVY01. The sequence goes on along the minus strand of CAWCVY010000044.1, from coordinate 35,282 downwards.
TCAACCATTATCAAAGCTGTAGGAACCAGTTCTTATCTCCAAATATTTGCTAGTGAGAATATTGAATACGACAAGACAGACACCGGAGGGAGACTGTCCACATTTAAACATTTTTAAACTTGATCCTAAAGAATAATGTTGCTAAATTGCCTGAGAGAAAATTTTTTTAAAGTCTCTTATAAGAGGTCATCCATGACTAGGACTGTTACAGCAAAGCACAAGGCAACGGTTTATTTTAGTTTTGGGTTTATTCGCCACTTGCTATTACTTTTTCTTTCGTTATTTTATAGCCCTATCTATGCTGAGGCTGTTGATTTAAAAGAAACATCAGCTACCACCTCTTCTGCTTCACAAAATGAGATGCACAATGTGTGGGATTTTTTAGAATGTCCTACAAAGAACATAAACCCTTGCCGTTCTAAATGCCATAAACGACCACACTGCGTAAAAGGTCCGCCAGGTTGTCCAGGAGCTTTCACCAATTACGCAAGCTATCAACTATTCATTATGCCCGATCAAGAAATCTGTCCTATTCAACCCCATACACCAATAGCATTTCGTAGACAGATTGTGAATAAAGGTTTTACTATTATTTCCCATCATCCCTTCCGTACCTTTGAATTGGTTCCAGGCATCTACGAAATAACCTTAGGCATCTCAACAGATGCAAAAGCCAATCAGATCCAAATTGTTGTGGGATCAAAAAAATACACTTTTACCCCTTATTCAGTGAACGCTGACTTTTTGACATTTACTAAAACCATAGAAATACCTTCTCCAACAAAAGTAAGAGTGATTACTACAAAAGGATTATCTTTTCCAAATGGTAGCTATACAGGCTTAGCAGCTTACATTAATTTCATTAGGCTTGAATAATTTTACGCGTTATAAAATATCTGAGATTTTGTGAATGGGTGAATAAAATCCATAAGAGACCATCTGGTCAAGCATTTGATCTGCGTGTACAACCTCCAAAATGCCATCTAGGCAAGCAGCCTTCAGAATCCCTATAGTTCCAGTAACTGGAACATCTCTTTCCTTACAGAAATTCCTGGCTGCCCGGTCATCTGTAACAAATCCAATTCCGCTACGTTGGATAGCAGCAGCAAGACATGATGCTTCCCCTTCACCAAGGTTCCTAAGTAACAACATGTAGTGGTTTTGTTCTTTTTCTGTTAGTGTAATTTTTTGAAAACCTCTTCTTGTAAAAAGGCTTTTCTCTATCTGTTCTATTTGCTGGTATCCTGCATAAACGGCTTTTGTAATTTCTTGTAAAACTTGAAGGGTGGTTGCACCACGTTGTTGATAGCGCTTTTTCAAAAAATTGATACCGTCCTTAGCAAAGGCGAAGTTTGAGAGAACAACAGTATCAAAGATCAATAGATTCTTTTTATCTTGCATGTTGTACGTCATCTTCGAAATAAGCATTGTTTTGGGTAATATTATGTTCTTTGAGCCATTGCCGCATTTCGATCGGGGAGCGTCCCATCACTTCGCTCAATTTTCCTACACTGATAAACCCTCCTCGATATGCTTCTAAGCTTTGTTTTTGACGGTCTGATAAGCCTAATGAGTCTAACTGATAACAAACATACAGAGCTTGTCTAATTAGTTCTGATACTGTCATTCCGCGAGCTTTCGCGAGATGCTTTAATTCGTCATTGATTCTGTGACTAATCTTGATATGTAGAGTATCCATTTCTCTTGCTACCTCTTTGTATGGCTTCATATACAATTGTATATCATACTATACATGAATTTCAACCATAAAATCTGCTTTTACTTTAAATCGTTATTGAGGGGTAGGAATAGTACAATAACTGAACCCCTTCCCTCCTCCCGACTTTGACAGTTTAAAGCCTTCAGAAATCTAAGTTATTGATTTTATTCATGTTATTTTTTTAATGTTCTGCCTGAATTTTCCTTATTAAGCTGTTGAATACGAATATCTTACTAATCAACTGTAGTCGGGATTAGAGGGGTAGGAATAGTACAATAACTGAACCCCTTCCCTCCTTCACAATTGTGAGTTCAATTTTGCCTTGATGAATATCCATGACAGATTTCGCAATTCTCAAATTCGGAATAGTTCCCTCTTCATCCTGTTCTTGAGAATATTGATAAAATTTATCAAAAATGATAGGTAAGACCTCTTGTGAGATTCCCCGATCCTAAATCTAAAACAGATACTCTAAAAAAATGATTTCCTTCTTGTCCTTCAATTGTTATGGGAGAACGTGGTGGTGAGGAAATCTTGGCATGAATCAGCAGATTTTTCAGCGCATAACCCATTAGTCGAAGATCAAAAAGAAGAACAAGGGGTTTCGGGAAAAAGAGTAAATAATCGAATGATCTTGAAGTAAAGGTTTTGCCTCATTTACGCAGGCTTCAACAAACGCTTTGACCTCCAGTCTTTCCTTTTCCAACTTAACAAAACCAGATTCAAGTTCTGCAGATATTAATAGATTTTCAATGATAAGCTTTAAATGGCGAGTAGTATGTTCAATTTTTTGCAAAAGTTGATCACATTCTTTGGGTTGAATAGGACCTGAGGTTCGGAGTTGGCGAATGGCTTCGAAGATCTTCTGCAGGGGAGTGTAAAATTTTTCTGAAATTGAGTGTAGAATGGAGTTATGCAATTTTTCCACTTGAGTTGTATAGGATTGATTCATTAAGCGCTTTTCAAATAAGTGACGCTTTAAATAAATCCCCCATTTGTTGAGCCACTGTTTGTAAAAAAATCATTTCGTCCATAAAAAGCAGACGCTCTATTTTTAGGATAGAAGGCAAGCACCCCCTAGCTGTGTTTGAAAAAAATTAATGGGGATGTAAAGTCCCTCAGAAGCAGGCAGGGTAGATGTTGACCAACCTGCATTTTTGCCGTTTTAAACCCATTGTGCTACACCCTTTTCTTTTTCACTTTGTAGGGTCGGAAGCAGACTATCGAATACTAATTGGTTATTCTCTCCTTTTATCAAAATATCAAATTGTCCATTGAAAATAGATTGGAGATGTGCACAAACATTCTGACGCAAAAACTGAAAATTGGCTGCATTGGCTATTTCCCGCTCAATTTCATAAAGATGCCCTAACTTTTTTGCCCGTAACTGTAGAAGGAAATCTTGCTTATGTATGCGGCTGGTTAAAACTCCAATGATGGCGGCTGTGCAAAAATAGAAAATGAGCAAGGCTACATTTTCGGGATCGGAGATAGAAAATGTAAGAATGGGAGGAATGAAAAAATAATCCCAACTTAAGGTGCTCAATATTGAAGTAAAAAAGATAGCGCCTTGTCCGAGGAAAAAGCTTAGTACAATGATGCCTAAAAGGAAAATAAAACCCACTGATTTGTAACCAATGAGAGGAAGAAGCAGAAATCCCAAAATGTTGAGAAAAATCAAAGACACTAAAGCTAGCCAATAGTCTCTTAGGGGACTTGATAGAGAAGTTGAAGGATAAATTCCCGGATGGGTACTGGTCGGATGATCTTGACGTAACACGAGTAAGTCAAACTGTTTATTTCCCTCATATAATCGCTCAAGCAAGCTTTTATGAAAGATGCGGTAAAAAAAAGGACGTGGATTAGGCCAGCCGATCACTATTTGAGTAATATTTTTTTGGCTTGCCAGTCGCTGCAAAGCTGTTGGAATATCAAGATCATGAGTGGTGATCACCTCTGCTCCCAATTCCCTCGCTAAGTTAAGGTGATTGGTTAAAAGAATTTGTTCTTCATCCGATAAAATTTTGCCTATGTCAACAAAAATAGCAATCCAGGGGGCATCCAATTCAAAAGCACGTCGGCGAGCTATGCGAATGAGTTGTTCTGAGAAAGGGCTTGGACTGACAGCCACCATTAACTTTTCGCGAGGTTTCCATCTTTTGCCTGGGGATAACAGGAGATGTAAATCGTGATCTACCTTTTCGGCCGTAAAGCGGAGGGCAATTTCCCTTAATGCCATCAACTTATCTTCTTTAAAGAAGTTTCGAGCGGCTATTTGAGACTGATCTCCAAGATAAACTTTCCCATCTTTTAGCCTCTGAAGTAAAATCGATGGAGATATATCAATTAATTCAATGGAATTTGCTCTTTCTAAGATCAAATCAGGAACAGTTTCGCGTATTTTTATCCCTGTAATACTTTCTACAATATCTTTGCGGCTTTCGATATGTTGGACATTTAAAGTAGTGTAGACATCTATGCCAGCATCTAAGATTTCTATAACATCCTGCCAGCGCTTAAGGTGCTTGGATCCTGGTACATTTGTGTGGGCAAGTTCATCTACGATGACAATTAGGTGTTTTTGTTCTAAAATAGATTCTAGGTCCATCTCTTCAAAAACAGTATCACGATATTTAACCCATTTTTCTGGGATAATGGGTATGCCTTTAAGAAGCTCTTCTGTCTCTCTTCCATGAGTATTGATCGTTCCAACGATGATATCGATCCCATCGCTTAAAAGATGTTGAGCTTCATCGAGCATGCTGTAGGTTTTGCCAACACCGGCAGACATTCCAAAGAATATCTTGAGCTTACCCGATTGCGTTTTATTTTCTTCTCTTTGAATGGCTCTAAGAAGTTCATCAGGATCGGGAGAGATATCTTCTATCATAAAGAGTGACGTCTTGTATAGCGTGAGTTATCTATCAGTTAAGCAGGAAAAAAAATATCAAGCAAGATGACAACTCGTCAACTAATAAAAAAATCAAGCAGAAGCAAGAAAAATTTGCATGAGATTGTCTATTCAGATAAACTATAGTTCTTCATTATTATAAATTTAATTTCTCTATTTTTAGAAATCATTTAATAAAATTATTGTTTTTTTAAGGTTTGTTTTATGCAGATCCATGATGTGAATTCTAAGGAATGGGCAGACTGGTTAGACTCCGTTGCTCAACATCCTCATCAACATCATTTTTTGACTCGTGTGGGCGGTGCCTTGGAGTATTTAAGTGTTGATGAGAGGCGTAACATGCAAAAAGCGGGTTTCCCTGTTCAGGTTTTGAAAATCGAGCAAATCATTGAAGTTACGCGACAATTTTGGGAAGAGCCTAGTGTCAATAATGAGCAAAAAAGACAGATGTTGAAAGGAATTTCTTACATTCACGCACAACGTCATGCAAATTACAAAGGATTATTTTTTGTTATAAGATGGTTTGCAAAATTAAAAGGAGTGGAAGGAAAACTAAAGGAGGAAAAATTTGCGCTCGAACAATTAGAAAATCAATTGAATAAGGGACAAGAGCGGCAAGGACCCCCCATTCTGCTCCGGCCAGTGTTGGTAAAGGATTCCCCGGAAAAATTGTTAACTGATCTGAACGCCTTAAGACAGAAATTTTTAAATTTGGTGGAACAGAGAGTCGATCAGGAATATGAGACGTGGTGTGAGGCATTTTTTGCCTGTGAAAGGGTTTTACATGAGAAGAAAGTCTCTTTTTCAGCCGGTGTTTTGCCTGATGTTGACAGGTCTTTTCGGGAATTAGAAAAAAGTCTGGATGAATGGAATGCCAAGATGCCTCGCGTTAAACACATAGTAAAGGTGTTTGGGCATTCCTCTCTTCGACCTAGCTTGCGAGAAACTCTGGTTAATTTGTTAAATGAGGGAAAAGTCACCCAAGAAGAGATTGATAAAGACCAAGCCCTTTTTAAATGCAATCAACTTGAAGCCCATGCTCTTTGTGCCCTAAGGTTAATAAGGGCTGAGCGAACCAAACTTACCCTATCGTTAATTACTGCCATAGAAAGAAAGTGGCAGGAGTTAATGGAAAGCCAAAACAAGGACGGAGTAACAAAAAAGCTTGAGGGATATCGGGTGATTTTTTTACCGACTGACAGAGAAATATACCTTAAAGAAGCCTTTATAGCTAAAGGAACCTATAAAGCTGCATTTCTCATCACCGCTTTCAATACTTTGAAACGAGAGGCACAGCGTTGTGCATCTGTCATTCTTCAACCCGTCAATGCAGTTACACAAGATATTGAAGAGGCAATTGAGGTAAAAGAATTAGAAGATAATGAAGAGGAAGCGGAAAAGAAATCTCCATCCATGACACCTCAGAATCTATTAGATGAGGAATCTGATGGCTCAAGAGTGAAATCTTGGGGTGATACTGTGAAAATAAATTCCCATCAGGATAAGCAACAAGAAAACTATATTGAGCTAGTAGGGCCTTCTCCAAAATTATTTCCAAGGGTCATAGATTCTATGCCAAAATTACCTTCTGCATCTCAAGATAACATAGGGGAAAAGGAAAAAGAAGAGTACCAAATGGAGGCCCAAAATTGTTTGCGTTATGGAAATTTGGCCGGGATTTGGCCTACCGAAAAAGTGAGGATCGTAGATGGAAATATTGCCCTATTTCAGCCAAGAGCCGGTTATCCCTTAACCACTGTTTCTGGAGAAGAAGTCGTTGCTATTTCCCTTGCTGACATGGGGATAATTTTCAGAGAAAAAGAATTGAGAAAAGGGGATCAATTAGTTCTTTTAAAAATGATTGGGCATGCATTGATAGGCGTAGAAAGTTTACATAAACTAAGAATCATGCATCGCGATCTTAAAACTGAGAACATTTTATGCAGCAAGGAGGGTCAAGCAGGCGTTTCGGATTTAGGAACAATATGCGAGGATCAAATCCCTGGTGCAGATCCTGATGATCCTCAATGGGTTCATAATCCTCAGAAAAAGGGCATTGTGGGATCACCCCATTATATTGCCCCAGAAGTGGTCTGTTATGGTGAAAATGAAAAATGGATTTTAATTAATACTGCTGCTGATGTTTGGGGGGTAGGGCTAATTTTATGGGAATTGCTTTCCGGAAAGGCTCTGCTTGAGCACTGCGCCTTTCGAGCAATTAGAAATAGGCCTCGAATTACTCCTATGATAGTAATTCTAAAAACGGGTGAACTTCTTAAAAATGGGTTGTACGCTTTCTTTCATACAGAGCCTAAAGAAGAGAGGAGTTTAGCCCATTTGATTTGGCGTTGCACAAGCGCTGAACCAAGCCAACGTCCGAACATTCAAGAAGTCATCCAGCATTATCAAGCGTGGGCAGCTTATGCCGAAGCTAAGATGAACGCGGGTGAGATTCAATCCCTTCACGAATGTTTTGAGGTGTCATATGAGACGCCATTGGACCAAGCTTGAAAAAGTATGGATAAATATATATTGGTATATGTATAATTGCAATAAAAGAGGGGTGTCATGAAGCGAAAGCCTGTAACCTATACCATTCCTGAGAAGTTGGATGCCATCTTGCATGCTAAGATTGGCCGAGGCCATATGAGTGAGTTTGTAACTCAAGCTCTATGGGCAGCATTAAGAAGAGATGAAGAGTCCTTATTAATGGAATTTTTAGAAGCTGATAAAGATCCTGGAAACATTGAAGTTAGACAAAGTTTTTCCGGAATTGAGGGTGAAGATTTTATTGGATTAGATGATTTTGACTTTGGAGACCAAGCATTAGATGAAAGATGATTATCCTAGAAGGGGGGAAGTCTATTGGGTTCGATTAGATCCAACTGACGGAAAAGAAATAAACAAAACACGGCCTTGTCTTGTTATTTCCAGCGATATTGCCAACCGTTCTGAACTGATTGTTGTCGCCCCAGTCACAAGTAATGTAGAGCGGGTTTTTACACGAATTGAAGTACAGATCACACTGAAAGGAAAACCTGGGAAAATTATACCAAGACAGATGCGATGTATAGATAGAACAAAAAGACTTGGAAAAAAGATAGGTTCCTTATCTATGGAGGAAATGAAACTAATTGACGATGCGATTAAATTAATCCTAGGTTTAATATAAAAACCTATTATTTGACCGGTGATGGAACTGAGGCTAATGCTATCATATAGGCTTACGCAAGAAGTCTATTATGAATTACACACTGTTCAACAAATTCCAAAAATGATAATCTGAATGAAAAGATTTCAGGATTGGAATCTTTGTATTAGATTGATCTCAGGGCTCAGCGGCGGTGAATTGTAAAACAAAGCCAAGCGCAAGCCTATTTTTTAATTTAGAAAGGATAATAGATAATGAATTCCATACCCTCTTCAAAAGACTCTTATTGGGAATTATATGTTAAAAGCAACCCTGAAGTTACAGAAAATAAAAAATTTAGCGATTCGAGCGAAACTGAAGGCCGGAATTCAGGCAATGAACTTTTAAAGAATATATATGAAAACCCACCCGAAAACTGCTCGGGCAAGAATGGCCCAAGAATGCCAAAACCGACTTGCCCTCCACCTCCACTAACACCTAATGATGAGACTTGGTAAATATTCATCAGAGTATCAATTTCTTGGAAATATGTTTCACCGCTCTTCCATCTTTGAAAATTTCTCCTCGCACTTAACGCACTAAACTAATCCTAGGTTTAACGTAATTTGGAGCTATTGAATGGAATTGATAGGCAGGATTAGGCAGGAATAAAAAGAAAGCGCTGCTTAGAGCAGCACTTTATTTGTCTGGGCTTTATTAAATTTGCTTGTCTTTCTTTTTTTTCCAGATTCTAATGGGTTTGTTTCCTGGTACTACAGCTTTTATTCTCTTTTCATCTATTGTTCTTGGTTGCTGTTTTAATCCTCCCAGCCTTTCTTCCATTTTTTTTTCGTTATGTAATTCAATATACCATTGACTCATTTCACCATGGTTAGGTTTGTTTTCTTGGGATCTACCATCACAGCACCATTTTTTCATTTCATGTAATGAGTTCTTGATGCTTTCAATCCAAGTATGATTACCCTCTTTCAATTCTTCTGCAATACCATGAGTAACATAACAAAAAGTTCCAAAGCCTACAATACCAGCAATTATTACTGTGCTTAAGGGCGATCCCCCCATCAATCCAATGAATAAAGCTGATCCACCCGCAGCCACCGTAGTCTTTAGAATTAAATCTAAAAGCTTGTGATGATCTCCTTTTACTACTCCAATTCCTCTCTGTATTTGATCATATTTTGCTATAATTGCTTCTTGAAGACTATTTATTGTTCCCATGATTTTAATCCTGTAATTAATGTTATATTATTATACAAAAGAATGAAATTATATGCAATAGTTTATTTTCGAAATTGAGGGTGAAGATTTTATTAGGTTAAATGATTTGACTTTGGAGACCAAGCATTAAATGAAAGATGATTATTCTAGAATGCGTCCAGAATTTGCCACTCCATTGCAGAAGTTGGGTTAAGGTAAGATTCAAATTAGATGGCCAGCTTTTTTAAGTCGACCTCAAGGGGCTCTTCAAGAAAATCAGAAGTGGGGGAAAATTGTTCCAATTTGATATAGAGCTCCCCAATTTTTTTTTGACTGGCTAATTGACTTATCACAAACAGGCGTATATCCTTTTCAGTGCCAAGCATCATATTTGTGGGGTCATCTTTAAAATTTTCCCATTTAATAACCGTAGGATGCCGTACACCAAATCGTTTTGCAAAGATCTGCAGAGTCATCTCAAAATAGAGACGAATAAATCTAATTTCATTGCCTGTTAACTTGGTGGGTTTATAGCACAGCATAAGCAATACAGCTTTTTCTAATTCATTATAGTTAATGCAGGGAGTCCACATGCCTTGATATTCAACCATAGGAACATGTCGAAGAAGAACTGGAAATCCGCAGCCATAATCCACAAATTTATTTTGAATCTTTTTTTTCATCCTATTTTTCCACTTCATAGGTTGTAATAATCACTAATTGACTCATTGCTTCAAAGGAAACAAACACTCTTAAATCGCGCTCATCAAGAGTTTTGCCCCTGATCGCATAATGCCATACTTGATAACCTTCATCAAAACTATCCTTTATCTTTTCATGATATCCATGCTCAAGAACATACAGGACCTCTTTACGAGTGATCTTTCTTTCAATTTCTCTTTCCTCAAGATGCAAACAGGAAAGATATTTTCCATCTCGAATACAACGTCGTATAACAGCCAAAAGATCGAGAGTTTTAAGAGGTCGAATTTTAAGCTTTTCATTCATTATGAATTACACATTGAAACAACCTAATTGTACCTAAAGTACAAATTGAATGCAACTTCCAACAATGATAGATCTTCACGAATGTTTTGAAGATGAGGTTTTAAGGTGAGGAGAGAGCTGACGCAGCTCATTAGCTAAAGCCGTAAGTTCTTGTACGGTTGCATAAAATTGGTGAATAGATTCTGCTGATTGACGAGAAATATAACTAAGTTGGATGATGGCTTGATTGATTTGTTCTGCTCCGGTCGATTGTGATTGTATCCCTTCATTGATTGTTTCAAATCTAGCAGTAAAATCTTGCACATGTTCGATAATGGTTGTCAATTGTTCGATCACTGTTCGGACTTGGTTCGCCCCTTGACCTATTTCTTGAGTAAAATCATCTACCCCCATCACACTGGAGGAAATGGCCGTTATGATTTCGTAAATTGTTTTTTCTATATCTCCTGTAGCATTCGCAGTTTGGTCGGATAAATAACGAATTTCTCGGGCAATCACAGCAAAGCTTTTACCAAATTCGCCTGCCTTTTCTGCTTCAATGGAAGCATTTAGCGATAATAAATTTGTTTGATCTGCTACTTTAGTTATCGTACTGATAATATTGGTAATATTATCCGCCTTTTCATTTAAGATGGCTAATTTGGTGCCAATTTTAGAAGAAGCTTGTATCATTTTTTTCATGATCGATTCCATATTTGACAAGGAATCCTTGCCTGTTGAAGCAAGCAGAGAGGTGTATTCAACAGCTTTATTGAGATTGTTCACTGTGTGGGCAAATTCTTTTCCCGTTGAGGAAATTTCGTGAGCAGCTACAACGATTTGGCTAGTGGTCATTTCTTGTTCCGCAATATTTTTTTCCTGTTCTTGAGCGGCTGCCGACAATCGATTCGCTGAACTCGTGAGGGTCAGGCTTAAGTGTTGAAGGCGGCTAATGATAATCTCAAAGGTACTTACCATGTGATTGAAAGCCTGGACAGTTTGAATAAATTCTTGGTCCTCATGGTTTAGAGAGAGCCTGACGCTTAAATCGCCAGCGCCTAATGTTTGCAGTCCTCTTATGAGTTTGTGGAAATGATCAATTATTTTTTCCAACCGATCAGCCATCTCATTGAAAGCACCCCCTAATTTTCCGATCTCATCATTTTGAGAAATAATGATGCGGCTTGAGGTTTGACCCTGAGCAAAATTATTGATGGCAGGTACGGCTAGTTTTTTTAATCTATTAGATATTTCAGAATTGAAATGTAGAGCGAGAAAAAAAGCGGATAAAGCGAGAAATGTACTTAATAATAGGAATAACCAAAATTTGCGAGTTAGTTGAGCTTCCAGATAGATCAAGCGGTCTTCAATTTCATTATTCGTTTGTTCCCAAAATCTAGATCCTAAAAAGATAGCCTGTTTACCCAAAGCAAAAAGCTCTTCACGTGAAATTGTAGTGTTAGAAGAGAGAAGTGAGGTATGAATGACTTTTAGCAAGTTTTGGATGGCTTCAGAATAAGCCATATGGGTAGTCTTGATGCGGTCGTTAAGGGGGCTGTTCACTTGATTCAGTTGATTATGAATTTCCTTAAGGTCATATTCAATAAATTTGCTAGCAGCATATAAATCATATCGTGAAGCAGCTGTTAAAGTATCTTCGCTTAGAGATTCGCCAATGTAAAAAGAGGATTGATAAATTAACTCTTGCAAGTGTGGAAGGTCGACGAGTGAAATTTCAATGAGGTGAATAGGATCTTGATCATTTTCTATCAATAAGAGGAGGGCATTAGCCAGCTGATCAAAAGCTCCCAGCAATTCATTAATGAGCTGATCATGCAGTTGATCGCTAATTTCTGGAGTTAGTTCAGATTGGGGATACTTTTTCAATTCTTGCCATTTTTGCACAATGGGGTCAAAATTTAGCGTTTTGGGAATGTTTACGGTTTTACCAACTTTGTGGGGGTGGGGGAATTTGAGCAAATCATTAAATGATTGATCCATTAGAATTTGCAAATGTTGAAGATCTTCTTGACCCGTGCGATCCCCTAGCAAAGCGCGATGAGAGAAAACGCGGTGTAGAGGTATATAATCCAGTAAGTTTTGTAAAATGACCATATGCCGAACACCTGACAATCCCATATGGAGGAAGTGCAAATGCTGGAAATAGGAGGAAATGAAGAGAATCATTAGGGGAACTATAGCCAGAATAAATAGACAGGATGTCAAAAGATTTTTTTGTAAAATGGTCAAGCCTGTAAGTAATTTTCGCATGGACGGTCCTTGTCATTTCAACACATATTGGGTGCAATCAAAGACATCTTGCATAACCACAATCCCCTGCCCGTGCCCCTGCCCTTGCCCTTGCCCAATTAACGAAAAGATGTGGTTTTTTCCTCTTTGAGAAGTCCTTTTACTTTCAGACTCTTTGATAACCGCTCTTTTTTGATTTTTTTTTGGGCAAGGGCATGGGCACGGGCACGGGCAAGGAAATGAATTATGCAAGAAGTCTATTTTTAATTGAACCCCAACATATTTCAAAACTCGACTTTTTTCAACCATATAAGCTACAATTCTTAGGAATTCTTAAATAGTGAGGATTATTAGAAAATCATGAAGAAAATAGCTTGGCGTTTGCTTATTTTAGGAATTCTCGTTTTATCTTTGTATGGTTTAGGCAGGCTTTATTTTCACTTAACAGGCGGATTTACCGTTGCCAATATCACTTCTGATTTTTCCTTCCAACCTCAATGGGAAGTGCGGGTATTAAAGGCAGATGAACAGGCTGAACTTGAAAATGCCTTTGATCAATCCTATTATTATTTGGGAAAGGGATGTCAATCCTATGTCTTTTCAAGCGAGGATGGACAATATGTTATCAAATTTTTTAAATACCAACGCTACCGACTGCAAGGGTGGCTAGCTTATTTTCCTTCACTCCCTGCCATAGTTAAGTTTCGACAACAAAAAATCGAGAAAAAATGGAAAAAATTAGATGGGTTTGTACAGAGTTGGAAAGTTGCCTTTGAGAATCTCAAAGAGGAAACCGGGTTGGTATACGTTCATCTTAACAAAACAAACCATCTTCAAAAGCCGCTCATAATTTATGATAAAATTGGTCGAAAACATAGGGTAGATTTAGACCAAATGGAGTTTTGCATCCAGCACCGGGCGAAGCTTTTGTGTGATGTATTGCTGAAACATAAAGCAAAAGGTGAAATAGAAGAAGCTCAATTGCTAATTCGCCAGTTGCTTGAGATGATTTTATCTGAATATAGTCGAGGACTAGCGGACAATGACCATGCTTTGATGCAAAATACTGGAGTGGCTTGGGGAAAGCCTATCCATATCGATGTCGGACAATTCGTTTTCAATGAAATGGTGAGACAGCCTGCAATTTTCCATCAAGAGCTCTTCACCAAAACCTATAAATTTAAATTATGGTTGCGAGAAAATTACCCTGATTTGGGAGTATACTTAGAGGATGAATTGAGACGCATTATTGGCCCGGAATATTCGGTAATGAAGCCTAAATTCCGCAGGAAATAAGGATCTCAAGTCTATTCAAAGCAAGCCGGAATGGCTACGCAGCATCCAGGCTGATTTTCATGAAAGCGCAAAAGTTGAATCAAAAGGTCGACCGTGCCCTGGTCCCCATATTGACTTAATATTGACCCACTTGCGATCGTTCAACCGCGGGAGCTTTCGCATAGCTCAAATACGTCAATTTAAATGGGTTGGTGTACTAGTTCGGTCAATTAAAACAGGAGAGGCAGGATCGGCTAACGCCGGCAGGATAAATTAGGAGATAGATCAGGTTCTGAAGGATAGGTTATTAGATAATCTCGCTCATCCTGCCGGCGTTAGCCGATCCTGCCTATCCTGTTCTTTATTTTTTGATAGCCTAATGCCTATGCGCACACGGACACGAAAAACCAACTCTTCAGTTTAAATCGGTATCTATTTGTTCTTATCTTGCCTATCCTGTTTTTATGCCTTTCTATGATTTACCATTTATCATCAGATTTTCTTTCGGATTTAGTTTCTGCTTGGGTGGGCAGGGCTTGATCTTCGGCTAGATCATTAATGCCTTGGCTGAAAAATCCCCCTTCTGCTATATCAGTTAGTTTTTCATCAGCAGCGCTTTCTTCATCTAATGTTTGTTGGAGCATGTCTGCAATTTCATCGAAATCGACGCGATCGCTGATCTTTGCATCATTGAGATGACGAGCTATTGCACGAGCTGAACCATAGCTTGTGATCTCATAGTGTTCTACTTTTTGACAACAGATGATGATATCTGCGTCCTTAATAGTTGGAGGTTCATTTTTATTGATTGCTTCTCCCACTTCTTCAAGCAACTCATGCATTGCTTTGCAAGTCTTTCCTGTGGGATTTTCATTCAACGTTTTAAATATTTTCTTAAGCCTTTGAACTTGGTTTTTGGTTTCATCCAAGTGTTGGGATAGGGCATCTTTGAGTTCTGTATTAGAAACCCCTTGAATGGCTTTAGGCAGATTCTCGACAATTTGATTCTCCGAGTCGAAAATATTTCTTAATAAATCCAGGAACATGTCATAAAAGGCATTTTGGCTCATCATAAACCTCCATGAAATGATTTTGAAATTATTCAAACAACCACTTATTTTATTGCATTATATGGATTAATAGAGCGAATTTCCGGTTAGAGGATTTAAAGATACGTGGGGGTAAGGTCGGCGCAAATCCGAAATGCGTGAAGCCATATCTTGAATCGTTAGACCCAGTTGTGTAAAAGCAGGGGAGGGCTCATTAGGAGAATCAACGCATTCGCTATGTGGATCGAACGAGGCTGGTTTTTCAGAAAGCTTCACGTTTGACCTCCTTCTATTAAATTTAAGTGATCATCTTTCTTATAACAAAGATAGAATTAACTCAAAAGGATAATCCTGAATTTACAGGAGCTCCTGTTAATTAGACATCTTGCATAATTCATTTCCTTACCCTTGCCCTTGCCCGATTAACGTTGTTGCAAAAGGAAGATTTATACAGAAAATTTGAATTGAACAGAGCAATTTTCGGGCAAGGGCAAGGGCAGGGGCAAGGGCAAGGGCAAGGAAATGAATTATGCAAGAAGTCTATTTAACGCTGGGTATTCCGATTAGTGGTGGAAGAACTATTTGTCCTTGAATTTGATCGATCAGAATTTTGCCATTCTCTATTTGGAGTTGAGTTAAAACGCTGATTAGCACGCGAGGCTTCGCGAACTTCCCGAGCCTGGCGATTCATCCGTTCAGAAATTGTCTCATGATCACGAGCTCCAATAAGCTCTTGATCAGAATCGTCATGATTATCTTCGTCCTTATCAGAATGCATTTGTTGCTGGTAACTGCTTGAATTTGTTCCATTAGCCGAAGTTGTTGGGTAATTAGCAAACATGGCAGTAGGCGTCACTATAGCTGACAAAATCGCAAGGATAGAAAGTCCTGTGATTATATGCATATTCTCACTCCTTGGTAGACATCCTTTAAAAACTTTTCTAGGGATTTTCACCCCCTTCGCAAATGTTGATTGCACTTGCAAAACTATCCTAGTTGGCATAAAAAATAAATAATAATAGGACTAATTAAGCATGAAGAAAATTTATCTATTTCTAATGATAGCGAGTATCCTAACCGCCGTTATCATCAGCCTTTTCTCCTTTTTCAGCTTTAAACTGGTATTAAGAAAAATGGCCGATAGGAAAGATATTTTTCTACAAAGGAAAACCTCGTCGTACTCTTATCAGATCTCAAAGATGCTGAAACAGGTCAACGCGGTTATGTCATTACAGGGACGGAGGATTATTTAGAGCCTTATCATGCTGCATTGCAAACGATCGATTTCCGGCTCCAGTCTTTGCTAGGAAGTTCTGTTTCTTTCTCAGGACAACGCTCCTTATTACAAGAACTTAATCGGTTGGTTCAATTAAAATTAGATCTTCTAAGAAATGGCATTGAAATTCGACGGCAGCACGGATTTGATGCTGCTCAGAAAATTATCAAAATGAATGAGGATAAGCGCATCATGGACAACATTCGAGTTGTCATTGAACAGTTGTTGAGCAATTATAATTCTAGGTGGAAACAGATCGATTCAGATATCGGTATTTTGGCAAGACAAGCGACTTGGTTAAATATCATTAGCGGTTTATTTGCTGGTTGCTTAATTACCCTTTATTCTTTTCTTTTTTATCGGGACACGCAGAAATCCCGGAAGGTAGAAAGCCAGCTTCGGCAAATGGATAACCTAAATAAAGCCATTCTAGATAGTTCCAAGCAGCTCATTATGACCACAAATGCTCAGGGTGTGATTACCTTTTTTAACAAGGAAGCTGAAAAAACATTGTGGTATGAATCAAGCACAGTCGTGGGGAGCATGTCCATTCTAGATTTTTATGCACATAGTACAAGGGTTGGGACACCAGAAGAACAATCTCGAACGGAAAACTTCAAACGCAGCGAATTTGATACCTTAGTGGCAGCTAGTAGATATCTTATATGGACTGATTCTGAACGGGTTATGAGAAGAAAAAATGGCCAATTACTCTATTGTTCCCAAACAATTACTGCTTTGCGAGATGAGAATAATGAAATCAAAGGTTATCTTTTCGTTGCATCAGACCTCACAGATTATAAGAAATGGGAGAAAGAACTTCGAAGTGCTCGAGAAGCAATTGAAACAGCCCAATTATCTCAGAGTCAATTTTTAGTAAGTTTGAGTCATGATCTTAGAGTTTCTTTGAATTCCACTATGAATTTTTCCTCTTTGCTTATGAAGAACATTGTCGGAAATCTAACAGATCAAGAAATTTCCTATGCTTCGCGGATTCATGATAATTGCCAATCAATATTAAATTTAATTAATAGAATGCTGGAAGTATCTAAAAGTGAAATAAACTCATAAATTTAAACCTTAAGTCTTAATCTTTATTAATTATTATTTACATAATCTTTAAGTTAATATTATTTAATATTTATTATAAAAGTTTATAGTAATTACTTGATTAATAATAAGGATGTAATTGTGGAAATTAAAAGTTTTTATTCTATCCCTGTGGAATTGACGACACAAATCTGCGATTTTGCATCGAAGGCTTCTTCATCACCTACTCAGAATCAAAAAATCAAAAATTGTTTTAATGATACATTCGCTCTTTTTGAAAGTTTAAAAACTGGTGCTAAAATTGGATTAGTGAATAAAATTTGTCTAGATTTCTCCCGCAATTATCTTAATACAATCAAGCTAAAGATTTTTGAGATTACCAGTCCATTTACAATGGAAGAGATGAGTGAGGGGCTAAATGATAACAAATATTTAACCTTGCTCAAAATGGTATATACTTTAAATCCAGAAAAGCTTTTAGAAACGTCTGAAGAAAATGGATATTCTTAATTTCACTTAGCACTGTCTACGCAACATACCCCTTTTATTTTGTTTTTATTAGATCTCATCAAGCAAAATTTTGCTGATCTTGGTCAATTAATTACACAGGAAACGGAAGGTGGGGTGTCGCCTCTTCACATTTATTGCAAAAATCCACGTTGCAACAGAGAAATTGTCAACACTTTATTAGAGCTTGGTGGAGATCCTAATGCATTCACACGTAATGAATGCGGTACTCCTTCGACACCTTTATATTCCTTATTAATGAATCCTTGGATTAACAAAGAAAATTGTGAGGACATTGTTTGTCTTCTTATTCAAAAAGGTGCAGATCTTGAATTAAGAGATCCTGAAAGGCAGGAAACCTTGGTTGAACGTCTAGAAAGGGAACAAAATGGTGGTTTGTTTATAGCCAAAAGGAGAGCTAAATCCTCTTTAACATTATTAAAATCATTCAGAGATTTTACAGCGTAATCCAGTTACCGTTGGGTGGATGCTCAACGAATCAAAGAATCAAAAACACCATAACGTTGGTAAATTGGTCCGCGAGGAAGGCTAAGGAGAATGACGGCGATGCCAATAGCTAAATTATTCCATATGAGTGGCGAGGGCGCTGAGATGAAAAGAGGAATCGTGGCTGTGGCTATTCCCAGTATCAAATTGAGCCAACGCAAAGAGCGCGTGACTTCCGCCATGGAAATAAGAGAAAGAGTGATGATTAAAGCGCCAAAAACTTGATCGAGAGAATCTATCAGTTGATGATGTTTTGTAAAAAACATGAGCCAGCAACCAAGCAAAGCTGCCATAACCAAACCCCAATGAATAGAAATACCGCGCACCGAAGCAGCCCAAAATTCACGGTTAGGGGGCGCCATGGAGATTTCTTCATGCCCTTGCTGGCTCAAGCCGCCTGAGGCAGTTCCACCCTTCCAAAAAGTTGACCAGAAAGAATTTCCTTGTTTAGTGCTTAATAGTAGAAATTGCAGCGTGGCTGCCACTTCATCGACAGTTAGAGCCACCATAATTAGCATACAGGCTGCTGTAAGCAGACACCAAAAACACCAAGACCCCACAACTAGAGGTTGCAGCAAAATGAGAATGATACTTGTTAGGCCGACAGGAACAACCAAAATTCCGAATAATAGTACCATCCAAGGCATGGTATGCCAGCGGCTGATCCCTCCTTTGCATCCCATCAAAGCCTCAATGGTGTAAGCTGCTGCTCCAAGTCCGGCATCTGAAACCGGAAAAGCTTTAGAAATCGAGGAGGTAATGACATTCAAAGTTCCATTATGAAAAACAGGGTCCCAAATCTGGTTGATGTAACCTAACTGATAGGCAGCCATATAACGTGCGCAAAACCAACAAATGCATGCAAGAAATATGATTGGCAAGCGTTGGGGCCATGAGGAGGGATTGTAGGACCATCCAAGGGGGATTTCATTGCCCTTAACCTCAACAATTCCGGGAATACCGGGAATTAACAAGGATAAACTAATGACGACCACGCCTACCAGTGTATTGTTTAAATAACCAAAAGCTGTGGGAGACCAAAAAATCAAAGGCGCTAGCTGTAGCCAAATCCCCGTTAAACAAGAGAGCCAAGGAGCCCAAAGACAGCGTGGGGAAAGGGAAAAAATACCTAAAATGATAAGCGCGCTACCTGAAAGAGCATCGCTCCATACCATTTTGTGGCAGTCTCCTCCAAAAGTCGCTACAGTGGCTAAAAGCCAAACACCCATCATAATTGTTGCGTAATGGGTCCATACAATCCGTGCATGATGCTGTATCCAGGAGTCATCAGCTTGTTTATTTTCCGGGCTTTTAGTCATGCTTTTTAAGCCATTTGGGGGGTTTCAGACCATTATTTTTATACCACTCAAGCGGGTTTTCTTTGAGTTCTTGAATCATCAAAGGCAAAGTTGTACTTAAAAGGTGCGGAGGGTTCCATTTAAGAGTTTTTTTCATCAGGGTGTTGTCAATGTTATAATTGTCATCTGCATAATCTATCATCCAAGGTTTGATGAAAGATTCCCTCGTTAAGGGAAGCCGATCTTGTATCCAAGCGCCTATTTTGGCAAACCATTTGGGGATGCGTAAAGTTGTTATTTCTTTTCCGCGGATTAACATGCTGATACGACGCTGCAACTGATCGTAGCTCAATGTTTCATCCTCCCCAACAAGCAGGGTGCACTCTTTGGGAATCTCTTTTCTTTGATTCACGACTAGCCAAAAAACTTCAGCTAGGTCTTCGAGATGAATATAAGTAGCTCCATGAGAAATATCTCCCGGAAAAACATGCGCAGCAAATTGATTTTCATAGATACGTTCAATCTGGTTGGATATGGGAATGCAATGACAAAAGTCATCATAACAGCCGGCAATCTGCAGAATCACGTAAGGAATTTGCCCGTGATTCTCATGGATGACTTTTTCTGTCTCAATTTTGGAACTCGGGTATTCCCAGGAGGCCAAAATAGGAGAATTCTCATTGATTTTAGCCGGAGGATCTTGGGGAGCGTAGATGAGCATGGTGCTAGAAAAGACAAATTGCTCCGGTTTAAATTGTTGAACAGCTTCTAAGAGATGCTTAGTGCCTTGAATGGTAATCGTTTCATACTTGGGCCACTCACCTCCACTAAAGCTATAGTAAGCCGCCAAATGTAGGACTGCAACAATGTGATTTCCAAATTCTTGCTTAATTTGCTCCATTGCTTTTAGAAGGCTCTCTTGGGATGATATATCCATTTGAATGTAAGTAAAATTGCTTGGAGGTTCTGATGGAGGGACAAGATCCAATCCCACCAAGTAGTAGGAGCTGTTTTTAAATCGATTGATAATGCTTTTTCCAACTCGACCGCTGCAGCCAGTTATAATAATCAAGTCTTTTGTTCCATTCATATACACTCCTTAAACAATCTAATGCAAATACTTGTGCACGGTTGTAATTAAATCATTAGGTAAAAAAGTCTTGCTTGGGAAATCATTCAAGCCCACTTCTTCTTGGGTTGTCCTTCGAATTCCGCTATCAGCACTTCCTTAGTCATCTCACTTTTCCTTGGTTTTCCACTTTTATATTTGTATAACCTGATATTTATTCCATTGCAAGCATTAAGAATTTCGATAATATTGTATTGTGTGGCCCTATGTGAGGCTCTAATTACTCGCTTCTACGAAAGAAATTATTAATTATAATTTTACAATAAAAAAGCTTGAATGTTAATGGTTGGTTTTTTATAATAAAAACATTGATTTTTTTTATAAATAAATAACAGAGGAATAATGCATATGTCAAAATCACCTATAACAGGAATTATTAATCATTTAAGTGATACGGCATTTACTGCTGCTTTAGGTGCTGGAATCGGATATTTGTTTTCACGAGTTGTACAGCAGATCGATACCCGAGCCGCTGTTGTTTGTGGCTTAACAACTGGTGTTATTGGATCGTTGTTTTTCGGCTACGATTCCAATGTGGCAAGTAAAATTATTGGACTTGCGGCTCTTATTTTTCTTCCTTTCAAGATTTGTCAAAGAAGAGAATTGCCTATTACTTTTAAAGCAAGTTTAGCTGTGAGCGGTGTAGTGATTGGTATAGGCATAATATTAGGTTGTGCAGTAGTTGGTTTAGCAAAATTGGCGAATAAATCAGAAGAATAAATTCGAGCAATTTCTGAAGTTTCTTAAAGAAAATTAATGCAAAAGAAATCGCAAAGTTACGAAGGTTTTCTTCGTGGCCCTGCTCCTATTCTGTCCTTTGCGTTAATTTTCTTTTCAAAAGCTAAAAGGTTATGAAGAAATTTTTATCATATCCTTCCTCAAGTTTTGACTAGTCTGTGAGTTCTGTGGTATAATTATAGGTAGCCTTATATTTGGGCACTAGGTATTGTTATGCTCCCTTTCTTTTCTAGAAAATGGAAGCTAGTTCAACAGTGGATGCAAATGGCGATAGACCCAACGATGCAACGCTCCATGGTTGAAGAAACAGCTTTCTTTCTTCCCTTTCGCAAAATTTTATGTATAGATGATGACCCCGCTTTTTGTCGTTATATCCAACGTTTCGTTCAGGCTTTAAATTTCAAACTAGACCCAGTTTATTCTATTGAAGAAGCTAAAGACAAAATTGAAAAGCAATCAGATTATCAGGCTTTTATTATTGATGGTGATTTCCCTGACGGATCTAGTTTTGAACTTATAGCTTGGATTAGGGAGAAAAAAACCCTACAAATTCCCATCGGTTTTATTTCGCGTATTTATATGGATGCGACTAGTTTTCGCATTTTAAAAGAGAAGCTAAGAGTTAACTATGTTTTGGAAAAACCTCTCAACCCTTATGAAGCCGACCAATTATTGAGGCATCTCTGCCAAAGCGAGCCTCAATTTATTATCACTGAAGATCTTCTGATAAATTTAAAAGCAAATTATCAAAAAACGATCTTCGACAAATTAGAGCAGTTGGAGAAGATGATTCTCACTATTCAAAAACACCCCTCATATACTCATTTAAGAACCCTAAAGGAAGAAATTCATAAAATTGCAGGGAGTTCAAGCTCTAATGGTTACTTGAAAGTAAGCGAGTTATGCAAAAACTTAGAATTAGAACTCGCTAATCAAATGCATTCGGAATATCAGGAAGAATGCGATCGGAAATGGTTGGCTTCATTGGATAATTTCTATACTCAAATTAAGTTTTACTTCCAAATGGAATAGCTCCAAAAAGAGGGGAGGCAAGCCCAATGTCATTAACTTAAGAAAAGATTGGACATGGGAGTTGGACTATTTGGACGAGTTGGACGAAATTGGACAGATTGGACCAATTCCAACATGTCCAATTAGTCTAAGTAGTCCAATTAGTCCAACCCATCCAATCTTTTCTTAAGTTAATGAAATTGGGGGCAAGCCCCCCTTAAACTCCTGATAAAACAGGAAAATCTTTAGTATTTATTGTTTTTTAATCGTTATGCGCACGATTTTTACCTCTTCGGCAGGCCGATCTCCGGCGCCTGTTTTGACAGCCTCAATTTTTTGTATGATAGGATATCCTTTAACTACCTCTCCAAAAATGGTATGCTTCTTATTCAACCATGGAGTGGCTGCTGTGGTAATAAAAAATTGACTGCCATTTGTCTTTGGACCTGCATTTGCCATTGCAAGTAACCCTGGTTTATCAAATTTGAGGGTATCGGTGACTTCATCTTCAAATGGAGTATCCCAAATGGATTTGCCCCCGCGACCTGTTCCCTCAGGATCCCCTCCTTGAATCATAAAACCTTTAATGACTCGATGGAAGACGACTCCATTATAATATCCCTCTTTAGCATGGGTCAAAAAATTTTCAACCGCCTTGGGTGCAACGTCAGGCCGGAGTGCGACTTCAAACGTTCCTTGATTAGTTTCAATTTCTACTATAGGTTGATTCTGCATAGTTGTATTCTCCGTTGCGTTTAAAGGAGTTAAATAATAGCCCATGGATAGGGTTGCGAAAAACAAAAAAATAATGATAGTTTTCATCTTGGATTCTCCTGTTAAATAAAGTAGCAGCATACAAAAATCGAAGTTTATAGGCAATATATACACAAATAACTTGAAGAATTGAAGCGTGTCAGCGGTGGGAAATAAAAGAAGGAAGGAAAAAAATATTTGCACAAATATCTCCATATGCAATACAGATTTATAATAAAATAATTATTAATCTGGGAGAAAAATTATGAGGGTCTTTGTTACAGGTGCCACAGGGTACATTGGACATGCAGTTGTAAAGGCTTTTCGGGCCAAAGGGCATCGAGTATACGGCATGGTGCGTACGGAAGAAGATAGTAGCCTTTTAAGCCTTGATGAAATTTTGCCGGTGATTGGGGATCTCGAACAGCCCGACAGCTATCGTAAGGTGCTGGACGAGGTTGAGGTGGTTGTGCATTGTGCTTTCAATTACTCCTCTGATAAAGCTGTAGAACATGATGCCAAAACCATAGATGTCATTCTAGAGAGTTTTTCAAAGAGTTCTCTTCCCCGTACATTTATTTATACCTCCGGGGTTTGGGTTTATGGTTCTTTGGGATATCAAATGGCAGATGAGTCAATGCATCTGAATCTCTTGAGATTGTGAAGTGGCGTTCGGCCCACGAGGAAAAGGTGCATCAGGCAACTAGTCCTACCTTGCATACCGTTGTATTGAGACCTGGCCATGTATATGGTAATGTGGGAGGGATGACAAATTTGTTTTTCACCTCTTCTCAAAAAGGAGAGGTAGCAATAGTGGGAAAAGGCTCTAACCGCTGGCCCATGGTTCACGTACAAGACCTGGCATATGCTTACGTTGCGGCAGCGGAACAAGAATTGACGCGAGTGGTCCTCAATGTTGTTGATGATTCCACAGCGACAGTTCGTGAAATGGCTGAAGCTGTAGCTAGGACAGCAAAGTTGGAAGGAAAAATTCGCGAGATGACTGTCGAAGAAGGGATAAAGGAATATGGTCCTTTAGCAGCAGCTTTAACTATTGATCTGACAGTGAATAACTCCCGCATTAAACGACTCCTGGGCTGGCAAATTCACCATGCCCCCTTTATTAATGAGGTGGATATTTATTATAATGCTTGGAAGACTACTCAGGAGAGGGAGGCGTTTTAATTCCTTCTATCTCTTGCAAAAATTGGAGCAAGGCTGTCAAAACTTTTTGGGGTTCCTCTTCTTGTGGGATATGGCCGCAATCGGCAATCAGCAACCGATGGGCTTTAGGAAAATCTTTGAGAAATTGTTCATAGTGGCTAACAGGAATGAGAGTATCTTGATCTCCCCAGATAATGAGGAGAGGATGGATCAAACCGGGATATAGGCGTCCCATCTCTATGAGATGCTGATTGTCAAATTGACGCAGAGTCTTCACTGAGGCCGTTTTTCCTCCAGGAAAACGATAGGGGAGGCTATAAGCCTCAACCTGTTCAACAGTGAGGTGATCTTGGTTAAAAACTATTTGCTTAAGCACATTACGGACCATAGTAGGTCCCAAAAAGGGACCCCATAATTGACTGAAATAACGACCGATTGAGAGGTAAAGGGGAAGATCTACAGGATAACCTAAGGGGCTTATTAGGACGAGAGAATTGATGAGTTCGGGATATTCAAGGGCAATTTTCAGAGACAACCCTCCACCCATTGAATTTCCAACAAGATGGGTTTGAGGAATTCCTTTTGCTTCGAGGAAAGCTACAATTTGTTGGACAAAGAAATTAATGTCATAAGGAGCATGATCAGGTTTATCGCTTAAGCCATATCCAATTAAATCAATCACCCAAACATGAAAACCTGCTTGTGCTAAAGGTTCGGTTAAGTGTCTCCAAGTAAAGGCATGGGCCCGGAAGCCATGAAGCAGCAAAATATGCTTTGATCCTTCGCCTTTCTCTATATAATGGGTGGCAAGAGGGCCATACTGAGAAGGCCACTCCCGAAAAAAGCTTTCCCTCTTTCAGTTTTTGTTGTTCTTCTGGGTCTAGATCCGCTGATACAAAAAAAACTAAGCTGACAATCCAAATGAAGCTAACGCAAATAACTGAAATCCCTAACAATTTTTTCATACGCAATTCCATAAAGATAATACACAATCTGTAAATTATTTTATTTAATTGTGATTTTGTTATAATATAATCTGTATACAGTGTGAAAAATATCGATTACTTCGTTTCTGCCTGATGGAGGTTCTTATGCGGTTTATTTTTAACTTTATCCTTTTTGGGATCATTTTTTATCTTATTTATGTTTTCTTTCCTGATGGATTTCATACAATGGTGTCGTGGGCGGATGCTGTGTATACCTACTGTAAAAGATGTCTTTTTACAGCTTTCTGCAAAAGCTCATTCGGCGAGAGGAGGTGCAGAATCACCACCCTCTCCTCAACAAGCCCTCCTCTTCTTAACAATGATTTTTAGAGGGAAGCTATAAGCAAAGTTGATTAGCCTCTTCTGCTGCTGGGTATAAAATTTGATCGATCCATTGCTGAATTTGCGCTTCTGCTATGTCTAAAGGCAGCGTTCCGTGTTTCAGCCAGGCATCGTGGAACTCTCGAATATCAAACTTATCACCAAGGATTTGGGTTGCTTTTAGGCGCACCTCTTGAATTTTTAACTCCCCAATTTTATAAGCTAACGCTTGTCCCGGCATGACCAAATAACGATCTATCTCCGTTACAATTTCATGGTCGCTCATTCCCCCTACATGCTGCTTGAAGAAATCGATAGCCTGCTCTCGACTCCACCCCATGGCATGCATGCCAGTGTCAACAACTAAGCGCGTAGCGCGTAGCATTTCATAGGTTAAGCGTCCAAATTGCGAATAACAATCCTGATAAAATCCCAACTCGATGCCCAATCTTTCGGCGTATAAACCCCAGCCTTCAATATAGGCAGTGAAGTGGGCGTTTTTGCGAAATTCTGGAAGATTTTTAAGTTCTTGGGCAATAGTAATTTGCAAATGATGTCCGGGAACTGCTTCGTGTAAAGCCAACGGTTCCATTTCCCATTTTGGTCTTTGTTCGGGAAAACTGGTGTTGATGAAGAAAAAGCCTGGACGGTTGTGAATAAGTGATCCCGGAAGATAGTAAGCCGCCGACTTGAGATTCTTCAGAATAAGAGGGAATGGGGATAACTTCAAAACCCAGATGGGGTAAGGTTGAAAAAAGAGTGGGGAGTTTAGCTTCAATGTCTCGTGTAAGGGTTTGATAACCAATTAGCAATTCTTCACGATTAGAATAAAAAAAACGGGGATCTGTTTTAAAAAATGCAAGAATTCTGCAAAGCTCCCTTTGAAACTTGAAGCTTTTAGCACATCTAACATTTCCTGATGAATGCGTTCCACTTCATTTAATCCTATCTCATGAATCTCTTCAGGTGTGAGAAGGGTAGTGGTCGAAGAATGAACTTTATGAGCATACCACTCTTTACCTCTAGATAAATCTGTAAAAGCTGTGGTGGTGCGGCAGCTTGGAAGATAAGTCTCTGCAATGAACGTATAAAAGGATTTTAATGCAGGGAGAACCTTTTTTTTATACAGAAGCTTTGCTTTTTTTGACAAAAGCTTTTGGGAACTTATATCAATGGAATCAGGAAAGTTGTTGAAGGCTCTGAGAAAAGGACTTTCTAGGGGGTCAAAATTGATCTGATTAAGGAGTTGCTGAGGGACATTTTGAATGGCAATACGGGGTGGAGTAATGCCTTCTTTAATTCCTTGAGGAGAAGTTCAGTGGTTTGTCGTAAAAGTCTTGGAAGTTTATATAAACGGCGCAGGATATTTTGGTAGTCCTCAACTGTATTTTTAGGCATCATTTCCATGACTAAAGCAGCAGTTAAATGTATTCCATTCATCTGGTCAATAAGTAAGTACTGGTTGCCAAATTGTCCTTCGATTTGCCTATTTTCCAGCAGTTTTTTTAAGATGCTGTAAGTGATTTGATCTTCATTATCTAAATGACTTATCTGGAGATTGTTGAGCGAAGTAAGTAGGCGCGCTACAAAATCGTCTCGAGAGTCAATGGCTTTTTGAGAAAGATTGGGCCAGCGTCCATTTTGTCCTGGATAACCATGAAAAGTGGCTTCATCGGGGTTTTCCCTCATTAACCAATCCCAATACTGGTTGCATAGGCTGTGCAAACTCTCTTTTTCTGCCGTATGACAGAGTTTAAGCCCCTTTTCTAAGCAGCAAGAGCTTTGTTCGTGAGCAGTTGCGGGATAAGTGGAAAAACTGCCCAAAATAAAGGCTGATGCTATTAGGGTTTTTCTCAACAAAAGCATGAAATAATCCTTAGGTTAAAATATTTACGCGGAGGCCATGAGTTCTTCCATGATGGTGGTTCCGGAAGAAGTTCCAAGCCGGCACGCACCGGCTCTTAATAAAGCTAGGGCAATAGTTGCATCTTTAATTCCGCCTGAAGCCTTGACCATAGGCGCCCAGCGGTGCAATAGGCGCACATCCTCTTCTGTTGCCCCTCCCGGGCCAAAACCGGTTGATGTTTTTACAAAGGCAATGCCTGAAGATACTGCTGCCTGGCAGGCCCATTCTTTTTCTGGCTTGGTAAGATAGCAGGTTTCGAGAATAACTTTAAGCGGGGAGGGGGAAGCTAATGCAGTCAGTTGTTTAAATTCCTCCTCAATTGCCTGCAGGCGGCGCTCTTTAAGCCACCCAAGGTTTATTACAAAATCAATTTCTTGAGCTCCTGCTTTTAGGGCTTCCTCTATCTCTCGACATTTACTGGAGGTGGAGATGGCTCCAGTGGGAAAACCGGCCACGCTAATAAGTTGAATGGGTGCTTCCCCTATGTAAGTGCGCGCTTCTGCTAACCAGATGGGAGCCACGCAAATTCCATAGAAATTCCATTTTAGGGCTTCTTGGCAAAGCTTGCGAATATCTGCTGAAGTTGTAGAGGGTTTAAGGCAGGCTTGTTCAATTGTACGGGCGATTTCTTTGATATTCATGTGATTCCTATTCATATGGATAAATAGGTATCATATTATCAGCTGTCGCATGCAAAATAAAGCACAAAAACCAGAATCACGTAAAGCATGAAGAGAAAGTTTAGAAATTTCAGCTCAGGGCAACACTCAATTTGGGTTAAGCGAAACTAAACAGAAGGAACTGACATAAAATATAACAAATTAAATATTAACAGGATATGCAGGATAGATAGGATAAAATCGTCCAAGAATTTATCTTGTTCCTATCCTGTTCATCCTGCCTATCCTGTTCAAAAATTTCTATTTTATAATTGTTTGATTTTATCTTGTTATGCATTACTATACAATAGAAAACTGTATCTATATTCAGAGATGTTATTTACTAAATTTTATCTCAACTATGCTAGAAAATCATAAACTTTCACTGCCTATTTCTGATACCATGCTTGAAGAAAAACTCAAGCAATACTTCGGATATAATACCTTTCGCGCCTATCAAAAAGAGATCATTCAAGCTTTGCTGAACCAAGAAGATGTGCTGGCTATCCTGCCTACAGGAGCAGGTAAGTCCCTTTGCTATCAGCTTCCTGCTTTGCTATTGCCGGGTGTAGCCATTGTCATCTCCCCCTTGATTTCTCTAATGCAAGATCAGGTCGTTTCCTTGTTCAAAAACGAAATTCCGGCTGCTTTTCTCAATAGCAGCCTTTATTATAAAGATATTCAAGCTGTATTACAGCATCTTTCAGATTATAAACTTCTTTATGTGGCGCCCGAACGTTTTGCTGACCCTCAATTTATAGAAAAGCTCAAAGAGGTGGAGGTTTCTTTTTTTGTTATAGATGAGGCGCATTGCATTTCACAATGGGGACACTCCTTTCGGGAAGAATACCGCAAGCTCTCGATTTTGAAAAAAATATTTCCACACTGCCCTACTATCGCTGTTACCGCCACAGCGACGCGAGATGTGGAAAAAGACATTCAAATACAACTTGGGATGGAGCGTCCTACAATCATCAAAGGTAGTTTTGACCGCCCAAATTTGACTATACGCATCCATCCTAAAAGCAAGTCTGAGAAACAATTGCAAGATTTTCTTGAATTGCAAGGTAATCGTCCCGGCATCATCTATTCTTCTACACGCAAGGGGGTTGAGGCTACATTTTCTCAATTGCAACTTATAAGGCTATTCCGTGGGACGCTACCACGCAGGTCTTTCCGACAAGGAACGTACGGCTTCCCAACATGCATTTCTGCATGATCAAGTCAATTTAATGGTAGCTACCGTAGCTTTTGGAATGGGTGTGCATAAACCCGATATTCGCTATATTGTTCACTTGGATATGCCACGCACCATAGAACAGTACTATCAAGAAATTGGCCGGGCCGGTCGGGATGGATTGCCTGCTGAATGTTTGCTGCTATACGGAATCCAAGATTTAGTCATTTATAAAAAATTTCTAGAACAGCTTGCAGACCCGTTCATTCGCAAAGAAATGAAAGCGAAAACAGATCGGATGTATCGTCTCTGCACTTCAGTTAATTGCCGACGTCGCGAACTTCTCCGTTATTTTGGCGAGGAATTTCAACCCAAGAGCTGTGGAGCTTGTGACAATTGTGTGGTTGACGCAGAACAAATTGAGGGGACAGTTACGGCTCAGAAAATTCTTTCTTGTGTTTTTCGTCTTAAGCAAAATGTGGGGATTCGCATGGTGGTTGATGTGCTGCGGGGATCAAAAAATCAAAATCTTCTTCAAAGAAGATATCATGAATTATCTACTTATTCTTTGTTAGCAGAATTACCTGAGGAGGAGGTTCGCTACTATATCGAATCTCTTCTGCACTTAGGCTTGCTTGACTTGACGGAAGGGGACTATCCTGTCCTAAAGTGGACGGAGCAATCCAGAGGAGTTGTGGAGGGTTCGCAACCTGTTTACTTTAAAAAACGGAAATTTAAGTCAGCCAAAGAAGAGGGCGAGCGATTTCGCAAACCGGAAAATCTTTGCTTGCATTATGACGAACAACTCTTTGAAGCTCTGCGTCAATTGCGCCTAGCCATTGCACGAGAGGAGCAAGTGCCTCCTTATGTTGTTTTCAGTGATCGATCTTTGCAAGAAATGGCCCTTCACTTTCCCCAAACACAACAGGAGTTTTCGCGCATTAATGGAGTGGGTCCAATTAAATGGTTCAAGTATGGCGAAAAATTCAGCGAAGTGATTCGCGGTCACCAGGGAGCAAAACCAACTTTTGAAAGAGAACAAGTGACTGCTCCCTTGCAACGCCAACACTCGCGAGAAGAAACCCTGCGCCTTTATCAACAGGGAAAAAGCATAGAGCAGATCATGCAAGAGCGGCAATTAGCCAGGAGTACCATTATCACACATCTTGTAGAAGCAATTCAAGAAGGCAACGATCTCAATCTTGCTCCTTTACTCTCTGAGGCTAAGCAAGCGACCATCAAACTACTATTGAATGAACTGGGGGCGGAGCGTTTGGCCCCCATTAAAGAAAGGCTGCCGGAAGATTTTACTTATGATGAAATTCGGTTGGTGGCTGCCGGCTATCGTCAATGTATTAGCTATAAAAAAGGTGCTTAATCCCATTATTTTACCACAGATTTCTAGGACCTTTAATGATAAAAAAATTTAAAGAATTGTTTGCCTTACCTTTTTCCCCATCAATTCAGGGTAAGGACCACCCTGTTGAAGAATGGATGCAAGGTTTGAGATTAGGGGATGAATGGGCGAATTGTTTAACTCACGGCTTTGGCCTGTTGTTGAGTATGGTGGGATTATTCTTGCTCGTCTTTGTCCCTTTGAGGGAAGGGGATCATTGGAAGCTGATTAATTTTGCCCTCTATGGTGTCACTTTAGTTCTCTTGTATGGAGCCTCTACCCTTTACCACTCTTTTCGAAAACCTCACCTTAAAAAAATCTTTCGTACTGTGGATCATTGTGCAATATATCTTCTCATTGCAGGATCTGATACCCCCTTCACGATGCTGCTTTTAGAAGGAGCTTGGGGATGGACATTGTTTGGCATAGTTTGGGCTTTGGCTTTCGCAGGGATTATCTTTAAAGTTTTTTTTACACATCGGTTTCAGATTTTATCCACGCTCATTTATTTAGGCATGGGGTGGTTAGTTGTCATTGCTGCCAACCCATTGATGGAGAGTCTACATCCTAATGGCCTTTATTGGCTTTTTGCGGGTGGTTTTTGTTATACGGGGGGAGTCATTTTCTTTGCTTTAGATAAGCGACGTTTTTTTCATGCCATTTGGCATTTGTTTGTTTTAGGCGGCAGCATTTGCCATTATTGTGCTATTTTCCTTTATTTGTAGCAATTCAGGTATCTTTTCTCCATCGAAATATTAGATTGAATTAAATAAATAATTTAGTTACAATTTTAATTAAATTTATTTATGAGGTTAGAATGATTCCAGTTAGTTATCAAACTAATGAAAATAAACTGAGTGTTTTTGAGAGAAAACATTCAATGTCGGATGCTATCAAAAAAGCTATTGAAGCTCTTAATCATAGTGATCTTGTTTGTTCTTCATCAACGAAGATTTCACCCATCCCATTAAATAGGGAAGAACGCAGCGAAGAAAAGAGATCGTTAGAGAATGAAAGATCGAAATCAGAAAAATTTTATGATTTTATAGAGAATTCTCTACATGAAAAGCTAAAAGAAGCACACAAAGTTTTTCCGAAAGCTCCTCTTGAAGAGAGGCTAATGGTATTAAATTTAGCCACTAAAAGCCATTCTTGTTCTGAAACATTATCTTTCAAACAACGATCAAAATCAGCTACGAATGGTCGATTTCTTAACTTTTTTCGAAACGCGATGCTGAGCAATAATTTCTTTTCCATCCGTTTCTTTGCTGCTGATTTGTCAATTGAGAAAAATTTAAACTTATTCACTATGCCTTGGATTATGATCGTGAGGATGGGGCACTAATTTTTCTAGAAGATGGAAGTATTCGAGAGAACATTAATTTTTTAAAAGACGCCTCAAGCCTTTTACATTTAGTCGTCTTAAAAGGATGTACCAGAACAGTCCGACGCCTTATTGAATTGGGGGCCGATCCCTGTCTAGAGAACGATAGAGGATTCCATCCTATTGGCATAGCTGATAAAGAAGAAATCATGCTGATTTTATGGAAAGCTGCTTATGACCGCTATCCGCCAACTTATTGCTGCCGTTTGTTTGAATGGGCTTCGGCTCAAGGATTTTCAACACTTTGTCAAGAAATCCTTAGTCAGCATATGGATTTCAGTAATTTATCACAAAAAACGCAATTTGATATCGCTATGGATTTAGTGAAGAAAAATGAAAATGCAGCTCTTCTTTTTCTTCAAAAATGTCCTGGTCTATTAGACAGTGATAAAATCGATTTGATTTTAAGCTTTGCATTTACACAAAATTATGCCAAGCTTAACAGCCGCTTTTTTTCTGGACCAAAAATTGAATCCCGACACAAGCGGCATAACCATGAGTCCTATCGAAGGGGCTATTACATTTGGATCAAAAGAGGTAATCGAATTATATGTAGAAAGAGGATATCAGTTCGATGATTTAAATTTTAGTGAAGAAGGTTTGGGAAGAATCCTATTTAATAACCTTTTGAATTCAAGATCTGCAAAAGGCCTTTATTTGGTGTTGAGAAAACACAGGAATCTTCTCAAAGAAAACATCCAAATTTCATAAGGCATTTTTTATTGCTTGTCAGGAGAAAAACGAGAAACTTTTTAAATTATGCCGAAACATTTGCTGGGAGGGGAATAATGCTGCACTCGCAGGTGCTGTCCTGTATGCAGCTCAATTTAACCACATCGATTGGCTTAAACCAATTTTTACCAAGAATAAGAATAGTGTTAATTTAGATAATGTCGATGGTGACACTGCCTTGCATCTTGCTTGTCGATATGCTTTGCCTGAAACAGTGTTATTTTTAATCCAAAATGGAGCAAGTTGGACTTGTAATGACTGTGATCAATCCCCTCAACACTATTTAGCATGTGCCCAAAATGAAGAGGATTCTCTTAGAATTTGGGAAGATCTAAGCAAGAATTATTCCTCCTTATTCTCTAACGAGTTTTACATTTTATGCAATGAAACCCCTTTGCTTTTAGCGATTGAAAATGGACATGGGAAACTTGCTGCGAAATGGGTTTCCTCTAAGCTTGAATTTCAGCATAAAAGATTGAACAGCAGTGAATTTAACGATTATCTTATATTGGTTATAAAGAAAGCGATTGATAATAATGCATTTGAAATTTTCTCACACCCGGCCTTTCTTAGTTATTGCGATATTACTGCAACCATTCTCGATGACCAATCGGTTCTTTCATATGCAATTAGCCTGCAGCGTAGAGAATTTGTAAAATTTTATTTAGAAAATTTCCAAAACCTATCGGATGCATGCATTCAAGAAGGGTTTATTAATGCTTTACGCCTTGGCGATCTTGAACTCATCGAGCTATTTGTCAATCGTGGTTGCGCTATCTCTCAAAAATTTTCAGATGGTAAAACTTCTCTTCATCTAGCTGCTGCGCATGGTAAAGCAGAAGCTGTCATCTATCTGTTGAATAAAAATGTTGAGATAAATGCCACAGATGAAAATGGAATGAGCGCGCTTGCTCATGCAACGTTATGGGGGCATAAAGAAGTTATTTATTTACTTTTAGAGCGGGGCGCTCTTTTGAACGTTTCAAAAAGTTACTTTACCAATCCTCTTTTTATTTGCTTCATTCAGAGGAATACAGAACTCATCGCAAGCTTCCTTAAACACATAGAAAGAGAAAATCATCTTACTCGAGAAAATTTTATTTCACATTTTTTGCTTTTGATGCCTTTTTTGCACAAAGATCACTCAAAAGGACTTTACCAGATTCGCCTTAAAGATTGGTCGCGATTCTATGGGGGAGATGAAGTACAAGAAACATATGAAAGAATCTGTCACTGCGCAGTACTAGGTCTTATAGAAACATTAAATCCGGCACAACCTCGTTTTGATATCGTTTTAAATACACTTGCAGGAATACGTCAAGGATTGGCGGTCCATTTAAATCAAGGAATACTCAATCTACGTTTTCACTTCGGGAAACCTCGAGAATTGGGAAACGTCGAAAAGACTCCGATAGTAGAAAGATATGCTCATTATGGACCACAACTTTGGGACTTGGATGTCAATGACACACCTTTTTTACAGAATTTTGAAAAAACAAAAGATTCTATCAGAGGACAAATTGTTGGTTATATTGAAGGAAAAAAAATTCCTTTAACCTCCTTCTTTTTTGATCGTATGAAAAATGAAGGGAGAATGGAAACATACAGATGCTGAATATATTCCGATAATAATAAACTATGTCGAAAAACTCTTTAAAGAGGCATTGCTCATCGATTCAAGCAATCTATCTCTAATTGCTAACCACGTTGCCCTCATACACTTTTGGTTAAGCCATGCGACAAAAATATCGTCGCGGAAGTGCGGCGATTAATGATATGGTGACGAAGGTTATCTGGGATATCATCACATAGGTGTTAGCTCTTGGAAAAAAGGTATTATTCCTGATTGTAATGTTCTTACCACAGCTAATCCTCAAGCTTTTACCGACAATTATCTTCAGCTGATGGAGCGTGAACCTAAATTAAACGTTAATGATGTAAAATCAACTTCTAAGGAAAAAGCTGATCTCCTTTACAACCTTTCAGAAAGGTACAATCTTGGCATGCTAAAAGATACCCTAGAGGAAATTATAGCTACTTCTATCCAACAAGAAGCTGTATTAATGGCAGACGCCATTTGAGTAAGTAATGATAAAGTTGAAATAAAGTCGTGAACGAGTCCGCATCCTATTCTTTGCTTTAGATAAGCGTTGTTTTTCCATGCCATTTGGCATTCCTCGTGATGCTGATGGAGGTGTTCAGCAGTCATTGTCAAAGGCAAAAGTAAAAAAGGGCCGCCTGCCATAGAGCGACATTATTTGATGTAAATTTAACTTGTGATTAATGCACATTTCTAGCAGCCCTACGAGGCTGCAAATTTATTTTTATCCCTACCCAGGGCTGGGGTGTCACATTTCGGCTTCGAAACCCGTTTTGTTTGTTTTTAATTTAAGTCTACATCATTTTAAATACATTGTAGACCACTATGAACTAAAAATGACACGCAAAATTTTGCTTTCAAAAATCGAAATGTGACACCCCAACCCAGGGCAATGCCTGGGCTGTTGCAATTAAAGCCTTACAGGCTTATTTTTTAATTGTTAAAGATGCTGAGATGAGCCTAGGCTGTAATTCACAGCCTAGGGCATCGCCCCATATGCGTTAAGCTAAGGTTTTGTAAGCGTTCACGGTGTAGGGAAGGCCATCATTGTCGTTCGTTGAAGGCCTAAAAGGTCCTAATGTTACAGCCCAGGTCGGAGCAAAGCGGAGGCCTGGGTAAACCGGGGTCCCCGAATGGAGTCCTGACAC
>CAWCVY010000043.1:0-87881 GCA_963799115.1 uncultured Chlamydiae bacterium | reverse complement strand
GCAACATCCACTTCCAATAGGCACTTTTTTCTTTAAAAAAATCTTTGATAGGTCTAGTCTCAAAAACTTATTGGACTTAAAGAACTTCAAGGAATATTGCACCAAACATGAGTTGTCAGAGAAAAATCATTCTTCAACATCGCCCACAACGCAATCAAGTAGCGCAACTAATAGCAGCCCTGGATATAGTGTTAGAGACGCCAAAGATAAAGGAATGCCATGATGGTCAAAAATTCACGTATAGAAAAGCAAAAATCAAAGAAAGTAGCAATCTATGCAAGGGTCTCTTCTCTGAAACAAAAAGATGAAGAAACCATAGAAAGCCAAATAGATTCTATTAAACTTTATGCCGAACAAAACAATTACTCTATTGACTCAAGATATATATTCCTTGACAACGGAGAAAGTGGTAGTACATTGCAAAGACCCGCTCTAGAAGAACTTAGAGATCTGATTCGTTTTGAAACTATTGAAGCTGTACTTATTTATTCGCCTGACAGACTCTCTAGAAATTATACCCATCAATTAATTTTATTAGAAGAGTTTCGTAAACATGGTGTCGAAGCACGTTTTTTAAAAAAACCTGCTGTCTCAGATACGCCTGAAGCTAAGATGTTTCAACATTTCCAAGGAATTTTTGCTGAATACGAACGAGCTGTCTTTATGGATAGATCGCGTCGTGGAAGACTCTACAAGGCAAAAAACGGAGATCCTTCTGCTCTTCCAAGCGTACCTTTCGGATATCAAAAAGTTAGAAAAGAAAATAGCACTTCGGTGATAATAGTAGAAGAAGAGGCCATTGTCGTGAAAGAAATCTACTGGCTTTATTTACATGAATCAGATTCCTTAATGGATGTAGCTCGTAGAATTACTGCAAAAGGCATAAAACCTAGAAGAGGAGGGGCTAAATGGGACATGGCCACTATCAGAGATATCTTAAAAAATCCTACATATATAGGTACTGCTCATTTCGGCAAAACAGAGCGTTGCGAAGGGAAATCAGATCTTATTAGGAAATATGCCTCAAAAGTATATAAAAAGGCTAAATATGCAAAAAGAAGGCGTCCCCAAGATGAGTGGATAGCTATAAAAGTACCAGCAATTATTAATACAAATGATTTTGAACAAGTACAAGAAAAATTGAAAAAAAATAAAGATCTTTCTCCTAGGAACACAAAGAAACCAAGTCTTCTTCAGGGATTGATCACTTGTGGTTTATGTGGGCAGCCTTTTTATAAAAGAACAAAACGAAATAGAGGAAAGGACATAGGATATTATTATTGTCGTGGGAAGGATAGTAAGAGATACAAGAAGTGCACAAATAAGGCTTTGCGTCAAGATAAAATTGATGCGCATATTTTTGATGAGGTTTTACACCTTCTCAAGACGCCGGCTTTGATAGAGAAAGAGCTATCTAGAAGAGCTAAAGAGGCATCAAATGTCGAAGAATTAACACAGAGAGAAATTATTTCAAAAAAAGAGCTTTCTAAGCTATCCCACGAACAAGATAGACTTCTCGATGCATATCAAAGTGGGGTAATAGATTTGAAGGAACTGAAAAAGAGAAATTTTAATTTAAATGAGCGCAAGAATAGTCTAGAGAATGATATTCAAGGATTACAAGCTGTAAGGTTACAGGTAGAAGAGTTTGAATTTGGAAGCCTGTTTGACAACATATTGGAAAAAATGCAAACAAAAGCAAATGAATTATCTTTTGACGAAAAAAGAAAGCTAGTCCGACTTTTAGTCGAACAAGTAGTAGTTCAGTCGGACACAATAAACCTAATTCATTGCATATCACCAAAAATTCTCGCTCAGGAGGAGTGCCTATTGGAAGTGGATGTTGTGATTCAGCCCAGGTCGGAGCAGAACTGAGGCCTGGGTATACCAGGATATACAATGGAGTCCTGAAGAAAGGACGATATAGAACTATTTTCTCAAATCTTCGCCATCAACTAGCGTAAGTCTTCGCTATCAACTAGCGCAAGTTTATTCCGCGAAATAAACTTACGCTAGTGGTCGTGACATTGGTTATCTTTGAATTATACCGTCCTTTCACCCACGATTCGCGTAAATTTTTCTAACTTAAATCGGAGCATATCCTGCAATCTCATATAGCAATAAGGGTATTTTTAAAAGTCGCAGTATTTTTTTCAGTTCTTCATTAAGCGGTGTCATATAATAACTGCACTTATCCTCTAAAACTACTATTGAGATCGTTATCTGTTCACGCACAAATTTATTTAAAATACTTAAAGTGGTTGGCTCACTTGTTATACTATTAGGTTTACCTGTCTCTAACCCTTTAATGACTTCTTGTGACTCTATCAAGCTTTCTCTTATTCGATATTGAATTAATGCAATCAATCGTAAAGCTATACTTAAAAGACGACATAACCCTTTAAGTCGATTGTCTTTTCTTATAAATAAAGGACTTATACCTAAATGGCTTTTTTTCAATAATTTGAAATTATTCTCAAGACGCCATTCTCCTCGATAAGTTAAAGTAGCCTGGTTAAAAGATAAAGATTTCTGAGCTGCATTAGTAGCCATTAATCTCCAACCACATTTTCTCTTTCTTTCCGTAATTTTATTTTCGTCTCTACTCACGGCTAAAATTACATATCTATCCTTCTTACCATTCTTTTGCTTTTCATAATGCACCTCTAATATACCTTGCATCTGATTTTTTTCCATAATGGCTTTGATCGATTCTTGTAATTTTTCCTCATCCATTATTTGCCGTCTCCCAGGTTTAGGAGAGGGAGTGAGTTTATATAAAGCTTCCTCTGTTTTACGTATCTGCTTTTCAAACATGCTAACTTCATGCTCTGCAAATGATTTTGAACGGTAAACAAACAGTCGTTCTTTCCAAGAAATTTTCTTATCATCTAATAAATATTCTTGGTCGCGGCTGGTCTCATATCCTGCAACAATATATTCACCGACGAGATTATAAATTAATTCAGTTGGTTGTAAACCATTCACCACTCCTTCAACAAGTTCGTCGAAATATTTTCTGATCTTTTCTGTTACCATTCCTAGAGGCATCAGATAATAATCACTGTTTGATTGAATAGTTGCTCTTGTATTAATAGCACCCATTTTACAATCGCCCATATACAACACTCCTGGAGAATTTATCATGGAGTGTACTCTTTGAATTAGAGGTACATACATGACATCATCATTTTGTTCTCCAGATGCAACATCCAACCCTATAATCAATCCAGGATCCATACTCGCTGCCATTATTTTTAACTGAGGTAGGTCTGCACGATGGTCCTTACTTGCCCCAAATTGCATAAGACCATCTTCAGTAATTTCGTGATAACCACAGGCTGCTGTTCCATCAAATCTAATGGTACTTATTGGAAGTTTATAAACCTCTACAACATTCTTCCAGAGATTTGTCTCTAATGCTTCCCATGCGGTATCAATAGCAAAACGATCAAGTAAATTGCACAATCGATCATCAGAAAATTCGACATCGCGAATAGAACTACCCAGTAAGGAGGTTAGAACAAGGGGTATTTTATTGGCCCAGTCCCTTACAGAATTCATTCGATGATCTGACCTTGAAATAATATATGAAAGCCATCCAACCGTAAGTTTTCCATTAGGCATACCTTGTTGCAGTCCATGGGTTCCTAGATGATCTTCGATCATTTCATCCAATCTTAGCTGTTTACAAATTTCAATAATTAAAGGCACATCATCTATACGTTCACTGATTACATTAAAAACATCTGTCATAGTTTCCTCCTGGAAGTTAGTGACAGATGATTTTATAAAAAATAGATTTTGTCTACCTACCTTTGAAAAAATTTACGCGAATCGTGGGTTTCAGGACTAAATTTTTTGTTTATTGTTACCCAGGCCTCCGCTTTGCTACGACCTGGGCTGAATCATAACGACCTTTCAGGTTTTCAGCAAGCGGCAATGACGACATCCCTTCCCCGTGAACGCTTACAAAACCTTAGCTTAATGCGAATGGGGCATCGCCCTGGGTGCCCTGGGTTAGGTTTAGTATGTATCAGCAGCCTGGATTGTCGCATGTGATTGTAGGGCTGCCAGAAATGTAGGGCGATTTGTGGGTAAAAGCATGGGCGATGCCCTGGGCTGTTGCAATTAGAGCCCTTCAGGCTCATTCAAATGGTGGATTGCCTTATTTGTGCCACACTCGGGTATTAATGAGAGTACTTTAAGTAGGTGTCAACATCGTTTTCTACCAGCTGCAAAGCATTTTGCCAGAAATATGGCTCTTCCAGCCGAACGCCCAAGTGGCGCAAGGCAAGATCTTCAACATTCATGCGTCCTGTATCGCGTAACAGAGCTGTATAGGCATCTCCTGCATTTTTTTGAGGTTTGAGATATGCGTAAATGCCCTGACTGAAAAGATAGCCAAAGGTGTAGGGGAAATTATAAAAGGGAACGTCTGTGATATAAAAATGCTGCTTCGGTACCCAAAAATGGGGATGCCATTGAGCTAGTGTATGGTCAAAAGCCCGCTTTTGGGCTTCTTCCATTAAAGCATTGAGCTCTTTGGCCGGCACAAACCCTTTTTGCCTGGCTTGATAGAAATCGTTTTCAAATAAGAAGCGTGCATGAATATTCATGCAAAAGAGAACGGCTCTTTGAAGTTTATAGTCGATAAGCGAGAGCTTGGCTTGGGAATCTTGCGTTTGTTGGATCATGGTATCAATGA
Source organism: uncultured Chlamydiae bacterium (assembly GCA_963799115.1). GTDB lineage: Bacteria > Chlamydiota > Chlamydiia > Chlamydiales > Parachlamydiaceae > CAWCVY01. Next base: position 83,173 of record CAWCVY010000043.1, on the reverse strand, counting down.
CCACCATTTCCCCCAGTGTAGAAGCAGTTTCAGCTACATTCATACGATACTGTTGGGCAAAAATAGGGAGCTTGCGCACTTCATAGTTATGATAGGCATGCCCTAGCTCATGCGCGAGAGTAAAAAGATTCGACATCGTGCCGCTATAAGTCATAAAAACACGGCTTTGTTGCTTGAGGCTGGATGATGTACAAAACCCACCTGGGCGTTTATTCGGCCGATCTTCTGCTTCAATCCAACGTTTTTCAAAGGCTTCTTTGGCAAAATCGCCCATGGCTGGACTGAAAGAGGTAAAGCAGGAAATAATTAATTCTGCCGCTTGATCATACGAAAGCTTGGGCTGAGCAGCAAAGGGAAGGGGCGCCTCGACATCATACCAAGCCAAACGCTCAATGCCTAGCAGTTCAGCTTTACAAGCAAGATATTTTTTCAAACATTCTTTATGCTCTTCTATTACCTCCCACATGGTATGGAGGGTCTTTTCTTGCATGCGATTACAAAAAAGCGGTTCAAAAAGAATCGAGGACCATCGGCGAGCCCCATAGAGATTGAGGCGAAATCCGGCTAAGTGGTTGAGCATTTGAGCAGCTAAATCCTCATGGGTAGTCCAAGTTTCTTCCCATCTCTGAAACCAAGTTTGTCTAATACGCCTATCGGAATGGACCAGCTGATTTTCAGCTTGGCCAACCGACAAAGAACTTTCTGGCTCTATGGGAGAGTTAATGCGCAATTTCCCCATGAAGGCTCCATAGAGATCGTTCCATCCTTGATAGCCATCAACACCTAATTGATGAACCAGTTGTTCCTGTTCTGCTGGTAATTTGTTTTTGATCATTTGGCGTCTTTCTTGTAAGTGAAAGGCAATGGGATGCATTTCAGGATCTTCGAGCAGCTGGCTAAAAGTTTCATCATCTAATTGAGCAAGAATAGTATCTATTTTTACTCCTAGGGAATCACAGTTGGCTCTCAGTTGCGTGACTTGGCTATGCAGCTGCAGGGCTTGTTGGTCATTGACGTCTTGAGCAATTAAACAACCAATGAATGATTCAAGCTCTTGACATTGTCCTTCAAGTTCTTGGAAGTGGGTAATCCCCTTTGGAAGGTCGGCAACGTGTTTGAATTTTTGCTCCAAATGTTTGACACGCTGTTTGACTTGATCCAGCGCCTCAAGTAACTGAGGGGAGCTGCTACCTCCCGGAAAGAGAGAGTTCAGGTCCCAAGTTTGAGAGAAAGAAATTTTATGATTCATTTGATCCAGCAGGGTTGGTTAGCATGGTTATAATATGAACCTTGCTTCTTCAATTTGGGAAAAAATAATAATTCCAATTACCTGTTCCTGCCCACCACCAATTAGCATTTTGCCCAGTTCCATTGATAATAAAAAAAGTCACATATTTTTTCCCTTCTTCAAGCACCTGGCTGGTGCCGGGAATAGATTGGGATGTGCTATATTCATTGTATCCGATATAGATCGGGCTGTCTTGTGGAAATGAATTTTTTGATTTTGGGTCAATAATTTCCCATTTCTGCCCATCAGACGTGATAATATTTTGTCGATAGTCATGATAAGTTCTTAATCCCAATCCATGATCAATATATTTAGTTGGTTGAGGTTGTTCGGAATGATAAACGATTAGGGGAGTCTCGATTAGTAATACTTCAAGACTCTCATTGTTTTCATGGTTAACTAGTAAGAAATTCTTTTTAAATAAGTACCAAGAGGTTTGGACGCCTATATGTACTTTATCACCGAAATTCCATTTTGAAAATCGTTCAAGATCTTTTGACCTTATCTTCCATTGGGATCCATCATCAAGCACAGCAATGAAATCGCCACTAGAATAACCTTCGGCATCTCCCTCATAGATACAATTGGCTTTATATTCATGGATGAAAGTAGAAAGAAGACTTTTTTCATCTTCTGACCAAGCTAAACAAGGAATCAGTGCAATTAAAAAAAAAAGCTTAGAAAGCATAAAATTATATCCTAGGTAATGTCTAAAATCTTGATTTTAGTCTGTTCAGGCCATTTTACGCCAGTTTTTTTCAATCGAGAAGAATTTTAAGGCATGGGCAGTGCACACGGGCATACGCACAAGGTCATCAACTTAAGAAAAGATTGGACATGGACAAGTTGGAGTATTTGGACGAATTGGACGGAATTGGACCCATTCCAATATGTCCAAATTTCAAGCTGAAAAAGACATTAAATGCCTTTTATGGAATGTAATGGATTAAAACCCTTTCCACTCGCTTTCCATCCATTTTGACAACTTTGAAACGGAATTTATGCCAAACAAAAGTATCTCCTACTGTCGGAATGCTGCCGATTTGGCGCATGCAAAATCCCCCTAACGTACGATAAGTCCCTTTTTCTTCCTCTGGCAGAAGGTCAATATCAAAATGTTCTTTTAGTTCATCAATCGGGAGCATGCCATCTACCAGCCAGGAACCATCCTTGCGTTGAATAATTTGCATTTCGGGGAGAATAGAGGTGGAAGGGACATCCCCCACAATCGATTCAAGGACATCGTGGAGGGTAATCAAACCTTGAATACCCCCATATTCATCAGTCACAAGAGCGATGTGATCCGGGGTCTTCTTAAAAATTTCCAGCAATTGAACAACTCGCATATTTTCAGGAACAAATAGAGGGGGTTTGACAATGGCTTTAAGATCTAGCACACCTTTGGATAGGATCTGATTTAAAATATCTTTTGAAGTGATCAATCCAATGACCTCGTCAAGCTCGTCATCGCATATAGGAAAGCGAGTATGCGAGGAACGATCCAATATTTTGTATAAATCTTCGGTAGTTGTATGGATGTCAATCCACTCGATATCCATACGTGGGATCATGAGAATGTTTACTCGTCTATTGCCTAAACGGAAAACGCTTTCTAACATATCATGCTCAACTTCTTTAATCACACCTGCTTGAGTTCCCTCTTCCAAAATCAATTTAATTTCTTCTTCAGTAATTTTTTCCTGAATTTTTCCGCGTGATAAAAGATGAGCAATGTACTCAAAAGAGAGAACGAAAGGATAGGTCACGGTAATGAGAAATTTAATGCAATAGGCCGCAAAAGGGGCTAGCTTTTTCCAATAAAGAGCCCCCAGAGTTTTGGGTATCATTTCAGTGAGGAATAGCATAGTCAAAGTCAAGATAACGGAAATAAGTGCTAGCCAATGTTCTCCATAGATTTCAACTACTTTCGCGCCAACTCCTGCCGCTCCAAATGTGTGAGCTGCAGTATTAAGTGTCAAAATAGCTGCCAATGGACGGTCAATACGCTCCTTAAGATCACTTAAAATTTTCCCAACGACTGGCCTTTTTTTCTTCAACAAGGAAACATAGCCGCTCGTGCAGCAAAGTAGAACAGCTTCTAAAATGGAACAGGAAAAAGAAATGACATGTGAAGCAATAAAATAAAATAATAAGACGATCATATTTTTTTAGGCGATTAACCTGTTTTTTGGTTCGGGAAAAAACTCAATATATACACATATATAATGGGTATATCACGAAGTTTTTTAAACTTTTAACATATTAATGGATGAGGTGTAAATAGCGAACAAAAATTATCCAGAAATTCCAAATGATATTAGACATCTTGCATAACCTCATCCTTGCCCCTGCCCTTGCCCTATTAGCGTTGTTTTTGAGCCATTTTCACCAGCATAGACACGATGCTAATCAGCAGTTCTCGTCCTTTGGTATATCGTTCTTCATTAGACTTCTTGCGTAATTAATTTTTTTTTAACGCTGAGACGGGGAGTCGGAGAGACGCAGAGGAATTCTCTGCGTCTCTCCGACTCCCCGTCTCAGCGTTAATCATTAAGACATCATTTATAATAATTCTGAAGATTTTTCCAAACCAAAAAATAAAATCTTAATTACGCAAGAAGTCTATTCACAAGCTGCAATCGTTGACACACATCCAAAATTCCCGCGCATTCTGTAGCAGACCTTTTAGCCATCCGATAAAATGGCGAAAGTTTCTGTATAGCTTCTTATTTTTGCATAAATGGCCGATGGATTTAAGAAGCAGACCCTTATATTAAAAAATAAAATTGCGTGCCAGAACTTTTTCGGGCAAGGGCAAGGGCCACGGGCAGGAGCAAGGATGAGGTTATGCAAGATATCTATTCACGAGGTGTGTAATCAAAAAACCTGCTGCTTTAAAAATAGCAAACAGATATATAATGCTTTTAAACATTGGATCACTCTCATTATGCCTGAACAGCCTCTTTATACAAATCGACTTATTCATCAAAAATCTCCCTACCTGTTGCAGCATGCCCATAATCCCGTAGATTGGTATCCCTGGGGGGAGGAGGCTTTTGAAGTAGCTAGAAACTTGGATAAACCCATCTTTTTGTCAATTGGTTATGCAACATGCCATTGGTGCCATGTCATGGAACGGGAATCTTTTGAAAATGTTGAAGTAGCACAGATGATGAATCGGGTGTTTATTAACATTAAAGTGGATCGAGAAGAGCTTCCCGATGTGGACAGCCTTTACATGGAATTCGCTCAGAGCATGATGGCTGGAGCTGCAGGTTGGCCTTTGAATGTCATTTTGACGCCCGAATTGCAGCCATTTTTTGCTGCGACTTATCTTCCCCCTTATAGCAGCCATGGCCTTATGGGTTTAATGGATCTGATTCAGAGAATTTCAGAATTATGGAAAAGCGAAGAGAGAAACAAGATTCTGAATCAAGCGGAGCGGATTGTGGAAGTATTTTCTGGCAGTGTCCACACCAGCGGAAATGAACTTCCCGATCAGGAACAAGTTACCAATACTGCTGAACTGTTGTATAAAATGGCAGACCCGGTTTTTGGGGGAATCAAAGGGGCACCTAAATTCCCCATTAGTTATCAATCAAGCTTCTTGATGCGCTATTATAAAACCGTAAAGGATGGCAGAGCTCTTTTTCTTGTGGAACGTACATTAGACATGATGCATAGGGGAGGAATTTACGATCATTTGGGAGGAGGATTTGCACGTTACAGCGTAGATGAAAAATGGCAAGTCCCTCACTTTGAGAAAATGTTATACGATAATGCCATTCTAGCCCAAAGTTATTTAGAAGCTTGGCAGCTGACTAAAAACCCCCTTTATAGGCAAGTTTGCGAAGAAATTTTGGGATATATTCTCCGTGATATGACACATCCCGAAGGTGGATTTTATTCCGCTGAAGATGCTGATTCTGAAGGGCACGAAGGTTTTTTCTATACATGGACATATGAAGAAGTCATGGACATTTTGGGACCCCAAGGAGACCTTTTTTGCGAATTTTATGCCATCACACCCGAAGGAAACTTTGAAGGTCGTAATATCTTGCATACCCCCTCTACTATGGAAGAATTTGCCTCCAATCATAAATGCAATGTGGAAGATTTACGGCATGAGTTCGAAATTCAAAGGCATAAACTTTGGCAAGAACGCGAAACTAGGGTGCATCCTCTGAAGGACGATAAAATTTTAAGTTCTTGGAATGGATTGATGATTTATTCCTTAGCAGAAGCCGGCAAAGCATTTTCGTATGAACCCTATCTGAAAGCTGCGCTTAAAGCGGCTCGCTTTATTAAGCAGAATCTTTGGAGCAATGGCGAGTTATTGCGTCGTTGGCGCGATAGGCAAGCAATGTTTGCAGCTAGTTTAGATGAATATGCTAATATGATACGAGGAGCCCTATCCCTTTTTGAAGCAAATGCAGGCTCTGAGTGGCTAGAGTGGGCGATTGTCATGGCCGAAAAGCTAAAAGAAAAATATAAAGTGAAAGGAGGAGCTTTTTATCAAACAGATGGGCAAGATAAAAACTTGATTTTACGACGTTGTCAATTTTCAGATGGTGCAGAACCATCAGGCAATGCTATACATACAGAAAACTTGCTAAGGCTCTATCAAATAACTCAAGAAAAAGATTATTTATACCAAGCAGAAGATGTTTTTAAAGCCGTGAAAGATTATTTGGAAAATTATTCACCAGGCTATTGCTATCATGTCATGAATTTGCATCGCTATTATGATAAACGAGCTCCTACCCTTGTGATTGCCCTTAACTCTAAGAGAGAAGGAGAGCAAGAGCTGAAACAGAGGCTTGATGAACATTTCATTCCTCACAAAGCAGTCATTTGGCAAAGCCAAGATGTTGAATTAGAAGAGTTGTTACCTTTTACGAAAGATCAAGGAGCTGAAAACGATTGTACGACTCTCTATATTTGCTATGAAGGGGTTTGTCAAAAACCTTTGAAGCATTTAACTGATACGCTTGAGGCAATTGATAAACTTTAGGTTTTATAGGTTATTTGTGTAATGCAAACATCAATTCCCGCTAATAAAAATTTGCACAATACATATTTTGGATTTTTTATCAGGATGGACATGATGAACAGGATAAACGAAGATTTGATGGAAGAGTATTTACCACCAAAAAACAACAACGCTATTAACTCGAATCTTGATTTATCCTGTTCATCATGTTCATCCTGACAAAAAACATTACAGGAGCTCCCGGTAATTACCTGCTTTTCGCCGGCAATTAGCAGGAGTTCCTGATAATGCAACTAATCATTTCTCTAAAAACAATATAAATTGTATAATGAGAGAGTTTAATTAACATATTGGGCAAATATGACACTCATTCGTAAAACTTTGATTGAGATTCAGGATTCAGGATCTTTTGAACGGTTGGAAGTTTTTAAGAGCCCTACCGTATGGAAGAACTTTGAACAGGAAGAAAGAGTGCTATTGGCTCATCTCTTAGTCATGCAGGGAGCTCAACAGCTAGCTAAAGGAAATCACAAAGTTTTGGAAACCTTTGAAATAGCTGCACAAGTTTCTTCTTTTTCTTCTGAAATCCTGTACCAACAAGGCGTTATCTTAGCTTCTTACCGCGAAAATGTCCGTTGTTTAACGCTTGCGTGTCAGGCTTTTTATCATTCCCTTCAACAAGATCCCTCTTTCTTTAATGCTTGGTATTCTCGTGCATTAGTGCTAACTGAAATTGGTATTTTTGAAGGAGATTCGGCCTATTTAATAGAAGCCCATCAAAACTTTGAGAAGGCTTGCAACCTCTTAGAGATGACCTTGATGGAGATAGATAGAGGAGAGTTTTACTGGAAATGGGGTTTTTGTTTATCCTCTCTTGGAAAAATATCAGGGGAACCGTTAGATTTTTGTCGGGCCATTGAAAAATACCATCAAGCAAATGAATTAGGCTGTGGCCAATCAGATTTCTTTAATGATTACGGCCATAGTTTCGCTGATTTAGGTTCCCTTTTAGAAAGAGAGGATTATTTTTCTGAAGCCCTTAATCTTTTTAATCAAGCAGTGCGCCTTGATTCTAGTTCTTTTCAGAGTTGGTACAATCAGGCCTCTTGTATTCAACATTTAGGGGAATTCGCTTATCAAGAAAACCTGATGGAACAAGGGGACATAAGCTTTGCTAAAGCAGCAGAGATCAACCCCAATTGCGGCCTGCTTTGGCTTAAATGGGGCCAATTAGATACAGTTATAGGAAAAACGAAGCGGGATCGGCAAAAAATAGAAGGTAGCTTAGAGAAATTTGCCAAAGCCAATCAATTAGAGCCTGATCATCCTCAAATACTGACTTATTGGGCAGAAACCGAACTCTTTTTAGGGGGTCAAGAAGAGAATCTGGAACTCATGCATTCTGCATTGGCAAAGATTCTAAAGGCTGTTGAAATTCAACCCGAAGATCCCGATGTGTGGTATCTTTATGGATCTTGCTTAAATGAATTGGGGCGCTATTTTTCTGAAGAGGAGTATTACCATCAAGCAATCGAGAAATTTCAATATGGTCTTTCACTCACACGCCACAATCCTCTTCTATGGTATGGACTGGCTCTAGCAAAATTTTCATTAGGAGAATTAACTGAAGAGCAGAGTTTTCTTGAAAAGGCAGTACGCTATTGTTCGCGAGTAATTGAATGTGGCGGAGGCGGTTTTGCTCAATTTTGGAATGATTGGGGAGTGGCTTTGCTGAAACTTGCAGAAGCGACTCAGCAATTTTCCTATGTGGAAATGGCGATTGAAAAATTTGAGCGTGCTCTTAAGCAGCCGGTTCTGGATGTCGAAATTGAGGATGTGGATTTAGAATGGGTTTACAACTATGGGTGTGCTTTCGATTTATTAGGTGAGTTAACGGAGGATCAGTGCAATTTTGAAAAAGCGATTCAAATTTTGATGCAGGTTCTCCAATTAGATCCCGAATATACTCAGGCTCGTTATGCTTTAGCACTTGCTTTAACGCATCTTGCTGAACTGCTGTTTGATGTTGAGAATTACCATAAAGCTTTGGAACATTTTCAGTATTTGCTTGATCAAGATCCGGAAGATGATACTATTCACTTTGATATGGGAATGACCTTGGTTAATTTAGGATTATTGGTACATGATGAACATCATCCTGAACGTTCCCAAAATCTTTATCGGCAGGCAGAGAGTCACTTGGTCCAAGCTGCAGCATTAGGCAGTGTCCTGTCTTACTATCAACTTGCTGGATTATATTCTATTACCGGGCATTATGGTCATGCTATGCACTATCTGGAGCGGGCACAATTCTTTGGCGCTTTACCTGGAATTGAAGATCTTTTGCATGACAATTGGTTAGAAGAGCTGAGGCAAACGCCTTCTTTTAAGCAATTCATAAATGAATTGCCCAGTCAGCAGTCGAGCGATAATTCGCAGTCAAACTAAAAATTACAGCAGGGGTCCTTTTCTTTCCGTTTGTATGATTACGGTAGCTACAGGAAAGGTCTAATATCACAATAAAAAAGTAACAGTTCAGATACCCCCTTCGTCGGGATATCTGAGCGAAAAGTCATTAGAATCAGGCCGAGACGGCCTGATTACCTTTTTCGCTCAGATACCCCGACGAAGGAGGAAGCTGAACTGTTACTATAAAAATTTTATTTAAAAAAAAATAAACTTTCTCTATGTTAGAGGACATGTATTTTTTTGGGATCATCATGAATCAATCATCTGGCGGGTGCAAATTTTTTCACAACCTCTCTGTAGTTTCAGAGGTTTTTTATTCTTTTCAGATAGATTTTATTGATTTTTTTAAAACAAATTGATGTCCGGAAAAAGAGCACAAAAAAAATGAAAATAGGGATCAAATCCCATTAGAACTGTTCCTGGGATATCTTAGATGAAAGGGAAATTTATGAGCTGCACCTGTCGCAAGTTTTTTGTTTTGTTTGCATTTATTCTGATATTCAAGCCTTTATTTTCTTATTCATTTGATCCTCAAATGCCTTTAGAAACATTCGAAGATAGTGATTATGGAGATTTATTTGATCTAGATGATTTGGAAACCGCAAATTGCGATCCTCTAAGTGGACCTCGCGGCAAAAGAGGGCCTCGAGGACATCGAGGTCATAGGGGTCATAGGGGTCATACAGGTGCAACAGGTTCGAAAGGATCTACAGGACCGACGGGTCCGAGGGGACCAACTGGACCAAGAGGACCGACAGGAGATCCAGGATCAACGGGTACAATGGGATTTACAGGCCCTACAGGTAAAACTGGTCCAACTGGCTTCACTGGTGACCCTGGTGTAACAGGTCCAACTGGATTTACAGGTCCAATAGGCGCAACTGGAGCAACAGGTCCTGCTGGTTCAGCAAGCTCTACAGGTGCAACAGGATTTACAGGTCCTACTGGACCTTGTTGTACAGGCCCAACGGGATCTACGGGTTCTACTGGAGCAACCGGTTCTACTGGTCCAAGAGGATTTACTGGCCCTACAGGGTTTACGGGTCCGACAGGCCCAACAGGCTTTACTGGTTTTACGGGTGATACTGGCCCAACGGGTGATACAGGTCCTACAGGGTTTACGGGTCCCACAGGCTTTACTGGTTTTACGGGTGATACTGGCCCAACGGGTGATACAGGTCCTACAGGGTTTACGGGTCCAACAGGCTTTACTGGTTTTACTGGACCTACAGGCTTTACCGGTCCGACAGGTGATACGGGTCCTACGGGTCCTACGGGTCCTACGGGATTTACTGGCCCAACAGGCCCAACAGGAGATACAGGTCCGACAGGATTTACCGGTCCAACAGGTTTCACTGGGCCATGCTGTACAGGGCCCACTGGGCCCACCGGCACAATCGCCCAGTCTTTCGGCCGACTGTTTCTTTCTACACCGACAATGGTATCATTCCCAGCAGCAAATACTTTTGTTCCAGTTCCGTTTGATACGTTTAGTCCGGCATTTAATATGAGTGGAACGACAACTTCACCCGCAACAATCACTATTCAGGAATCAGGCGTCTATCAAGTCAATGTCTGTTTATATTTTTCATCTGAGGACTCAATGGAGGGCACATTTACTCCAGCGACCTATACCATTGGTACAAAAATTAATGCTGCAACTCAGGTAGCTCAAGGAGCCGTCTTCGCCGGCGAGCCAGGACAATTCTCGCTAAATTATAATAACCTTATACAATTTAGTGTAAACGATTCCATTCAATTTTATATAGAGGCCTCTGCTCTTGGTCTTGGTCCTATAATGGAGAATGTTGTCACTTTAGAACAAGCGAATGCAAATCTGGTGCAAATTGGAAATTAACCATTTTCCCTTCTTTTCGTTGAGAAAAGGAGGGATGCAGGTTTTAAGCGGTGAGTGTCTATACGGAGTATGATGAACATTATAATTTATCTATTTTCTATTTGTATTTTTTTTCAAATTCATGCTTCTGAGCCATTAATCAAAGCCAAAATTGTTCAAAAAAATGGCGTCCGATTTCATTTATCTGCTGAATTCACTAAAAAATATGTTAGACAACCACTTGTTCTTTCTTATCCTGATGAAATAGATCTGACAAGCCTTCCTTCATCCATTGTGGAAGTCCCTCTTATTACCAATGTGATCGCGGTGATTTGGCTTTCCGGGAATGAATATACCATTGAAGAAATGGATGAAGATCTTTATTATTCATTAATCAAAATAAAAGAATTTTTTAAGCGATTTTTTTACAATACCTCTTGGGAAGGAGAACTGAAACCGGAACGGCTTGTAAAAAATATTTTGCCTAAAGTGAATTCCTCGCCTGCAGCACTATTTACTGGCGGCCTCGACTCTACAACCACGCTTTTTCGCCATTTTGATGAAAATCCTATTCTAATTTCTTTTAATGATCCTCATAAAAATTCCGTTGACTTGGCGGAATTGTATCATCTCGATTTCCATACAATTTATTTCAATTTCAATGGTTTCTTGAAACTAACTTACCTAAATAAAGCCTCTTACGATATCTCTAAGTGGTTTTGGGATACCAGTATGGGGCTTGCGTGGGTAGGTGCGGCAACCCCTCTGTTATATGCCATGGGTATACCGATATTATATATTCCATCGGGTTTTACCTGGCGTTCATTTATTTTTCCTGACGGTCAAACGCTACGGCAACCGGCCTCTCCGCTTATTGATGAGAATTTGTCTCCCATGGGGCTACGAGTTAAACATGATCCGTTTACCATGACAAGAACCGATAAAATAAAATATATTTCTACTTTTTGCTCAGATAGGAGTATCTCAAAGCCTAAACTAGTTGTATGTAATTACCATAAGAAATCAGATACAACCTATTCACATTGTAACAGGTGTATGAAATGTCGGATGACAATGCTTGATATTTTAGCCATAGGCGAAAATCTGCAAGATTATGGATTTACTCTATCAGAACAAGAATTTATCCCTCAAATTCAGGCCTTCCTCATGAGTTTAAAAACAAAGAGGGGGGGAGCTTATGTACCCTGCTGCGACACCCAGAAATATCTGAAGCAAAACATCGGAAACCTACCCACAGAATATCGGTCATTTTATGAATGGTTGATTTCCATTGATTTATGGCAAATGATTGATGATCCGCTGAATCGCCCTCCCCGAGCCTCTCCCTTCAGTTGGAACGACTATAAAGATCTTTATCCCGCCGTAGAAGAATTTGTTGATTAGGCGTATTATCATCAAGCGAGTTGCCCAGTCAGCAGTTGAGTGATAATTCGCAGTCAAATTAATCTTTTTGGGTTATAGTCACAAATTTACTTCTTTTTATTGAACTACAAAGAATGTTAAGGGATGCTATTTTTTGTCACGAGTTTGCGGGAAAGCTCGTATTAACATGCTTTACTGGTCTTTATTACATCACCATGGAGCTCATGTTGAATTCCATGGTTATTTATAATTAAAATCTAGTTATGAAAGTTCTGTGACTGTAGACCAAGTTGTCCCACCATCGACCGACTCTCTTAATCGAATGAGGGTATCGCCTGTAGTTGTGAAAAATGATGACCAAGTAACTGTGATAATTGCCCCATCTGGTGAAATAGTGATGCGATGATCACCTTGAGGTATCTCATTTCCAGTCATATCATCTGATAATGTGAATGGTACTGTATTCCAGCCTGAATCAGTAGCAGTGATAACTTGAACTATTGTAAAACTTGTAGATAGATCTGTTGCAGTCCATGCAGCTGCTGCTATAGTGCTACCAGATGGAGAGCCTGTAGCTACAGCTAGTACAGGCGATGTATCACCTTCTACCGCCATTGGGTCAGAAAGAGAGGCTACTATAAATCCCATCATGCTTTCAACTGCCCCACGATACTGATGGTTGTCTGTATCGGGGTCTACTAGTCTCCATATTACTATAGAATTCCCAGCGTTATCTACTCCAACACTTGCAAGATCAGTAAAAATCGCATTTGCAACATTTGCCCAAAGGCACATGACAAAAAATGAAACTGCCAAATTTCTACTGAATTTTTGAAAAATTTTCATAATCTAACCCTCCATGTTTGGTGTGGCTAAATGATATATATATAGATAATTTTAATTCAAATAATATTTTTATTTATTTGATTTTTTCTGTTCAAGAGTTGAACCTGTCCATTTTTTGGTTAGTTTCCAGTTGGCTGAAAGGGGATCATTTGGCATTCATAACATCTTTTCCCCTTCTTGCAAAGAAGAGCTGCAAGAAGGAGATAGAGACTTTGATTGGGCTATTGCCTGACAAATACGCATTTGCCCTCTTTTCGTCTTCCCAAAATTTTGACTGAAAAGGTTGATGAGGGCTTAAAAGTTTAAGTTTGGATCATCAAAATTTTTTTCTTTTTATGTTGGGATTAAGAACTGGAATTTTGGGTAGCCCATGTCATTCCTCCATCCCTAGAGATAGCAATGCGAATGACCGTGCTGTTTGAGCTTGTCATAAAAGCAGACCAATTAACGGTAATTAATTGGCCATCGAACGATATGGCAGCACGAAAATCGTAATTAGGTTTTTCCGTTCCATCGTTATTTGATAGAGTAATGGGTGAAGTGTTCCATCCCGAATTTGTGGCTATTGTCGCCTGAACGAGATTGTTGTTCGTGCCCTTGTCTACAGCTATCCAAACCGCCACGGCAGAAGTAATCGCATTATTAGAACTTGAGGTGACTAGAAAAGGAATACTTGAAATATCTACCACCGTAGAATCAGTGATCACAGTTTCGGGAAGAGTTAAAGCATTTCCAAAATTACCATGTATTTCAAAATTGTTAGTCACGGGGTTAACGGATTTCCAGATCTGAACCACATTGTTTAAACCATCTATACCTATAATTGGTTTATTGGCCATAGTGTCAGCCGTAAGACTTGCTAAACAAGCCCAAGTGCAAATTCCAAATAGTAAAAAAGCCCTTTTGGGGTTGAATTTCTGAAACAATGTAATGGTAAAGCTCATAGTAAATGGTCCTTTTGGGGGTTGAACTTCTACAACAATCTTATGGTAAACTTTCTTTGAAAAGGTCGAGCTTCATTAGAACTTTTATTACATATATTGTCAATAAAATATTATTTCTGTTCATGGGATGAGATTTTGCGATCAAAAACAGCATGTCAAATATCAGATTTAATATCATAATAAATAGAATGATTTTTAATTCATTAAATATCAATATATTACGACAAAAAATTAAATAAAAAAAAATTTATTTAAAAAAAATTTTGCTTTCTCTATGTTAGTGGGCATGTATTTTTTTTAGGGTCATCATGAATCTAGCATCTGTGGATGTAAAAAAATCTTCTATACATTGTTCTTGGCATCTATTTCTTGATTTGCCAGTACTCACTAAAACCTCAACCATCATTTGGTCAGAGGGTTTAGGGAGTTTTCCGGCTTGCTCAAATACCAAGCAGTTGCCAATTTTTCAGTGTCTCTCAGTAGTTTCAGAGATTTTTTATTCTTTTCACATTGATTATAGATTTTTGAAGACAAATCGATGTCTTGCGAAAGGGCAGAAAAAATGAAAATATGATACAAATTCCAGTAGAACTATTCCTGGGATATGTCACAAATGAATGATTAAGATATAGAAAAAAGGAAAATTTATGAGTTACACCTGGCGCAAATTTTTTGTTTTGTTTGCATTTATCCTGATATTCAAGCCTTTATTTTCTTATTCATTTGATCCAGACATGCCATTAGAAGCTTTCGAAGATTGTGATTATGGAGATGTATTTGATCTATATGATGATTTGGAACCCGCAAATTGCGATACTCTAAGTGGACCTCGCTGCAAAAGAGGACCTCGAGGACATCGAGGTCATCGAGGCCATAGGGGTCATACAGGTCCAACAGGTCCAAAAGGATCTTCGGGTGCGACAGGTCCAACAGGATCAAAGGGTGATCCTGGATCTTCGGGTGCGACAGGTGCAACAGGATCAAAGGGTGATCCTGGATCTTCGGGTGCGACAGGTGCAACAGGATCAAAGGGTGATCCTGGGTTGCCGGGAGCAACAGGTCCAACAGGATCAAAGGGTGATCCTGGATCTACGGGAGTGACAGGTCCTACTGGACCTTGCTGCACAGGACCTACTGGGCCTTCTGGGTCTACGGGGACAATCGGAGCAACAGGTCCAACAGGTCCAACAGGTCCAACGGGTGCAACGGGTGCAACGGGGGCTGCCGGTACAGCGAGCTCAACAGGTGCAACTGGACCAACAGGTCCTACAGGACCTTGTGTACAGGCCCAACAGGCCCAACAGGTGCTACTGGCGCAACAGGTGCTACTGGCTGCTACGGGCCCAACGGGCCCAACAGGACCTACTGGATCTACAGGACCAACGGGTGATACTGGTCCAACAGGTGATACAGGCCCAACAGGTCCTACAGGATTTACTGGAGCTACAGGACCAACAGGTCCATACAGGCCCAACAGGTGATACAGGCCCAACAGGTCCAACAGGATCTACTGGACCTACAGGACCAACGGGTGCAACAGGTCCAACAGGTGCATACAGGCCCAACAGGCCCAACAGGATTTACTGGACCTACGGGACCAACAGGTGCATACAGGACCAACAGGTGATACAGGCCCAACAGGTCCAACAGGATCTACTGGACCTACGGGACCAACGGGTGATACAGGACCAACAGGTGATACAGGCCCAACAGGTCCAACAGGAGCTACTGGACCTACAGGAGCAACGGGTGCATACAGGCCCAACAGGTGATACAGGACCAACAGGTCCAACAGGAGTTACTGGACCTACAGGACCAACGGGTGATACAGGTCCAACAGGTGACTACAGGACCAACAGGTCCAACAGGATTTACTGGACCTACAGGACCAACGGGTGCTACAGGCCCAACAGGTGCATACAGGACCAACAGGTCCAACAGGATTTACTGGACCTACAGGACCAACGGGTGATACAGGCCCAACAGGTGATACAGGCCCAACAGGTCCAACAGGTGCAACAGGATTTACTGGACCAACAGGACCAACGGGTGCTACAGGACCAACAGGTGCTACAGGAGCAACGGGTGATACAGGCCCAACAGGTCCAACAGGATCTACTGGATCTACGGGACCAACGGGTGATACTGGTCCAACAGGTGCATACAGGCCCAACAGGTGATACAGGTCCAACAGGATTTACTGGACCTACAGGCCCAACGGGTGATACAGGCCCAACAGGTCCAACAGGATTTACTGGAGCTACAGGCCCAACAGGATGATACAGGCCCAACAGGACCAACAGGATTTACTGGACCTACAGGCGCAACAGGTGATACAGGTCCAACAGGTCCAACAGGATTTACTGGACCTACAGGCCCAACGGGTGATACAGGCCCAACAGGTCCAACAGGATTTACCGGTCCAACTGGCCCAACAGGTGATACAGGTCCAACAGGTCCAACAGGATTTACTGGACCGACAGGCCCAACGGGTGATACAGGCCCAACAGGTCCAACAGGATTTACCGGTCCAACTGGCCCGACAGGGTTTACTGGTCCTACTGGTCCAACAGGCTTTACTGGCCCGACAGGATTTACTGGCCCGACAGGATTTACTGGTCCAACAGGATTTACTGGTCCAACTGGCTTTACCGGTCCTACTGGTCCTTGCTGTACTGGACCTACAGGTCCTAGATTAGCCAATGCCTTTATTTCAAGCTTTTCAGCGACGGGAGGAACAGGGGTTGCTATGAATGCTGCATTTCCATTTCCTAACGTTACTCAAGGTACTAACCTATCAAATATTACTCCTGCGTCATTAGGCAACGGTACTCAATTTACTGTCGTTATACCTGGTTTTTACCTGGTCACTTATGGCCTTTCTACAACTGGTTCGGGTAGAGTACAAATTGCTATCAACGGGACTACCGTAACAGGAACTGCAATACACACAGGTAACGGAGATGATTATGCTACCTTTGCAGGAATTTTAAAATTAAACGCTGGTGATGTAGTTACTCTAGTTAATACAAGTGGTGCTACTTTGACCTTATCAAATGGAGCTTCTGGGACTCCTGGTAACTCAACGTATATTACTCTTACACTGATAAATTAATAGGTGGAAGAAATGAAAAGACAAGAGCAGATGATCTGTTCTTGTCTTATCATGGTAAAAGAGAGCAAAACGTGTAGGATAATCTTCTCGAAGCGGGTTCAAATGATCTAAATGGTGAAAAAGTCCCTATACTTTGGGAAACGATCTTCATGATTATATTTTCTGAGATCATCTCCCCTCTTCATAGTGAAAAGGTGATATTGCAAACATTCTATTATCATTTTGTATCGACTACTTTGATGCCGGCTGGCCTTCCGTTCATTCTCGGTTAAATAACGCTTGCGCATGCGAATAGTTTCATAGGAAATTCAAGCTGTATGAGGGGCTTTTTTGTGAAAGCCTATCAGCATGGGAGCGTTCCTTTGCTTGGCTAGAAAATACAGAAATAAAAGAAATTACTCTTGACAAACCAGCAATTTAAGAACTAGATTTTCTGGAATAAAAGAAAAATCTTGATAAATCCGCAATTGGCCGCGGCGCATGCAAAAATCAGTAACATAAGATGTCGAGTCAAGTTTCTTTCTAAAAAATGTTTTTCTTTTAAACCGGCCTTAAAATTTAAATTTTTATTATCATCCATTTGGATTGGCGTAGACATGAAAATAAATTTTCTCATCATTATAGCGATACTTTTTTGCATTAACGACAATACATTGATTGGCACCGAGAACCATCATCCAGAAACGGATTACGCCAATAGAACCAACCCAGAAACTAACAGCGAGGACCAAATCCCAGAAAAGAAATTGTTGTTAATTGTAGGATGCGGGCGGAGCGGATCTTCCTTTACAGCACAATTTTTACAAGCTTCAGGATTGAATGTCGAGCATGAAGCGCCCGGCAAGGATGGATGTGCCTCATGGCCCATGGTCGGCAATTATTATAACCCTTTTGGATGTATGCCGGAGATGTACAATTCCAACATATCTTCCAACAAGTTAGAAATCCTCTCGATGTCATCAGTTCCTTCTACATCAATTTACCTGATTTGAAAAGGCGTGAATGGGCGTTTATACGAAGTCAAATATCTGAAATCAATCGCGGTGATACCCTTTTGGTTCATTGTGCTAAATATTGGTATTATTGGAATCTAAAAGCCGAAAATATGGCAGAGTGGACTTATCGAATAGAAAACCTGGAACATGTGCTTTCAGAATTTCAACTCAGGCTAGGTGTCCAATTGGATAAAATAATTCTGCGAAATATACCGAATAACATCAACCATTGGGCGAAAATACGCCATACATTCACATGGGAAGAGTTAGAAAAGGCTCTTCCTCCTGATCTATACTTCGATATTAAGTCAATGGCCAATAGATATGGGTATCAGATAGATTAGACTTCTTACATAATTCATTTCTTTGCCCCGTGCCCGAGTTATGCTATTTTTTGGCCATCTTAATCAAAATGGACTATTTCTTAAAAAATAGTCTTTCTGATTCCTATTTAACGCGAGTTTTGGATAAGGAGTCGCAATGTACTTTGCCAAAATTGCGAGAATTCCTAGCGGGAAAAAAAGCTATTGAACTACTTTGAATCTGGGTTGTGATTGCCCGTTGACGGTAACATTTTCAAGGAACATTGCAAGTGGACGCACCCACACCCCTCCTTCCCCGTAAAAAGCTTGGTAGACTACAAATTCTTCCAGAGTTTCACTATGACGAGCTACAGCAAGAACTTTATAGCGCAAGCCTTTATAATGCTCATACAAGGTGCCAACCGCAATTAACTTTGCTAAAGATGACAGTGGAGGTGGGGTTTTAGGATTCATGATAACCTTGATATTACCTGTACAAAGGATAATGGTTTGAATATCAATACCTTGTGCAAGCATTTTTTTTGCTACTTCAACTTTTCCTTCGGTCCTTCCCTTTTCTTCTCCTTTCCGTTCTACATAGGCTAACATTGCTGTCTGTCTATCCAATTGACTTTTTTTCTCTTGTTCGTAAGAATTTAATTCAGACTCCGACCGAGAAATCTCATCAAGCACGCCATACGCTTGGCGAATAACATATCTGGACCTGTAATTTTTTCTAATTCCTCTTCACTTGTTTGTGTAGCATGTTTAAAGAAGTACATCCATTTGTCTTCCATGGTAGAGAGCTCAGCGATCGTTTTATTAAATTTTGGCAACTCCAAAAAGGTAAAGAAAAAATCTTTAAGTTCGTGAGCATAAGAATCCCTATCCATTATAACACGCCTTCCTTAAAAAGTCTATCAGGTAAAGAAAGCTGCAGGAGCTGACCTTGTCAAACTGTTTGACAACCCCTCTCTGTTAAGTAAAGAGAAAGACCAAAAGTTTCTTATTCACAGGATTATATTGGCAATCACGCCCTACTTTACAAAGAAAAGAAGATTTTTCTGTAATGAAGCTGTTAGATGAATTTAATAGAAAGGTTGTACAGCTCAAAGGACAAATCAATGAAATGAGAACACGTCCCTTAGACACGATCCGGATGCACTGGGGTATTGGGGATTAGCGTTGAAAGATATTTTAGAATGTGCTAATTTTTTCATAGTATTTTTAACTATAAGGTGGCCCTATGCTGATAGGTCAATATGAACAAAATAGACAACTTCAATGTATGGAGAGATGTCAATTCATGCATTCATTTCAAGTATGTATTATTTTCTCTTTTGCAACATTGACAATTCTATTGTGGGGGCTTTCTTTAAAAAGTTATTGGGAGACGAGAGGCGATCCTTTTCCTAATAAGAACAGATTCTGCTTAGTTTATGGACTATTTACCTTCTTATACGGCCTTAATGCAATTCAGCACAAAGTCGCAATGACCGCTTGTGATAAGATATGTCCTCACTAAAAACAAACTAAAAAAGTTTGTTAAATAAAATATTCTTTCAAGGGAGGGCAGCTCTTAGCATGCAGTTGCCGGGGTTTGATAATGAATCATTCTGACAGCCCTTCAGGCTGCAAATTTTCTTTTATCCCTACCCAGGGCGATGCCCTGGGCTGTTGCAATGCGAGCCCTTCAGGCTCATTAACCCCTTTCTGTGTTTTCTGTGTGCTCTGTGGTAGTTTTAACTTCTGAAGTATTCAACACTAAAATTTTTTAGGCAAAGAAAGTTTCGAGAAATTGTCTATTTAAAAGATTTTGAACAGGCTCTGAGAACTCTTTGCCGTGCTGTTTTGCATTCGCAATCAAACATTCCCGTTCGCGAAGCCATCTTTCGCGTACTGATTGTGGTACTTGAATCAGTAAGTCGGAATATATGGCGTCATTACATTGCCAGTGAGGAAGATTTTCACCAGAAGAAATGGTTAGTGAATGAATGATGTTCTGTTACTTCGATCTTAGGTTGTGGAACATCAAAGACCTGACGTTTCTCTGCGCAAGTACCATCCAGGTCATCAAAAGGGCAATAAAATATGAATTAAAATTTTTATCCACCGCATTTTTCATTCAGGTACCCCAACAAAACCAGTATCTCTACACTGAACAGAATACAAGAAAAAAAAACTCGGTTGCAAAACTGGCAGAGGCAATGGAAAACCGACAATATTTAGTCTTTCATTAGAATCAGGCCGAGACGGCCTGATTACCTTCGCTCAGATACCCCGACGAAGGAGAGGTATCTTTTAAATAACTACCTGGTTATTTGTAGATGCTTCCCGGGGTCAGCCGGGTACAGGACTGAACTGTTACCAGATTGTTTGACTTTTGGGTTAAACAAGCCGGTTATTTTGCCGGCTGACGCTTCCGTTCATTCTCCGTTAAATAACGCTTGCGCATGCGAATAGTTTCTGGCGTCACTTCAATGAGCTCATCGTCTTGTATATAGTCAATGGCTTGCTCAAGGGTGAAACGGCGTGGCGGGGTAAGAATAATGTTTTCATCACTTCCCGATGCCCGTACGTTTGTCAATTGTTTGCCTTTGGTCACATTGACGATCAAGTCGTTATCCCGGCTATTTTCTCCTACCACCATCCCTTCATAGACTTCATCGCCAGGATTGACAAAGAGCACGCCGCGGTCTTGTAGATTGAAACAGGCATACCCGCTTGTCTTTCCAGAACCAATAGAGATAAGTACCCCGCGTGTACGTCCGGGAATCGAGCCTCTCCAAGGAGCAAATTGTTCAAAAACGGAGGTCAATATTCCTAAGCCGCGCGTCACTGTCAAAAAGTCGTTGCGATAACCCATTAAACCCCGAGTAGGGATCAGAAAATCTATAGAAGTAATGTTATTTTCATTGGTGTCAAGCAATTGAAGTTCCCCACGGCGGCGGGAAAGCTCTTCAATGACGGTTCCGGAATATTCTTGCGGCACTTCAATGTGCACGCGTTCTATGGGTTCATATTTCTCCCCATCTACCTGTTTAATTATGACTCGTGGTTTTGAAACGCTGAATTCATAGCCTTCGCGACGCATAGCCTCAATGAGGACGGCAAGATGCAATTCCCCTCGTCCAGAAACGGTAATTTTGTCTTGGTCTTCTTGATCATCGATGCGCAAGGATATATTAGCACGCTTTTCACGCTCCAGACGGTCTCGAATTTTATTCATGGTGACATGCTTGCCGCTACGGCCCACAAAAGGACTGTTATTGACTGTCATATCGACCGATACGGTAGGTTCGTCTAGCTTTATCCGCGGAAGATGTATAATTTTTTTTGGGTCGCAAATAGTGTCACCTATGGTAACATCAGGAATACCTGATAAAATCGCAATATCGCCGACTCCCGCTTCTTCCATTTCAACTTTTTCCAAACCTAAGAACCCCTCAATGCGTGAAATGGACCCTTTAGATTCGATCCCATTTTCATCGACATGAATGACGGGTTGTCCTTTTTTAACAACACCTTCCAAAATACGGCCACAAGCTTGGCGTCCCACATAGTCATCGTAAGTTATAGTAGAAACATGCATAAGAAAAGGATTTTCCAAACTACCCTTTGGGGCATGTACAGCATAGATAATGAGTTCAAAGAGCGGCCGCATATCCTTGTGCATATCGTGTAAATGATGAATGGCAAATCCAGAAAGGCCGGATGCATAGCAGTAACGGAAATCGAGTTGTTCGTCTGTTGCGCCAAGCTCCGTAAAAAGGTCAAATGTTTCATCCAATACTCGGTCGGGAGTTGCATGAGGCCTATCGATTTTATTTAGGACGACAATGGGTTTTAAACCCATTTTTAGTGACTTGGATAAGACGAATCGCGTTTGGGGCATGGGCCCTTCTTGGGCATCAACGAGCAATAACACAGTATCGACCATGCCGAGAATGCGTTCCACTTCGCCTGAGAAATCGGCGTGTCCAGGAGTGTCAATAATATTAATCTTGAAATCTTCAAAGTACACGGAGGTGTTTTTGGCAAAGATGGTAATGCCACGCTCTTGCTCTTGATCATAGGAATCCATGACCCGTTCGCGTATTTGCTGGTTTTCACGGAAAATATTAGATTGTTTTAAAAGAGCATCAAGTAGGGTTGTTTTACCATGATCAATGTGAGCGATAATGGCAATATTGCGAATCTTCTCAGGAGAGTACATAAAGGGTTCTTTTTTTTTAGAGAATTTAGGATGTTTTTTATATATTATAAACTTTTTATTTATAAATAATCAAGTATAAAGTTATTTCTAACTATAATGGCTTTTCAATTTCTTTTTTGCTTGAGCAATAGAGTGAAACTTGTTATTCTTATCCGGTTATCTGGTACGCAAGGGGTCAAAAATCGAAATGAATCATCTAGAGGAGAATGGCAATAATGAAGAAGGGGTAGTATCAGGCAATTTGATGGATTCCCGTACGAGCCAGTTGGACGATGTGCTCAACAAGAAACTGGAGGAGGCCTTTCATCAACCTATCTCCCAGTTTATGCTGCATGATATTGCCAAGATTGCAAGCGAACACGATCCGATTGACCTGGCTTATGCGGTGACACGTCTTCCACCTCAAGCTCGAGTCATCGTCTACGAAAACCTTCCCGATCTCAATGCTAAAATCATTTTCATGGCCAATACGGGGAGTAATACGCGTGCAGCGATTTTCCCCCAAATCACTGATCAAGAAATTAAAGATTTATTAGAGAGCATGGCGCCAGATGAGGCTGCTAGACTGTTTGATGATTTGTCTGACCGCCGTTTGAAGCGAATTTTTGAAATTCTTGATCCAAAGAAAGCAGCTCGCATTCGCGAACTTTACAAGCATGACCGCCATAGTGCGGGGCGTTTAATGACCAACGAGTTTTTTTCGTTTCATTTGGATGTCACGATTGGGGAAGTAGCAGCCGTTATTCGAAATAATCCCGGAATTGACTTGACGCGGCGCATTTTTGTCTTAAATGATTTGAATGAACTTGTAGGATTTGTACCGGCCAGAAATTTGATTGTCAATCCCCCTTATATTCCCATAAAACAAGTCATGAGGCCGATTTTACATCAAATTCGAGCAGATGCTTCTCGAGATGAAGTTGTTGATTTGGTTGAACGTTATAAAATTCCAGCCTTACCGGTGGTGGATCATCACGATCGTCTCCTGGGAGTGATCACATATGAACGGGTGGTAGAGGCCTTGGAGGATATAGCAGATGAAACAATTGCAAGCATCGCTGGTACCGCAGAAGATCTCAGTGAACATGAATCGATCTTCAAACGCTTTTTGTGGCGGGCTCCTTGGTTGATTGTCACCTTGTGCGCAGGGCTTGTAACGGCATCTGCTTTATCGCATTTTAGAGATCGCGATTGGTTTACTTTTGTGGCTCTTTTTGTCCCTTTAATCGCTGGAATGTCTGGAAACGTGGGCATTCAGTGCAGTACAATTCTTGTTAGGGGAATGTCAACCGGAGAGCTTTCGCATGGTTCTCGCAAGCTCGCAGTAATAGGTGAGTTAAGCATTGGAGTTTTGATTGGCGTTATTTTTGGAATAGTGTGCGGGGGATTCGTTTATCTCTTAAACTATTTTGAGATCCACTATATGGGATCGAATCCTATGATTTTAGGTTTGATAGTCAGTTGCGGCTTGTTGGGAGCCTGTTTAATGGCCACTTTTTTGGGGACATTATCGCCTTTTTTCTTTGCTAGGTTTCGCATCGATCCTGCTGTTGCCTCGGGGCCCATTGTCACGGCCTTTAATGATGTGCTCTCTACTTTGATGTACATTTTTATTGCTTGGGTCATCAGTTCTTTTTTCGGCAACTAAAAATGATTTTATTTAGGCCTAGGCATGCGGGGAGGGGGCAAAGAATTCAACCCTTCCTCATTTCTAACGGAATTGAATCTCTTGTGATCCAATAACAAGTGCTGTCTCGTTAGATGACGCCATTCAGTTTCTTTAAGAAGATGCCAACGAATAAAAGGTTCTATCTGATCCTTAGTTGTCAGTATCTCTTCCTCATTCGCCATTTCCTCTTTTCCTTCTTCTTCTTTTTCTTCTATCTCCTTATGCAAGTGCACTTGACGTATTTGCTCTTCTTCTAACCAATTATTCGCCAATAAACAGAGGGCATATTCGTTTTGACTAGGGTCTTCCTCCACTAGAAGGTAATCACTTTTCAATAAGTCCTTCAAAAGGGTCAGAGGGATTAAATTTGATTGATTAAAGGATAATGAACCTATAATCTCTTTACTATAGCTCAAAACTGTCTGCATAACTTCTTCAGCAAGCCGAGTACCATCTAAATTTCTTTCATAAATTTTTGTCAGATAATCAAAAGCATTTTGCTTGGTTATGATTTTTTTCAGATGACTGATACAAAGATTTTGCACCTTATCTGCCATTATTCTTTGCACTAACTGATAAATATCAAAAAACATCGACTCATCTTCAACCATAAGGTTGCCCGAATAAGCATAAATTAAAAAGGTATGAAAAATTTTAGGATCACAATCTTGAAAATGGATAACAGGGATTCCAGGTTTTCCCGTTTGCCCCTCTAAAAAATTTCCATAAAGCATGGAGTCAAAGTAATCTCCATGTAGGCTTAATAAAGCACGGTGTGCATAAAATCGCTCGACACCAAGATCAAAAATGACATCGCCGGTATCGCGATCGTTGACTAAACTCTCAAAGTCTTGGTTTATTATTCTTTCTTTAGTTTGGTAATATTGTGAGGGTTTATTTGGTAGAGAAGAAAACTCCACTTCTAATTGGCTCTTCTTTAAATCTTCAAACTTTTTATCAGATAATAAATTTTCTATTTCATTTGTAGCTTGTTTAGATAAATAAAACTCTTTATATTCATTCTGAATAATTGATAATATTTTGCGAAAAATGTTTACACAAGATGCAATATGGGGATTATTTACCTGACTCGTTCCTTCTCTCTTGCGCTTCATTGTTGCGGGCAAGGACACTAAGGATGAGGGTCGGGGTTCTTCAATGTCCAAACTTCTGGAAGGATTGATACTCTCAAATGCAAGGGGGCTTATCTGCTTGCTTTGAAAGTTAGCTATTTGATCATGGGGGGGTCTAGTTCCCTTGGTCATTCGCTGCACAGGTAGGGGTGGAATTGGCTGATAAGTCCTTCCCGCTTGATTTCCTACATGATTTATCTGAAATCCAGGGGTTGTTAAGTTTAAGGCTGGGCTTGCAGTAACTGTACTGGTTCGAGAATTAGGTGAAAGGTGCATGTTATTTCTCTTTTATTTTTATTAATAGATGGCGCAATATTTATTACTGATCGGTCAACTGCTTGCGTGGACCTCTAAGATCACTATCGACTATTTGCCAAGTTTGTTGCATTTCTAATTCCACTCCATCAAATAAACCCTTTGAACATCTTTTTAGATAGATTAACTCCCGATCTTTTATTAAGTGGAATCGAATAGCATTTTGCAAAGCTTCTTTTGCTTTAAGATTCTCTTTATTATATTTTTCTCGGTAGATATTTAGCCATTGGCTTGCCAGCAAACATATTTCATATTCGTTTTTACTTGGGTCTAATTCGATTACTAAATGATCACCTTCTATTAAGCGCACTAGCAACTCTTCAGGAAGGAAATTTGTCTTTAAATCCAACGAAGTGAATATCTGTATGCTATGCATCCAAATATATTGAAAAATGGCATCGGCTAAAAGAGAGCCTTGTTGGTTCAGCAGATAAGCATCCGTAGCCAAAGACATGACATTATTGATCGATAAATATTCTTTAAAATGAACAAGTATCATGTTATTTAGATTATTTAACCTTAATTCACTTGATAGTAGAAAGAATTGAAAAACAGATTCTGGATCAACGGTCAATTTATTTGTATAAAAATATTTTAATAGTAGTTTAAATGCTTTTGGATTCCATTCAGGGAAAGAAACAAATTTCTTGTCTTCAATTAAATAGACATCTTTTGTTTTTAGGATTTCCTTAAAATGTGGATAGCGCCCTATTAACACAAAAAGATGGGCGTATATCCGCTCTTGGTCTGGGCCAACTTCAAAAATAATATCGCTCTTTTCTTTATTATCTAATAGCTTTGCAATATCTTCGAATATGGCTTCTGGTTGAAGGATTAGGATGGAGGGGATGGCTTTTTTCTTTTTCAAAGGGGGCTCCTCTTCGTTGGATAAATCAATAGTGATTCCCTCCCCATCATTTTTCATCTCATTTAATTTTAAGGAGGAAAGCTCCTTTTTAATTGCATCTCTCTCTAGGGATTTTAATTGTCCCTGCGGTAATTTCCGTTTCATAATTGTGAGTATTTTTTCTCTAATTTCAAGAATTATGTTTAAAGATAGGCTTGAAATAGGATCACAAACAGGTTTTTGACCGTTAGTTGGCAATAATAATTGTATGTTGTCAGCAGTTCTTGTTCGCTGATGTTGAGGAACTACCATCCAAATCTTTTTCGGTTGAGATAACAGCTGAACGCTGGTTCCTATTGTGGATGGCGGTGCGGCATTAAATTCCATATTATTACCCTGTTCTTATAAATTTATATTGGTGAGTAGAATATATATAATCTTAATAATAAAATCAATGAAAAACCCTAATGGTTAATTTTTTCTTTCAAGAACTTATAAATACCCTTCATTTTTAATTTAAAAGTGCGAATTGCCACTTCTTAAGACTTTAGCAGAACTTTTCTTTGGAGTTGATAGTATAATAGAAATGATGGGATCGCTAACTTAAGAAAAAATTGGACGAATTGGACTAATTGGACTAATTGGGACACGTTAGATTGGATCCAATCTGTCCAATTCCGTCCAAATAGTCCAAATAGTCCATATCCAATCTTTTTTAAAGTTGATGACATTGCGCGCATGGGGCGATGCCTTGGGCTGTTTAAAAGAATTTGTTATCTAAGTCTTTAATAATTGGATTGTTTTTGCCTTCTTCAATTTTTTCGTTTTTCACTTCAAAAATCACAAATTCCTCATCATCATCTTCTAGATGATTCCCATGGGCCTCTTCGTTTTTCTTTTCCTCTGGCTTATTGTCACCATCAACCCCTTCTTCTTGAGGTTTGGCGGCATCAGCATCTATATTTTCTTCCACATGTGTCTCAGGAGTGGCCAGATCGCCTTGAGGAGTTTCATCGAGCTGCAATTCTTTCTCTTCTTCAGGCTTGTTGTCACCATCAACCCCTTCTTCTTGAGGTTTGGCGGCATCAGCATCTATATTTTCTTCCACTTGTGCCTCAGGAGTGAGATCGCCTTGAGGAGTTTCATCGAGCTGCAATTCTTTCTCTTCTTCAGGCTTGTTGTCACCATCAACCCCTTCTTCTTGAGGCTTGGAGGCATCAGCATCTTTCTTTTCTTCCACTTGTGCCTCAGGAGTGGCTAGATCGCCTTGAGGAGTTTCATTGACCTGTTCTTCTTTCTTCTCCTCAGGCTTGTCGTCACCCTCAATTTTTTTTTGTTCTTCCTGTACCACAACGCGGGGCTCGATATTATTTACGGGATCGAGTTCTTCTTCTATCTCTGCCTTTATCAATGGGTTTTGTGGCTGGTCGTTTAGAATTTCTTCTTTTTTTGGATTGTTCTCGTCAAGTAGTTCCTCGACTTGTTTGCGAGATAATCTGTTTTGTAGCGCTGTCAAGTAGGCATTAAACGCTTTTTTAGTATCCGTTATTGCGGGAGCTTGGGAAGCTTGGATCATATCATCCACTTGCTTGCCTAAATTAAAATGATGGTTTTTGGCAGCTGCTATTTGTAAATCGTTGAGTTTTTGTTTTTGTATTTCTAAAGCTCCCAAGTCCTCCTGCTTTGTCCGGACTTTATCCACCTGTTGCTCCAGAGTTTCAAGAATGGCTTTATCATGAGGGTTAGCAGGCACAAGCGTTTTCAGGTATTCTATGTGAGCTTTCACTATTTTTTGCTGTTTTTCAAAATGTGGTTTCAATATAACAGCCCTGAATTTCTGAATTTCGTCATCTAAACGTTTGCGCTCATCTTCAAGGTGGTCATATTCAGGTTTTGTCAGCAATCCTTTTTCACGGTAGATCTCTGCGAAATTCTGATTTTCATGGGTGGTTTCATGAGCTGCCCGTCGAATTTTATCGACATGCTCCCATGCGACATTATCAAAACTTTTGCGTACACGCCATCGAGAGAAAGTCCAAGACCCTATGATGGCTGCTGCAGCACCACCAAGAGCTAGGGGAAGGATTGCAAACCCTAATTTTTTTATAGGCTCTGAAAAAGATAATAGTTGCAAGAACCTCAGAAACCTAATAGTGAATAATCCCATTTATCAAGTGGCTGAATATAGCGCTCATATAATGGCTTTCCATAATTGATCCACTTTTCGCTGGCGCCAATTCTTTGCCCAAGGGGAGCAAGTTTTTCTTTCATTTTGTTCCCAAATGCTTCAACGTGTTGCCTAGCATCGTGAAAATAAGGGGGGATTTGTCTAAAAAATGCAGGTGCTTCCATTTGCCAAAAACTCCGTATTTAAGTATTTAAAAAGAGACCATTGCAAAACTCATAACCTGTGCACAATAATGACTCTATCGATTTTTTCAAGTTAAAAGAACTTGGTTCTCTTATCAGTCAACATAAAAGTTAATATTTGGACTTTTATTGAAGACTGCTACGTTGTGGCAAAGTATTATTCCGATCCCACTTTTTTCAAAATTGATACCACACTTTTATTGTCCTATCTATTTGCCAGTCCATTTCGCATTAGCAAACGTTTTTTACTTCTCAAAGGGGAGAAGGAGGTTTATACCTATGGCAGAAACCCCTCTGACATCTCTTGAAGTGATTGCCCGCGAGTGTCAACTATCTGTACGCGATGTCGTCTTTGAGCTCGGTTGCGGCCGCGGCAGAACCTGCTTTTGGCTCAATCAATTCATAGGATGCGCTGTCATCGGTATTGACTATGTCCCGGCATTTATTGAAAAGGCGCTTAAGGTTAAGCGTCGCTTTCACATTTAAAAGAGTCTTTTTCCGCCTCGAAGATCTTTTTCAGGCTGATTTGACAGGGGCAACAGTCGTATATCTCTACGGGACCTGTTTTTCAGCTGAGAGTATCGATCTTTTAATGGAACGTTTCAGAGATTTGCCGGAGGGGACAAAACTTATTACGGTAAGCTATGCTTTAGAATATCGGCCGGAGGCTCCATTTCGCGTGCTCAAGCAATTCTCGGTTCCCTTTACTTGGGGAACAACCGATGTTTATCTTCAAATCAAACAAACCCAAGCTTATAAAAAGACTTCTTGCTAGATTGAGCCCTACCCCTTCAGAAGAAGGGGAAAGGGCTCTTACTGCAAGAAGCCTCATGATCTTTAGGCAGCTGAAGTTGTCGTTTCAAACATGCGGTGAATTTTATCTGATACAGTTGTCGCGAGTTATGAGATTCAGCGTGTTTGCGATCCATTTCATTCATCATCTGGGTGCGATCGGAAATCATGCTTCCCACCATTTGATAATGGTGATCATAGCCATCAATTTTTGATTGATTGCGTTCTCTAAATTGATGCACTGGTTGATATCGAAACCATGAGCGCCTGCGGAGAAGATGGCTCCAGCAGCTCCTTGTCCAGCAAAAGCTTGCCCTACCAGGCAACAGATCTGAGCAGCAATCATGCCAGTACTCCAATTGTTAATCCTAGCCTCAGCCTTATTATTGTTTGTTTCATCATGATGATTGCGGTTGATACTGCGCGTTTCGAAAAGGGCCCATTTACGCCCTTGATGAATCTCGCGATCTTTTTCGCACACTTCATAAATGATCGTTTCAACTTCTTCTTCCTTGCATTTGATTAACCCGGTCACCCATCTGAAAGAGGTGTTCAAAACCGGCAGGAACTTTTTCAGGAATTATTTCAACGTTCATAATATTATCTCCTATTAATTATCTTTGTAAAACAAGTTTACCCATTTTGGCAAATCTTTTCAATAAATATATCATACGCTCTTTAAACTCGGCGTCGGTATCGGCTATGCCTGATAAACGTTCGCGAGCTTCATCTACCAGATCCCCATAGAGCTTATCTTGATGATCGGATTTGTCGTGTTTAGCTTGTTGTTCATCGTCTTCTTTCGAAGTAAGCCTTTCCACCAGGGAGCTGTAAGGGCGGCCGAAGCTATGGGTGCAAACATTGCGACTGCAGGGACACAGGGAAGAATTCTCTCAAGCGCAACCAGAAAAGTTGTTACTGCACAAATGACGTTGACTACTACTGCTACTTTTTGTGCACCCCCAAACCGCGACATCCATTCCATCATGTTCAAGGGCATCTTTGATCTCTTCAAGCATCTTTTCTTTGGCTTTTTTCAAGTTCTGAAATTTAGAATAGGTATCTTCCGCGACGGTTGCATTTTCTTTTTCCAATTCAAACTGAGCCTTTAAAAAAATGATCCGCATAATTTCTTCAATGGTGCGATCACTCATTAACGTCAACGCTTCCATGACCTCTTGATGGGATATTTTCTCGCTTTGCTTCGCTTTATTAGCAGCAGGCACGGGTTGAGGCAGTATGGGTGGTTTTAAATCATTTCGAATAGTTTCAGGATCATCTAAAACGGGCACAAGGCTGATCGGTTCAGTTTTAGCGGCGGATGAGACGGTTGCTTCGGCCAAAGGTGAAGCGGTTGGGGACTTTATTTTGAGATCTGGTTCAATCCACTTGGGAGTGATTTTGCTCAAAAAAGAAGATTTTTGCATTTCTGATTGAGATAATTTCTCAATAGAAGTTGCTGGTACGGAAAGGCTTAAAACATCTTTCGCTGACGCTTGATGAAGGCCATATCCCGCAGGATTTTTCAAGCTCTCCTGTGGCTCCTGTTCCATGCCTTCGATAGCTTGTTGAATTCTATCTGTTTTACTAATTGCCATAATTAAACCTAAAATAATATTAATTTAGACCTTAGAGACTATCCCCATAGGTCGCGCATTAAGGCCACATGGCGCAAAACGCGCTGATCTTGAATTTCTTTTTCTGCGCTTAGGTGTGCGGCCTCCAAAGCTTTTAAACCCGACTTCACTCTTTTAAGGGCAAAGTAGCAATCTGCTGCATGCACGTAAAGGTAAGGATCGGGTTTATCTTGATTTAGCATTTGTGTGTAGAGATAACAGTTAATTGCTTCTTCATATTCGTGCTGCATCTGCAGACATGCTCCGAAGCTTTTCCAATATTTTGCTTCGGATGGGCGGCAAAGCACCAAGAAGCGAAAAAAGGGATTGGCTTCCTCATATTGTTTCTACCTTGATAAAGGCAATAGGCAAAAGCGTATAATTCTTTAATCTTTTCTTCTGGTGTTTGAGCGAGCGTGTTTCCCTCTAATGCCGCTTCTGGGCCCATCCAATCTGAAATGTAGCTTCTGAATGCCTCTGCAAGCATTCTTAGCCTCCCTTCATTCCTGAAGTCATCGCCTGTTTGGGTTGTTTCTCTGCTTTTTGGACTTCTTTAAGCAGCATCAAGGTGCGATCGAGATCTTTGATCAGAATCTCCATCTTTTGCGTTTGTTTTTTGTTATCTTTGTCCCAATGATCAGCGGATAAATGTAAATTTTCCACCAAACGGTCTCTTTGCTTTGGGTTAAATTTCATTTGATCAGGGATTTTAACGCCTAACTCTCTTGCAGCAGCCATTTTTTTTTGAAGCTCTTCGTTGTCGGTAATGTCTAAACCATTGTCTTCACCTGTTAGACTATTAATTTCTGTAATGAGATCATTCAAGAAGTGCAATTTGTCCTGCCGCTGACTGACTTCAGCCGCCAATGTATCAATTTTTGATTTCGTGTTTGTAGCATGCTGAGCATATATCTTGGCGACTTCTCGTTAATCTTTGTGATAGAATTTCGTGGTTCTCCCAGCGGACAAGAAACTCATCCAAAAGTTCTGGGGTACCTAAATCTATATCTTGATTATTCATAGGCTCTCCTATTTACCGTTTTGTGTTTATTATTATAAAAAACGATAATATTTCTAAATTATAACAATCAACTGGTATTTATGTAAACAACTTTAAAATAGACTAAAATATTTTTTATAGCAAGATCTTCGAAAAATTACCAGGGAGATGGGTGTAATTAAAAATGAAAGTTGACAATTCCGTTTAACTTGTTGATGATAAGATTTGGAGCGCAATGAATTCTTAAGAGGGCGGATTTAAGTAAGTATATCAAATCCTTCAATTTTTTTGCAGCCAAATTTAAATCGCTTAATGTTTTGTTGAATTGCTGTTTTGACTCCGTAGATTGAGGATCGAAATGGCTCCAAGGTGGTGTTTCATCAGGATGAAGCTCTTCTTTTTTGGCTTCTAATTTTGGATAGAGGAATGGGGTTAGATTTTTTAATTCAGTGGCAGCATTATTGAGTTCCTCTATGGTCTTGTGAAATAGATGGATGGCTTCAGTTGTCAGCCGGGCTGTTTGACTTAACTGGGCTATGGCTTCATTGATTTGTTCAGCCCCTTTGGATTGTGTTTGCATGCCTTGATTGACAAATTCGAAGCGTGCAACAAAAGCTTGCACTTGTTCAATAGTCGCCCCGAATTGCTCACTAACGGTGCGCACTTGCTCAACGCCGTTGCGGATGTCTTGCGTAAAGTCGTCGACGCCCATGACGCTGGAAGACACAGCCGTCATGATTTCATGAACCATTTTTTCAATATCTAAAGTGGCAACGGCCGTTTGATCGGCCAAACGGCGAATCTCCCGGGCAATAACGGCGAAGCTTCGCCCGAATTCCCCAGCTTTTTCCGCTTGAATAGAGGCGTTAAGGGATAATAGATTGGTTTGATCAGCGACTTTCGTTATGGTGGTAATAACAGTTGTGATATTACCAGCTTTCTCTTTTAGAACTGCTAGCTTAGAAGCAATTGTACTGGATGCTTCAACCATCTGCCGCATGATAGACTCCATATTATTTAAGGAATCCTTGCCAGTTAGTGCCAGATGGGAGGTTTTTTCAGCCACTTCGCTAATATCATTCATGGTGTGGGCAAATTCTTTAGCCGTTGAGGAGATCTCATTAGCTGCTACGGAAATTTCTCGCGTGGCAGATTCTTGTTCAAAAATGATGATCTCTTGTTCCTTGGATCTCGTGGCAATCTCTGTGGCGGAGGTTGTTAGGATGATTCCAATTTGCCGGAGACGGCTGATGATAGTTTCAAATGTTTCTGCCATTTTATTAAATGAAAGCGCAACCTGGTCAAATTCTGGATTGTCATTGCGCATTTGAATGCGCGCTGTTAAATCACCATTTGCCAAGGATGTAGTGGCTGTCAACAATTCGTAAAGGTGATGGACAATTTCCTCCAACTTTTGAGCTAGGCGATTGAATGCATGAGCTTGACGGCCAATTTCATCATTGTAAAAAACAGGCACGCGGATGGATAAATTCCCATTTGTAAAACTGTCTGTGGCAATGTCAATTCTTAAGACCGGCCGTAGCTTTACGAACCAAGCCGAGACTGAAAAGAAATGAAAAACCGGTTAGAAGCAAAGTTAGGAGTAGCACAAGCCAAAGTTCGTCAAATATCTTCTTTCTTTCCCTTCCGAAAAACATCTTCAAGATCTTCGAGCCCTTCCTCCCACAGTTGAAAACCAAACTTCAAAGCGGTATTGCTAAGAGAAGTGAGTTGAGATAGAGAAAGAGTGGGATTGTTTATTAATGATCCTTTTCTCGACAAGATTGATAAATTCTTGAATAGCCGCCCGATAACTGTTCAAAGTCTTGAGCAGTTCGGCATGTTCTTCCTCGGAAAATGAAAAGCAGTTAAATCGATGCCATATTGAAGAAAATTTAAGTCTGATTCGATGGAACCCATTAGAATAAGCAGAAGCTTTTTTCGATACTTTTTTTTGGTTGAGAGGCTAAAGCACTTTCTATTTGAAGAGTTAGTCTGGATAAGTGTTCTTGTATAAAAGGAAAGCGTAAAAATACACTTTCGATCAAAAAATAATTTTCTAATTTACTCAGATTTACCCTTCCTGTTTTGTTGCTAAGATAACTAAAATGAACCAGCAAATTATTGATAAAATTTGTATAGAGATCTTCACTCTGGCTTGGTGTAAGAGAATGAAGTTGCTCGGTAAGATGGAGCCATTGAGTTTCAAGATTTTTCTGTATTTGCCTTTTGACTAAAAGAATCTACAGCTGGTGAAGGAGTTTGAAGGAGTTTTTTGGTTAACAGCCGTGATGGTAGCTTGCAAGGAATTTCGAATTTGAGCTTCTAGAGTTTCTTTATTCAATTGAGTGCCGGAAGAACCAAGTAGAACTTGTTGGTTAATTTGGCGATGCTGCTGAACTTAAAAAACAAATTTTTGAATATTTTTTCCTCTCCCAGTTTTTCTAACTGTTCATCAATGATTCGAATCTGATCAAGATGAATCGCGACCCAAAAATAAATTAAAGGGAGGATAGAAAGGAAAATAATGAAGCAAAAAATAAAGTAAATTTGTGTATAGTTGAAATGATTAATAATCCAGCTATAAAGAGTGTTCTGTTTTAGAGTGTTCGGCTTCATTGAGTAGCTATACCTATTGTGTGGAGTTCTAGGCCTGAGTGCTCCTGGGTAATCTAAAAAACAAAACAGTCATAAGCGCCTTGTTTCAAGTTAGATTTACCAACTCTTCAATTTATACACAAATAACCTGAAGAATTGTTTTTGGGCAAGGCGAAAACTTCAGATTTTTGTTAAATAAATTTAAAGACGTTTCTGTAGAAGATAAACCTATTTAATGAGCCTGAAAGGCTCTAATTGCAACAGCCAGGGCATCGCCCCATACGCGTTAAGCTAAGGATAACGCAGAGACGGGGAGTCGGGGAGACGCAGAGATAATCGACAATTATTAGAACGGGTACTTGAAGTTGCCATTTAAGTACACCCTACTTTAGGTGGTCAAGGATTATTAGAAAGCCTATATGAAGATGCTCTCTGTTATAGAGTAGTCGCTCTATAATTTCCCTCTGCGTCTCCCCGACTCCCCGTCTCCCAAGTAACTTCCCTAAATTGGGACGTTATCGATGGGTGTTATTTAAAGATTATTAACCACAGAGACCACAGAGCTCACAGAGGAAGATCTACGTCGTATAAGAACATAAACCTCTCTCTGTGAGCTCTGTGATCTCTGTGGTGGATATATTTTTACGAGTAAAGTTACTTCCTGAACGGGGTTCCACCAGGGATAGGGCAACTCTGCGTTATCCTTAGCTTAATGCGTATGGGGCATTGCCCTGGGTAAATTTAAGAACGATATTGTAGCCTGTAGGGTCACCAGAGAGCGATATTATTTGATGTAGATTTAACTTGTAATTTCTGAAGATTGTAGAAAAATAAAATTTTAATTACATAAGGAGTCTATTAAATCATTAATCATTTAAAGAATCCCAATCTTTAATAACTTCTAAACGATCAGGATCATTATTCGCGGCTTCATAAGCCGCATCCAATGCTTTTTCTTCTTGTATTTCTTTTTCTTTCAAAGCTTTGAGTATTGATTCTGAAATGAAACGGCTTATATCCCTTTTGCCGATGTTGGCGTGTAATAATCCCAGTAAGTCTACGGGAATTGAAAAGGTCATATTCTTATGTTCCATGATGTCTGCTCCTATCCTTCAACTCTAGTATTCGTAATTATGTAATTAATTTCTATTGAAGATTGATACGTTGCTTTTATTTCCTTCATGATGTATCTTATCTTTCTCTAGCCTGCATCTCATTCCTAATCCCTTGATTTTGAAATTTGCCCAAGCCAGGCTATCATTAGGTTTACTCATGGCTAAAAGTTTTATTGAATCCTCCATTGAAGAACAAGATGCCCCTTTTGAAATTCCCTTGCGTCCCCAATGTCTGGACGATTTTGTAGGACAAGATGCCATTCGCGATCGGTTAGAAGTTATCATCGGAGCTGCCAAGCAAAGAGGGGAGGCTCTAGGACATTGCCTTTTTAGCGGCCCGCCTGGGCTTGGAAAAACAACTTTAGCTAATATTTTAGCTAAAGCCATGCAAACCAATTTAGTTGTTACCTCCGGACCTGTCATAGAAAAAGCAGGGGATCTGGCAGGAGTTTTAACCAGCCTGAAAACTGGAGATGTTCTTTTTATCGATGAAATTCATCGTTTAAACCGCTCCATGGAAGAATATCTGTATCAAGCAATGGAAGACTTTGCGCTGGACCTTCTCATTGATAGCGGTCCGAGTGCCAGAAGCGTTCAGGTAAAGCTGAATCAATTTACTTTAGCAGGGGCAACTACTCGGTTAGGACTGTTATCTGAGCCCTTGCGTACCCGCTTTGCTTTTACCTGCCGCTTGGACTATTACGATGCTGCTTCTCTAGTAAGAATTATTCAACGCACTGCCCTCCTTCTTAATTTAAAGCTGGAAACAAATGCTGCCAGGGAAATTGCGCAACGTGCCCGTGGAACCCCCCGCGTGGCTAATCATTTACTTCGCTGGGTGAGAGACTTTGCACAGATGCGTGCCAATAATCGCATTGACAAGGATGTGGTGGATCGTGCGTTGAGCATGTTATCGATTGATGAAAAAGGGCTCGACGAAATGGATAAAAAAATGCTGCGCGTAATGATTGAACATTATGAAGGGGGACCTGTGGGCCTTAATACAATTGCAGCCTCCCTTGGAGAGGAGCCTTCCACTATAGAAGAGGTCTATGAACCTTACTTGATCATGCAAGGGCTTCTTGAACGTACTCCTAGAGGGCGTAAAGTCACGGCTTTAGGTTATCAACATATAAACGCCTCGCGGCAAAGTTAAATGTTTCCCATAATTTGCTTTTTAAACAAGGAGAAATAAGATGAAATTGAAAGTCTTTTTTTTGTTTTTGTTAACTCTCTTACCTTTCAGCTCATCCTTGCAAGCGGGTTGGTGGAATAATATGGTGGAGTATATCAAAGGGAACCAGCCATCCCTTCCCCCTACTATAAGACTATTGGTTATTCATGATGTCGAGGGAGTAAATTTAGAGGTTCGTGGGAAATATAGCCTTTACGACCCCTATACGAATTCGTTTATAAGTACGCGTTTTATAGGAAAAAATCGCTATATCCAAGCTTTAAGGGATGGACTGAAATGGGGAGAAGCTTTCCCAGGGTTATACCAACTTAGAATCTCTCCTGATGAACCCTATACAGCCACTGTTATTAATGGCTATGAATATGAAGGGCAGATTTTAGTGTACGATATTGGCGGGACAATCAGCATTGTGAATCACCTTCCCATTGAAAATTTTGTCCGATCGATTTTAAGTGCCTATCAAGAGCAGCATTTAGAACCTGAAGTGTTATCTGCGCTAGCCATTGTTGCTCGTACCAACGCTTATTTCCAAGCGGTGAATCCTAAAAATACCTATTGGGCGCTAGATGCTCAAAAGGTGGGTTTTCGGGGTCGAGCTCCGGCTACTCCACCCATAAATGATGCTGTGAACTTAACGCGCTATATGATTATGAGCCGCACAGGCGTGTATGAAGGTGTAGCAACCCCCTTTCCCGCCCAATTTGATGCTATGTCCCCTGGACAAACTCCTAAAGACATGCTCATTTCTAAAATTACCCTAGAGGAAGCTAATAAAATGGCTCAAAATGGGGAACATGCTGCTCAAATTTTGGCAAAAGCTTTTCCTGGAACGACAATCATGTTAATGCAATATCAAGTACATGAGCAATGACTCCCGATATATATACCTTGGGAGCCTATCAATATGATCTCCCAAAAGAGTTAATTGCTCAAGATCCCTGCCCTTTGCGCGATCGCTCCCGTCTCCTGCTTGTTGATAGGCAAGCAGGAAGCTTTTCTGAAATGAGCTTCAGGGATTTGACTGGTTTTTTGCAAGCTGGCGATAGTTTAGTTTTTAATGACACCCGCGTAATTCCGGCCCGTTTGATAGGCAAGCGCTCTCAAGGGGGAAAAACGGAAATTCTGCTTCTGAAACGTCTTTCCCTTGATACTTGGGAGGTTTTAGCGCGCCCGGGGCGGAAATTGAAACCCGGCAGTTTTGTGACTTTTGGCGATCTTCTCAATTGCCAAATACTTGAAGCTGGCAAAGAGGGGACGAAAATAGCTAGATTCAGTTGGCAAGGGGTTTTTGAAGAAGTTTTAAGTCTTTATGGTCAAATACCCCTTCCTCATTATATTCAAAGGACGCAGGCTTCCATTTATGATCAGGAGCGTTATCAAACGGTTTTTGCCACTCATCTTGGTGCGGTCGCTGCCCCAACTGCAGGGCTCCATTTTAGCCAAGAAATGTTACAAGATTTAGACATAAAAGGAGTTGATCGGCATCATCTAACCCTTCATGTAGGTTTGGGTACTTTTAAACCGGTTGAGGCCGATGATATTCGGCTTCATCCTATGCATCATGAGCCTTTTACCATCACAGAGGAAAGTGCATGCCGGTTAAATGCGCGGCAAGAGGGAAAGCGCCACATATGCGTGGGAACGACCTCTTGTAGAGCGCTTGAAGCAGCTGCTGACCACAGTGGTCGGATTCTTTTTGGAGAATATGATACCAATATTTTTATCTATCCAGGCTACCAATTTAAATGCGTGCGCTCTTTATTAACCAATTTTCATTTGCCGGGATCTACTTTGCTCATGCTAGTTTGCGCTTTTGCCGGCTATGAACTCACGATGGAAGCTTATCGAAAAGCGATTAAAGACCGGTTCCGCTTTTATTCTTATGGCGATGCGATGCTCATCATTTAGTTTGGAAGGGCTTGCAGCATAATAGCTGAGTAGGAAGGAATGCGATAAGATCTGTCCCATGAGCTTCGGCCTATGCCCTTCATCAAAAAAATCTTCAGGAGAAGTGTTGTATGTATTCACCACCCAAAACCAGTTTTTACCAGTTCCGGCAGGAGGAATTGTGAGGGTTTGGAGGATATGACCTGCATTAAAAGCTATATAAATGTCTGGACCTTGATCAGAATTAAGGGTAAAGGCAACCAAATGGTTCTCATTCCCCCATTCAGGCTTATCAGGTGTGATACCATGCCATGTAATATCTTTATCTTCTAAAAAAGTTTCCCGTTTTAAAAGAGGGTGATCTTTTCGAAATTGAATGAGAGACCTGAAGAAGCGATTAAAACCAGGACGAATGTCAAGCCGATTCCACAAAAACCAATTGAGTTCGTTGTCTTGGCACCAGGTGTTATTATTTCCATGGCGTGTATGGGCATATTCATCTCCCATTAAAACCATGGGGATGCCTTGGGAAATCATCAATGCAAAATGAAAATTGCGGATTTGCCGTTCTCTTAAATTTACAATTTTTTTATTGAGTGAATGTCCTTCTATACCACAATTCCAGCTATCGTTATGATCAAAGCCATCCCGGTTCTCCTCCCCATTACTTTCATTATGTTTTTCATTATAGGTCACTAGATCAGCAAGGCTGAATCCATCATGAGCGGTGATAAAATTGACACTGCAAATTGGTGCTCGCCCCCATCCATAGAGATCTTGTGATCCGCAGAGGGCTGTGGCAAAGGCCATTTTGTGCCCTGGCGTTCCCTTGATAAAACGTCTGACAACATCTCTATATTTCCCATTCCATTCAGACCACCGAGTTCCGTGGTAAAACCCCCCTACTTGATAAAGACCGCCAGCATCCCAAGCTTCGGCAATTAGTTTAGTATGAGATAAAATAGGGTCACGCGAAATGGCCTCTACCATGGGGGGATAGGCTAAAGGGGCACCGTTTTCTCCTCTGGTCAAAATGGATGCCAAATCGAAGCGGAAACCGTCTACGTGCATTTCAGTTACCCAGTAACGCAAGGATTGTAAAATTAATTCCCATGATACCGGATGGTTACAATTGACTGTGTTTCCAACACCGGAAAAATTAAGATAATTGCCCTGTGCATCGATCATATAATATGCAGGAGCATCAAAACCGCGAAAGGATAAAACCGGACCTTGATGATTTCCTTCAAAGGTATGATTGTAAACCACATCTAAGATCACCTCGATGCCGTTTTTATGTAACTCTCTTACCATGGTTTTGAATTCGATTAATGCTTTATCTTGATTAGATTGGCTAGCATAGCGATTCATGGGTGAGAAAAAATTCACAGTTGAATAACCGAAGTAGTTACAGAGTTTTTGTTTAGTCAACGGATTAATTTGAACAGCTTCCTTTTCATTGAATTCATGGATAGGCAATAGTTCCACGGCATTAACCCCCAGTTCTTTTAAATAGGGAATTTTTTCAATGAGGCCTAGATAGGTTCCCGGATGCTGTACTTTGCTAGAATCGTCCCGAGTAAAACCACGCACATGCATTTCGTAAATGATGAGATCTTTGTCAGGAATTCTGGGAAATTTATCTCCTTGCCAGTCAAATGTTTGCTCAGATATTTTTCCTAAAGGAAGATAGGGTTCATTAGTACGGCTAAACCAAATGGGATCACTGGCGACAGCTTTTGCGTAAGGATCTAAAAGCAGATATGTTTTATCTTTTGGTTCATTAGGAGTGACTCGATATCCATATACCGCAAATGGCGGGAGTTCGCGGATGTGTACATGCCAGACATCGCCTGTTTTATTCTCATTAGGGTTAAGTTCAATTTCCCTAATTGGGGAATGCTAGATTATTTTCCTCAAAGAAACAAAGAGAAATTCTTTGAATATTTTTGGCGTAGACCGCAAAATTAATTCCCCCTATGCCATTCAGTTGCACCAAAAGGATAGGGTTTTCCGGGAGAGAGTTGCAAATTGTTCATATCACCATCCTAATATCCCATGTTTGTATAGATAGCGATAATAGGAATTTTTCTGCAACGCATTATGTGATCTAAATTGAAAAAGTTTTTTATTTCTGGAATGATTTGCTACAATTTTTAATTAT
This sequence comes from uncultured Chlamydiae bacterium, assembly GCA_963799115.1. GTDB lineage: Bacteria > Chlamydiota > Chlamydiia > Chlamydiales > Parachlamydiaceae > CAWCVY01. The sequence continues at coordinate 42,084 of CAWCVY010000043.1, read as the reverse complement.
TAGTATAATTAAGAAAGATGAATTTTAAAATGTTTTGGTGATCGTAAAGTAACAGAGTCAATGCAAAATAAGTTTAACTTTTGGATTGTGAGGAATTTGATTTACTTTTAAAGTGAGGTGTAGCATGTTATTTGGGAGAGGTTCATAGGATTCGGCTAGACTTTGAGTTTTTTAATTATGTTTAAAATATTCAAACTCTAATCGAATAGAGGAAAAAAAGAAATAACAATTGATAGATAGCCCATTGATGTACTGGTTTAAAAGGGCTATTTATAAAGTGAGGAGGTTATTATGTCGTTCGAAAATGCTAAAGAAAATCTTAAAGAATTTGGAAAGGAACTTAGGCTTGAGGGGTTGGAATTTGACGAAAATAATACGTGTATTTTAGGGATTGATGATGAGTTTTCCTTGCACCTGACCTATGAACCCAATTCTAAACGTCTTTATCTTTATTCTCCTTTATTGGATGGCTTCCACGCGATGATAAAACAAGACTTAGATTATATGAGCGCTTGTTAGAAGGATCTATGTTGGGTGGCCAGATGGCTGGCGGCGGTGTGGGTGTTGCAGTTAAAGAAGAATTGATTCTCATGCACTGCACATTGGATATGGAACATGCTGTTTCTTCAGCTTTACGAGCTTTTGCTCCGCTATATGTTGAAACAGTTGAAAAATGGCGTAAAATCTGCAGCGAAGTTTCTGAAGGGCGAGATGAAGGTGCAACTGGAAAGTCTCTTCCTCCACAGGGTTTACCTGGAGGCAAACAAGGCCCAGGAGCTGGATTTATTAAAATTTAGTAATGGATTGGACAATTGGACTAATTGGACTAATTGGATTTGGTCCAATGTGTCTAATTCCGTCCAATTCGTCCAAGTAGTCCAATTTGTCTATGCCAATTTTCAAAGTTGTTGTATCCATCTATCCCGTTCTTCCATTAAAAACTTTATCTTTTTAAGAATTTCTTTTTGCTTTTGATGCAAAGAATCGCTTAGCTTTTGGAGGCTATGATAGGCTTCGGTAAAGATCGTGTCGATGTGGCGAAAACTCCACGAGGATTTGCAAGAAACTTCCAGGGGTTGTAAAACATGATAGATCTCTTGAAACAAGGGCTGTAGATCCTTATCCCTTTGTTCCTGGGTGCGGTGCAGCAAAGGAAGAGTGGCATGAATTAAACCATGTGCGGCAAGCAATTGACGTTCTATGATTAAATTTGGGCTTGTCCCAAAAATGTAGTTAAAAATACCCCTTCCTTTAATGCTTTTGCGTGTTTGGATAACTTTCTCAAATTGTTCACATAAGTGTTGCAGTAACTCTTCTATTGCTTCGAGTTCCCTTTCCCGCTCCTCTAGACCCTTCATTTCACGCCACAGGACTTCCTGGGATTCCCTGCGTTGGGGATAAAATTCCCACATAGCTTCAAGCAGGTAGAGGCGTTTTTTTTCCAGCCCTTCTTCAGTCAAATCCTCGATGGTATCGAGTAGATGGTCAATTCTTCCTTGGTCTTGCTTTAAACGCTGTAAAATTGCTTTTTTTTTGTTGAATTTGTTTAGTAAATGAGCAGACTGATTTTTTTCCTGATGGATTCTGAAAGCAAATTTTGCCATTTCTTCCTGTAAACGCAAAATGGCTTCCTCGAGTGAGTTGCGGTCATTATTAAGCTGTTGACGGTGCTTAAAAGAAAGCTCTTCTTCTTCAAGGACTCGGCGCAATTTGAGCAAATCGGCATGGGAGGGCATTGAATGGCGGCAAGATGAATTTTCCATTTTTATTCTCTCTCAATAAATCATTTTCTGCTATGTTATTACAATAAATCAATAACAAAACGCGGTGAGGGTAAAGTTATGTTTATAGTGCACATTGCGGGAAATTTAGGTAAAGATCCTGAGACACGTTTTACACCAAGTGGGCAAAAGGTCACAACCTTTAATATGGCTGTCAATCAGCGAAAGGGAAAAGAAGATGTCACCATTTGGGTGCGTGTGACTATTTGGGGCGATCGCTTTGATAAAATGCTCTCCTATCTGAAAAAAGGAAGCGCGGTAATTGTGACAGGCAGGATGAATCCCCCCTCAAGCTATACTGATAAAGAGGGTCGTACCCAAATTAGCTTGGACATTACAGCAGAGATGATAGAATTTAGCCCTTTTGGCAAATCTGATCGCGTGGAAGGTCAGGGGCAGACTGCGGCTCAAAATCAACCTGGCGGATATACTCCTAGCGGGTCTAATAATGAGCAGTATGATGAAAGGCAATTCCAGGTGAATGGATCCCCTTATGGCAAATCTAATTCTACACATGGCTTGCAGACAGGACAAGGCAATAATTACGCACAGGCAGTTGATGAAGATACATTGCCCTTTTAGGAAGTGTGCAATAATAAGTTGGACGATTGGACTGTGTAAAGCTCCCGCGGTTGAACGATCGAAAGTGACCCAATATTATGAATATGGGGTCACTTTCGATCGTCTCAACCCCGGGCTTTGACACAGTCGAATCGTCCAATTTATTTTTGCAGACTTCCTTAGGAGATATTATAATGGATTTTTTTCATGTGGAGCTGCTTGAAAGCGCAAAAAAGCGGATGTGCTTGTTATCCCCTTTTGGCAAGAGAAGCAAGGAACTCAACCGGCTGTTTCTTTAGAAGGGGAATTTCCCTTACTCCTTGCAGCTATTTTTGACACGGGGGATTTTAAAGGTAAAGAGGGGGAAGTTTATTATTTATATGTTGAAGGGAAGCAGGAAAAACGGATCGCTCTATTAGGGTTAGGGGCTGAGGAAAAGGCCTCTGTTGAGAGTTTGCGGCGCAGCTATGGAATTTTGGCGAAAAGTTGTTTAGCGAAGAAACTCAAAAACCTAAATCTTATGATTCCTCAACAAGAGAAAATAAATGAGCAAGATTGTTTTAAAGGCATGATTGAAGGTTTGCTTCTTCCCAATTACGTCTTTAATAGATTGAAACATCAAGATCCCGAAGAGGCCGAAGAAGGGGATCTTTTGCAAAATATCACTTGGATAGGGCCGCAACGAACGATCCTTAAAATAGCTGAAAACTGTGCCATTATCTGTGACGGCGTGTATTATGCCCGTGATCTTATAAATGGAAATGCTGATGAAATTACTCCTGAATATTTAGCTCAGTGTGCGAGAGGGCTTGCCAAAGAAAGGCATTCCATCAAAACTACAGTTTTTGATAAAAAACGGATTGAAAAAGAAAAAATGGGTTTATTGCTGGCTGTCAATCGCGGATCAGCCTTAGATCCCTTCTTCATCATGATGGAGTATAGAGGAAATCCGCAATCAAGCGATCATACCGTGATTGTTGGAAAAGGAGTGACTTATGATACCGGAGGCCTTAATCTTAAGACAGCTGGTGGGATGGAAGTCATGAAATGTGATATGTCAGGGGGAGCGGCTTGTTTTGGAATTATTTTAGCAGTTGCTCAGCTAGAATTGAAAGTTAACCTGACAGTAGTCATTCCTGCAACGGAAAACGGTATTGATGCCAAAAGTTTCAAACCTGGCGACGTTTATACGAGTTTTCTTGGCAAAACGGTTGAGATGACTAATTCGGATGCCGAGGGGCGTTTAATTTTGGCTGATGCGCTTGCCTATGCAACTAAAAGCTCAAACCTACCCGCCTGATTGATTTGGCAACTTTGACGGGAGCAATTGAAATTGCTATAGGTTCAGAAGCCTCGGGGTTAATGAGCATCGATGACAACCTTGCCCAAAAGCTGATACAAGCGGGAGAAGCTACTCAAGAGCGGTTGTGGCGGATGCCTCTTTATGATGAATACAAAGAAAAACTCCGCTCTGACATTGCCGACCTAAAAAGTTGGAATGGCCGTTCTGCCAGTTCATGTGTAGCAGCAACTTTTTTGCGCCAGTTTATAGATGAATCTATCCCTTGGGCCCATCTCGACATTGCTGGAACAGCTTATTTGACAGATACCAAGAAGTATTTGCCCAAATATGCTACCGGAGTAGGTGTGCGTGTGTTGGTTCAATTTTTAGAACAACTGCAAGAGCAAGAAAATCTGCATGCTTCCAAGAAACCCCGCAGAAAAACATAGTTACCCACCTCTTTCTTGTTTCCGAATTCCTTTCTTTTTTTGGGCTCTGGGTATAACTAAGAGCCTTTTCTCAAAATATCGGAAAAAATTTGATTAAAATCTTATTTTCAAATAAACATGCAGATGTTTATTTTGGAAATGATTCAGATTTTATGCAAATTAAATACCCGGAGGAAAATCTAAGATGAGAAAGATATGCAATATTTTGTTTTTGTGCCTAATGAGCACTGGAGCTCTGATGGCAGAAGATGCACCTGCAGGCATTTGGGGAGGTGTAGACAACGAAAAGACAAGTGTGAATCAGGGTGTCGAAATTCTATCGGAAGGTCAACAGGGTGAATTAACTGCCCGTCGAAAAAGACACTGTCATAAGCGTCCTACTCATTGTCATCATCATAAAAATCGTTTCGAAGTCGATTATATTATCGTAGGAGACGGCACTGCCGGAGCAGTTCTTGCCCGCAAGCTTTCTGATAATCGCAAAAATAGGGTGGTAGTTTTAGAAGCAGGAAGAAATCGCACCACAGATCCTGTTGTTTTGAACCCTAATCCATTCGCTGTTCAAAATGAAATTACTTTTAACCCCAAATACTCAATTTCTTACCCCATATCGCTTTTCTTCCCAGGCGAAGTAACCGTATATTCGGAAGGGAGAATGTGGGGGGGATGCAGCGCACATAATTATGTCCTGACAGTAAGAGGAACCCCTTCAGTTTACGACTTCTGGGCCCTTGCTTCAGGAAATCCTTTCTGGACCTATAATAATTTGCTCCCTTTGATGATCGGTTTGGAACACTATACACCGGATATGACAATTGCTAATCCTGAGCAAAGGGGATTTAATGGCCCTCTATTTATCACTCAAACTCCTCCGGTGTCTCATAACAATGTGGCTATAGCTATTTCTAATGTAACCAGTGCGCCTCTAATTAGTGATTATAATGATCCTACTGAAACTGTAGGCGAGACTGCCGTTTCGGCGTCTCAACAATATATTACCCCCCCTCCAGATAGTATACGAAGCTTTTCATCAACTGCTTTTCTGCCAGTAGGAACAGTCATTGATGCTAACGGAAGAGGACTAGACGGTAGAAAATTGCAAATTGTTTCGAATGCCTATACTACGCGTGTCATTTTTAAGGGAAATAAAGCCATTGGGGTTGAATACATCCTTGATGATGATGTTAATACAGTTCTTAGGGTTTTTGCACGAAAAAAGGTCATTCTTTCTGCAGGATCAATTAATACTCCAGCCATTCTTCAAAGATCTGGCATTGGGGACCCTGCCACATTGGAACCTTTGGGAATCCCAGTGCTGGTTAATAATCCCAATGTGGGTGCAAATCTAATGAATCAATATGGTCCTTCAGGAATCATGGAAGTTTCAATAGGATCTGCTAACATTGCGGCATTTATAGACGAAAGCCCATTTATGGCTAATGATGGAATTCGGAGGGTGCAAATTGCACTGGCTAATTTAGGTACAACTACAGAGTTCCTTGGTTTCATCTTGCAACCGCATAGTGTAGGATCTGTTCAAATTGTAGATCCTAATCCTTTGATACAGCCCCTCATAAATTTAAATATGTATAGTGATGGTCCTGTAACCGAACAGGGGACAGATGCTTATCTGGCAGTCTCTTTTTATAAAATTCTTAAAATGATTGCTGATAAACTGGATGTAAATCTCCTTTTCCCCCCTTTAGCGCATTTTGCGGATGATGATCTGCTATTGGCCGATGCAATGAGTTTGGCATCGTTAGTTGTTGAATACCACGCTTCTGGTACAGCGCGTATGAGCACTTCTCCTGAGACAGGTGTGGTTAACGGAAATCTTGAGGTTTTTGGAGTTAGAAATCTCATGATTGTAGATAATAGTGTCGTTCCATTGATAGAAAATGGAAACACCGCCTACCAGGCCTTCGTGCTCGGTCTTGGCGCAGCACAACTATTAGGTGCTCATTAAGATCTGATAAATTAGACAGCCTAAAAAGGTAACAGTTCAGCGAAAAGGTAATCAGGCCGTCTCGGCCTGATCGCACCGAAGGAGAGGAAGCTGAACTGTTACCTAAAAAGAAGCCTTTGATTTTTTCAAAGGCTTTTTTTTTGAGGCAAATTTTGGCACATTCTTTGCATAAGAATATAGCTTAAAGCGTGCATTTCAACGAAAAGGAGGAGCAAATGGCTAAACGTAAGCTTGATCGTGAAAGTCAGTTTAAAGGCAAAGGGAAAAAAGGCCATAAAAAAGAGGAAAAGGAAATAAAATCTGAGGTGAAACCAGAATTAAAATCGGAGTGGTAAATCAAAGGCGCCTAGTACACCAACCCATTTAAATTGACGTACTAGTTGGGCGCCTTTTTGGCCTTTGTACCTTGAATCGTGTGGTTTAGAATCAAGGAGAAAGGAAATATGATAGCAAAAAAAACAAAAAGTCAAAGCAAAGAAAAAGCGATAGAAAAGCTGCAGTCCACGAATCACCCACGTATCCAAACGGCTGAAGGGTGGAAAAGAGGTCAATTGAGAAAGCAGCAGGAGCGAAAGGAACAGAATAAATTGACAGGATAGGTTGAAACATTTGTCTCATTCTTTTATTCTTTTATGATCACTCCTTAACCAGAAAGATCTTGTGAGATACGATAACTTAACTGCTTTCGATAAATACTTGGTGGGGACCGCACCCGGGCTCTTTAGCCCTCTCTTTCTCATTTTGGGCAAAGAAATTTTTGAGTGCCGGGAGGCAGTGCGGCTTTTGCTGGGTTTTCTTGTACCCTCCCCGAAGGACCAAGAATTAGCACTTTCTATATTTGATGCTCCTCAAATGGATGAAAATCACCTATGGGCTTCCCTTAATTCCCGCTCATTTTTTGTGGAATCTCAAGTGATTTGGATTCAACAAGCAGATAAATTAAAAAAAACTATTCAAGAGAAGTTGGAAGTTTTCTTCCCTCGACGAATTCCTTCTCTCTATCTGATTTTAAGTGCTTCCGGTTGGCAAAAAAATACCACATTTTTTAAAGCAGTTGATAAAGAAGGCATCGTTCTTGAATTTGCTGAGCTTAAGCCTTGGGAAAAAGAAAAGCGCCTGGCAGAATGGGTCAATAAGCAAGCAGCTGCCGAACGCAAGCTGATTTCCTATCAAGTGTGCCAATCTTTGGTCAAACAAATGGGCTCTGATCAGTCTCTCATAGAGCAGGAACTTAAAAAATTGATTTGCTACTGTGGGGAAAAGAAAGAAATAACCGGACAGGATGTCGACGCAATTTGCACTCGTCAATCAGTCGATTCAGTCTGGTTGTTGGGCGAGACCATTTTTTGCCGCGATGCGCCAGCGGCTATTCGAATCGCAATCGCTCTTCTAGAGGGGCAGGCTTTGCTCCCGCTTTTGCGTCAAATTCGTGCCCAATTTCAAACCGAATATCAAGTTTGCCTTTTATTAGCTCAAGGCAAGCATGCCCAAGATATTGCTCAAGAATTCCCTTATATGAAGGGGAAAATTCTTGAGCGCCACATATGGCAAGCACGGCAATACGGTCTAGAAGCTTTTAAAAGAGGGCTAATAGCCCTTGATACAGCTGAAAGTCGTGTTAAAAATTCCTCTATTGATGATAAAGTCCTGCTTGAACTTTTAATTATGCAATTAATTTACTAACCCGAGAGACATCATGAGTGAGAAACCTACCCTTCTTTTACTTCCTAATTTGTTAGGCGATCATCGTTATGCCGAGGTTTTTTTACCTGTAAGCGTGGCTAAGGCCGTTCAAACTTTGGATGGGATAATTGCAGAGAGCGAAAAGGAAGGAAGGCGTTATTTGAAGCGCTTCGAGACTAAAAAACCCGCTATGGAGATCCCGATTGCGCTTTTCAATGAGCATACACCCGAGGATCAAATTGATTTTTTGCTAGAACCCATCACAATAGGGGAGCGCTGGGGATTGGTTTCCGATGCCGGCCTTCCTTGCATTGCTGATCCCGGCTCGAAACTTGTCTTACGTGCCCGTCAACGAGGATTGCAAATCCAAGCTTTTGTAGGACCTTCCGCCATATTGATGGCCCTTATGTTGTCAGGGTTGCCGGGCCAAAAATTTTTCTTTCAAGGCTATCTAAATAAAGATCCCGCTATGCGCAAAGATCAAATTAAGCATCTTTTGCGACAATCGCGAGACGAGAAAGCTACTCAAATTTTTATGGAAGCTCCCTATCGTAATAACCACGCTTTGGAAACATTATTGCAAACACTTCCCGACGAGGCTTGGTTGAGTGTAGCCTGGGATTTGACGATGCCGGGCCAGAGTATTATGACCCAAACTGTGGGTCAGTGGAAAAAATGCACGATGCCAAACTTAGATAAAAAGCCTACTATTTTTCTTTTTTGTGCTTAGAACCTGTTCAAAATCTTTTGTTAGATACAATAAACTACCACAGAGCCCACAGAGAACACGGAGAGGGGTCTTATGAATTATTTAATTAATCCAGATATATCTGAAGAAATAGACGGGCGTGAAACTGATCCATTAACGGGTAATATCATTGGGGCCGCTATTGAACAATAGCCCCAATACATGAAGCACAATTACTGTCTTATTTACGGCTTTATGGAACCTGTACTCGAGGATTGCTTATTAATTTTAATGTAAAGCGATTAGTAGATGGCATTTGTCGAATGAAGATATAAACCCCTCTCTGTGTTCTCTGTGGGCTCTGTGGTAGTTTTAACTGCTGAAGTGTTCGACACTAAAATTTTTTAGGAAAAGAAAGTTTCGACAAATTATCTATTTAAAAGATTTTGAACAGGCTCTTAGTGTTAGCGTTCACCATTAAATTAATTCGCTAGCGACTGTATCGTAAAAGAGAATGCCCCGTTCGGTTAAGATCAGCCGTCCTTTTTCATTGTACAGGTAGCCTTCCTCGAGAAGGCGATTGAGCGTCCTTCGTGTGTCAGAATCAAGCAGACCATATTTAGATGTAAAATCTTCAAGGGATACTCCTTGGCGTAAACGCAAGCGAATGACAAAAAGTTCTCGAAGATGAGCCTCGCTAGTTAATTTCTCTTCGAAGTCAACAGGAGATCGTGCTTCTTTTAGAGCTTTGCAATATTTTCTTAAATGGGCCACATTGCGAAAGCGCCTCCCCTCCCAATAGCTGAAAGCCGAGGGACCTAATCCCAAAAAAGGGCGGCCTGTCCAATAGCCAGTGTTGTGTTGCGATTCATAACCTTCAACGGCAAAAGCCGAAATTTCATATTGTTTGAGCCCTATTTCCTGTAAATATTCGACTGCCATGGTATACATTGCTAAGCTAGACTCTTCGTCAGGCAGATAAGAACGCAATTGGGCTTGCTGTTTAAAAAACAACGTATGGGGTTCAATAGTAAGATTATATAGAGAAAGATGGCGAATGGGCAGGGTTTTAATCTGTTTTAAGGTTGCGGACCAATGTGAAAGGGTTTGCTTAGGAAGATCATACATCAAATCAATGGAGATATTCTGTATTCCTGCTTGATGAACTGTATGGATGGCATGCATGGCAGCTTCCGGATTATGTAGACGCCTAAGGAGTTGCAAGAGATCTGCATCTAGCGTTTGAATGCCCATACTAACGCGATTTATTCCCGCTTGGGCGTAAGCTTCGATCAGTTCTAGAGTCACATTTTCAGGATTGGCTTCCAAGGTAATTTCAGCCGAAGGCAGAAGAGAAACTTCCGATTTAACGAACTTAAGGATAGCTTCAATCCTAGAAGGGCCAAAAAGAGAAGGCGTTCCTCCTCCAAAATAAATGAGTGACCATCCTTTTCTTTTCCAGCAAGGGCTTTAACAGCGTCCATTCTAACTGAAATCCCTCTAAAAGCTTCTCTTTAGCATTTTCCTCTTTCAGGAAAACATAAAAATGGCAATAATGACATTTTCGTGTACAAAAGGGGATGTGAAAATAAAGACTGATTTCCTCATTACCATTCATTTGCATCTGGATCTACAATTCCACCTCGGCGCCAACGATTGCGGTCGCTGAAATAAGATTCATCTTCTTCCTCTTCTTCTTCTTCGGTTCCCCTTCTTCTTCATCTTCTCTCCGTTCTTCGACTGTATTGCTCGACCTCGATGGCATCTGTTTCCATTTCAAAGCCCGATTCATTGCCCCCATCGTTTCGGCTATATCGATATCTGGAATGGTCGGCATTTCATTATAGCCTGCACGTGTCACGGACTCTTTGGGAGCTAATATATTCTTCAGCTTCACCACTTTCTTTAAGAAATTGAAGTCGTTCTTTTTCTTCTTCAATTTTATTTCTTACAGCTGAATTTCTTCTTTGTGCTTTTCAACATCTTTTTTAGGGACAAGACCGAGCTTTAGCCATTGTTCTAGATCATTAAGCTCAGTTTCAAGTTTTTTAAGTCTTTCACTTTTAATATGTTTCATGATATATCCATTAAGTTAGGTTAAGATCTAGTCTTGCTTTCACCTACCCCTTCATCAAAATTGAAAAAATTTTAAGGATAGATGTGCGATACTAGGTGTTTTAACGACTTTTTTTCAACTCGATTTTCCAATTTTTATGCATTAAACGGATCATGTCGTTTTCAATCCTTTAGATAAGAAATTGGCTAATTTAAATAAAGGCTAACCGTCTTTTCCTATAGGAAAAAAATCTAAGTATTTAATATTCAACTTGCTGCGCTGTCTATTGTTATTTAGAATTCTTATGAGGATTTGAAGAGCATGCTTCCTAATAATCGCTTATTCACTCCTGTTGCTTCTAGAAATCAAAAATGACACAACCACCTAGGAATATCTTAGCATAATTAACGTTATATTATTATAATTTATAATTAAATTATTATTAAATATGAGCAAATTTTTAATAAAGTTTTTGGTGTATAAGAGATGAAAAAAAATTTATGATGGGATTGAAGAATGCTGATAAAGATAGGTGCCTAGTGAAATGACTAAAAAAACGCATTCACCCCCTATAAAGGTGTAATAATAACCCTCTCCTCCTGAGCCAAAACCATAGCTATGCAAGCCGGTTCCAAGGATGTAATTCGACACCATACTAAGTAAAGCTGATGGCGAGTGCTCCGCAGACAGCTCCCACTGCAAGTCCAAATGACCCAATTCGGCGGAAGCGGTAAGCGTGTATCCAAAGGAGGTACAGGCAGCTGGAAATAAAAGCCCACGATTCTTTGGGATCCCAGTCCCAAAAACGGCCCCAGCTTTCTGCTGCCCAAATCCCTCCCAAAATCGTTCCGGTTACTAGAAGAGCAGTGCCTGCGTACATTGTATTTAGAATGCACTGAGCAAGCAGCGTCATGCGTGCGGTTTCCAATCGATGAACAAGAAAAAGGCCTAAATAAAGATGGCCCAATAAAGCCCCTAAAATGAAAATGCCATAACTTCCTACCACAAGAAGTACATGGATCATCAACCAAAATTGAGAATCTAGCACAGCTTGCACTTGATCTAAGCTTTGATTAAGATCTGTCACTTCAAGCAAAACCAAAAGACCAATAGAGGCTAAGCAGGCAGACAGCAAAACAAGGGTTTGTCGGCGGGAAAGGGGGTATTAAAAGACTCATAGCGGCTGCCACCCATGGAACATAAATAACAGTCTCAAACATGTTGGACACGGGTGGACGGCCCAAGATATAACACCGCATTGCAAGCAACGCGCTATGGCACAGAAAGGCGGTACCGATTACGCCAATAGCGGCCCAATGTGTTGCAGAGGAGGTCAGGCGAGAGGATAGCATAAGTAAACACGCCCCTAAACCATATAAGGCAATCAACAAGGGGATCCAAGGATAGCTGACATAAAGGGCTTCCACTTTTAATTGCGTCAGGGTGGGATAAAGCAGCTGTTTCCCATGAGCGACACGATAGACTTGACCTGCAAGAGGCTGATAAGCTTGTTGCAAAGAGGCCGTGAATTGTTCCTGATGTTCTTTTTGTTTGGCTTGATTGGAATTTTTCAATGAATTTTCCCATTCCAGATAGGCTTGGCGGATTAAATCAAATTGCTGATCGGAATATAGGGTAAAATTGCCGACTAACTTCAAAGTTTGGGTGGTGGAATCATAGATTTGTGTTTGAAGGGCGTGGATAGGAAACCATTCCCCTATAGGATAACGGCCAGGCAAGCACTTAAATAACGAACCTGCTGCCTTCAAACGTTCCATGATGGGGTATTCTTGCTCCAAAATGCGTTCGATATCTTTAGTAGGCACCTCTTTTTTTTGAAGCAGGAGAAAGCGTTCTTGAAAAGCCCTTTCCATAGGAGAAGGAAATGGGTGCAAATGCTCGAATTCCCTTAATTGGTTGGCAATGGTTTTGTTTATTTCGGGATTTTTGAAAAGGGCATGGTTGAGTTCCTGGTAGCTGAAGCGATTGCGTGTCAGTGGAAGGTCTGCCAGTCGTTTGGTTTCTGCCGAGCCAATCCAAAATAGGGGAGACTTTTGATAGGGGAGGTGGCCGAAAAAATTCAATGACCATAGAAGGGTTAACGGCGAAGAAGAGGCTGTGTCAAATAAGGAAAGATCATCTTTCTTAATAGTAGGAGAATGGTAAAATTCATAGAGCCACAAACGCGCATAGGCTTCTGCCGGGCGGAAACGCCCCTTATATAATACGGGAAATTCTTGTCCGGGGTTGGCTTCGACCGGAAAGGTAAATAAGTGAAAGAATATAATCGTTAGAAGAGCAAGGAGTTGCTTCACAATTTTTTTCTTGCTATCAGTTAAAATTTTGATTTTACAGCATTTGAAATTCGCTTCGATTATGGACCAAAGGATTTACAGATGACAAGAAAAAAATCTGTTATTTAGAAGACTTTTTTCTCGTCATCAGCAGATATCAGTCCATGTAGAAAAAGAAGGGATTTGATTTGGTTGCCAATCCGGGATCTTTCTTTACAAAAAGTATCTCTCAGCCTTGTTACGGTTCGGTGGTCTTCTTGTTCCACAGTCGGAATATGAACGTTTTTTAATTTACCCTCAGACAAGTGTGCCGCTATTTTAAGAGAATCTCGTTTATCTGTTTTTACTCGGCTATTTGACGTTTCTATACCTGCTGCATGAGCAACAATATTTTCAATTCCGGCGGCCTCTAAAGTTCTATGTAAATGAAAGCCGCAAAATCCCGCTTCATAAGCAGTCTTAATTTTTCCCGAGCCAAATCGCTTTTTAAGGTAGGCAATCAAACCCTGAGGTTCGGCTTTTAATGTGTTCTCTTAACAATAGTTCCATCGCATATCGCCGTTACTGAATAGGTTTTTTTATGCACATCCATTCCTACAAAAATACTTTTTCCGGTATAGTCTTTCATATGCGAACCTCCCATTTTGGATTTTGGTACAAATACCGTAATTGGAGTGTTCGCTCTTTTTCAAGAGAAATTTTCTTTAAAGATATACTAGAAACTCAGCATAGCAACTGCCGCTGCAGGCGATCATGCCTATCCTGTTTTCTTTATGATGGCCTGATGCGTATGCGCATAGCCATTTTGTATACGTGTGAGCTAGGAGGAACAACACAAGTTGCCAAGGAACAAAGGTCATGATTTTAGTAGAAAAAAAATAGATTTTGATTTATAACTAGAAATTTATTATAAATTTGAACGAAATTAAACAGGAATTTTATGAACGTTACTGGCACTTTTAGAAATGAATTTATTTCTTTTTTCAATCAAATAATAGTTCCTGTGCTTACTAAAAGAAACAAGAGAATTGCAGCAGTTGCTATCATAATATTTGCGTGCCTTGCAGCCTGTTATGCTTTCTGTAATTGTCGCTTTAGGGTTAATTTATATGTACCCCCTGCACCCTTGGAACTTGAAAAGGAGCTCGATAAAACTAAAGAGCTTATGTTGGGTGACTTGATGCGAACACCAATTAAGTCTGCTAAAGTCTTCATCAACATAACTGCAGGGGAACAACATTTGAGGAAAGAGTGCATCATCAAAAGAGAGGGAGATATAGACAGAGAATTTCTATCACAAGAAGTTGAAAAAATAATTAGTGAAACAAAAGAATCTATCCATGCAGAAAAACCTCTTCAGTTTAAAATAGATTGGCATGTCCTTCTTAAAGGTAATAAGGGTATTTTCTTTGACATTGAAGGATCAAGGGATTCAGAAGGTTATTCTTCTGGCGGGTATTCTGAGATTGATCCATCAGGTCTCAAGGAGTATATCAAATTGACTCTTAAATCAATGCATAGAGAAATAAAACCTCAACTTGATGATGAACTAGAATTTATTTAAAAAATCTCTGGCTTTACAATAAATGATGTCTTAATGTTTAACGTAAAGACGGGAGAGATTCTCTCGGCGTCTCTCCGACTCCCCTCCCCCGTCTTTACGTTAAAAAATTACGCAAGAGGTCTATTATTGATTTAAGAGTTGATCTAATACACTTTCTGTAAAAGTTTCTTCTAATTGCCCAGCCAGCCTTCGCCCTGGAGACAAAGATTGAGTTAAAAAGAAATTATCTACAGTGGTATTTGAAGTTAATGCTCCCATCATTCCTAAAAAAGATCGCATGGGACCTGCAGTCAACTCCGCTTTAGAACGATTAGCTAATAAACTAACGACATTTTTTACCCTTTCGGAAAGTTCATCTAATTCTTTCAGTTTTTCCTCTGTAATACGGGTTGCAACAAATTGCTCAAATCTTGCTTTAGCCTGAGCAATAACTTCATCTGGGTTCCCTCGAGCAGTGGTATTGCCGAATTCATTATTTTCAAGCACTTGCTTCACAATATTTTGGATGTTGTTAACAACTTCCTGTTTAGCATGATTCACTTTCATCTCAAAAGATAACTTAGAGGCATCATTAAAAAAAGATATCCGATCAACTTGCATAAAAAACTCCTTTTTTGAAATTAAATTATAATAAAATCAACATTTGTTATCAAGTTAATTATTTAGCATTGCAGAAGTAAAATTGCAGAAGAAAATTAGATATTTCTGCTTTTCTCCAATTTAGAAATGGGAGGAATTGGACTATTTGAGACGATTGCATAAGTGACAATAATTTATTTTAAATATTTTTATAACTAAATTATTCACATTGAGTTATGTCTTAAAATTAGCAAAAATAGCCAAAATGACATAAAAAATAATAATAGCCCTCAAACCATATCCAGAACTGGCTTAAAATAATTTATTGTCACTTATGCAATCGTCTCATTTGGGCAAGTTGGAATTGAGACGATGTTATTCATATTGTACTGGGAAAGCTGGCATGGAAGTATTTCTGAATCAATGGAACATTCCCTTTAATTTATCGAGTGTTAGAAAATTCTAGAGCTTCCGTTTGATAATGAATTAGAATTTATTTAAAGAAGCCCTAATTAATAAATGATGTCTTAAAAATTAATACCCAGAACGTCTTCGTTTTTCATCTAAGAATTGATCTAATATGCTTTCTGAAAAAGTTTCTTCTAATTGCTCAGTCAGCCTATACCCTATAGACAAGGGTTGAGTGAGAAAGAACTTTTTGCGAGTTGTTTCTGAAGTGAATGTTATCATCGAATCTATAAAAGAACGCATAGAACTTGCTGCAATCAGCTCCTTTACTGAATGATAAATTAACAGGTTAACAACATTTTGTACCCTATGGGGAAGTTTATTGAAATCCTTTATTTTATCCTCAGCAATATGGGTTGCTGTAAACTGTTCGAATTCAGCTTTTGCTTTAGCAAAAACTTCCTCTTGGTTATCTTGAGAAGTGATAGTGATTTCATGATTTTCAAGCGCCCGTTTCACAATGTTTTGGATGTTGTTAACAACTTGTTGTTTGGCTCGATTTACTTTTCTTTCAAAAATTGACCAGGGAGTAGGCGTTGATTCTTCGGTTATCTCATCTCCTACATCTTCTATACTAAAGAACCTTAGTTGGATATATTTCAGAAAATACTCATGGGCTTCTTTGATAAAATTTCCATCTGATAGGTCAATTGTCAAATTAATACTCTTAAGGTTAGGAAGTCTTTGACTAATAAGAGCGACTTGTACCTTTGATAATCCTTCTTTTCCACCAAGCGCACAAGTTTTTAGATTAGGCGTCCATTTTACTAAGTCGGTAAGTGCATTAGCTGTAATATTTTCACACTGCGTTAGTTTAAGAGTTGTTAACCCTCGCCCGAATTTTGCAATTCTTCGTACCGATGCGTCAGTTATTGGGCAGTATACGATCTTTAGTTCAGTAAGAGAAGAATGGGATTTTTTCATGAGTTTTTTAATAGCTTTATCGTCGCATGGCATTTCAGAGATTTTAATGGATTTAAGACAAACTGCTTTAAAAAGGTTTACAAAGGCTTGTTTTGTCACTCGTTCGACTTTGTCGCGATTAAAATTGTTACACACGAACCTTTTTAGGTTCGGGCAATGGGTAATCTCATTGAAATCCGCATCAGCCCACTCTCCATTTATACCAAGGTCAATAGATTTTAAAGTAGACCTAGCAATCTCTACAACTTTTCGGAAATTCTCACTTTTAAATATATTCTCGCAGGCATGATGTAAATCGTGAGGTGTCCATGTCCAATTATAGGTAATTGCCATTATTTTCTGATGAATTGTCAAAAATGTTTCAAGATACTCCTCTCCCTCTGAATTGAGGTAGAGTTTTATTTTTGCGTTAGGAAAGGTAGCATGGAGGTGTTTCTGAAATAAGGGAATATTCCCCTTAATCTTCCGAATATTAGGAAATTCTAGAGCTTCCGTATTGTCATCGTTTGACTTTTCTGTTTGTATATCTCTATAATCAGTATTTAGAGATAGTTTAGTCAGATTACGTAATTGAGTAAGAGATTTGAAGAGGAGGCGGGTTTTAATATCAATTTTTGCAATAGTTAAAGATAGTCTAGTCAGATTGTTGAATTGATTAAGAATGTTGATGTCGTCGTTCTCAAGATTATACGAATTAATAATAAATTCACTTTCGAGGTTTGTACATCCTTGGATCAATGCAAGTATTTTGTCATTCTGTGGATCGCCTTCAATTTCATAGAGATGACGTAAACCAATTCTTCTGATAAGGGGATAGGTTTGAAGTACATCTTTTATGGAAAAATAACTGTTTATCTCTTCTAGCTCAGGGACAAGGAGAGCTAATTGATCAATTTGTAAAAAACTCATATCATTTGGGATCTGCAAGGAGCGTAATTTTTTACCGAAAGCCTTTAAGAAATAATTAAGTTCCTCCTCACCTATTCTCTTAAATTTAAAAAAGTTTAATGTTCTTAACGAAGTCTCTGTAGGAAGTCTTTTTAAGAAAGGAATTAATAGATGTTTTGAGGCTAGATAATTGATAAGCGAGGCATTAGAAAAGCATCTTTCAAATAACTCAAAAGGGGCGGAAAGGGGCTCCTCTCTTTGGGAAGGAAGATGGGGGATGACGTGAGAGAGAGAGAGTCTACATAATGTGGGAACTTCTAAGGGGTGCCACCCTCCGAGTCGTTTCAAAATTTCCATTTGGATATTTGCTTTAGCTTGTTCAGCATGATCACTTGTCCAATTGTTGAATAAATTGGTTTGGGATATCTCCATCATTTTCCTTCTATGGTTAAATTGAGTTCTTGGGTAATAAAAATTTTATCTAATAGGGACTATTTGGACATGGTGAAATTGGTCAATCTGTCTTATTTCGTTCTACTCGTCCATGTCCAATATGGACCAATTAATTAGAACATTAATTCTGCAAGAAGTCTAACGAATAAATTATCCATTATTGATTTAAGGGTTTGTCTAATTAGTTTTTTGTTCTCAATATTTGGTGTAATCTAAATTTGGTAGTCTACAATAAAAAATATTCTTGTTCCATAATAATTAACAAAAAGCAATTCAATAATTTTTTTACAATGACTTGCGCTATGCCTATAATGAACTGAGAAAAAAGCAGTGAATGAGGAATACATGAGATTGGAACCAGTTTATTATCAAGTTGAGGGAATGAATTTTAAAGGATACTGGGTTTTTCCTATAGGAAAAAAATCTAAGTAATTAATATTCAACTCACTGTGCTATTTTTTTTGTTATTTAGAATTCTTATGAGGATTTGAAGAGCATGCTTCCTAACAATCGCTTATTCACTCCTGCTGCACCTAGAAATCAAAAATGACACAACTTCCTACGAATATCTTAGCATAATTAACGTTATATTATTATGAGCAAATTTTTAATAAAGTTTATGGTGTATAAGAGATGAAAAAAAATTTTATGAGGGGATTGAAGAACGCTGATAAAGATAGGTGCCTACTGAAATGACTAAAAAAACGCATTCACCCCCTATAAAGGTGTAATAATACCCCTCTCCTCCAGATCCAAAACCATAGCTATGCAAGCCGGTTCCAAGGATGTAATTGACACCATACCAAGTAAAGCTGATGGCGAGCGCTCCGCACACAGCCCCTATGGCTAGTCCAAATGACCCAATTCGGCGGAAGCGGTAAGCGTGTATCCAAAGGAGGTACAGGCAGCTGGAAATAAAAGCCCACGATTCTTTGGGATCCCAGTCCCAAAAACGGCCCCAGCTTTCTGCTGCCCAAATCCCTCCCAAAATCGTTCCGGTTACTAGAAGAGCTGTGCCTGCATACATCGTATTTAGAATGCACTGAGCAAGCAGCGCCATGCGTGGGGTTTCCAATCGATGAACAAGAAAGAGGCCTAAATAAAGATGGCCCAATAAAGCCCCTAAAATAAAAATGCCATAACTTCCTACCACAAGAAGTACATGGATCATCAACCAAAATTGAGAATCTAACACAGCTTGTACTTGATCTAAGCTTTGATTAAGATCTGTCACTTCAATCAGAACCAAAAGACCAATAGAGGTTAAGCAGGCAGCCAGCAAAACAAGGGTTTGCCGGCGGAAAGGGGGTATTAAAAGACTCATAGCAGCTGCCACCCATGGAACATAAATAACGGTCTCAAACATGTTGGACACAGGCGGACGGCCCAAGATATAACACCGCATGGCAAGCAACGCGCTATGGCAAAGAAAGGCGGTTCCGATTACGCCAATTGCAGCCCAATGTGTTGCAGATGAGGTTAGGCGAGAGGATAGCATAAGTAAACACGCCCCTAAACCATATAAGGCAATCAACAAGGGAATCCAAGGATAGCTGACATAAAGGGCTTCCACTTTTAATTGCGTCAGGGTGGGATAAAGCAGCTGTTTCCCATGAGCGATACGGTAGACCTGACCTGCAAGAGGTTGATAAGCTTGTTGCAAAGTGGCCGTGAATTGTTGTTGATGCTCTTTTTGTTTGGCTTGATCGGAATTTTTCAATGAATTTTCCCATTCCAGATAGGCTTGGCGGATTAAATCAAATTGCTGATCGGAATATAGGGTAAAATTGCCGACTAACTTCAAAGTTTGGGTGGTGGAATCATAGATTTGTGTTTGAAGGGCGTTGATAGGAAACCATTCCCCTATAGGATAACGGCCGGGCAAGCACTTAAATAACGGACCTGCGGCCTTCAAACGTTCCATGATGGGGTATTCTTGCTCCAAAATGCGTTCGATATCTTTAGCAGGCACCTCTTTTTTTTGCAGCAGGAGAAAGCGTTCTTGAAAAGTCCTTTCCATAGGAGAAGGAAAAGGGTGCAAATGCTCGAATTCCCTTAATTGGTTGGCAATGGTTTTGTTTATTTCGGGATTTTTGAAAAGGGCATGGTTGAGTTCCTGGTAGCTGAAGCGATTGCGTGTCAGTGGAAGGTCTGCCAGTCGTTTGGTTTCTGCCGAGCCAATCCAAAATAGGGGAGACTTTTGATAGGGGAGGTGGCCGAAAAAATTCAATGACCATAGAAAGGCTAAGGGCGAAGAAGAGGTTGTGTCAAATAAAGGGAGATCGGTTTCCTTCAGCGTAGGAGAATGGTAAAATTCATAGAGCCACAAACGCGCGTAGGCTTCTGCAGGGCGGAACCGCCCCTTATATAATACGGGAAATTCTTGTTCAGGGTTAGCTTCGACCGGGAAGGTAAATAAGTGAAAAAATATAAGCGCAAGAAGAGTAGGAAGATGCTTCACAATTTTTTTCTTGCCATCTGTTAAAATATTGGTTCAGCAGTATTCAAAATTCGCTTCGATTATGGACCAAACGATTTACAGATGACAAGAAAAAAATCTGTTTCTATACGCTTTCTATAGGTTTTGTTGCATCAATCACTAACGAGCCAAAGTTTGTGTTTGTTGCGTTAAACAGGATTTCCAGGCGGGATTTTAAGAACTAGAATTTATTTAAATCCCTTGACTTTACAATAAATTGATGTCTTAAAAAATTAATAAAAAATTAATTACGTAAAAAAAGGTCCCTGGTCTGGATTTAAGAGTTTATCTAATATGCTTTCAGAAAAAGTTTCTTCTAATTGCCCAGCAAGTCTGACCCCTATAGACAAGGATTGAGTTAAAAAGAAGCTTGCGAGAGTTTTTTCTGAAGTGAATGTTATCATCGATTTAAAAAAAGAAAGCATAGGGCCTGAGGTCAGTATCAATACTGATTGACGATATAATAGGTTAAAAACATTTCTTAACCTTGGGAAAAGTTCATCGATATCATTTAGTTTATCCTCAGCAATATGGGTTGCTGCAAACTGTTCAAATTCAGCTTTTGAAAAAACTTCCTCTTGGTTACCTTGTGAAGTGATAGCGATTTCATGATTTTCAAGCGCTTGGTTCACAATGTTTTGGATGTTGTTAACTACTTCTTGTTGGGCCTGATCTATTATTCTCCAAAAAATTGAGTGGGGACTAGGAGTTGATTTTTCGGTTATTACAACACCTGAATCCATATCAACGAACTCTGGTTGGATATATTTCGGAAAATACTCATTTGCTTCTTTGATAAAATTCCCTTTTGATATGTCAATTGTCAATCTAATACTCTCAATGTTAGGAAGTCTTTGACTAATAAGAGCGACATGTTTCTTTAAAAATCCGGTGTCTGCGCCAAGCGTACAGCTTTTTAGGTTAGGCGTCCTTTTTACCAGTTCGGTAAGAGCGTCAGCAGTTACTTTTTTACACTGAGTGAGTTCAAGAGTTGTTAATCCTCGCCCGAATTTGGCAATTTTTCGTATGGTGGCGTCAGTTATTGGACAGTATATGATCCTTAGTTCAGTAAGAGAAGAACGAGACTTCTTCATGAGTTTTTGAATAGCTTTATCATCACAGGGAACACCTTCCATCCTAAGGGATTTGAGACTGACGGCTTTAAAAAGCTCTGCAAGGGGGTACTTTAGCTTTTTCAGAATCGGGTTGTTCTCGGCACCTTCTGGAACTGAACAGGTAAAACTTTTTAAGTTCGGACATTGGCGAATGACCCCCTTTAAATCCTCTTCAGTGACATCCTGTGTTATACCAAGGTCAATAGATTTTAAAGTAGACCCAGCAATCCCTACTACTTTTCTGAAATTTTCACTTTTAAACCAATCAAAGGGGATTTCATTATTTAAAGGATAAGGTTCCCAATAATAGGTAATTGCCACTATTTTCTGATGACTCGCTAAAAATGTTGTAAGGTACTCCTCTCCCTCTGGATTGAGGTAGAGTTTTATATTTGCATTGGGAAAAGTGGCATGGAAGTGTTTCTCAATCAATGGGACATTCCCCTTAATCTTTTGAATATTAGGAAATTCTAGTGCTACCGCATTATCATCGCCTGATTTTTCTGATTGACTGTTGTTATTAAAAGAATGACAAAACATAGTTATTTTTGTCAGATTGGGAAATCGAGTAAGAAGTTTGAAAAGGGGAAGTTGAGTATCAATTGCGCTTAAACGCATAGTTAATTTAGTCAGATTGTTGCATTGAGTAAGAATGTGAAAATTTTTGCTTTCCATAACCATCTTCCGTTGAAGAGGATCATACTCATCATTCAGATGAAAATGGGTAACATTTTTGCAGAGTGTTTCCCAAGGAAATATAGCTGTCTCATTTTCAGGCCGATATAATTTCGATATCATTGATGTAATACCTTCACAGCCTTTTTCGAGGTTTGTACATTCTCGAATCACCGCTTGCAGTGTTTCGACTTTAATGTCACTGGGACAATAACCAATTCTTCTGATATTGGGGTAGCTTTTAATAAGTTGAAGTATTTGTTCGTCTGAAAAATAAAATTCCGCGTCAATCTCTTCCAGCTTGGGGGCCAGAGAAGCCAATTCATCTATTTTTATAGACTTCGAAGCTCCCGTTAAATGCAAGCAGTGTAGTTTTTTACCGAAAGCCTTTAAGAAATGAGCACATTCCTCTTGACGAGCCAATGAAATGTAGATAACTTTAACGATCTTAATGAAGTCTCTGTAGGAAGTCTTTTTAAGAGAGGAATTAATAGATGTTTTGAGGCAAGATAATTGATAAGCGAAGCAATAGAAAAGCATCCTTCAAAACAATCAAAGGGGACAGAAAGGGGTTCTTCTTTTTCGAAAGCCAAATGGGTAATGACATGCGAGAGGGACAGTTTACATAATGTGGAAACTTCTAAGGGGTGCCAGCCTCCGAGTCGTTTCAAAATCTCCATTTGGATATTTGGTTCTTTAACTTGTTCAGCATGATCACTTGTCCAATTACTATTGAATAAAGGGCTTTGAGTTATTTCTATCATTTTTCCTTCTATAATTAAATTGAGCTCTTGGGTAATTAAATTTTTATCTATTTGGACATGCTGGGAATTGGTCCAATCTCTTCAATTCGTCCATGCCAATCTGAATTTCGGTTCTGAAGGTTTGTCTAATTCACTTTTAGCAGTCTACAATAATAAATATTGTTGCTCTATAATTATTATCAAAAAGAAATTCAATTATTTTTTTAACAATGATTAACGATATGCCTATAATGAACTATGAAAAAAGCCCTGAAGGGGCTATATGTGAGATTAGAATTGGTTTATTATCAAGTTGATGGTGTTAATTTTAAAGTATACTCGGCTTTTCCTACCCATACTTTTACGCATAAGTATGTTCCTACCTTCGAAGGGGGAAGTCCGAGAAAGCTTCCTGCTGTCATGCCTTCATCAATGCCAGATTTCTCCAGAAATGCTCCAGGCTATCCGTTCCTGAAAAAAGAGTAGTAAAGATGGTGGAGTCAGCCAGCAGAATATGTCCCGCGCGCTCGTCTTTCGGCGGCATCCAGAGTAAAGAGTTGATCTCAGTATTGCCCGCCTGTGTGAAAGGATGTGGACGATCTAAATCAATAGGTTGCCGAGCTAACACATGAATCTGCTTTGCATCATTGATGGTGAGTGCGTAATGGGGTAAGTGAGGATGAAAATTAAACGTTTTAACCCCTTTAAGAAGGCCTAAACGGTCAAGGTCTTGATTCATATTTAGGGGAGCGATTTCACCAGTACCTTTATTTTGCGCTGGATGCAGACCCCACTGATTTATAACCGGAACATCTAATGCCTTCATCAAAGAACGCGTGTATTGCCCAAATCGCTGCTGACGGGGTACGAGCGCGTCGGCGTGGTGGATATATTCTTCTTGGCGCTGCTGAAAATCATCGGTAGCGCCGACATCATGATGTGGGGCGAGCAACAAACAGCTTTCTTCCCGCTTGAGCCACTCACGAATAGCTGCGATCTCTTCCGGTGCAGCTTCTTGCTGTGAAAGTAAATGATCTAAACCGAAAACCATCAATGTGTCGGTGTCAGCTAGAATCCGCTCATCTATCGGAAGCTTATACCCTGCCTGGTCAATGCGCTGGAATACTGCCACGGGATATCCGGTAGCTTCACCTACAATATTTTGGAAACTAAGAGTAGAGCGATGAAAGAGTTCCAAAGTTCCTTGGATTCCCTGAAGAAAATTCATTGCGTCCCATTCCGATGTTTCATATTCAGGCCAAAGTACGCGGCGAACCTCGGTCATAGAGGAAAATCGATTGTCCAATATTGTGAGATCCCGGTTAGATTCCCATGGATAGCTCCAGGTCCAATAGATGCTCACGCGCCTTTTGCCTGGGATATACTTACGAGATACATGATTCTGATTGTAAGTTCGTGCAAATTTGATACCGTTGCTCATCGATGATCTCCTTAAAGTTGATTAAGATTTTATTGCACACTTCCTAACGATGCGAGATAACGAAGCGCCTTGAGTCCAGGAAGGAAAAAATAAGCTCCTCCTCGTAAGGTTGTAAATGCTGGAAGGCCTGTGATTTTTTTCCGGATCGGCCGTTTCGGGATCTTAAATTCCAAAGTACCATCTTGGTTACCAATAATGGGATCGCGCTCATTACCGAGTTCGTGAAAATTTCGATCGTTAATCCACACATTTTGAGCAAACTCGAATTGGCGAATGAGGCTCGCGCAGATCACGAAGGCAGCTACGCCGCGTTCAGCACCATCATCTGGGGTATCCAATGGTAGATAGGGGCCATAAGTGCCTCCGCGGCGTACCATGCGGTGTCTGTTCATATTAGCTGCCGTGTCACGCGGATTCATACGACGTATATGCGAGCCTAATGGCGCTGCATAACCATGCGGGTCCATTTCTTTGTAATTGAAGCTGTTAGTTCGCTGTGGATCGCCTCCTAACTCTGGATCATCCTTCTCTGGGGCCAATACAAGTGGTGCTCCACTACGCCATCGGCCCATGAGCTTCGCAGCTATGAGTTCTTGCTCCTCGGGTGTAGTGCCATGTTGGTGAAGGAATTCGCGAAATGCTCCCACATGTTCCTGCAAGCGACGATATGCTGCATAGCTGCCGTTGCGTGTTAAAATCTCGGGTTGCGGCAAATTGGATGGAGGACCCGCCTCGTCTGGGTAACCCAGGATGAATTCTCCTGCCTTTAAAGGTGTATCATAACCAGCGGGGTCCTTCGCACCTAGATCCTTCAATGACAGGTTCCGAAAGCCGATCACGATAGCCAAAATGGTCATGTGAGTACTCGAAAGGGGGTACAGCGTCTAGATCCAACCAAGAAAGTATTTCCACGCCTTGGCATTGAGCAATGAACTTTTGATGCTCCAACTTAGCGCGGTCGCGTTCAGCAGTGCTGCGAGCAAAAAAGATGACGATGGCATGAAGGTTGGGATTGGTCATATCACCAACCAGTTGTCCGGATGATTTTTACCAGTATCGCCGAGGATTTCCGATCGGGCAACCATGCCTTGTTTAAACTCCTCAGGAAATGTAGCCAATGCGATCCTCATCTATTCCCAATGCTCGCAGGCCATTCCACGTGAAGCCTACACTGACCCAACGATTGTCTTTATCTAATGAGGCTCGAGCTTGCTCAACAGAGTGCACTTTCTCTGAAATACCAGCGAGCCAGGCTTGGCCACCTTCTGGATTCCGAAATGTTAGGAATTCGTATCGACCGACTAGTGCAGGCGCACGAGTCAAAATAATATACTGAATGTCATCTAATTCAAGCACTTTAACCTCTTTATTACTGCATCTGATCAAGCATCTTCGAAAAGGCATCTTTGAGTTTGAGCGCTTTTTTTATCTCCTCTGCGCTAACATAGGGGTATTCACCATATTCGAGAAAACTTGGATGATGATGTTCACGCACAAATTTGACGAACGCCGGTGCATTGGTTTTCCAATCCTCTGGAAAATCTTCCAGGTTTTCAAAGACCGTAATAAGACCATACTTCGAGAATAAAGCCACGGCATCTTCAGTGTATTTGTCAAAATCAGTGTCAAAAATACCCTGATACATAAAGTAGGTGTCCTCTTTAATATCAAAGAGTACCCAGCGCAAATAATGAAGTTTAAGTACGTCAAGCGCATCAGGGAGGTTAGCTATAGTTTCCTCTATAGTTTTTCCATGCTGGCGTATGATATCTTCTCGGCCAGGCTTGATTTTCGCTATGATTGTGAAGCCATAACAAGCGGGCGTTTTTGGATAAATCTGACCATATCTTCCCTCTTCTTTTTTTAAAAATCCTCCCTTTGGGATTGCCATTGCGGCAGGTTTAGTCCAGTCTTTTTTTTCAGGCATCTCTGACATAGTTACCTCATGAAATTCTATATCTTATGTTTAGCTGAGTATCTGAGAGAAATCCAGAAAAAAAATTTTAGGAGTAATATTTACTTAATTTTAATTTGTAACAGTTCAAATACCTCTCCTTCGTTAGAATCAGGCCGAGACGGCCTGTTACCGATAAGGGCGCAGCCAAAAAAGCAAGACAATGCCTAGAAAGACTAAAATAGCTCCGGGGTAGGTAAGAAAATACTTAGCAGGGTCATGATTGACTACCAGTTGGATTTGTTTTAGACTTTGATCGGCAGAAGTGCCCACACCTGCAAGATAAAAGCGGTGGCCATCCCACGTTTCGTAGACTCGATTCATGCTCAGCGTTTGCGCTAGGGGTTCCTTGTTCTCTTCAGAAATGAGTATATCACATTCATAACTGTATGTTTGGGGCGATTCCGGATAGAAAACTTGACGCGCTTGGCGCAAACGAACGCGATAAGGCAGCTTTTCTAATCTAGGTTGGAAGCGGGCAACATAATTTCCCTGAAGAAATGGCCATTTTAAGCCTGTCCCGGACACATCATATGCTAAGGCTAGGATGTGTTTAGCTTGGTTTTCTTGCACTTCCAATACAATACCCGGACATTGATCTTCTAGTTTAATCGGCAGGTCAGCAGGCAGAATGCGATTTGTCAAAGGAGTTTCGATGGTGATAGCTTGGTGCATGGTCAAGACATTTTTAGAAGGATGGTCTCTCCAATAGGTTTCTAAAAGATCAAAGCTTTCTTTATCGTCTCCTTTGAATGGGGAAATCGAGCGGTAATCGATGCCATAAATTCTAAAATAAGCAGATAATAGGTGCGCTTGTGCCTCGGGTGAAAGGGTTTGTGGAAAATCCAAAGAGGGTAAATAAGCAATAAGGGAAGAAAGTTGACCGGCGAGGACATTTAGGGGAGAGGCATCTTTTGAGTCTTGAATGGTTTTCTTTAAGTCTTCCAGTAATGGCCATTGATGATATTCAAGCAGAGTGTAAAGGTTTGAGCTGGGTTGCATCGAACCCTCAAGTTGATCGAAGAGCCGGCTTGTCCATTGGCACGCTAGTTGGTCCGCTTCAGAGGCATCCTTCCAATTGACATCGTGCAAGGCTTTTGCAAGGGAGGTGGGTAAGGGTCTGTCCGGATCGAACAATAAACTCGAAGCGTTATGCCATTCAGTTAAAAATTGGACCAATGTTTCGGCAAAACCGACTTGGGCTCTACGGCAAGCTTTCTCTAAAAGACGCAGGGGAGGGGCTAATGAAGGCTGCTCCACCAACATTTCTTGAAGCTGTCTTTGCAAAGCATAAGCATCGGCGAGCTCTTTATGCTTACGGCCAGTTGGAAAGGTGGGAAAAGGAACGACCGCTTGGACTGCATATCCTCCGAATCCCTGGTCGTAGGCTATTAAGTTTGGTAAATGGGAGGGGTTGAAGCTACTGCTGTGCACCCTTCCGTGAGGATCAAAGGCTAAAAGCAAGACATCATCCTGTTCTTCTTCAACCAAACAAAGCATGGGTTGAGAACGGATTAGATCAACACTAAATGCGGGTTCTCTCCAATTTAAAGGCCCCGGTTTGAGATACAGAGCATCTTGACCGGTTAAAGGAATGGTGAATTTGTCTGGATTGTTTCCATTTTGAGGCTGCCACTTGAGGTGTAAGGCTGGAGAAGCGAATCCGTTTGCGGGGGAAAAAGAAAGATCAAGAGTGGTTGTTAGTTCTCCATTTCCATAGGAAAAAGGCTTTTGAATAGCTTGTTGCAAAGGTATTTCCCGGGGCTCAAGAAGATGATCTTTAGCTCTAATGCAAAGGGTCATTCCGTGAAGGTAACCTTGCTCTATGGCACTTTGGACATGCTGCGTGCGCAGGGCTAGGATCTGCCAGAGGGAAGAAGGCCCCGGGGTTAAACGAGATATGGTTCCTTTGGGGAGAGGATCCTCTTTGCTCCAAGGAAAAACCTCGATAAGCGGAAGTCCTGTAATATATGCATGAGGACCTTTGATCCAAGTTTCTAGCTTCTCCTTTACATGAGGAGAATAGCCGATGATTTTGCACTTGAGGTTTGGCAAGTGAGGAGGCCAATAAACGCTGCGTTTGAATGTATCCAAAAAGATAAAATCGCTGCTTGTAGAAGAAGAAAGGGGTTCTTTTTTCTCAATCGCTAAACCGAAGGTATGAGGTAGCAGTACATGTTGGTTGCCGCTTCCCTCCCAAACAGATAAATTTCCTTGCAAACCCGAGCGATTTTTTAAGATTGTTCCGCCAATAACCATCAAGAGCCCGAAATGGGTAATGAGGAAAGGAAGGTGCCGCATTTTAAAAGGCCATCGACGAAGGGCGGAAAAAAGAATGTTAATAAAGAAAAGGCATAAAAGAAGGAGAAAAAAGGGGTGGCCATAAGTCCATTTGGCAGCAAAGAGGTGGGAGCCTGTTGCACTTTCTAAAAAGGTGCCTGCTGCAACTGTCAAACCTGCCAATGCGATGAGGGTCAGTGCTAAATATATCCCTCCCAAAAAATGAAATATGCGTTTAATTACCTTCATAGTTCATCAATCATTTCAAAGCTTTGGGCAAAAGCCAAGATGTCCGCACGGTGTTTATGCATCAGGTCGGGAGGACCAACCGATTTAATCGTATAGTCTGCACGTTTTAAGTTGTCATGGGGCTGTCTGGCAAGGCTTAATTGCCGTTCGTAAGCAGGAGCTAATTGCATGCTCCAGCCGATGACTGTGATGAGAAGCCCCTGTTGAATGCCTTTTCCTTCGAATAAGAGTCCGTTAAAGCCCCCATGAGCTTCGGGCGTGATTGATACAGCCAGGGGAATCTCATTTCCTCAAATTGTCTTTTCCAGCGGGCAATTTGAGCTTGTGGGGGGATGCGTGAATGGGGTTGAATAAGGGGAAAGGTATGGATGGTAAGACGGATGGATTGCCCCTCTTCCCTGATATAAAATTCGCACACCGATTTTGTGGTGTCTGCAATGGATTCGTCTGGCTGAGGATCTTGGCGGATCCAGCTGGAGGGGGCTAGGGCGCGGTAAATCATGAGACGATGGGTAGATTCTCCCTCATCGCGAGCCGGAATGAGTTGCCAAGCGGATAAAGGGCGTGAAGATGGGGAATTGGGATTGCAGCCAATTAATAGGATCAAGCATAAAAACGAGAGGGGGGGTAAAGCTTTAATCTTCATGCTAGGGCCAATGTATGGAAAGGTTCAAAGAGCCTGAAGGGCTCTAAATTGCAACAGCCCAGGGCAACGCCCTGGGTTAGGTTAGTATAAAAACAGCAGCCTGTAGGGCTGCCAGAATGATTATTAATTGCAAAGAATTTAAATGTATGGGCTATTAGAAAGAGCCTGAAGGGCTCTAAAGTGCAACAGCCCAGGGCAACGCCCTGGGTAGAGATAAGAGAAATGTTGCAGCCTGTAGGGCTGCTAGAATGATTCTTAATCCCAAACATATTTTTCTTCATATTCAATTTGGTATTTTTTTAAGAATTCTCGAAATTCATCTTGAAATGAGATTTTTTTATGGTGATTTTTTTGATTTTGAATATATTTTCGTAATTCTTCATATACCGATTGTCCTATTGAAAATGCTCCATATCCATTTTGCCAGGCAAAATTAGTGTATTGATTCCCTTGTATTTTAATCCACTTTGAAGAGCTTTTTTTGATCTCTTCGATTAGTTTGCTTAAGAGGTAATGTTTTGGGTAGGGAAACTAATAAATGAACATGATCCTCTATTCCCCCAATCTCGTGAACGTGAGAATTATGGGCACGTGAAATCCCAGCCATATAAGAATGAAGGTCTTGTAAGATTTCAGGGAGAATCAAAGGTTGACGATTCTTTGTGCTGAATATAATATGAACTAAAATACTAGCGATAGATTGCGACATTGTCTTCCTCTGCGTTCTCTTCGGGCTGCTATATTATTCTGAACCTTACCCAGGGCGATGCCCTGGGCTGTTGCAATTGGAGCCCTCCAGGCTCATTTCAGCATCTTTAACAATTAAAAAATAAGCCTGGAAGGCTTAAATTAGAGGCCATCAAGCTCATTTCAACACCTTTACAATTAAAAAATAAGCCTGGAAGGCTTAAATTGCACACAGCCCAGGGCATCGCCCTGGGAAGGGTCAAAAAATTTATAGCAGCCTGTAGGGCTGCCATAATGAATCATTAATCACAAAACAATTTTCCGTCTAACATTGTCTTCCTCTGGCAGCCTTACAGGCTGCTATATTATTCTGAACCTTACCCAGGGCGATGCCCTGGGCTGTTGCAATTGGAGCCCTCCAGGCTCATAAGAACAGCCAATCAAGAAAATAAGTTTGCGCTTATGGGGCGATGCCCTGGGCTGTTGCAATTGGAGCCTTCCAGGCTCAATCCTCAGACTCATTCAACCTTCCTATAGCTTCATCTTGATGAAATTAATGCAAATAATTTACTGCAAATCTGAATTGAAAATCAAAATAAAATTGCAAATTTTTAGTAAAGAGCTATTTGCTTATTATAGATAGATGATTAATTTTATAGACATAAATGTCTTAATTGGACTAAAATGTCCAATTGTAAGTATTCAATGCCTAATGGATTAAAGCATGATGAGTTTGTTATGAATGAAAAAATCAAGCAACTAAGATACAGACATGTAGATGTTTTTAGCAAAACTCCACTATCTGGAAATGGATTAACTGTCTTTACAAACTGTGAAGGGCTCAGCACCGAAACTATGCAAAAAATTACACAGGAAATGAGACAATTTGAATCGATATTTCTATTCCCGACAACAGAATCTCATCGATTCTTAGCTCGAATCTTTACCATGGAAGAAGAGTTGGATTTTGCCGGGCATCCCCTATTAGGTGCTGCTTGTGTATTGCATGAGCAGATAAAAAATGAAGACCCAAACGGAAAATGGGTATTTGAACTGCGTGCAAAAACTGTTTCTACTACTACTTTAAAAAAAGAGAAATCTTATTTAGCCACTATGGAGCAAGGCGAGCCGTATTTTGAATTACCTTTGGAGCTACATAGAAATTCTAAATTATTAAGAGCCTTTAATCTTTCAGAAAAAGACATGTATGAAACTTTACCATTGCAAGTTGTTTCAACTGGATTGCCTTACTTGATTATTCCTGTGCAATGCTGTCTAGAAAAAGTGAAAGTAGTTACGAATGAACTTGGTGAAATGCTGGCTGAAATTGGGGCTAAATTTGCCTATATTTTACACGTGTCGCAGCTAGAAGGCAGAACTTGGGATAATGATGGCCGCGTAGAAGACATTGCCACTGGGAGCGCTGCTGGTCCTGTAGGAGCCTACTTAGTTAGGCATGGAATAAAACAGCCAAACCTGGAAATGATCGTTCATCAGGGCAAGTTTGTAGGACGTCCTAGTCAGATTTTTGTAAAAGTTAATGGAACATCTCATCACATGCATTCTGTTGAAGTAAGTGGGGAGGTTTGTATGGTTGCAAATGGAGTATTCGATAGCTTTGAAATATAAAAACAGGTTGTTATCCAAAACCTATGTTCAAGCTCAAAAATATTTTAATCTTTAAAAATATTTATCTCTAAGCTAAACCTTCATTTAGTAGCAACTGGCATGAGGCAAGGCGAAAAATGGAGGAATCAGCTCAATTTTTGGAAGGACAAATTGCCAATCTTGCCTTTCTTGAAAATATCTATCAAAACTACCAGGCAAAATCCATCAAGCTCAACGAAGCTTGGCTCCATTTTTTTCAAGCGGTAGAAAAAGAGGGGCTAACAACTCCCGTCAAACCTGGCGCTCTACCCCTCTCCGAAACTGAGCGCATCGAGCGCTTGGCAGATGCCTACCGCCGCTATGGGCATCTCATAGCAACTATTAATCCCATTGCCTTGGAACAGCCGCAAGAGTTGTATCTTCTTAAGCTTGATAAGCTTGGATTCAGTGTAAATGAGGAAGAAGTATTATTTCCTACCCTTGGTCTTCTTCCTCAAGCTCAAGCTCCCCTAAAGGCAATTGTCGCTGTTCTTGGAAAACGTTATGCGCAAGACATGGGATTTGAGTTCAAAGGGTTTACCGATTTACCCTTAGAACAATGGATGCAACAGCAAATTGAGTCAGGCGTTTTTAGCAAACCTCTCAGTTTAGAAGAAAAACGTTTGGTTTTACGTGCGCTCAATGATGCGGAATTCCTTGAAACATTTCTCCATACGAAACATGTAGGCAAAAAGCGTTTTTCACTTGAAGGCGGCGAAATTTTGATTCCGATGCTGCGTTTTCTTTGCGCCACAGGAGCAGAAGAAGGGATAGAAGAAATTTATATTGGAATGTCCCATAGAGGACGCATCAATGTCCTGGCCAATATTTTAAACAAATCCCTTCAGGAAATTCTAAAAGATTTTGATGAGGATTATGTCCCCCTCCCTTTAGAGGGAATGGGAGATATTCGTTATCATAAAGGCCACGCCAATGAATCAGTCCATACCTATCAAGGCAAAACCATCCATGTAAACTTGACTCCTAATCCCAGCCATCTCGAATCGGTCAATCCTGTGGTCGAAGGCCAAACTCATGCCAAGCAGTTTCTTGTGCATGATGAAGGTAATAGGCGGCGCATTATTCCGCTTCTCATGCATGGAGATGCTTCTTTAGCTGGTCAAGGACTGGTTTATGAAACCCTTCAACTGAGCAAGCTGCATGGGTATGAAACGGGCGGAACTCTGCATCTGGTCATCAACAATCAAATCGGTTTCACCACCTCCCCCAAAGATGCCCGTTCCACACCCTACTGTACTGACATTGCACATACTTTCGGCGCTCCGGTGATTCACGTCAATGCGGAAAATCCCGAAAGTTGCATTCGCGCGCTGATGATGGCTTTAGAAATCAGGCAAAAATTTCATTCCGATGTCTTTATCGATCTGAATTGTTACCGCAAATATGGACACAACGAAGGGGATGAACCGGCCTTTACACAGCCTTTAGAATATCAATTGATCCGCCAAAAAAGGTCGATACGCGAGCTTTATCGCGACCTGTTGCTACGAGAGAATGTCATCACCGAAAAAGAGGCCAATGAAGAAGAGAAAAAACTCAAGAAAAATTTGCAAGTGGCCTATGCCAAGGCTCAAGAGAAAGATCTAGGGAAAGTGAGCGAGGGATCAAAAGAAAGTCCCTTATTAACCTCGGATCCTAAAACAAGTGTGGATGATGAATTATTGAAAATGGTGACAGAACGGTTTAGTATTATTCCGCCTAACTTCCACCCCCATCCGAAATTGGAGAATTTAATCAAAGAACGGGCCCGCAGTATAAAAGAGGATAAGCCTCTGGATTGGGGGCTGGCAGAATTTTTGGCTTATGCAACTCTACTTTGGGAAGGCACTCCCGTTCGTCTTTCCGGACAAGATAGCGGGAGGGGTACTTTCAGTCATCGTCATGCTCTGTGGGTCGATCAACAGGACGAGAAAGAGTATTTCCCCTTATCTCATTTACGTGAAGGACAGGGGCGGTTTGAAGTTCTAAACTCTTGCCTATCGGAAGCAGCGGTATTGGGATTTGAGTATGGCTATAGCGTGATTTGTTCCATGGGATTGACAATCTGGGAAGCTCAATTTGGGGATTTCGCCAATTCAGCTCAAGTCATCATTGATCAATATATTGCTAGCGGTGAACAAAAATGGGGGCAAACTTCAGGCTTAGTTCTCTTTCTTCCTCATGGCTTTGAGGGACAAGGGCCAGAACACTCTTCCGCCCGTTTAGAGCGCTTTTTAACTTTAGCGGGGCATGGCAATATGCAAGTGGTCAATCCCACGACGCCTGCGCAGCTTTTCCATCTTTTGCGCCGCCAGGTCAATCAATCCTCACACAAGCCCCTAGTGGTCATGACTCCTAAAGGGCTGCTGCGCCATCAAGCCTGTACCAGCCGCTTAAAAGATTTCACTGAGGGACGCTTTTTCCCTCTATTAGATGATCCGCGGCAGATGAAGAAGGTTAACCGCGTGGTTCTTTGCAGTGGCCGCATCTATTATGATTTAGATGCTCAACGGATGAAAGACAAGCGTGAAGATGTTGCTCTCATTCGTATTGAACAGCTTTATCCCTTGGATGAAGAAGGTTTAAAAACTCTCTTGGCACGCTATGTCCCTTTTCACAAGTGTCTATGGGTACAAGAAGAGCCGGAAAATATGGGGGCGTGGTCCTTTATCTCTGCCTATTTGCCGCGCCTTTTGCCTGCGGGGGTTCCACTCGCTTATATTGGCAGAGAGCGCAGTGCGAGCCCAGCGACAGGCTTTTATGCCCGTCATCAAAAAGAACTTTCTCATATATTTCAACAGGTTTTCGAATATGAAAAATGAAATTAAAATTCCCTCATTGGGTGAATCTATCACCGAAGCAGTCATTGGGCAAATTCTGGCTCCAACGGGGACAATAGTCAAAGCTGATGCAGAGCTTCTAGAACTCGAAACCGATAAAGTAAATCAATTGCTCTATGCTCCCGAAGCCGGACGCGTGGAGTTGACAGTGAAAACTGGAGATCCAGTGAAAATTGGTCAAGTGATCGGTACCATTCACCCTCTCTCACTCGGGGCTGAGCAAGAGCCGGTAAAGAAAGAAGTCATTCAGGCTGAAAAGGAATCGACCATTCCCGCAGCTATTCCTGAGAGTTTTGAAACTGCAGGCGCTCTTTCTGTTCCAGAAGAAAAACCTCTACGTTATACCAAAGAAAATTTTCTCATTGATCTGCATTCAGAAGCTCCTGTATTACCTCCTCAACCTGAAATCAAGCCTCCGGAAGTGACTGCGTCTTTCGTAGGTGAAACTAAAAAGACTCAACCGCGTGAGACCAGGCGCCCGCTATCTAAAATTCGCAAAGTCATTGCACAGCGCATGGTGGAAGCACAGCGTACCATGGCCATGTTGACAACTTTCAATGAAGTCGATTTGACCTCTGTAATTCAAATGAGGGAAAAGTACAAAGAGACTTTTGTAAAAAAGTATGGATGCAAGCTCGGCTTTATGTCCTTTTTTGTCAAAGCGGCAGTTTCGGCCCTTCAAGCTTTTCCTGACCTCAACTCCTATATTGAAGGCGAAGAGATCGTTCATCGCGAATATTATGACCTTGGAGTAGCTGTAGGGACTGAAAGAGGGGTGGTTGTGCCTGTTTTGCGCAACTGCGATCAATTGAGCTTTGCCGAAATTGAGCAGGCGATCGAGAACTATGCAAAAAAAGCACGCGAGGGAAATTTGGCTATAGGGGATTTGCAAGGAGGTGGGTTTACCATTACCAATGGAGGGATTTATGGCTCGCTTTTGTCCACCCCTATTCTCCTTTCACCGCAATGCGGTATATTAGGGATGCATAAAATTGAAAAACGCCCCGTGGTTATTAATGATCAAATCGCCATTCGTTCTATGATGTATGTAGCTTTAAGCTATGATCATCGCTTGATTGACGGTAAGGAAGCTGTTTCTTTCTTGGTGCATTTAAAGAATATATTGGAAGATCCTTCACGTTTATTGCTTGAGGTCTAGATGGCTGAATCCTATGATATTGCAATTATCGGAGCAGGTCCTGGAGGCTATGTTACAGCTATCCGCGCCACTCAACTGGGTTTTAAGACCGTTTGCATCGATCGGCATTCCACCCTTGGAGGAACATGTTTGAATGTAGGTTGCATCCCGTCTAAGGCTCTTTTACAATCCACCGAACTTTATGATCATTTCAAGCGCGAAGGCCATCAACATGGATTTGAATGCTCCCAGCTAGATGTGGATTTTTCCCAAATGATGAGACGCAAAACACAAGTTGTGAAAAGTTTAACTGATGGAGTCGAGGGGCTTTTTTGCAAGAACCATGTGAACTTTATGCAAGGTACAGCTGAATTTATTGATTCCCATCATTTACGTGTGACCCATGAAGCTCATATAAAGGAAATTGAAGCACGCTATATTCTGATTGCATCTGGTTCGGAACCGATTCCCTTGCTTGATCTGCCCTTTGATGAGCGCCAAATCGTCTCTTCCACAGAGGCCTTGAGTCTACAGCGCATTCCGCAACGTCTTATGGTAATTGGTGGGGGAGTCATTGGAGTAGAACTTGCCTCGGTATATAACCGTTTAGGAACTCAAGTGACCATTATCGAGATGCTGGATCATATTTGCCCGGCTTTAGATCGGGCTCTTTCCAAACAACTTCTTCAAAGCTTAAAAAAACAGGGAATCGAATTTCTACTCTCCACTCGCATGGTAACTGCAGTTGTACAGCCAGATGAGGTGATTCTGACGATTGATCAGGAAGGCAAGCTTCAAAATAGGACTGCAGAGGTGGTACTTGTTTCTATTGGGAGGCGCCCTCATACCGCAGGCCTCCGATTAGAGCTTGCTGGCATTCAGAAGGATCAACGTGGATTCATCATGGTTGACGAACACTTTCGTACCTCCCAGCCGCATATCTTTGCCATAGGAGATGTGATTGAAGGCATCATGTTGGCCCACCGGGCTTCAGCAGAAGGGATTGCAGTGGTTGAATCCTTAAAAGGAGAACATCCGGTGGTCGATTACCTTGCCATTCCAAATGTCATTTATACCAATCCGGAGGTAGCCGCAGTAGGGTTGACTGAACAAGAAGCCATGCAAGCCAGCCTTGATGTGGCAGTAGGCACCTGTTATTTTCGGGGAAATCCTCGGGCACGTTGCAGTGGAGAAACTGAAGGGTTCGTCAAAATTGTCGGGGATAAAAA
The DNA here is from genome assembly GCA_963799115.1 of uncultured Chlamydiae bacterium. Taxonomy (GTDB): domain Bacteria; phylum Chlamydiota; class Chlamydiia; order Chlamydiales; family Parachlamydiaceae; genus CAWCVY01. The sequence goes on along the minus strand of CAWCVY010000043.1, from coordinate 5,325 downwards.
GTCCGGTAGATTGATAGGAATGCATATTATAGGGCCACATGCATCGGAACTCATAGCGGAAGGGGTTTTGGCCATCCTAAATAAAGCAACAGTCGAAACCATCGCAAATTCCGCTCAAGCGCATCCGACATTGAGTGAAGCAGTGAAAGAGGCTGCCCTGGATGCATTAGGGCGGCCTATTCACCATTAATGTGGCACTGTTATTTCTAACAGCGCTGGTTGGCAGTTTGTTTCTCGTCACCGAGTTTGGTAAACTGAAAAAGCGATATTAGATTTGACAAGTCTTCTTCTTTCTCCAGCTTTTCTTGAGAAACTTGGGTTTCTAACTGATGTCTTCGATAAAGCTTGATGCTCTGAATCAAATCTTGAATTTCACTCAAACTCAAATAACAACCATCTTCATAATGAATAATATGCGCCAATTCAACGAGTTGTTTGATGACTTCTATTTGTTTTGGCGTCATTTGTTGTAAACCTGGGCTTCTTGAATTTCGCATTTCCTCATAAACGGCTTTCACTTTCAATCGAAGTTTTACAAAATTTTCTAGGCATGATTCTAAATTCTGTAGGGTGATCGGTTTAACTTTTTTTTTATGAATTTGAGAATGATAATGGCCAATCTTGTGAGAGAACTTTGACTTAACTGTGTCTTGGTTAGAATGGGATGCTCGATTCAATCTTTCAGCCATAGTTGGCTTTTCTATTTTAGGAGTTGAATAAGCCATCCAAAAAGGACTTTTATAAGATGAATCGAAAGAAGAACATAACATATGAAATCCCTAATTAAAATTTAATTACTAATATTTAAAAATAAATTCAAAATTTTATAAAAAAATTAAATTTATTTTAACTAATAATCAATTTATCATGCAAGTGTTTTCCCAGTGTTAGCCACTAGGAGTGGCTGATGAGAACTCTTTGAGATCTCTTGTGTGCTCCATGGAGAATTATGCAACACCGCCGTTTGAGTTTAGAAGTGAAAAAGAAAGAAATACTGTAAATTTTACGGTATTTTCTAAATTCACAATTTAGCTATTCTTTTATTTTATTAAAAAATGAAAAATAATCAATTGATATTTATTTTTATTAGCTATTTATGAATGGTTTTAATTAACAATAGGAGCCCTATGCAATTTATTAACAGCCCTACGCTGACCATCAACACTTGTGATTTTACAGGAAATCAGCAACTTCGAGCAGTGTCAAGTGATTTTAGAGGAACGTGTTCTCTAATAAAATCAGAAAATTCTCATTACTTTCATTTCCTACAGCCTTTTTTTGATCAACTTTCTTATATCTACAGTCAAGAAGATAAACTAGAACCAGGTTTTCGCATTCGTAGATATAGAGAGTTTTTCAATGAGAAGCTCATCCGCTCGGGTGCTGGTGCTTGTTTGGGAAGAGGAATGTTCGTTGCATATAAATTAATGCACGCACAAAAAAAGGATGAAATATTACAGTTGGAATTTTCAACTGAAGTACAAAAAACAATAACTATTTTATCGTATCTTTTTGATGCCATTTGTGCGGATGCTCATAAAGCATGTATCAGAAATAAAATTGAGCAAGCGCGCAGTCTCTTCACCCAAATAATCTGCGGAATGAAGCCTTTAGAAGACATAAGGCTGCTAGAATCAAAATCACACGAAAAGATACAGCGCATTGGAGACCTTTTGAAATCGAGGTTAAATGACACCTGTCAATTAGTAGCCATCGGATACGCATTTTTAAACCATGATAACTCCATTTCTGAGCGCCATATCAATTACTTCCTTTCGGACTCTGAAAATAATCGGCATTATCTCATAGATATAAATTTTCCCATTATTCAATTTAATACCAAAGAAGATCTCATTCATTCAGCTCCAAAATTGGTTAGGACTTTTTTTGCTAAAACTCAGGAGATCAACCAAGCTGAGATGTTATCTCTCGGATTTGAAAACAACTGCTATAACTTCGATCAAAATCATTTTAAAATTGATAAAATTTTAACATTTCAAAAAGTGTCTTATCAGATTCCCGAATTTAATCGCATGAAGGCAGTCAGAGAATATTCAAAAAGTATTTGGAGCATCCCCTATGAAATTTCTTCTCCTAATGTGGAAGAAGCACTGTGCAAAATAAAAATTCAAAAAATTATCTACTTAGTTTCGCACGCCATTGAATTTTACGAGATTTTTCATCCCCCATTTGTCCTTTCCCCTTTAACAGGTAAAGGAGTCAAGGCAAAAATCTTAGAACATGTTTCCAAGAATCCAATTTCCCTTTCAATGGAAGAACTTCCCGATCATCAATTGATCGCTGCCTTAGAAGGTAAAATTAAAAAATTGAAAACAGAAGAAAAAGTGGAGTCTCTTAGCTTACTTCGAGACGTCCTTCTCCTTTTGAAGACTCAGTTTGGAGGAATGCGGACCTTAACGGAAAGTGGAAAGAAGGTTAGTCAATTTCGATTTGATGATTGTCTTGCCGGTGTCATGGTTCCCTTGTTGTAGAAATTTTTCAAGAGCCAAGCTCATTTATGACGTCGAAGCAATGCCCTAATATTGTTTAAGTTAGCTCAAAATAAAGGAGTTGATCTCATTTTTTAAGAGAAATAGTACGGGAAAAATCTTCAGAATTACAACAGACCTCTTGCGTAATTAATTTTTTTTTAACGCTGAGACGGGGAGTCAGAGAGACGCAGAGGGATTCTCTGCGTCTCTCTGACTCCCCGTCTCAGCGTTAATTATTAAGACATCATTTATAGTAATTCTGAAGATTTTTCCACACCATTTCTCTCTGTAAAAAAATAAAATCTTAATTACGCAAGAAGTCTATTGTTTTAAACTTTACCCAGGGCAACACCCCATAAGCGCTAACTTATTTTCTTGATCGGCTGTTTTATGAGCCTGAAGGGCTCGCAATTAGATCCTTTCACTCTCGGTTCTTGGATTTTTTTAGAGATTATTATTATCTTGAGCTTCATTGTTCAAACTTAATTGATTATAAAATTCAATACTTAAATATCTTGTTTAAATTATATGCACTTACAAAAGTCATTTTTAATAAAACCTGTTCGTTTATTAAAAACTAAATATCTTTTTTATTAATAATCTATAAAATTTTTCAAATATTTTATAATTTGTTATAATGAAAAGTGTAATAATCAATTATGGCATTCTATGAATATTCAAAGAATTGATGATTCTTCTTATCTTTTTCGCTATGAAGATCAAAATGAATCTAAAGATGTTATCTTAACAATTTCAAATAAAATTGGGACCTCAGAATTTCGTTATAATCTTGCTCAAATAGCAGCAGAAATTCTAACAAACGGATTACATAGTGAAAAGGAATTAAAAAAAGCTGCAAATACGTTTACTGCAGCAGATAAAAAATGGAAATATGAAAAAAAGCAAAAAACCAATCTAAAGATGCGAATGGCTAGTGAAGTGACAAATTTTATTCATAAACAAGGCGAAGATAATGTGTTACGATTTAAGGTTACCATGGTAGACAAAATGAAAAAGAAAGATGCTAAATTTGAAAAAGCCATGGAAGCATTAAATTTTAATGAGCATTTAAAGTTGAATGCAAATATGCTATACGCTGCAAGAGAAGTTATTGAACCTCAAGAGCTTGAAGAGGGGATTCGTGGAAAAGAAAATCTAGAAGAAATGTATTATATTGATTCTAAACCATTTAGCGATCCTTATACAAAGTTAGCGACCTTGGCCTTTCAACACTATGAAAAAAATTTCACTTCTAAAGATAATTTCAAACCAGAAGATTGTCAATATTGTATTGTTAAAATCAGAGATCAATTAAAATTAGTTAATAAAGATAACAAAAAACTTAATGATATGGATAGAAATCGAAATACTATTGATGCTTACACGACTCACTTAATTAAAGAATATGGCAAAGAAAAAATTGAATATATTCAACATTTATATGGTATAGATTTTGATAAAATTTCAATTTTAACGCCAGAGCATATATATAGAATTAATGTGGGACTCTCAAATATTGAAGATCGAGATTTGAATAAATTCTTAGCAAAACTTCCAGATTTAGATAAACAATTATCTAAAGCTACTAATGATGATCTAAGTCTCTCTTTAGATGAAATTTATAAGCGAAAAAAGGGACCTTTATCTAATTTAACCGGCCAAGAAATTAAAGGAATTTATCGATTACTTCAATCTAACAAACCACCAGGTCAAGTAACTACTCTTGGAGATGTTAAAGCATGGGTTAAAACAATGCGCCCACATTCAAAAACTATAGATAAATTATCTCCGCAAGAATTCAACAAAATCATGAGTATCTTTAAAATAAACTCTGAAGAAATGGAGTCAGCATTAACTGGGCGAAAAATCTACGACTATCTCCACAGCGGCTATACTTCTGCAGAGTTGGGAGAATATAAACCATGGGTAGATCAACATGAACTTCTGCAAGTCATGCCTGAGCTAAAAGCAAGCAGAAGCCAAATGCATTATCAGGAAGTACTAGCCCACGTTGTAGCCAAAAATCACCTAGCAAGAGAGCATCCCATTGAAGGGTATCGAGTAGGAGCCCTCATTCCTGCAACTCTTGCTCCCAATGGAGAAGAAAGATGGTTTAAAGTAACAAGCTGTTGCAATAACGGACATGGCATATTTAGCTATACTTTAGAACCAGCTTGCAATGACCCATCAATAAACTCCATTAAGCTTTATCGGAGCACCGCTTCTGCTGCATATGCCATGGATAAATCAGCTAGTGTTTTAAATGATTTCAATAGTTTGAATTCTCCCGGTTATGAAGGAATGGGAAGGGAGATCCCATGAGCCAATTTTCATTGACCGCTCAATGCCTGTATGGATGGGTTATTTGACGCTTGCTAAGAAAGATCTCGATTACCTTGGCAAGCAAAATCTGCTACGGACTGAATTGGAAGGGATTCATCAAGATCTTAAAGCTGCTATTGAAGAAATCGACTATACTTATGAACAGCTGAATCATAAGAGAGATATGAAGGAGATCTTAAGGAAGAATGATGCTGTTTTAAATGAATTACTTTTGAGAAATGAATCATTTTTTGGATCTTTTGCATCCACTATTGATCATGGTTATATGCCCCTTTTTTAACTTTGGTTGAGCGATACTTGAGAACTGAAATTCCCGGGAAACCCGACTCAAAATATATAGAAACCCTTAGAAATGACGCTAGGAAATTGATCGCGGAATTGGAGAAATTCCCAAAAGATAAGCTATCGACAGAGCTTCAAGATGGAATTCAAAGATTGAAATCAGACCTAGAAGTACATATTTTAATACTTAAAGCCAAGCAGTTACATA
>CAWCVY010000042.1:0-37303 GCA_963799115.1 uncultured Chlamydiae bacterium | reverse complement strand
ATTAGGGCCTTTCAGGCCTTCAACGAATGACAATGACGGCCTCCCCTACACCGTGAACGCTTACAAAACCTTAGGTTAGCGCTTATGAGGCTTATCCCTCAGATGCAACACTTCCTAAGGTGCTTTCCTTTAACCAATCCATATAGGATTTGTTACCCCTCTTAATTTTGAACCATGTAATTTCGGGAACTTCATATTTGCTGTTTTGCTCGATAACTTCTCGGATCTTGGCATAATTCACCAACCGGGTTTTGAGCACTATTTTACTCTCCTGAGATGTTTCAAGCTTATTGTCCCACATATAGACAGATTCAATCCAAGGTATAATTTGCGCACAGGCTACATAACGTTCCTGAACCAAATACCGAGAGATATAGCGGGCTTCATCCAAACTTCCGCTTGTCCAATGAATTTCGATAAATTCTTCTGACTCAATTAGGTCTTTTGACATGTTCATTCTCCTTCCCCTTGCTCAAACAAAAACTCTACTTTCCTTGCTTGATAATAGCAAGATGCGGAATGCGCAAATCAATAATTGTCTGGTTGGACAATGCAAGAGTTTTGTTTTGAGCTTCTTCGTATAAAACGCAAAAATTAGCCAGTTCTTGAATATAATTATCCGGACTTATCTTAAAAAAAGGATGCCTTTTGGAGAGGATTGAGGCTGCCAATCATGGCATAATTCTTCTAAAATAACCACAATCTGCCTTTGTCCATAGCTATCTGCTTGGGATTGAGAAAGATCAAGTTGTTTGATATAATATCTTTCTTGAAATCCTTCTTTGCCCGGTTGGCGCAAATACTGCAAGATAGCAAATGCCAATTCAAAGGAAGTTTGCCCTTGCAAAGAGCTCCCCCAAGTAATCTGCTCTTGATCTAATCCAAAATATAGCGTAGGCAGGCGTTTGGGGGTAAAAAAAGGATGGTAGGGAAACAAGCTGCCTTCCTCATCTAAAGCTGTATTCGCATAATCTCCTAGATAAGCAACAGGCACCCTCATCTCATAATCAATATAAAGAGTTCCCGGCAAGATCTTTTTGATGGTTGCTATTTGGATCAACGGAGATGACAAAAGCTGTCTCTCAGCCTCTTTTATGCTGAAGCGAAATAGGTTAACAGGCTTATCCAAGGAAAGATTCAACAGTTCAGCTAAATAAACGGTTTTCAATGTTTCGGTTTGCGGTGTACTCTGTATGATTGCAACAATATGATACTGTTCAGCACTTAAGCGATAATTTTTAATATGTAAATAATACAGCCACCCCATGAAGGCTGTACCCGATATCAGCAATGTCGAAACCAAAATCCGGACAAGCGCCCGGCTAACAGGGATTTTGTCATCAGCCATATCTATTTTTGCTCAAGCATAAATAACGTTTCTGGACCTACTTTAGAGATGTCACCAGCTCCTAAAGTAACCACCACATCATTGGGCTGCAGATATTGACTCAGATAATGGCTGAGAGCTGAACGAGGAACATAATGGCAAGAAACTGGCGAGGCTGTCTGAATTTCTTGTTGAATGAGGGAATGGGACAAATGAGGAATAGGGGCCTCCCCTGCTCCATAAATATCTGTGATGATGACTTCATCTGCATCATTGAAGATGGTGCCATATAAGCCCAGACAGTCTTGCGTCCTTGAATAACGGTGGGGCTGAAAGAGGGCAATCAACCGTTTACAACCGATAGCTAAGCGAATTCCTTGCAAAGTCGTCTCGATTTCCGTAGGATGATGCGCATAGTCATCGAGGAACAGGACTCCCTTACAAGTTCCTTTATACTCACACCTCCTTAGAACGCCTTTAAAGGTCTTAAAAGCTTGGCGGATACTAGCTTCAGAAATACCCAAAGTCATTGATAGCCCAAAGACAGCGGCTGCATTTAAGATATTATGCCGCCCAATTAAAGCAAGTTCAATAGCGGAATAAAGGTTTCCGTGATGTTCCAGATCAAATACCGTTAGAAACTCGATTTGGCGGGAAGAGACAATTTTCCATTCGCAATCTTCTTGAAAACCGTAGCATTGGCCAGGCATATTCAATTGCTTAAGAAAAGCATTGTCTCCACACCAAAAGAGATGCTCGATCGATTGCACCTGGGACATAAAAAGTTGAAAAGCTTCTACCAGCAATGTTTCGCTGCCTTGGTAATTATTTAAATGATCATTATCAATATTGGTCACGATAGCCCCAAAAGGATGGTATTTAAGAAAAGTACGATCGCTCTCATCTGCTTCGAAAACAAATAAATCCCCCTGGCCTAGACGTGCATTACTTTGAAAAGCAGGAAGCATGCCCCCGATAGCAAAAGAAGGGTCTAAACCTGCATCCACTAGCACTGTAGCTAACAGGGAGGAAGTAGTGGTCTTGCCATGTGTCCCTGCAACTGCTAAAGAGCAGCTACCTTGCAAAAGTTCTCCTAAAAGATCAGATCGATGAAGGAGAGCGCATTGCATTTTGACAGCTGCCTGGTACTCGGGATTATCCAACCTAATATCGGTGCTATAAATGACTTTTGCATCTGCGGATACGTTATTAGCTGCCTGTCCTCTGTATACGACTGCACCGTCCTGAACTAAACTCTCGATTGTCGGATTAAAGGCGACATCGCTGCCTGTCACAATGAAATTTTTTCTGAGCAGCAGACGTGCAAGGCCACTCATACCAATGCCACCAATCCCGATAAAATGATAATGATCCTTCATAGCAATTAATTATCCTTTATAATTGAGAATAAGCTGGGCTAAAGTCATTCGACCATTGCGCTGCTTATAAGTCTTAAGAGCTTCTTTAAACAAATGATACTGAGAATCTCGATAAAGGCGTTCCAACCTTTCTCCTAAATGTTCAGCTGACAATCCCGGCTCTAGCAGCTTCCATCCGGCATTAACATTATCCACAAAGAAATCTGCATTCTTCTCCTGGTGTTGCTCAGCAGAAAATGGATAAGGAATAAGAATGCCGGGGACCTCAAATTCCATTGCCTCAGCGATTGTCGAGGCACCCGACCGCCCAATAAAGGCATCTGCCGCCCTCCAAGCCATTTGCATATTAGCTTCAAATGGTTTAACACAAGCTTGAATGCGGCATGAAGTATAGAGGGCAGCTAACGCGGCGGCCATCTCAGCATTACCCGTTAAATGAATCACTTGAAGGGATAATTGTTGGAAGATAGGCATGCACCCTTGGATTAATAAGTTGATGGCGTGAGCCCCTTGAGACCCCCCGCATATCAAAAGTGTGCGACGGGTAGAGGATAAGCCATAATAAGATAATGCACTATCCTTTGAGACAGCCTCTAGTTGATATCCTTCTCTCAGAGGAAGCCCCACTTCAACTGTTTTGTTTTTAAAATAAGCTGCCGTAGAAGGAAAATGCAGGCCAATGCATTCCGCCAAAGGCGATAGCCACTTATTAGCCTTTCCTGGAATGCTATTGGCTTCATGCAAAATAATAGGCCGTTTAAGCCAAGCGGCTGCTAATAAGGTGGAAACGGTATAATAACTGCCGAAGCCCACCACGACATCAGGCCGATAAGACCTGAGAATGCGCATACTTTGCTGTATTCCTTTAAACAGCCGCGCAATGCCTTGCATGCTTTTCAGTGGATTAGCGGAGAGCAAAAAGCTGCAAGGAACCTCTTCGAAGGAAAATTTTTCGCGATCAAAAAAACGGCTGGCTGACAAACCACCGGCAACAAATAAAATAGAAATTTCGCTTGATTTTTTGATCAACTGCTGAGCCAAAGCTTGAGCAGGATAAAGGTGGCCGCCTGTCCCCCCCGCAGTTATCACAACACGCTTGACATCCATGTTTAGTCCTTTGCTTTTAACCTCAATCGATCAATGTCTAATAGCAAACCAATTGCCATGATATTTACCATCAGCGAAGTGCCCCCTTGACTGAAAAAAGGCAAATTGAGTCCAGTACTAGGCAGAAGACCAGAAACAACCCCCATATTCATGAAAGCTTGAAAGCAAACGAGAAAAGTAATAACTGCAGCTAAGTAAAACCCACTCCGCTCTTCTGTATGATGAGCGATGTAAACTCCAACATAGCCAATGAGCATGTAAAGGAGTATTAAACAACTTATTCCAATAAAGCCGAATTCTTCCGCATAGATGGCCGCGATATAATCATTTTGTGCTTCAGGCAAATAGCTCAATTTTTGCAAACTATTTCCGGGGCCACGGCCAAATAAGCGTCCTGAACCAGCTGCAATTTTTGCTTGGTAAGGCTGATGGCCTTTCCCTTTCAAATCTAATTCAGGGTGAAGATACACTTTGAGACGTGCAGTGACATAGGGCAGATGATAAGCAGAAACAGATCCAATCACCATGAAAATGAATAAAGGCACGGCCCAGTATTTAAGGAGATGCGTGCAAGGACACACACAACCATCACAGTTAAACTGATGACCGCAGCTGTCCCATTATTAGGCTCAACTAGGATAAGCAGAATGGGGATGGCTGCTATCCCCATTAATTGTATAAATGTTTTCAAAGATAGCGCTGAAGAGTCCAAGGGGGCAAGGCGATAAATCAAATAAACTGGCACAAGATACTTAACAAATTCCGAAGGTTGGAAGGAGAAGCCAGCTAGACCTATCCAACGCTTCGATCCATTCACTTCACGTCCTACCCCAGGAACTAAAACCAAGACTAATAAAAGGCAGAAAAAGGCGAGCAAATAAGGACTCTGGCTGATTAGATGACGATACCCTAAAAACCGGATGCCTGCTGCTAACCCCAGGCCTATGCAGGCATAGAGGATTTGCTTGAATAGAGCTTGATGCGTGCTACGAGCCAAAGAATCATCGAGAACCTCGGCTGAGGTTGTATTAAAAATCATGACAAGCCCCATGACAAAAATGGAACTTACGCAAAGAAGCAAAAGCAAGCGGTGAAAAGCTAACATACAACCATCTCATAGGTTTTGGTTATACACAAACAAGCTGAAGAATTGCTTTTTTAGCTACGCCAAAAAAGCAATTCTTCAGCTTGTTTGTGTATATTAAGCAGTAGCTATTTTGCGCTTGTGGTTCTTTTTCTACCACCTCTTTTACTTTTTTATTGGCTGCCATAAGGCGATGTGCGCGCCTGTTGGATCCGCTATAACGGCCATACGGCCAAAATCGCCTGCATTAGATCCTGGTTTTACTATGGAAGCTCCATGCTTACGAGCTTTTTCTAAGGATTCATCTAAATTTTCAACTAAAATATAAGCAATCCAGTGTGGAGGGATCTGTTTTTCTTGATTCTTGGGAATGGCCCAGATACCAGCAAACTCCTTCCCACTATCACGCTTAATCATTGTATAGGTCATATCCCCACATTCTTGATCGGAGAATTCCCAACCAAATACTTTCCCATAAAAATCTTTTGCTGCTTGCACATTGGAGGTTGCCAATTCATACCAACAGAATTCACCAAATTTAGGTTGATCATTCATAAATTTTTCCTTTGATGGTTTTAAATACCGTTTTGTCTTCTCATTGTCTAATGCACTTCCCTTAATGTCCCTATAGGATTTTTGAACTGATAGGCATCATACAACAAAGCCAAAGAGTCTACCACTAGATTTCTTTCGCTAGACTGTTCATTGAGTTTTGGATGGAAAATAATATGGGTCAGACAAGATACCAAATTTTCATTTGTTTGGGAATTTCTAGAAAAAAGATCATGCAGAGAGAGTTCCTTACTCAATTTGGGAAAAGCAGAAACAAGTCTATAAATGCCAAGAATTTGAAAGCAAACAAGAGATCTTGCGTTATAATTATGTTTATTAAGGGCTGTTTTTACGGCTTCTTGGTCAATAAGTTTAACTAGATATTGTAAAGCAGAATCTTTTATATTAACCACCCCGTGTTTTTCTAATTCTTCTAACCTTTCCAAAGCAGTTTTCTCCCCTCTATTTGTAGAGCCTTGATCTACTGTAGCCTCCACCAACCGATTATGCATAAAGAGAAACGAGGTTAAGTAGAGTTTCAACAATACAATGACCTCTTGAAGGCTACTCCCATTTTGATGAAATATTTCATTAAAGATGGTATCAGATAATGTTTTTAGATCATGAAGATCTAATTTTCCTAAAACAGGATTTCTTCCCTTATAATTCAGGGAATCAAAAGTTATTGAAATGACATATATGATATTCAATTCTTTATGAAACGGACGAAGAAGCTCTTTTAATTTTTCAAAATTAACGTCGTTAAACAAATTCATCAAAGATCTTGTAATGGCACTATAAGCAACTGTATGAGCGCGTTGCAAGGGATAAAACTGAGTAACCGGTCGATTATCGTTTGCGATGTACTTGACACTAATGGTATTTCTACCGAAGTTTTCCACTATAAGCATATCAAGGGGCTGTTTATTTTTTTCAAAGGTGTTAATTTTATTTAGAGTATTTTGCCATTCTTTTAGACGTTCCTCAAGTCGAACTAACTGTTTCTTATCAAGGTGTGAATACATTTCTTCCTCCGACTTTATTTTTCAGTAAAAACTCTTGCATTCCAGTAAGAATGCTTTCCTGATGAAAGGAGCAATCTCTTCGAGAAAAATCTTGCCTATTTTGCCGCAAGAATGCAAAGGAAAAATAATAGCAAATTTTATAAACCTTCGGATTTTTCTTTGGAATGGTATACCACAACCTGAAGAATTGGTTTTTTGGTGCAGCCGAAAAAACCAATTCTTCAGAATGTTTATGTATAAATTCTCTGATAACGATTTTTGATTGCTCTATCTGTGGTAAATACGTATAGTGAATATGTTTATATTCCAAACTAATTATTGAATAGTCATGCACCTGAAAGAAAAAATTTTCTTTTTCACTTTTTCACGCGAACGAGTTCTTCTTTATCTTTCTTTAATTTGTATACTCCTGTTAACAGGCTGTAAGACCAAATTAAATTTGCCTGAAAACCCTCCTCCCATTCCTGAAAGGGATCCGCCAACATGCGTACGCTTAGCTTTGGTATTGGGTGGGGGAGGAGCTAAAGGCATCTCTCATTTGGGGGTTTTACATGAATTTGAAAAGGTTGGTATCCCCATCGATGTCATTGTCGGTTGTAGTGCAGGAAGCATTATTGGCTCCTTATATGCTGATTGTCCCGATGCCTGCTATATTAAAGATCTGCTAAAGCCACTAAGAAAGTGGGATATGTTAGATATTAATGTTTGGCATTGCCGTTTTGGTTTTGTTCAAGGTGGATCTCTTAGACGTTTCCTGAAAAAGCATCTATCATGTCAATGCTTTGAAGAACTGCAAATTCCTCTTTATGTGGTTGCGACCGATCTGGTTGCCGGTGAACTGGTTTCATTTAATTCAGGTCCTATTATTCCAGCGGTGCATGCTTCCTCTGCGGTTCCTTTTGTCTTTTGTCCTGTGATTCTTTATCACCGCATGCTTGTCGATGGCGGGGTAGCCGATCCGGTTCCGGTATGCATTGCTAAAAAAACAGGAGCGGCAGTCATTGTGGCTGTAGATTTGAGCGAGTTATTGCCTGAAACTTGTCCGACTAATCTTTTTGGGGTAGCAAGGCGTTCGGCAGAAGTTAAATTTCAGCTCCAAAGCGAAAGCTGCATTAGTGGAGCTGATGTGATCATTCGGCCCGACCTGGGGGATATGGGAATATTTGATGATCACAATCAGGAACTTGTCTATGAGGCTGGTTGTAAAGCAGCCAGAGAAGCCATTCCGCAAATTCTAGATCTTCTTTCGCAAAGGGGATGCAGCTTTATCTCCCATGTCTATTGAGTTAATTAATAGCTAACACGCCGATTAATCTCCTTCATATGATCCAATATTAATTGAGAAGTATCTAGTGATCCATATAATCTCACATAATCTACACAATGATGACCCTCAAGATTTCGCTGTGTTAAATCAGCTCCATTAGCTAATAATAGTTTGATCATCCGGTGATCGTTATTTTTGATAGCTACCATTAAGGGAGATTGCTGGACTGAATCAAATGCATCTTTTTCATTGATATCGAATTCTTTTTTAGAGTTGATTAGAAGCTCTACAGCCCGCACATTTCGTGATGATACGGCTTCAATAATAGCCTGGCTTAAATCAATGTTTTCTTGTTCTAACAATGTTTTTATTATCTCTTCATTTCCTGGTATTCCTACAGCGTATAATAAGGGAGTCATTCTACAAGAATCTTTTTTATTGATTAAAGAATTGTCCTTCAAATATTTCTTTGATAAAGGAATATTTTTGGTAAGGACAGCGATGTGGAGGGGGGTAAATCCATTAGGCGATGGGGAACGAAAATCATTGAAAAGAGTTAAGATTTGTTCACATCTATCTTCTTGACTGTTTGAGTTAATTGTTAGGGTTTCCTTGTCCCTTGAATCAACAAATTGGTAGCACGTGGTTTCAAGTAATCGATCTTCTGTTGTGATCAATTTGTATTTTGTGATTTCTATAAATTGGGCTAATTCATGTAAGTCATAAAAGGGTTTAAGTTCGAAAGGCATGTTGGAATCAAAATACTTAATACTGCCATCTTTTTGAATACGAGCACTTGTTGCATGGTTCCCTCTTCCAAATTCAATGACAGTCCCTTCTTCTTGAAGAGAATAGATCTTTAAAAGTTCTTCAATGTCTTGTACCTTTGGTAGAGTTACCAGTCGGGGTACATTGACCTGAAGGCAAGAATTCGAATCTTTTTTGACGATCTCATACATTTCAGCTCTATGAAATTGGCTTAAGAGGTTAATCTTTGATAGATCCTCATCAGAATAAACCTGAAACCAAATAATATCATTTTCTATTTGTTTGATGAGTTCCTCAAAATCTTGATAATTTCCAGACAATTTTTTGACACACTCCCTATTGTTCAAACTATTATCTTCTCCATCCCATTCAGCAATTAATCGCATTAATTCATAATAATCAGGATAATACCGAGCTAGGAAGGCTTGGCCTTTACATATTCCTTTATTAGAGATACTGTCGACATCTAAATTACGAAGAAGTAGATATTTTCTTAGCTGTTTTATGATGTTATCTTGTGAAATATCGGCTGGAAGCTTTCCATAGTCTGGTATTATACAAGGATCGATTTTATCATCCCCGATTAATAACTTAATGGCTTCATCATTTTTCTGTTGCAATGCAATATCAAAAGGAGTGTTCCCATAAACATCTCTTACATGCAAGTTTTCTCGGATTCCGGGCTGGTTTAATAGCAAATTTAGGATTTGGGGATTATTAATTTTTTTGCAGGCAAGGTGAAGCGCTGTTTCTCCAAAAATGTTTTTAGCTAAAAGGTCGATGTTAGAGGCTGATAAACAAGCGGCTAAGATCTCTAGATTTCCCCTATCGATTGCAAGATGGAGAAGCGGGTTACCTTTAGGATCTTTGATGTTAACATCTGCATCTTTTTTTATTAAGAATTTTGTATTAGCTACTCTCTCATTAAGAATAGCATAATACAAAGGTGTTAACTGATCATCGTCATAAGAATTAAGAAGTGTTTTAAAATTATCAGCTCCCCACTTATTTGAAATCAAGATGATGTAGGTTAGATTTTCAAACATAGCGGCTAAATGAAGAGCATTTTTTCCGGAGGATGTGGCTTCCCAAGAAACTAAACAATTAGAGACAAATACGGGTTTTTCCATCAAATCCTCGATTTTATCCGGGAGAATTTTCATTTGTTGTTCAAAATTTAGATTTGTCCAGAGTGAGTCTAACATAATTGTCGATAGGTTTTGTTCCTCATCATAAATTCTCAACAAATCTTTATAAATAATTTTTTCCAGATTGCGATCTAATAGTAAAAATTTAATTCGAAATTCTTCGAGTAAATATCCATGTGTTTCACTGAATTCAGAATCACGGGCAATTTCAATTTTTTTCATATTCTTTTTATGAATATAACTAATCTTTCTCATTAATTCTAACCTATATAAACAGGACTGTAAATCTTGAGTTATTTTGCTCCATTCCCATTTCTGTTCCAATTCGTTTGATGTTGTTGTGGAAATACTTGAAGCTTCTGAAAATATTTTCACTAATTTATCAATTAGAATTCTAAGATTATTTTCATCTAAAATACAGTTTTTGAATTTAACTTTAAATTCTTTATAATCGGAAAATATAGAGACGTTATAGTCAGTTAACTTTCCAGTTTTTCTTATTTCTTCTCTAAATTCATTTATTATATATTCACTATTATCAGCAATGTTTATATTCATAAAACAAAATTTTTTTATTTATTAAATAAATATTATAACATTTTAAGTGTTAATATTGCATAAATTTTTAAAATAAGTATAAAAAGATATTTATAAAATATCCGACAAATCATTAATGGGAGACTAATCAATAGATTAAACTAGGGGGTATTTCTGAGAAAAGGGACGGGCATTAAAGCCATGCTATTACCCATAAGTGGCGATCTTCTTGCGGTAATAGCGTGGCGTTAAACCCATGCCCAGAAAATTATTCTGTTTGCAAAGAGACAAACAGATAATTATCTCCTTGCTTTACTTGCAGAAGGACGGGACGGTCTTTAGGTGAATCGGAAAGGGCTTTATTAAACTCATTGATATTTGTCACTTTTTGACGGTTGACACCAAGAATGAGTGCACCTTTTTTCAGTCCAATCATGGCTGCCGAGCTAGAGGGGTTGACTTTAGTGATCACAATTCCTTGATCTTGCGTATAACCCAAAGTACGAGCTAGTTCAGGAGTTAAATTTTCCACCTCAATGCCTAATTTGCTTGTTTGGGGAGCTGCAGCAGTAGCAGTGTCGGTAAAATCCCCAACCGTAACTGGAATTTGCATTTCCTGTTCTTTGCGCAAGATTGTTAGAGCAATCTGAGATCCGGGTCTCATCATGTAAACGGCATTACGTAAGCTGGCGGCATTTTCAACCACATTGCCATTATATTTTAAAACAATGTCTTCCACTTTCAATCCGGCCTTTTCGGCGGGTGAATTTTTTGCGACATTGGAAATCAAGGCCCCTTCAACTTTTTTTAGTCCGAAAGCTTGAGCTAGATGGTAATCGATGGATTGCAAAGATATCCCCAAAAAGCCGCGCGAGACCTTTCCATCAGAAAGAATTTCATCCATCACGTGCTTGGCCATATTGCTAGGAATAGCAAAACCGATCCCCATATAACCTGAAGAAGCATTTGTTGCTATAGCGGTGTTGATCCCCACCACATCCCCATTGAGGGTCAGCAGGGGGCCACCAGAATTTCCTCGATTAATCGCTGCATCGGTTTGTATAAAGTCCTCATACCGAGCAATATCTAGATTATTGCGGCTCTTAGCGCTTACAACTCCAGCGGTTAAAGTAGCTTGTAGTCCAAATGGATTGCCGACGGCAGCCACCCATTGCCCGACTTCTAAATTATCCGAATTTCCCAAATTTAAGTGAGGAAGATCTTTTGCATCAACTTTAATGAGAGCTAAATCGCTATTGGCATCTTGGCCTAACACTTTAGCGGGAAATTCGCGTCCATCAGTGAGTTGTACTGTGATGTTATCCATACCTTCCACTACATGGTTGTTAGTTAAAATATAGCCTTCAGGACTGACGATGACTCCGGATGCTTGCCCCATGACTGGTTGAGAACGGGATTCACGTTTGGGTAAATTAAAAAATCCCCAAAAATCGTTGCCAAAAAGGTCTGAGGGATCTTCGGTTTGTCCCCTATCGTCAAAAAGCTGAGTTTTTTTTCGGCTTTGGACTTTGATGGAAACAACAGCGGGAATGGCCTTTTTGGCCACTCCTCGAAAATCTGCCACTGTCTCTTTTCCTGACAGACTACGGATATCTTCTGTCTGATAAGTGTTCTTTTGAGAAGACGAATCCTGGGATCCTGATATGAAAGACGAGGTAATCAGAGCCAAACAAGGGATTCCAATAAACAATTTAAAAAAAAGATTATAGCGTTTTTGCATAGCAGACTCCTTTGTAAATGAATCTTATTTTTACTTAAGTTTTTATGGTTTGTCAAGTTCATTGGAGCTCCTGACTAAACATCGCCAAAGCAGACATTAAACAATCTGCTAGAGTAATATTTTGCTTCTTCCCTCGCTTTTCCAAATCTTGTTCCTTAGAACCTGTTCAAAATCTTTTGTTAGATACAATAAACTACCACAGAGCCCACAGAGAACACAGAGAGGGGTCTTATGAATTATTTAATTAATCCAGATATATCTGAAGAAATAGACGGGCGTGAAACTGATCCATTAACGGGTAATATCATTGGGGCCGCTATTGAACAATAGCCCCAATACATGAAGCACAATTACTGTCTTATTTACGGCTTTATGGAACCTGTACTCGAGGATTGCTTATTAATTTTAATGTAAAGCGATTAGTAGATGGCATTTGTCGAATGAAGATATAAACCCCTCTCTGTGTTCTCTGTGGGCTCTGTGGTAGTTTTAACTGCTGAAGTGTTCGACACTAAAATTTTTTAGGCAAAGAAAGTTTCGAGAAATTATCTATGATTTGGTTTCTTTTGAATTTTAAAAAAGGTAATAGATTAAAAAAAGGCAAATTTTTAATTTCCTCATCAATACCGATGAGTAATTCATTGAGCTGGTCATATATTGCCGGGGCATCATCTTTGATGTGTTCACAAATCTTAGAAATAAAAATTTTTAATTTGTTTATTTGGTTGTTAAAACCATACATATTAGTGAATTTTTTATTAAGCATTGACGTTAATAATAAGTCATTTTCGTCGGTAAAAGAAAAAATAATACCTTTAACTTCTACAGGGAGATAACTAAAATAACCTTCTGCTTTTAATAAAGTTAATGTCTTTTGACTATAATCTGAAATTTGCATATTTAATCCCTTTTAAATTTTTAGATGGTTTAGCAGTTTATCTATCTGGAGTTTGTGATAGAATGCATATAATACTGAAAATTAGACTTTCATGACAGTTTTTTTTCCTTTATTTTCGATGATTTTAATCTGCTATTGTAGTTCTAAGTCAAGGAGGCCGGCAATCAGGCTAAGATCGGATGTATGATTCAAAAAATGGCTTTGCTGCGAAAATTCTTCTGTATCAAGAATTACCTTATTTGAGAAAAAAAATAATTATAATTGCACAAATTATATAAAAAACATAAACTCATCGTTTAATTCTAACTAAAGAACGAGGTAAGTTGTGGCTATTTCGTGGATAAATTCTTTCAATTTTTTTTCTAATTTTACGGTTTCTATTGTCAAAGATAAAACCTTATCTTCTGTGATTGATCAACGAAAAAAGATTGCAGCTGTTGTTCTAATTGCTTTAGGCTGTTTAGCTGGCGGTTTGTACTTTATCGTATTTATAGCATGGCTAGAAACAAGGTGCACCTTCGTTCTGCAGAAGTTTTGGTTAAGCAAGGTAAATTAGACGAAGCAACAGCCAAACTTCAAGAAGATTTAGCAATTAAACCCACGAACGCCACTACTTTGACTGAATATGCGAAGACGTTGCTCATTCAAAAAAAATTAGAGGAAGCAGCTGTCAAATTTCAAGAAGCTTTAGCTATTGAACCCAAGAACGTTACTGCTTTGATAGGATATGCAGACACATTAGGTATGCAAAAAAAATTAGACGAAGCAGCTGTCAAATTTCAAGAAGCTTTGGTTATTGAACCTAAGAATGTTACGGCTTTGATTCATTACGCAGAGACGTTACGTCTGCAAAATAAATTAGAGGAAGCGACCGTCAATTTTCAAGAAGCTTTGGCTATTGAACCTAAGAACGCTACTGCTATAGTTTGTTTTGCTATAACGTTACGCATGCAAGAAAAGTTCGAGGAAGCAATAGTTAAATTTCAAGAAGCTTTAGCCATTGAACCTAAGAAGGGTTATGTTTTGGTTCAGTATGCAGAGGCGCTACGCATGCAAGAAAAGTTCGATGAAGCAGCGGTTCTATTTCAAGAAGCTTTGGTCATTCAGCCTAAGATGGCTTTTGCTTTGGTTTGTTATGCAGACATGCTAAGAACGCAAAACAAATTAGAGGAAGCGGAGATTAAATACCAAGAATATTTGACCATTGAATCTAAGAACGCTAATGCTTTGGCTAATTATGCGGAAGTGCTAAGAAAGCAAAATAAATTTAAGGAAGCAGCGGTCAAATTTCAAGAAGCACTGGCGATTGAGCCTAATAATACCTTTGCTCTGGCTCATTATGCAAAAACGTTACGCAAACAAAACCGTTATGCGATGGCTTTAGGAAGTTTTAGCGATCGAACCTTTAAATACTTTAGCTTTGAATGGTCTGGAATTAGCTCGGGATCACTTGCATGAAGCTTAAAACATGAGATAGATGGACAATTGGACTAATTGGACTAATTGGACTAATTGGACTAGTTGGACTAGTTGGACGAATTAGACAGGTCCATGAAGTCTATCCAGTGCCATTGTCCAATCAGTCCAATTCGTCCAATCAGTCCAATTCGTCCAACTAGTCATGTCCAACAAATTAATGCAATCTTAAAAATTAGTTTATTGAATAATAAAAATATAATATTATGATTAATTATTAAATATAAAACAGGAGTTAATATGACTTATAATGTAGATAATTTTATGGTTCCACAATACGGGCAATATAACCCTTATTTCCCACCTGCCCCTTATGGTTTTGCTCCGGTTTGCCCGACTCCTTCTGCGCCCCCAAAAGAGGGGCTTTTAAGCCCCTTATACCCCGACCTCCAAAAATTGTACCCCCGGGCCCCAGCTATTCAGCCTAATGAGCCCCCGGCCGTGCAACCTTATCAGGCTCCTGTCGTTCAAATTTATCAACCCCCAGTTGTGCAACCTCAACAATATGTTTATCTTCCACCAGCTGCTTATTTACCTCCAAAGCCCATTTTGACTCAATCCATGCATAATCAAACAAAGGAATTGCTTACGAAAGCCCATGAACTAGCAGGGTCGATCTTAAAAAGAGAAAGGGCGCCTGCATTTGCTCCCCAACAGGTACGTGCAGTGCCACAAGCACAGATACCGTTTAGAAATCCTATCCATATTGATTTAGCGGATAGAAGTTGGAAGATGTTCAATAACGAAACGCATGTCCATCACCATTATCATGAAGAAAACAAAAGTAAGAAAAAGAAAGATGATGTTGCATTACGACTGATTGTGGGTCTTATTGGTTTGACTGCTGCTTTGGCAACAGCTTTTTTTGTCGGCAAAGCCATAGCCGAACGGGATGAGTTGAAAGATGAAGTCCTCAGTTACGATGATTTGAAAACACGTTGGGACCTTCATAAATCCCTTTACGATGATTCCTATCAACTTTTAGTCAATCGCGTTGTGCAGCGGTCGGATCTCATTCTGCAAAGGAGGCAAACCAGCAAGACGCAGAAGATTGCTTTGCTAGTTTTCGGTTTCATGGCAGGCGGAGCGGCCTTTGCAGGAGCAGTTATTGCATCTGCGCCATTGATGATGCTGGGAGTAGGAATCGGAGCTGGCGTAGGCGTTGGGGCTATGTTCAAATTAGGCTATTATATGTTTAGTAAACGTGATGAAAAGGATGCTAAAGAAATTGATCGCTCTTTAGTCGAGCTTCAAGACAATGTACCATTGGGATTAGTTTAAGAAAGATTTTGTATGGCACTGGCTATGATGAGAATACCCTTTTGGATGCGGTCGAGTCCAAAATGTTCATTAGGGGCATGAATCTGGTCAGTGTCCAATCCTAATCCTAATAAAATGACTTCTCCTTCACATGCTTCGGCTAGCTCTGGGTGATCGGTATCGATCCCCCTCCAAAAATGAAGGCACAGGGCTTCCCAAAAACCTCTTCGAATGCTTTGGCAAAACTTTGGACGATGGGAGCTTTAGGGCTAACTCTAATTGCTTTGCCTTGCCCTGGATTTACTCGCACGGAAACTTCAACTCCTTGCGGAGCATTACTTTTTAAATAAGCGGCTACTAATTCACCTATTTGTGCCGGGTGTTGGTTGGGTACTAAACGGCAAGAAACTTTGGCATGAGCTTTTGCCGGTATCACGGTTTTAAATCCCTTTCCGACATAGCCTCCCTGAATACCATTGATTTCTAAAGTTGGGCGGATCCAAGCTCTTTCTAGAGGAGAATAGTCCCTCTCTCCACCCTCTGAAGAGGCTCCAGTATGTTCTTGGTACTCGGCCAAATCAAATTGAAAGGAGATCAGATCCCTCTCTTCCGAAGATATGTCAACAACTTCGGCATAAAAGCCGGGAATGGCGATTTTACCTTTGGCATCGCGAAGCTGTGCTAAAAGCTGCACAAGAGCATGAATGGGGTTGGGTACAATGCCGCCATGAGAGCCGGAATGCAGATCGATTTTTGATCCTTGGACATCAACATCTAAAGTGACGATGCCGCGCATGCCAAGCGTAACTGCTGGATCGTCAGCCTTGTTTAATCCGCAGTCGACGACAGCCAGATAATCAGCTTTTAGCTGTTTTCTTTTATTTGAAAGCACCCGTGACAAGCCCATGCTTCCCATTTCTTCCTCCCCTTCGATGCAAAGCTTAATGTTAATTGGGAGGGGAACCTGTTTGATCTTGCAACAATTTAAGCGCTTGAAGGACGTAAAAACATTGTCCTTTATTATCCTGAGCTCCTCTTGCATAAACCTGTCCATCACGCAAAGTGGGTTGAAAAGGAGGTGAAAGCCATTCTTTAAGAGGATCTACAGGTTGCACGTCATAATGATTATAAATGAGCAAGGTTGGTTTTTTGGGGCCGGCTTTATCATGCGAGGCAAA
The DNA here is from genome assembly GCA_963799115.1 of uncultured Chlamydiae bacterium. Classification (GTDB taxonomy): domain Bacteria; phylum Chlamydiota; class Chlamydiia; order Chlamydiales; family Parachlamydiaceae; genus CAWCVY01. The sequence continues at coordinate 20,556 of CAWCVY010000042.1, read as the reverse complement.
CAGGACAGGATGGCCCGGAGTGGGCCATAATTCCACATCAAAATTCATTTCTTTTAAATAGGCTGCCAGCCAATCTACGCAGTTGGAGAATATCTTGTTTGTTCTGCGGATCGGCACTGATGCTTGGAAAGCTTAAAAACTGAAAAAAGTCCTCCATCCATCGGGGACGCTGAGCATCAATCCAGGCATTCATGTCCTGCAAAGATAAGGGTTGTTTAGTCATGGCAGATTACACTCATTTTGAATGGTCTATTCATAACAGAATTAATGAGAATTTACAAGATCAATTGAGTGTATAGAATCATAGCTCCCAAACAAAGCGCGCTAAAATAAATCAGGAGCCATTGTTTTACACGCCGATGATGGTGTAAAATAATAGCAGGCTTTTCGATAGCTTGGTAAAGGAATCGATCCGTTCTTGGAGGCTAAAATGGTGCCAGCTTGGTTGAGAATGTGTAAAACCTGTCACTACACCCAAGCGGTCTAGAGCTTGAATCATGTAAAAAGGATCAAAAGAGGATTCGAAAATGTAGAGATCCGCTTGGCGTTCAAATAGGCGGGAAAGAACCGAAAATGCATCTAAAATATAATCCAAGCAAAAGAGCATACATCCCAAATAAACCCAGAATTAAGGTGAAATCACTAGCCTTCTCAAGAAATGCCACAGGCAGATTATTCTCAAGCAAGCTCAAGGTTAAGGCGCTTAAAATCAGTATCCCCGTTAATATAAACGGGTAAAATAGCAAATGCTTGTATCGATTATGTCCAATTTCATGGATAAGGATAGCCTCAATTTCCTCCTTATGTAAACGAGCAAGAAGGGCTGGGGTAAAAAGGATATAGCGAAACGCAGGCAAGACCCCGATTATCCCTGCAGTGAAAGCATTTTGCATAATTGGCCATATTTTAAGACCGGCATGTTTAAAGTGCAAAGAGCTACATCTTTTCTCTAGCTGTGTTTGCAAATCTAAACGTTGAAGAGGCCTGCAACCCCAGCAAAAAACCATAAAAGGGGGAAGAAAAACTAAGCTGCAGGCGGTTAAGCAAAAGAAGAGGGCCAATAAAATAGCTTCCTGGTTTGGCCCTGTGGAGAAACTTTCCAAAATATGTAAAAGAAAACTGATGATCGATCAAGGGGAAGCAGGTGGGAAATAAAAATAAAACCTGCTGCCAGGAACTCTTAAGGGTTCCAGACCACGATCGATGCATGTGAAAGTGATTTTGCCAAAGATGCCCCCATCCCAAAGCAAAAAAATAGAGCATTAAGGAAATAAGGGCAAACGGAGTATGAAAAGAAGCTAGAATGCCTTGCATGAAGAAACGTTGCGCTCCCAGCCCAAAATGATAAAAGCTAAGATAACACAATAATTCCAAATTAAGTAAAAAGAGCCAAAGAGTTTTAAAACGGTCTTTCCTTATTAGGGTCAATAATTTAGCTTGTAAATAAATTAAAGCAAGAATTCCAAAATAGCCCAGAATAGCCCATTTTAAAGCCTGAAAGGGCATATCAACCCAAAATACCACATCTTTTTCGGGTGTAAAATTAATGAGAATGAGGGCTAAAAGGACAAAAAATAATTGACTATACACAAAAAATCCATTTTTGAATGACGAATCTGCCAACACTTTGTTCCACCCTCAGAATACCTTCTTTCAACAAATTGTGCAATTTTTTAAGGACTTAGTATAAGATGACCTAGACAAACTTAATATAATTTAACATTTGCGATTTATTGATTTTTATTGTAGACTCTCCATTTTAATTATAATAATTGGAGAAGGATGATGAATATTTTATTTTAGTTCATCTTTTGAAATAGCATCTGGCAAGCAAATTTGGGAAAGTCAAGTGCATTTTTTCTGCGCCCTGCCGGGTGCACGCGAATTGGCAATCCTTGGCATCGCGCTATTAGCATTATCTATTATTGCTCTAACGGTTTATTGGGTGGGGTGTCATCAAAAACAGCGCATTAGTGTGCCGCAACCCGCAGAACATGCCCCTATTCCATTTAAGGAAATGATTGCCCAAGATAAGCAAACGCCCATTTTTGAGCAAGACAAGCTGGAAAAGATGCCTGGAGAAGAAGAGCGAGAAAATCAGAAATCCGCAGAACCAGACATTAAAGTTGACCAACCAATGCTTGAAGTGCCTGTACTAGATTTTACACAGATTTTTGGGGAATTAGAGAATAAGACAAAGAATAACTTAACCTACCTGCCATTGAATCTTGCTAGCTGTCGTTTTGAAGATATCCTTTGTCCTTCACATACACATGTCAACGTCTTGGGATCAAATTCTTGGAATTACTTGCATGCAAACCATGTCAAACTCGAAGGGAAACACTTTATTGCTACTCAATATCCTTTGCAAGTGGAGCTTTTTTGGCGTATGTGTCAGAAGACTTCTTTAATCTTGGATTTAACAAATTCTGGGGATATGAAAAGAGGGCTGATTCCTTATGTTCCCGTCCAAGGAGAAGCCAAGACCTATGGTAATCTGAATGTTGCTTTGGCAGATCAAGAAGAGATTGGCAAAGTTCAGGCTCAGCTTTATCATTATACCTTAAGGGACAAAGAGAACGCTAAACATCCTCTTATCATACCCAGAGTGCATTACGAAGGATGGGATGATCATTGTGGAATTACAGAGGATGATTTGGATGAATTAACGGTAATCATGGAAAGCCATAAGCAACAATCCAACCAGCCGGTTATTGTTCATTGCCGTGCAGGGATGGGAAGAACCGGAACGCTTATCGTGGCCAGTGTCTTGTTAGAGTTAATTAATCAGAAGCAAGTTAATTCTGAGAATTTGTTAGAGACAATTTTTCGCCTTATTTTAGAGGGGAGAGCTCAGCGAGGGCCGGCATTTGTGCAAAATCCCCAACAGTTGGAAGCTCTTTGGAAATGGAGTTCCCGATTATTACTCAAAAACTGAGAAAATGATGCATCAAACAGTAGTAGATCTTCACTGCGATCTTTTATGTTATTTAGCCGGTGGGAAACAACGTACCCCTTATGATTTGGCCCCACGCTGTGCCATACCCCAATTACGCCAAGGACAAGTGAAGCTGCAAACACTGGCTGTTTTCACTCTTACAGGTCCTCAATCATCTTCACAGGGACAGATTCAAGCCCAGGCTTATCAAAAGTTACCTTCTCAATACCCCCAAGAGTTTGTTCATTTTTCCTCTTCTTATAACTTGCAATCTGGACCCATAGGCATTCTGTTGGCATTTGAGAATGCTTCTGGATTTTGCGAAGAGCACGAGCCATTAAATCAAGGCTTACAGCGGTTAAATAAATGCATTCAAGACATCGCCAGACCGCTTTATATTAGTTTGACATGGAATACCGAGAATCGATTTGGTGGGGGTGCTCACGCTAAAGCTGGTTTGAAAGAAGATGGCCAGCACTTGTTGGACGACCTTCACCAGAAACACATTGCAGTGGATCTCAGCCATGCTTCAGATGCCTTGGCCTATGACATCATCGATTACATCGAAGGGAACCGTTTGAGCATACCCGTGATGGCAAGCCATTCCAATGCGCGGGCTATTTGCCCCATGCCACGCAATTTACCCGATGAGATAGCTAAGGAGATCTTTCGCCGCCAAGGGATAGTCGGCTTGAACTTATATCGTCATTTTATTGGCAATTCAGAAGAGGACATCCTTAATCAGCTTACCCATTGGTTGGAATTAGGCGGCCAAGATTACATGGCTTTTGGAGCAGATTTTTTCTTTGAAGACGATTTGCCGCCAGCTTACCGTAATGGCAAAGAATCATTCTTTAAAGCCTATGCAGATGCTTCTTGTTATGGGCCATTGCTGACATTTATCCAGCGGGAGCTTAACTTGGGGCCAGCTTTTCTTGACAAATTGGCCCACAAAAATGCCCTTTCGTTTATTGAGAGGGTCACTCATTAAAGTTCTTATCCAGGAGGACGATGCCCTATTAATAGATCGAGAATTTCCTGGTTACCTTCCTCACGAGCAAGTTCCACAGCTGTTTTTTTATTAACTTTGTCTTTTACATTTCTATCAGCCCCAGCTCCAGCATCTAAAAGTATTTTAACTAGTTCGGCATCTCCTGTTTTCACAGCCACATAAATAGGAGCGGGTTGAAATTCTCCCGTTCTTTGCCTAGGGTCTACTTTCAAATCTAATAAAAGGCGAATAATTTTTTTACTAACTTTTTCCACAGCCATTGTAAATAAGGTATCTTCATCAAAACCCATCTGTTGATTTATATCTAATCCTTCTTGAATCAAATATTTCAATACATCCACGTGCTCATCTTTGACAATCTTTCTAAAGTCACTATCAGTTATTGTGTCTAGATAAAATGGCATGTAAGTATGCAAGAGCTGCAGCATTTCAACATTCCCCTGTTTTAGAGAATCGCTTTGAATGGCATGCCCCTCTTCTTCAGAGAGCTTCAGTTGTTCTAGTAAAAATTTGGCTGTCGGGAGATCGTTTTCTTTAACAATTAACTCCCATAATTGAGATTTTTCATCATCTGACAGAGATTGGATATCAGCCTTTAGGTCTAATGTTTTATTAAACATTTGAGCTCCTCCAGCCTGATATCCCTTCAAAAGAAGTTGTTTGTCAGTTAAAGTTTGCGGCAAAATTTTAAAGCCTTTATCTTCTAAAAATTGAACAACCTCGGGATTTCCGGAAGAGATGGCAGCTTCTAGAACTTGCTCGTTGAATGGCGGTCTATCTAATTGAACGCTTCTATTAAAGCACCATTGAATCAATTCCAAGTTGCCTTTCTTAATAATCGAAATAACAGGATGCTCTCCAGCTGTCCCCATTGCATTGATATCTGCCCCCTCATCCAATAATTTTTTAAAAATCAACCCTTGAGGATCATTGGCGCGTGCAGCAGCTTTTTGTAACGGTGTCATTTTGTCGGCCGAAGCATCTGGGTTTACCTTTGCTCCAGCGCTAAGAGCCCATTCAATAAGTTCCAGATTGCCTCTGCCAACTAATGTAGCAAAAGGCGTTGATACGTTGCTTTTTCCTGTTACGTTTAGCTTTCCACCAGCTTCTACTAATTTTTTGAATATTATTCCATTTGGATCGTTGGTGAGAAGAGCAGCGAATTCCATAGGAAGATACCTATCACGGCCTTCAAGGTTGATCTCAGCACCATGCTGGAGGCTATACTCAACTAATGAGAGGTTGCCGCTCTGTATCACATACGAAAGTGGAGTAGGCTGCCCGGAAGTTTCGCCATTTAAAGCGGCCCCCTGTTCTAGCAGGTATTTAAATATTTCTCCCGTTGAATCGGCCCCTAATTTTTGCGCAGCAACTTGCAAGGGGAAAGTCCCCTGAATGTTGGCCCCTTTTTGGTGGGCAAGTTTCACAAGTTCTAAATCGTCAAATCGAATAATATGAGCAAATAAATCTTGGGAATCACTGACCTTTGAAAGATCGGCGCCCATCAGCAATAAAAGCTTGATCAATTCTTTATTTTCAGAAAAGACCGCTTGATCCAAATAGCGATTAAGATCCGTTTCCTTTTCTAGACAAGTCACCATGAGTTCTCTATATGATTCAAAATTATTTCGGGTTTGATAATAGAGTTTTTTGAGAATATTTCCACCAGGGTTAAGAATGCCTCCCGAACGGATGCATTCTCGTAAAAATTGTGGATTATGATTAAGCAAATAATCAGAAACTATCTGTTCAAAGTGCGGAGAGTGGTTATTCCATTTCAAGAGCAGTCTAAGTTTATCGTGCTCGCCTAGCCGTTCTAAACGCTCAACCACAAATTGTAACATCTCTTCCTCTTCGGGTTCTAAAGAGGTTGGAAAAGGAACATTTCTCACTTTTAAAGCTTCGATCTTTTCATCGTTGCCTGAATACAATGCAGCTACTAAAGGAGTCACTCCTTTTGCATCTCTCATTTCTAAATTGCAATCTTGCCTTTCTAGAAGAAGCTGAACAACCTCTGGAGAACTTCGCATCAAGGCTTGGACAAAAGGAACTGAGCCGTTCTCGTCTTTTTCAAAAGGCTTACCTCCTTTGTCAAGAAGTTTTTTTACTAATTCTCTATCATAATTCTGAATAGCTAGTATGAGAGCGGAGGGTTTTCCCGCATTGGGATCTGCATGAGTATTATTGATAAGAAAATCGACTCTTTGATTTATGTTTACACTTACAAAAAAGCTAAGGGGAGTAGCCCCGTCGCTATTCCTATAATTTATCTGAGCTCCTTTTGCTTCTAGTAGACGATATAATGAAAGGTTGTTAGTGGCATAAGTGAGGGCATTCCAACCTTTGGAATTTTTCGCATCAATTTCTATATTTTCTTTAAGCAAACGCTCGACAATTGGTTGGTTTTCCCTCGAAACTGCTTCATGAAGAGGGGTATTTCCCTTATTTTTTGGATTTCGAACATCTAACTTAACCCCCTTTTGCAACAAATAATCAAGCATGTTAATGTCATTTTTTTCTATCGCATAAAAAACCAATGGAATTCCTTCCAAGCTTGTTAAATTGGGATCCAGATTTTCGGCTTTAAAAATTTTTAAGGCCGCTTCTAAATGATCTTTTTCCAATAAAAAAGTGACCAATTCCCCTTTTTCTTCCTACTTAGATCCATTTTTTCCAATAATCCCTCTATTTTTGAACTGGGATTATTTTCAATAGAAAAAATGAAATCTCGAAAAGCGCTTGTTTTTGAAGACCAGAATGAATCCCCTGTGATAGCCTCTTGAAACAAAAGTTCTGTTTCTTGGCCTGCTGAGGTGGCACGTATCGCAGCTTCTTTAGCTTCGGTTGCTTCCGCCGCTCTACGGCAAAAAAGGGCATGTTGATTTGCGGTGATGGGCTTTACCATCTTACCATCAGTGAAGTAGTATTTTGCCTGTTGATCATCAGGGACAGAATGGGAGCGATAGGCACATTGACAGCCATTGGGGGTTAGCAGCAAAGCTACTTCTTCAAAAACTTCTTTTTTCAATCCTAATGCCTCTTCTTTTGAGAATGATGCCTCTTCTTTTAAAGTGCCTATGAAAAATCCTTTTGAAACTTGCAATTTATTTTTTGTGTGAAAATTCATAGTTCGTGAAATAAAATCTAGAGGTTTTTCTTGGTTGGCTAATGTAAGTGCTTTCAAGAAATGATGCCCCTGCCCCGGTATCATGGACAGCAAAACAGGATTTTGATCTTCAAACATGATGGGAGCCAGTGTGACTAAAGGATGTATCTCTAGCATTTCCCTATTCTTTATGGTAAATTCTCCTGTTTGCCAGAAAGTTTCGTGTTGTTTAGCAACGGTATAAGTCAGAGAATAACCTAGACCTCTTTCTCCTATAGGGCGAAATCCCCCAGGTACTCCTGCTGAAGAGGGAAAATACACTTTGACCGAATTGACCTCTTCTTTTCCTTTATATCCTTCTACTTTATCAAGCAATTTGCGAAATTCAGTTACTGTGGGATCTGCTTTTTCTATGAATAATGACAATTCATCAAAATAATAATTCAAGCCTTCCTCAGCTTTTTGACCAGCAATTGTTGGAAAATCTCCGATAGAACGGACAATTGTTGGATAAGAATGATCTTTCATTCGATCTTCATAACTTACAGTATGTTCGTCTTCTTCCGCTTGGGGGATTGTTAGTAAAGAACTTTCCCCTCCCGACATACATGAAGCAACGGTTAGCCCTTTGCCCTTTTGCTTCTCAATAAAATCTGAAAATTTTTTATAATTTTCTGTTTTCAAGGCCGCAACTGTATCTGCACCACCATGCCCGATAATATAGAATAATTTATTTAACACGGGATTTTCTGCGAATAGATGAAAAAATGCATTTAGGTCATTTTTTCTTCTAGGTCCTTGTAGAACTTCTTTCAATGGAATTTTTTTCAGCGTTCCATCAGCCGCAAAATCGAGCGCTTTAAGCTTCTCCATACCCACTTTGTCAGGAAGAAGAGATTTAGGCAAAAAAACGAGAAATTCTTCTCCATATACAGGATCAAATTGTTGGTAGATATCCCAATTAGCTTGTTGATTCAGGAGAAGTTTTTCTAAAGATTCCATTTTATCTCTCGCAGATAAAGTGTCTGGCATTCCCGAGCATCGCAACATGGAACGCGTCGTTACAAAGGGAAGACCTTGCTGGATGGCTAAATGTAAAGTCGAAGAGACAGCTGCATTGTGATCAGGACTATCGATGTCACAAAAAAAACCAATTTTTAGATCAATTTTAGGTTTTATAATCACCCTATCCTTCAATAATGGCGCATGTTGGATATTTGCTTTAACCTGCAATATTTGCTCTGAAATCTGTTGAGTTTTTGCATCTTGTGTATGAGATAATTTTAATTCAGTATTGAGTTCAGTTAAAACTTGCACAACTTCTTCCCTCAGTTTTTCAGTAAAAGGAGTAAAACCTTCTTGAGAATGGGAGTTTAATTCATCCAAATTTTTACCAATTCTTTTAATTATCTCTTGGAAATCTTTTTCCGGAATGGTTTCTTTTTTTGATTTTATACTTCCTAAAATTTGACTTATACGCACTAAATCTGAATTTATTTGTATACTCATAATTTAGCCACATAGTAAATTACTTCATAATTTATTATATCAATAATTATATTTAATTTAATTTAATTTAATTGAACGGGTGAGAAAGGTTTGACTAACGGATAGGAAATTCAAGCAGTAAGCCTTGGCTTTTCCGAGGAAAAGTCAAGGCTTACTGCTTGAATTTCCTTGGCCCAGTTCTTAATTGAATCAATGAAGGACTCGATTGTGTGCCTGGTGAGCTACAATTTTATTAAATTGATTTTGAAATTTGAAAAACAAAGGCAGGAGATATTAATTCACCCCATGGCAGTCACCAATATCTTTTAGGATGTCTCTTGTTATGAGTCATTGCTGACTCTGTGGATTTCATTCAGATTTTTGTTGGATGAGTTCTGAAACGACTCATTTTCAGCATCTTCAACAATAAAAAAATAGGGAAAAGATTTATTTAAAATAAGCATCAATATCGATTAATCCACTTTGTTGCAAAATGATAAATATTATTGCAAGGGGAGCGATCCACCGCATAAAGAATATCCATGGAGGCCACAACCAACGCAAGGTTGTGCCAGCATCAAATTCATCACGGCTAATGTTTTTATCGAGAAACCAGCCTGTAAAAATGGCTACCATCAACCCTCCAATGGGCAAAAGCCACAAAGATACAATATCATCAATGGTTTCAAAAAACGTTTTACCATAAATGGCCGGCCAGTTGGCAAATAAAGTATTTGTATGGGATAAAGCGCTTGGAATTCCAAAAACAAAGCAGCTGATTGCTACGATTAAGACTGCTTTTTGCCGGGACCAGCCCATTAAATCGGTAAAATTAGCTGCCACCACTTCAATCAAAGCAACTGCTGAAGTTAAAGCTGTGAATACAAAGAGAATAAAAAAAGCCGTGGAGATAAAGAGAGCTCCGGGAAGTTTTGCAAATAGAACAGGTAAAGTTTTAAATACCAGTCCTGGTCCAGCTTCGGGAGCAATTCCAAATGTGAAAATGATGGGGAATATCATGAGGCCGGCAAGCAGAGACACCAGAATGATCATAAAGCCGATGATGATGGCTGTTTTGGGAATATCATCTCCCCGACGCATATAACTGCCGTAAGTTAACATGATCCCCTGGCCTAAGCTGAGGGTAAAGAAAGAAAGCCCTAAGGCCTCAATAGCTCCAGAAGGTTTAAAACGTGCAGGATCGGGGTAAAAAATAAAATTAACCCCTTGCCAAAACCCATCTAAAGTCATGGCAAATAGACACATTCCAATCAAGATAATCAATAAACCAATCGTCATAAAACGGGCCCAATATTCAATACCTTGACGAATCCCCCGATAAACCACAGCTGCTGTGAGAGCAGTAAAGAGGAAATGCCAGAATAAGGTTATATCTGCCGAAGAAGCCAGAATATCAAATACACCTGAAATTTCCTGCGGACTCATACTGATATAAAATTGACTTAGTGACATAAAAACATAGTTGAGCCCCCAGCCTGCCAAAACACTATAGAAAGACATGATCAGGAATGAGGAAGCCACCCCTAACCACCCTGCCGTTTTCCATACGGCTGAATTATTGGCTAATACGGCAAAAATTCCAACGGCTCCCCTTTGGGCTTTGCGTCCAAGAACAAGTTCAGCAACAAAGATGGGAATTCCAATAAAAAACGTACACAGAATGTAAATAAAAACAAAGATTCCTCCCCCATTTTCACCTGTTACATAAGGAAATTTCCAAAGGGTTCCAAGGCCGATAGCGGAACCTGCAGCTGCAAGGATAAATCCTAAATGTGAGCCCCAATGTTCTCTTTGTTTCTGCATGAGTAGTTTTTCTCCTAATAGTGTGTATAATTAGATATTAAGAATGGCTAGATAGATGATCTCCCCCAAGAAAAAAATGTCAAAAAGAGGGTAGGATATAAAATAACAAATGAAGAGCAAGTTGACAACAGATATTTTTTAGCTTAAAATAGTTTTTTTTTATCCGTCGGTTCACTTATGCTATTGTCCCTTTTTGTTGAAGCTGCGGTTGTCGGAATAGTTTGCATCGTGTTTCTGATTCTATTTATCGTTGCCGGCATCCGCCAAATTTTAAAAGATAAAGATTCTTAGATGTTAAAAGTTATCCAAAACAATGCACCTTGGTATGCTGAGGGTCTTCGCTTTGAATGCACAGGTTGCGGGCAATGCTGTACGGGATCTCCGGGCTATATTTGGGTGAATGAACAAGAAATCCAAGAAATTGCTGCTTTCCTCGAACTCAGCGTTGAAGAATTTTCCCAACATTACTTATACCGCGTGAAGGGGCGCTTCTCTTTGCGTGAACTCCCCAAAACCTTTGATTGTGTTTTTCTCAAAGACAATAAATGCCAAATCTATGCAGTACGTCCTACACAATGCCGCACTTTTCCTTGGTGGCCTAGAAATTTAAAATCAAAAAAAGCGTGGCTCGAAGCCGCCCGTACTTGTGAAGGCATCCGTCCCGACGCACCTCTCGTAACGAAAGAAATTATCGAAGAACAATGCACTATTCAAGAAGAGTATGCAATTCTCTAAAGTGATTGCCATAGGCTCCGGCAAAGGAGGGGTAGGTAAATCCACCGTAGCTGTTAATTTGGCAGTCGCTCTGGCCTCTCAAGGGCTTAAAGTGGGTCTTTTAGATGCCGATGTCTATGGTCCTTCTATTCCCATTATGCTGGGATTAAGACGCCTTACCCCGCCCATTGAACATTTTCCAGACGGTAAGGAAAAAGTCGTGCCTTTTACCAAATTTGGAATTCAGGTCATTTCTTTGGGATTCTTCATTGAAGAAGCTCGCTCTATTATTTGGAGAGGGCCTATGTTGCATGGAACATTGCAAAAAATGCTGCGAGAGGTAGCTTGGGGAGAACTTGATCTTCTGCTTATCGATTTACCACCTGGTACAGGAGACATCTTACTTTCGATGACGCAGCTGCTAAAAATTGATGGGGCTCTAATTGTCAGCACTCCCCAGGAAGTGGCGATGCTGGATGCGATTAAAGCCATAAATGCTTTCGATCAATTAGAGGTTCCTTTGCTGGGAATTATCGAAAATATGGCTGGTTTTCGCTGTCCTGATACTCAGCACATCTACCACATTTTTGGACAGGGATCAGCACAGGAATTAGCTTCTCGCTTTAATTCGCAAGTTTTGGCAAGCATCCCTCTTGACCCTGCTATCCGTCAAGGAGGCGATGAAGGCATCCCTTGTGCTTTCTATAACAATGCAACCAGCATAGGCTGTCTCTTCCATCAATTAGCCGCTGTTATCAGGCAAAGTTGCTTACAACCCATAGAGAATCCTTTCTCCTGACAGCGGTTAGTTGAATGGGGTTTGCAACAGTTTTTGCTAGTATTTTACGATTTTCCAGTGATAGGAATGGGCTTCATTTAGATTGGGAAAAGCGGCTTTAAAAGCATCGAAAAATCTTGGATCATCTAATAATATAAAAGCTTCATTTTCAAATTTATTTCTCTCAAAGAAAGGAATAAACAACCCTTTTGTTTCATCCACAAAATTCCTAATTAAAGTATCAAAAATTTCAGGAATTTTTCCTTTGCCAAATGCTATAATTTCTTCATCTTTAGAATTTACTAAAACAAGTTTTTCATTTTCACTTAAACTTGATATAGAAATAGGCATATTCATTTGTTTCTCCTTAATACATTAACACACTTTTAAATTCTCTATTTGTAAGATATTACATGAAGCGATTTTAAAACTTCTTGCATTAACATATCAACAACAATTTCTTCTTTTTTTTGCATGAAAATAATCTTTCAATGATTCATATACGGCTTTTCCACTCTGTTGTCCAAATCGGCTAGGTTTAGTCGAAAATTCCCCTGGGTAATCTTTAGCAGACTCTCCCATCAAATAGCGGCGCCTTTGTTCCAAAAATTTATCCGTTAAAGAACTCTGACATTTTTTTGCAAAAATTGCTAACAAAGTTTTTCCTAATTCTTTCGATTTTTCTTCATTAGTCAATATTTCTTTTAAGTCCTTAACTTCATCAGGTAATTGGATTAACAGATCATTATCTATTTTTAATGATCTATCTGGAATTTGTGTTTTATATTCAAACGCAACTTTTACATACTCGCGCTTCTCAATTTTTTCCTCTTTATGCTGTTTAACATAATCTCGCCAGATATTACGCAGAGTGCTGACCATCGTCTCTCCCTCTTCAGTATGAGAATAAACTCCCCATAAAGGCTTCTCGGGTCTAGCCTTATCCACTAACTGTTTTAAATCATATTCTTTTCCATGCACTCTCTGAAAAAGAGTAATAAAAAGTACTGGCTCAGCAGGATATAAAATTGATGCTCCAGTCACGCTTCTTGGGATATTCAAATACTCTTCAATTTCTTTTTCGAAAGCTATGATTTCTTGTTCGTAAGCTGTTGAAATAGAAGCTTCTTGAATGACTTTATTATAGACATTAATTAAATAAACTATTTTAGACATTCCTTCGTCTGATAACTTAATTTTTCCACTGACGTTTCTTTCTAATATATTTTTTAATGAGACTAAATTTCTATCCAACTCTTCGTTTAAACTTTTTTTATTTATATCTTTAAAATATACATATGGAAACTTAACAAAAGAAAATACATTTTTTGATATTTCCTTTTTAAAGTTTTTGTCATAGATGGCTTCCTTGCTAGATAAAAACCCCTCCCAATTAAGCGTGTTATCATCGCGAATAAGATTTGGTTCATCAATATTAAATTGATATGTTCCAAAAATAACTAGTGGAGCAATTTTATCAATAGTTTCATTCTCAACTCTTTCGAATACATTACTACTAACATCACTATCAGGATCAATAGTTAAATAAAAAATATTTTCTATTCTTTCATTTTTAAATTTTTTGAAAAAAATTTCATTTTCTTCTGCTTCATATATTTTATTGCGAATCTCTGAGTAATTTGCTCCAGAAAATTTACTTAATGGAGTCCACGTATAGTTAATCACCTGTATTTCATCAATTTTGTGCTCAAGTTCTTTCTTTTTTTTTTCAATTATACTTTGTACTTTCGAAATACCATCTTGTATCTCTTTTTCATTCAGTCTCCCATCTTTTTGGTTCAGTCCAATTAATACTTTGAATTTTCGGCCTGATGTAAATGTGGGATTTTCTAATATTTCGTTTACATTTTTTTCTAGCAACACTAAATTACCGTCGAAATAAAGCGGTATATTAACTATATAAGCACTATTAAAGGAATATCTGGAAGCATATTTACACCCTATTTAATTCTACACTTTTTTATATTATACTATATTATATATTTTATTATTAAAATTAAAATAATATTTATACATAATAGATACTTAATTTTTATTCTACTTAAGTAAATTAAATAGACTTTACAGCTTAATTATATTTTAATTATTAATATGTTGTGAGGATCAATTTAAGACACACATTATCTCTATCCAGAAGTTAGTGAGAATATAAAATTTGTTTTAACAAATCAAATAAAATTTTGCTAATAATTCACAAATATGATACAATAAAGTAAAACATTATTATTTAAAGAAAGGTTTTATGGTCACCCAAAAATTATATTCAATTTATGCTTTAGATCTAGAAATATCAAAAATAAATTATAAAGAAAGAAATAAAAAATTAGATAAGTATAATATATCTCAAGAGAAAATTGAAAAGATTTATAAAAGTTATGAGTCAGATTTAGAAAAAAAGGGTGCGTCCATACTTCCCAGACATCTTTATGTACCGGTCCCTTTATATCGTAAAGAAACTCCTCAGACAAATCCGTATTCATGTGAAGATATAAGAGATTTGATTATAGACAAGGTCGAAAAATTTGGTTCTGAGGTTGATTACACTGGTTTAAATACGCTGACAAGTTTCCTTGAATTCTTTGAGGAAGAACGTTTCCAAAATCCCAGCATCACTGCAGTTGAAGTGTTCACAAAATTTAAACCAAATTCATCTGGAGAAGCAGAATTGAACCACGCAAGCAGTTGTGTAGGTCAAAGTTTGGCTGTATTGCAAATGCTTAAGAAGGATTTTGATTTAAATGGATATGTGGTTGTAGAAACAGCGCATCTAAATTCACCACCCAATCACGCGGCGGCGATTATTCCTTGCAATGATGGGGTTCTGCTTTTAGAAACTTTTGAAAAGGAACCAATTATCCTAATAAAACCCAATGAAAAAGATTCAAGAAGCCTTGATGAGGGTAAAACCGAAAATTTTTTACGAAATAAAAAAAATTTCTGAAGATAAAACTTATATAATCAATACAGTTGAATTAAAGATAAAATTAGCAACTCATATTTTCGTCTACTTCCAATAAAAAGTCCTGATCACACCGTAATGAAAAATTATATTTTAGATAAACCTTTTTATCCGATAGTTGCTAAAGGAGCGGATGGAAATAAAAGAATAATAAAAGTTAATTATGCATTAGATAGAGTAACCTTTCAAATTGGAATGGGTGAAAATGAGATAAAGCTTAACTTTTTGTTTTCTATATTTTGATGTTGAAACTAAGAGGATAAATACCGAAAATGTTACTGGTGACGAGTTCAAATTATTTCTTAGCAATGAGTTTTTTAAGGAATTTCATGTTCCTGAAAGGGATTTAATGGATCAAATTTTTATGATGGTTAGGCATAAAGATACAATCAAAAAGTCTTTATGCTGAAGTAAAAAGAACTTGGAAATGCTGACAAAGTGGACGAGTGGACTGAACTGGACAGATTGGACCAAATCCAACTCGTCCAAATAGTCCAGTTATCCCCTATCCCCAAAATTTTATTGCATCCTTACTACCCTTTGCATATGGTGAAAAAAAAGAGTGCGGAGGAAGGATGAACGTTAAAGAACGAATCACTTTCGACTTGGTCACACAGAAAAACATTAATCTTTGGCTGGACGGACAATACGATGACACGACTAAATCAGAAATTCGCCGCCTGCTTAAAGAAGATCCCCAACAATTAATCGACGCTTTTTATACCAATTTGACGTTTGGAACCGGAGGATTGCGCGGCCTCATGGGGATTGGGTCCAATCGCATGAATGTATATACCATCGGGGCGACAACACAGGGATTGGCTAACTACATTTTAAAACAACCAAAAGATCAAGACAAAGAATATGCAGTTTTTATTGGTTATGATTCCCGCCACCATTCACGCGAATTTGCTGAAGAAACAGCCAAGGTTTTAGCCGGCAATAATATCCGCGTTTACTTATTTAAAGATATCCGCCCCACTCCCCTTGTCTCTTATGCCACCCGTTATAAAAAATGTATGGCAGGAGTAATGATTACTGCCTCTCATAACACGGCCGCTTATAATGGTTATAAGGTCTATTGGTCGGATGGAGGCCAAGTTGTACCTCCTCATGATCAAGGCATCATTGCTGAAGCCATCAAAATTACCGACCCCACCATGGTCAAGAAGGTTGCCTCACTATCACACCCCCTCATTCATGAAATTGATACGGAAGTGGATGATGCCTACATCCGAGATGTCTCTAGTTTGCAAAACTATCCTCAGATCAATAAAAAGGAAGGGCACCTGCTCAAAATTGTGTACTCAAGTTTGCATGGCACCGGCATTACCATGGTACCCAAAACGCTTAAAGCATGGGGGTTTCCTGAACCTATTTATGTCAAACCCCAAATTATTCCCGATGGCTCATTCCCGACAGTTAAAGCTCCAAATCCAGAATATCTTGAAACCCTTAAAATGGGCATCGATCTTATGTCAGAAACAGGTAGCGATCTCTTCATTGCGACCGATCCTGATGCTGATCGCATGGGAGTAGCTATCCAACATCAAGGTCAAGTAGTAGTATTGAATGGCAACCAAACTTTATCGATTTGCCTCGAGCATATTTGTGAATCGTTTAGTTCACAAAAAAGGCTCCCCCTTAAGGCTGCTTTCGTTAAATCAATTGTCACGACCGAATTGTTTCAAACTATCTGTGATGCCTACAATCGCCCTTGCTTCAACGTATTAACAGGCTTTAAATTCATTGCGGAAAAAATTGATGAGTGGGAAACCCTTCCTGATAGCTATCAATATATTTTTGGAGGAGAAGAATCTTACGGTTCTCTTTTGAGCACCTATGCCCGCGACAAAGATGCCATCCTCGCCAGTGCATTAGTGGCAGAAATAGCTCTTCAGGCTAAACTGCAAGGGAAAACATTAGTCGATAAATTGCATGATCTCTATTACAAATATGGACTTTATGCAAAAGCTTCTCTCAAATAAATTTTGAAGAAACCAAGGAAGGCAAAGAAAGAATGGCTACATCCATGCAACGCCTGAGGGAATCTCATTTAGAAAAAATCAATGGCATACCTGTCCTGATAATCGAGGATTTTCAGAATTCAACTAAATTTCACTTATCCACAGGCAAAACGGAACATTTAACGTTACCTATCTCTGAATGTCCTCCTTTTTTGGCTAGAAGATGGGAGCAAAGTCATTATCCGCCCTTCGGGAACAGAACCAAAAGTAAAGCTTTATGGCGATGTCTCGGAAAAGAATTTTCATTCCATTCAAGAAGGCACGGATGCTTGCAATAAGCGCTGTGATGCCCTGCTCCAATATGTTAAACAACATATGACTGCATAACTTCATTCTGAACTCCTTCTTCTTGAATAGGGCTTTCGGGGATGAGCTGGGAGCTACTTTTACGCATAAGTTTTTTGACAAAATCCAGCACAAATTTTCATTCAGATTTTTGTTAAATAAAATTTAAAAACGTTTTTGTAGAAGATAAACCTGTTTAATGAGCCTGAAAGGTTCTAATTGCAACAGCCGAGGGCATCGCCCTGGGTAAGGTTCAGAATAATATAGCAGCCTCGTAGGGCTGCCAGAGAGCGACATTATTTGATGCAAATTTATCTTGTGATTAATGCGCCTTTCTAGCAGCCTTACAGGCTGCAAATTTATTTTTATCCCTTCCCAGGGCGATGCCCTGGGCTTTGTGCAATTAAGAGCCCTTCAGGCTCAATCCTCCAGATACCAGCATCAAATGAGTCGTTTCTAATTCGGTAAATGAAAAATCTGAATGAAAATTCGTGCTGGATTTTGTCAAAAAAACTTATGCGTAAAAGTATGGCTGGGAGGTGCAAGAGGTTTTTTAAATCCTATCCCAGTCTACCCTGTACATCCTGCCTATCCTGCCTATCCTGTTAAAAAGTTGAATCATTTATTAGATTCTGTTATTTTTTAATATGATTTATTATTAACAACCCATATTGAGAGGGTTCATGCAAATTTTTTATACAATTCGAGATTTAATTTTTAGTAACGATCGGGATCCTTGTGTTGAGGAACCTATGGTACCAGACCGTATGCTTCCAGCATCTGTCAAGGTAACATATATTATAAATGAAAAATGGCTTCAAAGTATACCTCCAACACACTATATGAGTAGAGATCATGAAGGGATCATGCGTTTGAGACCCATAGAACGGGAACAAGAAAATGAAACAACTCAGAAGGTAAAATCTTTAGGAGATGAAAGATTATAAGAGAACGACACCGAAGCATTAATGGAAATTTTGGAGGGATATTTAAGCGCTTTAAATCGTTCTAAATTTTCACGAGATAGTAAAGTTCCGCGTCGAAATCTTTATCATAGTTTGCGAAAAAGAAATCCTACAATAAAAACACTCGCTAAAATTGTTCTCGCAACTTGTCACTAAGATCTGAGATGAGGTGGTTCCGCCTAGATCTCGCTTTATTCAAAAGAGCTTTTTTTCTTGATCTGATTTTTAAAGATGTCTTCCATGCTCTTTAGCATTATCTTTTCGAAAAAATTATTTTGAAGCTTCTTCGAATTTTTTGGATAATTTGACAAATTATTTTGAATCTCAAACTTGTTTTCTAAGTCGCCTAACAACTCACATGATGAGGGTCTATAAGCTAATTTGATAATTGGGTTAAAATCACTCATTAATACACGTATCATAGAATCAATCATCCTTCTGCTTTGGGATTAGAGCTAGGGTCATATGGACACATCACCGTGGAGAATCAAATAGAAAGAGTTTCTCCTCTAGAACCATCTAATAAAATTTTTTCACTTGTTATTTCCATAGGGAAAATCTTTTCTATTCCTCATCCATTCTTTCGATAGACTTTAATGAGTTCTTCAGATAACCTCTAATTCTCTCCTCTAAGGTGAAGCTGAATAGGTTTTTCGATTTTCTTAGCTAACTGTAAGATGTTATCAAAGAGCACATCCACTGGGATATAAACTTCTTCTGGATTTAAAAAATGCACAATAAAAGCAATTTTGTTTTGTCCTGATCATATCCTCCGACAGCAGGCAGAGGGCTGTATTGAGAAGCCACTATAGGTTTTTTTGTTGGTTGCAATAATAAAACTTAGGCTTCAGATTGTAGAGTCTCGCAATTTCATCTCCGTTCCACTTTTTTAGATGATGATGACACAGGCGAACAATCCGCAATTTTTTAAGCTCGGCAATTTTATCTGTGAGCTCTGAGAAATTGGGCTTAATTGTTTATTGAAATAGAACCCATTAGCCAATCCTCTTGCCACTTCTGATATTATATAAATTCTGTCGAGTTTTAGGCGGAATATATGGAATAACAGACATATTGAGTGAATTGATAGACACAAATAAATCTCTTATTTATTTCATGATAAATATAAAACTAAATTATAAATCTAATTAGAAAAATGTACCAATTAAAAATAAACCCTTACTGTCTCGAATTTGTACCATAGCACTTCAATCATAAGAAATAAGTCAGGATCATACTCAGACACTCTCACATCAGTGCGATAAAAAGGACAGAAAGTGTCTCTCCTCTAGGAACCATCTAATAAAATGTCTTCACTTGTATAAATTTCTCGACTATGTAGTATATCATGAGTTATGAAAAGAATGTTCATTCAGCACTGAAATAATTTTCTGATGTTTACGACTAACTAGAAGCTCTACATAAAATTCCGTAACTGATTATGAAATATTTTGAAGTTCTCATATCTGTAAATAATCCTAAAATAGGAGATTTAATAGAAGGAACAGGGCTCCAGAAAAACAAAGTTAAAATCGGCTTCTAAAGGCAAATGAGGTGGGTCGAGAGATGTTATTGTGATGTTCCAGAAAAAAGAAAACTTATCTGATATCTATTTTTGCTAAGAATGAAAAAGAAAATCTAACTAAAGCCGAAAAAAACTTGGTGAAAATTTTGATTGATTTTTTGAAAAAGGAGCTAAGCTTATGGGGAAAGTAATTTTTTTGAAAGCATTAAAAGAAGGTTTAGAGAGAAGCTATTGCGCACGAAAAAGGAAAAATCACTCTCCGCTCGCACAGCATTGAGCCACCATCTTCCACCGAAATATAGAGGCTAAAGTACATAAAACAAATCCGTGTACGCTGAACAATATTCCCAAAGTGTATTTGCTTAATTTTAAACGTAGTCCGAAAACTATTGTAGCATGGGAATCAGGGATAGAGTTCCAAGTCACGCTGCTCTTAAAACTTTTGGAAATAGTCGAGAAGGACTCTTTCCCATTTCTAAAAACATTACGAAAAAGAGTAAGTTAACCGTAGTTCTCACTTCAAATTTATCAGGCTATAAATTTTCTAATTCATGTTATTACAACACATAACTTCATAGATCTATCCTCTTTTCCTTCCTTCTTTGAATGGCTTCGACGTGCGCTCTGAGGAAGGCGGTGGCAGGGGCTGGCGCTACCCACTTGGGTTCTTGTTTGATTTGGCGTCAGCACCGATTGCAGTAAGGGCAATTCTCACGCTAGGTCACCAAGCGAAATACCACTCTTGGCTCTCACAATCATAACGCCCTGTGGCGCCCCGAACGATGGACATAAAGCATCAGGATCGGAAGGCAATCGATAAATAAAGACATGGCTGATTTTAGAAAGATCAATCAGGTGATGAAAACAAGGACCAGAACTGAACCAGTAGATGTCAAAACAAGGCAAAAAAAAAA
>CAWCVY010000041.1:0-19189 GCA_963799115.1 uncultured Chlamydiae bacterium | reverse complement strand
ACGATTGCAAAGCCCACAGATTATTTGGTTCGATCACTAAAACTTCATCCAATTTACGAGTCGCTTCCTCTAATTTACCTTGCTTGCGTAATATGTCAGCAAGCGATAGCAAAGCCAACAGATTATTTGGTTCGATCACTAAAACTTCATCCAATTTACAAGTTGCTTCCTCTAATTTACCCTGCTTGCGTAATATGTCTGCAAAGTTTAATAAATAATCCACCATCTTAGGGTCAATTGTTAAAACTTTTTCACAAAGGGCTAATGCTGCTAGGGCATTATTCAGCTGCCTCCTCATTTTTTCCCAGCTTACGCAAACACTTTATGCAAGTTCGTAACGCAAACATGTTTTGGGGATCTATATTAAAATTTCTTGGCATTTCGCTATTGCTTCCTCATACTTTCTTTGGTTGCAAAACGCTAATGCATAATTTATTGATCGAAAATGTTTTTAGGATCTATATCCAAAGCTTCTTGACATTTCTTTGCTAATTCCTCATATTTTCTTAGCTCACGCAGTGCGTTGATATAATTTATTAAAACAAAAATGTTTTTAGGCTCTATGTCCAAGGCTTCTTGACATTTCTTCTCTAATTCCTCATATTTTCCTTGCTCATCCAGCAGCTTGATAAAATTTGTTAAAACAAAAATGTTTTTAGGATCTATGTCCCATGCTTCTTGACATTTCCTCGCTGCTTCCTCTAATTTGCCTTGGCTATGTAAAATATTACCATAACTAGCCAAGACATAGGAACTCTTAGGATTTATGACTAAAGCCTTTTCACAAAGGATCGTTGCTTCCTTATAATTACCTTCTATACGCAGCATCTCTCATAAGCAAATAAAATATACATATTATTAGGTTCATTAGCTAAAGCTTCTTGAAATTTGCAGGTTGCCTCATCTAATTTACCTTGACGGTACAAATATCGGCAAGAGTAATCAATACATGAAAATTTTTAGGTTCTTTGTCTAAAGCTTCTAGAAATTTGCTTGCTGATTCCTCTAAATTCCCTGAATGGTATAAAATTTTTGCATAAGAAGATAGGGCGGAAGCATTCTTAGGGTCAATTTGTAAAGCTTCATGACATTTGATAGCTGCTGCTATTAAATTACCTTGATGCAACAATATTTCTGCATATAATCTCAAAGCAATAACATTATCAGGTTCAATGGCTAACGCCTCTCGAATGATAGTTACTGCTGCCTCTAATTTTCGATCATTTTTCAGTATAGTTGCTTGCCCTATCAAAGCTTGAACATTTTTAGGATCAATTGCTAAAGCCTCCTCGGTTATGATAACTGCATCTTTATATTTATGATCATGTACGAGAATTTCGAAATTATTCCTATAAGAGTTAAGTTTCCATTGTTTGATCCAAGAAGAACAGCAATAATAACAATAACAGACAAGCTCTAAACACCCTAAAGCAATTAGACTAATGGCTATCACTCTTTTCGCTGATTGTTTAGAGAAGAAAAGATCTTATTATTAACAGGAGAAATATAGGAATCAGAAAAAGTATTTTAAAAGAATTTATCCAGGAGATCGCCATATACTTACCTCTTTTTAAAGATTGATCTTAAAAATAGCATATTCTTATTATTTTTTCAAAGTTAATTACTGTTCCTAGTCTAATGTGTATAGACCTCTTGCTTAATTAGCAAAAACTGTTAAAATAGTCCTTTTTCACGTGGATTTTTTCAACTTTGCCAAGAGGTCTAATCAGTGAATGTAGGTTTATCCCCTTCCTTTTCTTTTTTGCGCGGCATCTTCATCCCCTTGTTGCTATGCCTGGCGATTACACCATGGTCGGGTTGGCTCGATTTGGAGATCAGTAATTATTTCTACCAGGAAAAGGAAGGGGGTTTTATGCCCCATGCTCTCTGGAATTGGATTTACCTTTATGGCACTTGGCCTGCATGGTTCATGGCAGGCATAGCTCTGGTGGTTTTGTTTCTTTCTATTTTTAAACCCTATCGTTCATGGTGCAAACCCTGCCTCTATTTAGTGCTGACATTAGCCATCGGCTCTGGGCTCATCATTCATGCGGTTTTGAAAGACCATTGGGGACGCCCCCGTCCACGGCAAGTGACAGAATTTGGAGGACAACAACCTTTTCAGCCCTATTATCGACCAAATTTTGACCGCCAATCTGGAACCTCTTAAATCTTTTGCCTGTGGCCATTGTTCGATGGGTTTCTATTTTTTTGCACTAGCCTTCCTAGGAAGGTTCTATCACTCTTCGATTCTTTATTGGCTAGGTATGGCTTTAGCTTGGGGATCGCGGTGACTTAAGTATGGCCCGCATTGCCCAAGGAGGCCATTTTTTTTCTGATATCCTTGCTTCTGCTTTGATTATGTGGATGACCGCCTTGATTCTGGCTTATTTATCGCTCAGAAAAAGAGAAGCCATCTGATGAAAGGATTAACGCCCAAGCAGAGTGAAGTTTTACTCTTTATTCAAAAATTTATTGAAGAGCATCATTACTCTCCAAGCTATCGGGAAATTATGCTCCATTTTGCTTTTAGTTCTCCTGGTTCAGTTTACAAGCATATTCGTACCCTTAAACGCAAAGGTGTTTTAACCTCTGAAAAACAATCACACCGCTCCTTAATGCCCATCCAGGCGGTTGCCTCCCCCCAAAAAAAGCAATAGAAATGCATCTTCCTTTGGTTTGGCAATCTTTCCACTGGATACCCATTGGAAGTTTTTGTAAACTCGCAACCCATTGCAGTACCCTCCTCATTAGTCCATGCACCTGATAATACATATATTTTACAAGTGCGAGGCGATTCGCTCCGTGATGAAGGCATACAAGATGGGGATTTTGTGCTAATTGAAGCACGGCAAGACATTCAAGCAGGAGAGATCATTCTGGGGTTGATCAACCAGCATGATACTGTTCTGAAACGTTACTATCCTGAAGGCCAATACATTCGCTTGAAAAACCAAAACCCCACGAATAACTCCCTGCAGGTAAGGCATGAGCATATTTCGATTCAGGGAGTATATGGTCGGCTTGATCAGAATGTATTAAAAAGGCATATACCTAATATTCTTCAAATTTCTTTTATTCCACGACAAATGGAAAATAGGTATGGCTAAGCCCATCTCAGATGCGTCTGATCTTTCTGCCAAATACTAATTGAAGGACCACTGACAATACCTGTCCCATGTGCCACAAAATTGTAAGAAAAAAGCAGAACATCATTATCTCGAGTCAGCCACAGGGTTATTCAAAACAAAATTATTCAAGGTGAGAGATGCGAGTCCTTCGATCTGTTGATCTCGGGTATAAATTCCAGAATTGTTCTCCCCTTGAAAAATGGGTGAAATTTTCTTAGAGAAGCCTTCTACATCTTGCTGCTCCACTAGAGATCCAGAATTGGGATTCTAATTCTATTCCTAATTGCAAAGTATTGCATTAATGATCATGTGAATGTGCATGAATGGGAACTCCAAAGGCCATATTCAACGTAGTTAAAGACAATAACCCTACAGATAGGCCCAGTCGATAAATACTTTTGATCAACTCAAATGGCTTAAAAATTTGCATAACACACTCCTTAAAGAAATCGTAATCGGAGAATATAAGATAGGTTGTTTTAAATGCAATAGACTTAACTGAAAGACAAGAGCAACCGCAATCTCCCTTTAACTCAGAATAAGGCGGTTCCTTTTCTTCTTTTATCATTCTTATCGTTATATCGTTCTTATCGTTCATTTTGTCTTAGAATCTCTCTTCAAACATGATTTAAAGAGCCTCTACAGTTTGAACAACTCATTGTTTGTTAACCTGCACGTGCTTTTTTCCAAAGAAAAATTCGCACATCGCGTTAAATTAATATGTTTTATGTTATAATATAATTAGTTTTTATAGTAATTTAATTTATAGGTATATTATGCAAATTGGTAATAATTTTCCAGAGATCGACGTAAAGAATTGGGCAAATCTTTTAGAGAATGCAACGCAATCGCAGAAGCAGGGTCATAAATATATTGTTTTATTAAATAAAAATCTTGGAACTTCAAAAACTATAAAAGAAAAGCTATCAATCCAAGAAATCGTCACTATCTCTAAAAACAAAATTGAAGAAGCAACCAGAGATTACGATTCAAATAAAATTAATAAAAGTGAATTAACAAAATTAACAGATAACATTACTGCTAATACGAAAAAACTCATTGAGGCAAGAGAATCAAAATGGAACCAGCCCTTCAAGAAAATTGCTAGAGGTGTGGCTTTAATCGCATCTTTAGTGTCTGTTATTGGCATTCCTCTATATTTCAAAATAAGGGAAGCAAATAAAAAATTTGAAGATGAAATTAGACAGTGGAAGGAAGATATTAAGTCTGCTAAGGATGAGGCTGTGTTAACCACCATAAAAGAAAAGCTGGGATGTTCCCATGAAGATGCAAAAAATATTTCACATGCAGCGAGACAAATTCCAAAATTGATTAAAGACAAATTAAGCACTGAAACATATAAAGAAAATGTTTCTGCGGTAATACATGGTACTTTTTTAGATAAATTGAGTCCTCTTAAGATGAGTCCTCTTAAGAGTGGTGAAAGGCTCGAAATCTTTAATAACGATTTTATAAGACAGCAAACTTTCCAATATGATGACAAGATTTACCCTGATCCTAAATTAAACTTAAAAGGAGAAGCCCGTGCAGATGAAAGTGGGGAAGCAATTAAGGCAATGTTACAAACCGAACGTGATAAACAATGGGAACCTATTTTACAGCTAGCGGTTACTCAAACAAGTACAAATGGAGCTTTTTATATCCCTAAAGGTGATCTAACCC
Organism: uncultured Chlamydiae bacterium; assembly: GCA_963799115.1. GTDB lineage: Bacteria > Chlamydiota > Chlamydiia > Chlamydiales > Parachlamydiaceae > CAWCVY01. The sequence continues at coordinate 14,375 of CAWCVY010000041.1, read as the reverse complement.
TTTTAGGATCTAGGATTTCATGGAAAAGGCAAGGACAGAGTTTTGCTCTTCTGCCAGAATTTTCAGAACAGACAAAACCAACTAAGTTGGATATTGTGAGAAATCCTATCACTCAAAATATTGAAAAAGTGTATGTGACTGTAATTGGTTCAATAGATATGGTTGGAAAAAATACTGGACCATCTGCTCACAATGAAAAGGGGGAATCAATCGAAAAATCCATACAGGTATACCCTGAGGCCATTAAAGCGGAGTTAATTTATGAGATTACCCTAGATAATGAAGGAAATCCCGCGATTAATATCCTACAGTGCCAGTACTCTACATCTATTACATCATAACATAAGATATCTCCATGATTATCACATAAGATATCTCCATGATTATCGTATTTGATCTAGATGATACCCTTTATGAAGAACTCTCTTTTGTGCGCAGTGGATTTCGGACTGTAGCCGATTTTCTTAGTCCAATCTTAGAGATGCATCGAGATCAAATATACACAGCCCTTTTGGAGGAGTTGAAAGTAAAGCGCTAGCATATTTTTGATCGTTTTTTGACTAGACTTCTTGCGTAATTAATTTTTTTTTTAACGCTGAGACGGGGAGTCGGAGAGACGCAGAGGAATTCTCTGCGTCTCTCCGACTCCCCGTCTCAGCGTTAATCATTAAGACATCATTTATAATAATTCTGAAGATTTTTCCAAACCAAAAAATAAAATCTTAATTACGCAAGAAGTCTACTAAACAAACGAAAAATAGTAAGCAATTGGTAAAACGTTGTTTAATCGTTTATAGGGGGCATGAACCTCAATTGACTCTCTATCCTGAAACTTCTCTTTGCCTTACTCGTTTGCAACGCTGCCGGTCTCCCTAAACGTAGGTGTTTGTCCATGTCTAATTCTACCATCAATCCAAAATTATCAAGAATAAATTTAGTTTAATTTAACTAGCTGAGAATCTATGGTATCTCAAGCTTTTCGCATTTAACATGGTACTTGTACTTAAATTTGCAATTGTGCGTTTGTTCCGCTTTCTTCTAGCTTTTTTAATAAATAGAAGATATATTATAACCTAAAGTAATTTTTTCAGTTTTTCTTGTACATTAAGGAGTTGTGATGAACGTACAACCAGGAAGCATAGTAGAAGGGGGACCCGCTGAAACCCAAAGGCCAGTCAAAGAAAATGGGAATTGGGATTCTCTTGGTCTAGATGTAAAAGAAATTATTTTTCGTATTTTCAGAAATCAAAATAATTTGACACCAAAACAATTATTAAAAATTAGATTGGTTAATCGTGAAACTGATTTTCTTATAAGACATATTATCGTTTCTTCTCGTGTTTTTAAAGCTATTGGACCTGTTGATCCAACCCAAGAATATTTAAGCCAATTTGGAATGAATAGTGCATCAATTTATGCAGCTAGTGAGTCCAAAGAATTACTTAATTACTTTTTGCATGACCATGATAGTAATAGAGTTTTTGAAACTGAAGGAGAAACACACCTAGACGCAGCCGATTATTTAGAAATATTAAAATCTTCCTATCATTATCCCTGCCTACGATTTCGTGTGTATTGTTTGGAGCTTTTGGATCAATATCGTCAATATTTGGAATCTAGAGGTCTAGCGTTTAAACCGCAAATGCTGGAATGTCATCTCTGAATTTGTTCAAGAACTTGGCGGCAACGAATTTGAAAGTATCGAAGACGAATCAGTCAACATAGCTTACTACGAGAAATTGAGTCCTTTGCTAACTGAAGATCTGAAACGACTCTATATATCTATAGATCCATGGATGGTTCGGATTTTGATGAGCCCAGATATTGCTCGGGTTTTGATAAATCATGAACGGCATGGGAAGGCAGCATTCAGAAGCGGAATTGATAGAGATGAAATCAAATGACATGAAAGTAGATGAGGTGGAATTAGCGGTAAATCATTTCCAGTGTTTTGAGGAATTATGGGCGACGGAATTTCCTGAGGCGAGATCAAAAGTAGATCATTTCCGTCATGTATTGAAATCAAATAACACGAAAGCGGTGAAAAAGGCGCTGGAAGAAGCGCTGTTTTTAGCAATCAGCTTACAATTGAAAAAGAAGAATCCAACTGAGACAGAATTAAATCAGGCGAGATCAGCGGCAGATTTTTTCCGCAATCTATTGAAAGAAAAAGAAAATAGTAAGTTAAATCGACTTTTATTTGGAAAAAAACTCGACCAATTAACCTGTTTGGAAATAGATGGCGATCCAGATGATAATTCTTGGAAATTAAGATTAAGTGAAATAGATATGGATTCATTAGAAAAGCTAACACCTAATTTGCGAGAGCTAGCTCTTAATCATTTTACAATTGATCTTAGCTTTATAATAAAACTGTTTGAAGGCTCATTGATTACAAATATAGAAAATCTGAATTTTTATGGTAGCCTTGTCACAGATAAAATTTGTTTGACTCAATTATCCGGATCGTCTCAACTTTCAAATTTAAAGAGTTTAGTGTTTCCATATTTCCATCAAAAAGGAAGTTGGGAGCATGATCCGCAGTATGATTCGCAGTTGAGTAGTTTTTTTGGCTTTTTACAAACCAATACCTGTTTAGGAAATTTAGAAACTATTGCACTTTCAGATGAGAAAGTACATTTAAAAACGGCATTTAGGTTGCTGGTAGCTATTGCGACTAATAAATCTCTAACAAAATTGAAAACTATAAAAGGATTAAATATAGGAGAGATGCGATTCCCTGAACCTTTTCTCTTATTTTTACAGAAAAACTATCCAGAAAGCTTTGATTTTAGTTGTATTAAACATCTCTTTCTAAAACTAAAAAAAATTAAGGGAGAACCTTTTAAACGGGAATTGTCTCCTCCTAAGGGTGAGGAAGAAGAAGAAGAACGAGAAATCAAGCATGAAGGAACGCCTTTTCCAGAACTTCCCCCTGCTTATGTAGGAGATCTTCAAGATGGGATGGCACATGGAAAAGGCAAATTAATCTATGCAGACGGAGAAGCTTATGAAGGAGATTTTCAAGATGGGGAATTTCACGGAAAAGGCAAATACACTTGTGCAAATGGAAACACTTATGAAGGAGATTGGCAAAGTGGAATGAAGCATGGTTCTGGCATGCAAACTTTTCCTGACGGCAGCACATATGTTGAAGTCGAATATATCAACGATAAGCCTGTGAAAATCTTGTCAAGCAACACGGATGCTATTGCGTCGGAAGAACAATTAATTGAAGTTAGGGGCGAGGGCAAATTTATTTTTGCAAATGGTGATTGTTACGAAGGAGATTTTCAAGATGGGAAGTTTCACGGAAAAGGCAAATACACCTGGGCAAATGGGCTGACTTATGTAGGAGATTTTCAAGATTTTGAATTGCACGGAAAAGGCAAATGCACTTGGGCAAACGGAAACACTTATGAAGGAGATTTTCAATATGGAATGATGCATGGTTTTGGCACACAAACTTTTCCTGAAGGCAGGACATATGAAGTAGAATATGTCAACAATGAGCTTGTGAAAAGCTTGCCAAGCAACACCGAAACTATTGCGTTGGAAGAACAATTTCTATCTATTTTTCGTCGTATAATTAAATTTGGTGACAAAGGCAAGAAATCAGAGAAGTCAGAGGAGGCTGAATCAAAAGGGCAAAAAACAAGTCGCTCTGAAACGCGTGAGGAAGAAGAAAAAGCTGATGGTAATCCTTCAATGAAAAGAAGTAGCCGGAGCAAGAAACCCGAAAAAGCCAAAAAACACCTTGCGCTTTTGTGGAAGGGGATGAAGAAACATCACTCTTACAGAAAAGAAGCAGAAATGAATAAAGTGTAAAGTTTGTTAATCCTTCACTCTACACAGGCTGATTTTCCTGCTGGATAACCGAAGCGAAGAGATAACGCATCATACATGCGTTCTCAATTCACATAGCAGGATTGTGGAACAAGCTAATTTTTAGATGAATAATAAGGCGACCTGAAGCACTTGTCGACTCTTCCTTATGCTATGAATAAATTATTTCTTTTTGCTTGTATTTCCTTGTTTTATTTTTAAAATTTGACACGCTAATTTATAATCTTTGCTTCTCTTTAAATAGATTCCTGCCTTAGAACAAGAATCTAAAAGCCTATATCCAGCTTTGAAAAACTCTCCGTTGCTTTCTTTGTGCTCCCCGATAACCATTAACGTTCTGATCCAATCATTTGTGAGTGAAGCTTGATCCTTTTTTGGCATTATGTCTATAAAGTGATAAATGTGCTTAGTAACAAAATGAATATTATCCAAATTGACAGGAATCATATAAAGCCATTCTGCCATCTTTAATTTATATAAATTAAAACACTTTTTGATCATTTCCTCTGGGATTTTGATTTTAGAGATTGATAAATTACAAAATAATTTATCCATTATACTGGGAAGATGACCCAAATTTAAAAACTGAGTGAGGATATCACTATCAAATGATTTTATTACAAGCTCGTTTAACCGCTCATTCGAACCCCCTTTAGAACGTAATTCTTTTGTAAGGAAGTTGCATAAATCAAACATGCATTTGTATGGAGAATCTCCCGCAAGTGTTCTTGCACAATCAAGCAAATTTTCAAAGAGTTCTGATCTTATAAGGTAATCTGTGTCAAATTTTTCCCATTCACGCTCATGCATAAGATTTATTGTAATCTTAAAATTCAAGCAATTATTGTCTTTCATTAATGTGAGCAATTTACTTCTATATTCTGCAGGAATTGCCTCAATTTTTTTTCCCTCTGATAGGAGAAAAATATCTTTTAATGTCGATAAGTGTTCATTCTGAAATTCCCTTCCTTCTAAAAGTCGACAGACTTTATCGGGATTTGTGTGATTGATGGATGTTAATTGATCTTCAGACAGTTCATAAGAAAAATATGTGCGCATTCTTTTTAAAAAGAAAGATGAGTAGATCATTATATAAAAATACTCGTCAGAATATAAATCTTCTCTCTCGTTTAATCTACCAGCTATCTGGATTAATAACTTGTAAAATTTATCTTTTAGATGGTTTTCGAGATTATAAGTTAACATTTCACTATAAAGTGAATAGCTGAAAATACAATCTTCTGGTGATTTTTTTGCCTCGTTGAAGTCAGCTATTAACTCTTCAATTTCAGAAAATTTGCTTCCATTTTCAACAATTTGTATGGGAAGAAACTTAATATCTTTATCCCAACAGCAGCGATAGAGTTTATTTAAATATTTCTGAACTTTTTCCTTATTTACAATTTGATTTTTGATTTTAATGGTAAAATTTAGAATATCGTCAAAAATTTTTTTAGTAAGAATATTATTATCAATTTTTTCTAATAAAGAAATGAGAATTTTCTCTTTCGCTTCTTTTTGGGGAATAATCAATTCGAATGAAGGGTTGTCAATAAACTCGACAGCTACCTTACTTACTGTTGGGTGGTGATGTAGCATCATCTCCTCTAACGCCTTTTGGATCCAATTTTCCCCTCGTATCTTTCCTCTTTGCGCCAAGGAAAAAATGGCAGCACCATCAGATAGGCCATGCTTCAAAAGTAGACTAACTCTTGGAAGATTTCCTTTAGGATCGATAGTATAGAGCTTTTGAGCTAGTTTCAAGCATAGTTCAAAGTGGGGGTATTTAATAAGCATATTGGAAAGTTCAGATAGGAAATCTGAAGATTTTTTATCGAGTTGTGAAATAGTTCTTTTAAAGCCTTTAACAAGGGGGTCCCATTTCCCATTTTCGCGTTTAAAATTCCTTTCCACGAGTTGTTTCAAAAGATCTCTACCACTTTCCTTAGAGGTTTGATTCGCACTTTTTACCAAGCATTCGGCATAGGGAAGAAGCAAGGAATCTTCCAGATCAAGCAAGCGTTTATTTTCTTGGTAGGGTTTGAAAAATTGATGGACGATGGTAAGGAGTTGATTTAACGTGGTGGCATCAAAGCTTTTTCTCAATGCATGTGTTGTCCCTTTAAGCAATAATTCATATGCTTTAGCATTGCTTATCTCTTTTGGATCAAAAATAGAGAGAAATTGCACTTGATTTGCTAAAATCTCCTTAAATTTATCTGATCGTCCTTTAAGCAGAGCTTGCATGATAAAAAGCCAACATTCTTGACAATTCTTGGGGGAATTAAAGGAAAATGTTGTCAAAAAGGAAAACTCTGTTTCTACTTTCTTTATATCACTTGAAATAGAGAGTTGTTTGAAAAATTCCACTAACTGATTTTCTTTAACCCCTTTTTTAATTAAGGCGAAAGCCTCAGAGTGAGATGGGAGATTGGACTTTTTCTTTTTGCTCGTATTCTCACTTTTTAGATTTAAAGCTTGAGATACTTCGCCGTAAAGTTTTAGTTCCTTTAAGTAGATTCCTTTGTCTTTAGCTTGTTTTAGAAGGGAGGTACCGGCCTCTATAAACTCTCCCTCCCTTCTTGTGTTTTTGCCAATTTTTATTAGTCTTTTGATCCCATCATTTAATAGAGAAGCCTTGTTGGGCCTGAGGTGAATGAAGGAAATGAGATAATTATTGGCACATTCAATATCGTAAGTTTTGATAGCCTTCATTTGAAGCCATTCTTCTGTTTTTGATTCGAATAATTGAAAACACTCTTGGATTTTCCACTTTGGGAAAAGTTTGATTGTGGAATTTGATAAATCATGAGAAAATAAAGTCTTTATGATGGGAGGAAATGCAGCTAACAGGATTTTAGTTTGTTTAAAAGAGTGGTTACCTTTATTTAAAAACAAAATGATATCATCGAGTGATTTAGTTGCAATTTTCCGTATATCAGGAACCATTTTAGGTTCAGAAACTAAATCATAAGTATTTTCAACCTTTTTCGATAACGCAAGATAGTATTTGCCATGATCCATTCCATCAAGCCTTTCGACATATTCGGAAATTTTTTCAAAAATCTCAAACCTTGATTTGTTATATTTAGCAAATTTTAATTCACCTATCTTCTCCAAACTATCAATTATCATCATAAAATTTAAACAATTATTGTCATTCATTAAAATAGACAAATTCTCCCGATATTTTATAGTGTCAAACGTATCAATCTTTGTACTCTTTGAGATAAGGAAAATATATTTTAATGCTGATAAGTTTTCCTCTTTAAATTCCCTCTTTTCTAATAGACGACAAACTTCCTCAGGTAATGCATGATTGATGATTTCAAAATATATTTCAGACAATTGAAAAGATATAGGATAATAAACATTTATCTCTTTTAAATAATAAGCTGCATAAATCAACGAATAATAGTGCTCATCAGAATCTAATTCTTCCCTTTTCAATAATTTTCTAGCTATGTCGATTACCAATCTGTAAAAACCTTGTGTTTGAGGTTCTGCGAGATTAAAGATTAGCATTTCCCTAAACAGCGAGTAGCTAAAAAGGCAATTTTCAGGAGATTTCTTAAAACCACTATAGACAGCGATCATCTCCTCGATTTCAGGAAATGTTCCCCCCTTTTCAAAAATTTGGAGGGGCATAATCTCAATATTAGCCCGCCAGCAGTTGCAGTAGAGTTTGTTTAGATATTTTTGCACTTCGTGTTTATCTTCAATTTGATCTTTGATTTTGATGGCAAAAATTAATAGATCATTGCAATCTGTTTTAGAAAAAATAGATTCTGTATCCATTCTTTTTAAAGAGGAAATAAGCATTTTTTCTTTAAGGCTCGCTAATTCCTTTTGAGGAATAACCGAGCTGATTAAAGGTTTTTGTATACATTCTAAGGCTAATTTATTGACTGTCGAATTGTGATGAAGCATCATGTCTTCTAAGGCTGTTTTGATCCATTTTTCTTTTTGGAATTCCCCTCTTCTCACCATGGAAAAAATGAAGGCGCTATCAGATAGGCTTTTTTCTAAAAGGAGACAGACTTGGCTAAGATTTTCTTCCGGGGAGATGGAATAAAGTTTTTCAGCAAGTTTTAAACATAACTCAGAATGGGGGTATCCAATTAGTAATTTAGAAAGAACAGAGATGGTTTCCGAAGATGTTTCATCCAATTGTGAAATAAAGGTCTTAAAACAGCGAATATAGGGATCCCATTTCCCTTGTTCATTTGTAAAATTCCTTTCAATAAGATGTCTTAAAAGAGATACACCCTTGTTTTTAATTTTTAGATCTTTACTCCTTGAAAGGCATTCAGCATAAGGAAGCAGGAGGGAATCCTCCAGATGATACAAGTCTTTTTCATTTAGGAAGGGTTTGAATTGATGGACGATATTAATGAGTTGATCTAAAGCGGTTACTGAAAGCTCTCCTCAATACACCAGTCGTTCCTTTAAGTAATAATTCATAGGCTTTAACATGGTTTATTTGATGCGGATCAAAAATGGCAAGGAATTGCTCTTGATTTGCCACAATATTCTTAAATGTGTTTGAACGTCTTTTATGGAGTACTTCCATCATGAGTAGCCAACATTTTTGAGAATTTGCGGGGAGGTAAAATGAAATGTGGTCGAAAAGGAAAATACCTCTTCGACGAGTTTAGAATTCCTGGAAAAGAGGAGTTTTTTAAAAAATTCAACCATCCGACTTTCTTCAACACCCTGTTGAATTAAGGTGAAAGAATCCGTTAGACATTGTGCAAAGCGTGGTGAGTGGGGATGGGTTTTTAGAATTTTGGAAACTGCCAGGTTGCGATTTTCTCCATTGATCATTTGCGCGAGAGAAGGATCTAGCAATTTTTTGAAGCTCTCATGGGTATGAATATCCCAAGAATCCTTTTTTAAAAATAATCTTAAAAATACTTGATTCCAGCAATTCAACACTGCCGTCGAAGGGTCTTTAATCGCTTGTGAAAGGACAATAAACTGTTCATATTTCCTAATTGAATCAGCCGGAATGTGATTCAGCAATTCCATAAGGAGTTTATGGTCGTCTACAAAATCTGTGGGAAATCTAACAAAAAGGTCTAAAGAGATGTCAAAACGCTCTTTAACGTAAGCTAGGATAAGCTGACGGCATACCTTGAGAACATCACCTTTAAAGATTTTGGCAATTTCTTCCTCTTTTAAGGTGATAAACAAGGCCAGAATTTTATTTCTTGTTTTTGGTTGAGGGGCATTCAATAGATCGGGAAAAAAGGAGAATAGATGGCATAGTGTATTCACATGCAAGGGGATATTATTTTGTCTATAGACATTCGCCAATTCAAGGGATAGTTCATTCTCGTGATTTGAAACTGATGCGGGGAATAATTCCGTCTGATAATGAGAGAGCGCCAGGATGAGGTTTTTTTTTAAAGTTTTATGGTTGATTGTTTGAAAGAGGTAAATGAGGGTAGTAACAAACGAAATATGTGCCTGATAGGGGGGGAAATGGGTTTTAAGATAGGGCAAGCAGGCCCGTACAAGAAGGCTGGTTTCTTCGGGGGAATTAGTTGCAGCTTTTTCCAAAAGAGGCAGGAAGAGATCATCCCATAGAGTTGTCGGGTGGCTTTTCAATTCATGTGGTAGTTCTCCGCTTTGAATATAACTCCTTAATTTGTAAAAGGCATCTTTATCACCACTTTCAGCCAGTTTAAAAAGTTCTTCTTTTGATAGTATTTGAGGCTTCTTCACCTCTTGCTGGGAAGGTTTTTGACTGTTTGCTACCTCTTTTCCTTCCCCCTGAGAAGGTAAAACTAACTCTGCAAGTGCATGATGCCCTAATAGTTTTAGCTTATGATTCAATAGAAGCCGGTGTTTCGTTGAAATAGTTAATCTTTCATTTTCACAAAGCCTTTCAAGGCCAACTAATAGAATATCAATGGCTTGTATTAAGATGTGATGGGAGATTTTCCCCTCGAAATCTAAAATGTTTTCGAGAATAACATTTAAGACCTCTTCTTCCCTTTTCTTTTCTTTACTAAGGACTGCAAGTCCCAGTGAGAGGATATCAAAAGCTCTTGCTGTAGAGATAATGTCCCCGCCTTCTGAAAGGGATCTGGCCACGTCGATTTGATGTTGTTTTGATTGCAACAATTTGAATTGGGCAAAGGCGGCTCGATTTAATTGAGGAACTTGAGAGCTCCCCATCAATTGCAGTAATTCAATCAGCTTCTGATCAGAAGGGGTAAGGTCAATTTCCTTAGAAAAGGTGAAAAAGTCCTTTTTCTCTTTTTCGGAGAGGAGGGTAAAATTGGCGATAATCAATGCAGAGACTTGTTGCAAAAGCTCTTTTTTTCCTTCAGGACTTTCACTATCCCTAAATAGCAAACAGGCTTGTTGAAAAAAGGAGGGGAAAAGAGATTCAAATTTGGGGATCTTCAGTTCCTTAATTGAAGAAGTGGTTTTCTCACATAAAGTTTCTTCGGTAATTGCAAGAAAGAGCTCGTTAAGCAACTCATGATGATTGGGACAAATCGAAATGTACTTTTGAATCTCTGCAAGAGCTCTTGGAAAATTGAGGGAAAAGGTCAAATATAAGGGGGCAGTTCTAGCCATCAGGCTTAGCTTAAGGGGTTCTTCTTCGGAATAACTTACAGGAGCATCTCTCCAGGCTCTGTTTTTTTTGGAGGATTCACCCTTTCCTAACAGTTGATGGGCAGACAGCTCACAAACTGCAAGGATAACTTGGACAGGGACTTTTTCTTTAACCGTTTTTGCGATAACTGAAAAGGAAGAGTCTTTTTTCAATCCTAACCATAAGTGCTGCATAGATTTAAGAAGAGACTGCAGTTGGACAGGCTCACAGGAGGTTTGGCTGAGCAGTTTGCAAGCGGTTAAGGTCATTGCAAGGGCGGCCTCTTTTCTGTTTTTCTTGAGGATAGGATCTTCTTTTATCCCCTTTTTCCAGGCATTAGAGACAAACGGCTCAAAACGAATTCTTCCATGTGCTGCTTTTTTTTGAGCCCTTTGGAAAATGAATTCGGAAATGGCCTTTTCTCTTCTGTCAAGAGGGGTTTTTCCTTTGAGAAAGCCTTGCAGCAGTTTTTTCCAATCATTCTCGCATAAGTCTAATAGATAGAGGGGATACATTTGTTTCACAGCGTGATCGATGATGCCTTGAGCGAGGAAGGGAAAATAGCGTGATGCGATCTCTGATGAACAGTCGTGGAGTAGGGGAAAGCGGATATTGTCTGTTCCTTGGCGCAATTTTTTAGGAGAAGCTTCGTGAGAAAATATAAACTTAAACGTTGTACTTTCAACCCCTTCAATTACCATTTTTTCATTGCCATTATGTCTTTTTTAATGCCTTCCTGGGAAGGGGGAGTTTTTTCGACAAGGACATTGGCGACGATTTGGGCAAAAGATTATTATCGTTAACAAAATCGGGCGTTAACCAATTTGCAAACTCACTATTTTTTAACTCATGCAAGACTTTTATTGCCTTAATCACTTCCTGGTCTTGGTTTAAGGAAGGTCGATAAGGTGTGGAAAAATCGCGTATGGGTAGAGGAAATTTTTTGCTAAAAAATTGAAGCCCATGAAAGTGAAGTTGTGAGGTTAATTTTTTTGAAGGGCTGCTGGTATAGACTTGGATATTTATGCAAATAGGGGCATGGTTGAGTTCCATTTTCAGGAGATTGTATTCGTATTCCCCTAAAACCTCTTTCAGATTGATACTCAGTAGTTGAAAAAAGAATTCCACCCCCTCCATATCAATTAGAGATAAAAGTTGTTCTTCCGAAATCTCAAAAAAAAGGTCAGCAACTTGCTCTTTTAAATAAAGAAGGTGTTCTTTTAAAGAAAAGGTGATTTTCCAGCCAATTTTAGGAACGGTCCATTGACGGGGTGTTTCTATGTATTTATTGATACGCTCATTGCAAAATCTAAAAAAAGCTTCTTGTATTTCGGTAAGTTTTTCTTTAGGAATTTTTGTAGAGTGAAATGTTCCCCTTTCATTGATGATTCCTATAGACTGAAGCAATCGCTTAAGAATAAATGGATTATGATATTGACCGGGTTCTAAATGAGGGAGGAATTCAGGAGGTTCTTCAGAGGATTTTTGCTCGGCCCTTTGGCTCATACGATGTGATAAGAACATCTTTATAAGTAGGAATTCTTGGTTCGGGGTTCATTTCTTTATTCTCTTAAAATTTTATAGTTTTTTGATTTTACCTAATAATTTTTTCTTTGTTATAAATTGCCGTATTTTTTATTTTTAAGCAATATTTTTTAGTATCTTATGGCAATCAAATTACTCAAGAAGTTTGTTGTTGTCATCCCTATGGAGTGGGAAATGAGGGATTCCACAGAAATCCCTCATTTGTTTTTATGCGATATGAGATCTTTGTTCCTAAAGAATAAAATTTATGTCAATAATAAATACAATTAATACCTTGAGTATCTTCAATTTTAATGATATAGTTTTGAAAATAAATTAGAATTTTACTTTTGATGAAGAATTGTGCATCCTACATAACCGGGCTTCCTCTGAAAATTCAGGAAAGCCTCTAGGAAGAAATTAAAGGAGATTTTATGGAACTAAACTCTAACAACTCATTCCCGGCCCTCCCCGCACATTTACCTACACAACAACCCCCACCTACGGTGATCGCCCCAACTAATGGAAATCAAACGACAATAGTGGGAAGAACTATCAGTGCCGCTCAGGGAGCATTACAAGGAGTTGGAAGCGTGGGAAGAGGAACCCCTATAGAAATATTCAAACATTTTACTGCCTATCACCCCTCTTGGGGAGGGCTTCCCCAAATGCTCATTCCAATATTCCCCAAGCTTATCCTCCCTCAATGGGATCCCCTTTTTTTCCTCAATATCCATACCCTCAGCAGACACTACAATCCCATACAAGTTTAGATTCCCAAAACAACATCTCCCCATTATCTTCTGATGATGAAGAATCAGAAAGGGTTACATCAGAAGAAGAATCAGAAAGCGTTCCTTCAGAGGAAGAATCAGAAAACTCGACATTAATTGAAATACCAACGATGCCCTTCGACAGAGAAGCTAAGGGGATGCATCAACCTCAACAAGTAGAAAAATTACGCCTAGACTTTCTCAACCTCAACGGCGATAAAGCCACCAGCGATGTCACAATAGTGGTTGAAGGTAAAAAATTTTATGCACATCGTCTTATACTGGCAGCGCGTTCTGAGTATTTTAAGAAAATGTTTTACGGAGGATTTCAAGAAGAGACCCAAGAAATTATTGAATTAAAAGAAATTGGAAAGGAAGCATTTAAAACTATCCTTGAGTATCTCTATGGAGGTCAATTAGCTTTTAAGGATACTGATACAAAGGTAATAAGCATATTAGAAATTTATCGTGCTTGTAATCAGTTACAGCTACCTCGTGAGACAGAATCCATTTGTCTTTTAAAGTTAGAGAAATCTTTAGACTTTCAAGATTGTCTTGAAGAGTTAAAACGAGCCTATGACCTTGGCCTAGGAGAGTCATTATTTGCCGAAGCAATCTTTCGCTATCTAGTAGCAGATACCCATTTTGCAGACCCCCGTTGCTCTAATTTACTCAGTGAATTTGACCAGCTGCCAAAAGAAATATTGATCCGTTTATTAAGAAGCAATCATTTCATCTTAACTGAAGATCCCTCATATAATGAGCTAACCATTCTATCATTGGCTGAACATTGGATTAAAGCGTCTAAATGTGATGAACAAACACAGGAAGAAATCAAACAATTAATTCGATACGACCTTCTGGATGAATGTGCTCAAACTCTTCTTTCCCTGAAACCAAAGGGTCCCATTCGACGAGACTTGTTTAATGCACATGGCAAATATGTCAAAAAAAAATATGAGGGGCAACCTGATATTAGGAGAACACCTCACCCTCTCGCCAGTATGGCTTCAGAGATTCCTTTTAGATATTTTGTTGACAAAAAGAAATCTCGAAACGAGGTTGAATTTCATCTAATGGTGTGGGCACCAGGGGGATATAGGATACCAGAACAAGAAATATATCATCTATCAGCTTTATCCAACTTTAGAATTGTCTTTGACTATAATACTGATGGTAATGTTAATATGATTATTTCCCAAAATCCGCCATGTTCTCCGGATAATCCGCATTCTTTACCACTTCGCCTTTCCTGGGAGTTAATTTCTCCAACCGTGACCAAACCATCGCTCAAAGGGGTCATAGATTTCGAACTCAGCGGACCATCTCCGGAACAACCTATCTCTTTTTCCTTCGATTATAGTAGGGAAATTTGGACAATTAATATATATACAGTTCAAACTTGAAGACATAGAATAGTAATTAAAAAGCCTTCTCGTCTCGTCGTCGAAGATAAATTGCTTATGGCCCTGGAATACTTAAGAGAATACAGGACCTATTTTCATTTAGGATAAAAATATGGGCTGTGTGAAAGTGCCCGCTATAGAAATTGCAAGTGGATTGAAGACATCTTAATTAAAAGCAAAGAATTTCTTCCTGGAAAGAAGGCTCTGCTTAAT
>CAWCVY010000040.1:0-29346 GCA_963799115.1 uncultured Chlamydiae bacterium | reverse complement strand
CTTAAAGAGCTGTAGTTAGGCCTGGAGGGCCATAATGTTACAGCCCAGGTCGGAGCGCAGCGGAGGCCTGGGTAAAGAATAAAAAAGAGTTGAGTCCTGAAACCCACGATTCGCGTACTTTTTTCAAAGGTAGGTAGACAAAATCTATTTTTATAAAATCATCTGTCACTAACTTCCAGGAGGAAACTATGACAGATGTTTTTAATGTAATCAGTGAACGTATAGATGATGTGCCTTTAATTATTGAAATTTGTAAACAGCTAAGATTGGATGCAATGATCTAGATCATCTAGGAACCCATGGACTGCAACAAGGTATGCCTAATGGAAAACTTACGGTTGGATGGCTTTGATATATTATTTCAAGGTCAGATCATCGAATGAATTCTGTAAAGGACTGGGCCAATAAATATCCTTGCTTTAACCTCCTTACTGGGTAGTTCTATTGGCGATGTCGAATTTTCTGATGATCGATTGTGCAATTTACTTGATCGTTTTGCTATTGATACCGCATGGGAAGCATTAGAGACAAATCTCTGGAAGAATGTTGTAGAGGTTTATAAACTTCCAATAAGTACCATTAGATTTGATGGAAAAGAGCCTGTGGTTATCACGAAATTACTGAAGATGGTCTTATGCAATTTGGGGCAAGTAAGGACCATCGTGCAGACCTACCTCAGTTAAAAATAATGGCAGCGAGTCTGGACCCTGGATTGATTATAGGGTTGGATGTTGCATCTGGAGAACAAAATGATGATGTCATGTATGTACCTCTAATTCAATAAGTACACTCCATGATAAATTCTCCAGGAGTGTTGTATATGGGCGATTGTAAAATGGGTGCTATTAATACAAGAGCAACTATTCAATCAAACAGTGATTATTATCTGATGCCTCTAGGAATGGTAACAGAAAAAGATCAGAAAATATTTCGACGAACTTGTTGAAGGAGTGGTGAATGGTTTACAACCAACTGAATTAATTTATAATCTCGTCGGTGAATATATTGTTGCAGGATATGAGACCAGCCGCGACCAAGAATATTTATTAGATGATAAGAAAATTTCTTGGAAAGAACGACTGTTTGTTTACCGTTCAAAATCATTTGCAGAGCATGAAGTTAGCATGTTTGAAAAGCAGATACGTAAAACAGAGGAAGCTTTATATAAACTCACTCCCTCTCCTAAACCTGGGAGACGGCAAATAATGGATGAGGAAAAATTACAAGAATCGATCAAAGCCATTATGGAAAAAAATCAGATGCAAGGTATATTAGAGGTGCATTATGAAAAGCAAAAGAATGGTAAGAAGGATAGATATGTAATTTTAGCCGTGAGTAGAGACGAAAATAAAATTACGGAAAAGAAGAGAAAATGTGGTTGGAGATTAATGGCTACTAATGCAGCTCAGAAATCTTTATCTTTTAACCAGGCTACTTTAACTTATCGAGGAGAATGGCGTCTTGAGAATAATTTCAAATTATTGAAAAAAAGCCATTTAGGTATAAGTCCTTTATTTATAAGAAAAGACAATCGACTTAAAGGGTTATGTCGTCTTTTAAGTATAGCTTTACGATTGATTGCATTAATTCAATATCGAATAAGAGAAAGCTTGATAGAGTCACAAGAAGTCATTAAAGGGTTAGAGACAGGTAAACCTAATAGTATAACAAGTGAGCCAACCACTTTAAGTATTTTAAATAAATTTGTGCGTGAACAGATAACGATCTCAATAGTAGTTTTAGAGGATAAGTGCAGTTATTATATGACACCGCTTAATGAAGAACTGAAAAAATACTGCGACTTTTAAAAATACCCTTATTGCTATATGAGATTGCAGGATATGCTCCGATTTAAGTTAGAAAAATTTACGCGAATCGTGGGTGAAAGGACGACATAAATCAATCCCACAAATATTTTTCGTCATATGGAATCTGAGCTCGCTGTAGCATAACCAAAAGTTCTTCTTTAAATGTAAACAGTTTTATGGTGTTCTTTTTGGGAAGTAAGATATTTTTTTACTCCTTCTAAACTTGGTCGAGAGACAGAAAATCCTCCATAACCGCTTTGCCAAGCAAAATCTCGATAATGATCTCTTTTGGTTTTAATCCATCGAGAAGAACTCGATTTCATTTCTGATATGAGTTTGCTGATTGGTATTGTTTTGCCTAATTGCAGTAGCACATGGGATATAGTCTTCGACTCCATTAATTTTTATTACTGGGGAATCAAGATTACGGCAAACACCTCCGATATACTGATATAGCTCTTTTCCTCTCTATATTCTCATGATATGTTTAATCTAAAGCAACTGTTACCCAACGAGCCGTTGACGATCATGTCGTAGAATAGTTTCATTAAAATCGGGAAAAACGAGGGGGACCTAAGCCCATGCTTTTACCCACATTTTTTTCCTTCCAGGTGTGTGGTAAAATAATTAAACACAAAGACACTATGGCACAAAGGAATAGTTATAACACACCGCTTATGATGCGTGAAATACCATTTTTCAACCCGACTTGACCTCTATACATACGCCATCTTTGTGTCTTCGTGACTTTGTGTCTTTGTGTTGAATGTTTCTAAATTCATTGCCAGGTATGACAACAGCTCACGTTATATTCTCAATAAAAATGTGGGTAAAAGCATGACCTAAGCCTGCTACCAGCGCCCGTTGGCGAATAATCACTGCTAACCGAGGAATGGCATATTGTCCACGCACCCTGTCTTGCAAAAAAGACATAAAATTGATCCCAAGCTTTTGGCACGTCTGTTTTAGACTTAAGAAGGTATCTCGAATTTTTTGGCCCATATCACTACGAGTTCCCCCAGAAATCTTAAGCTTTATTTTTGCGGCACGGGCACAGGTTTCAGAGCTGTTATTATGTAAATTTCATGCCAACAAATAGAATATCTGACCTTATATGTCTATATTTTATTCAACTATTGTAAACCCCTTTCTTTGCAAATAATAGGGAGGTTTTCTTTAAGTGGTCTAGTGTACTAGCATCCCTCTAAAATTTTTTGGAACGTAAAAGTTTGTAATGCCTTTTTTGAACTACAACCACATATATCATTTACTATTAGATTCTCTTCAGACATAAAATTATCCCAAATAGCCGAAGTTTCAACAGCTTGGTATAGTGCTTGATCACACTTAGATGCGTTTACTAAATCTTTAGTTCCTGACTAGAAAGGAAAAAATATGTAGCATGACCTCTTGAGGCAAAAAGTTTTGTTGAAGAGAGGGGTCTTTAGCTATAAGATGAAATGCTTTATTACATTTAGAAGCGCCCAAAACTAAACTAATGGGATCCAAAAAAGAAAAAATGTGTTTAGTGAGTTCTGGAGGAAAATCCTGTCCAGAAACTTCGTTAAAGAAACATAGGTTTTTATCTAAACTTTGCATTTTATTATCCGCCTTATCTCATTAAAGTTTAAATTTACTATAAATTGCAATTAAACTCCAAGCTTTTTTTTAAAAATACCTCATGCCGGCACTAATTTCTAATTGGACGAGTTGACTATATTGGAATTGGTCCAATCCAATCTGTTCCCTTAATTACGCAAGAAGTCTATTATGATGTTTTTTAGACCCCTTGCGTCATGACTCAAGAGTTAAAATCATTTCAATCCGATGCAGGTATTAATACGTAAAGCGAGTTTTGAATAAACAGGTGGAAGACTATTACTATAAAACCTTTGAGACATAAATTTAAACCAAATGGCTGATTTATCAACAGCTTCATAATGGGCCTTATCATATAGGGACGCACTTACTAAATCTTTAGTTTTATCTAGAAAGGAAAAAATATGCAGCATGATCTCTTGAGGCAAAAAGTTTTGTTGAAGAGAGGGGTCTTTAGCTATAGCATGAAATGTTCTATCACATTTTGAAGCACCCAAAATCAAACTGATAGGATCCAAAAAAGAAAAGATGTGTCTTGTGAGTTCCACAGGAAAATTTTGTCCAAAAACTTCTTTAAAGAAACATTTATTATTATCTGAAACTTGCATCGCATTCTCCATTTGTTATAAAATAAAAACCAACTTTAATTTAAAGTTAAATTAAAGTCAATTTTATCTATTTTATAAATTTAACTCTTCAATTTTATCATCAACAATTAATTAACTTGCGAATTGATTTTTATTGATTCCATTATTTCTCAATGAATCTAGGGGTCAAGACATTCCCTCTTTTTTATCTTATGCCCTTTTTTCTAAATAAAACTTTATATAAAGTTTAAATTTTAAATACTATTTTTTTGTTAAATATTTATTTTAGTTATATTAAATAACGAATTTATTTATAATCAAACGATTAAAATTTAATTTTTAAACAAAGGTTTTATGTTAGGTGTTAATCATTTTTTTAATCTAGAAAGAACTAAACAATTTGATTTTGAAAACAAAGAGAATCTTTCTTGTTTGTCAAATCAAGATTCTCAAGGGCCGACATATTCTTTAACTTCTGAATCAAGCCTATCGGTTAGAACCGAACGTGTCACAAAAAGAGCTTTTGGAGAGCTCTCTACTGAAAAAACTGAGAAAGAAGGCAAACATCTATTGGATGATTTTTCTCCAAAAAGAACACGTGTGGATAAAGAACATAGGGAGGAACAAAAAGGCAAGCTTTCCACCGAGTTAATTTTTCCTTCGATCCCAGTTCATGATCGTCTCGAAGCTGAACAAATTGAATTATTTATGCATGGGCAACCCAACCAATGGTTTCGTTTATTCCGCGATGAGAAGAACAAGATTCGATTTTCAATACCTATTAAACTATCTGCATTCAAGCGCTTGATCTATGTCTTTAGGCATAAGGAAAAGCTGCGTTTTCTAATCGGTAAAACAGGCGGAAATCTAATGGAGAGATGCAGAAATTATGCTACAGAATTCAATAAGGTGGGATCTGAGCTTCGGGTGACAAAACCAGGTAGAAAAGCTTTTTTAACAGATGTTAAAGATCATCCTGAGAATTTTGAAGTCGGAATTTTATATCTTTTGCATCCTAAGGACAATCTAAATGAGTGTGAAACTCTCTTCATTGACTATAAACGTACTGTTTGCCAGTTATACAATGATCATCGAGGAGGGGGAGGCGGGTTATCGCACTCTGAAGAAAAGCCTGCAATTTATGCTGTGCCAAAGGCTGAAACCGCACCCTATACTCCTGAGAAATATTATCCCTATAAAATGAATCAAGAGGGGCACCTCCGGCCCGAGCTCACACCAAGTTTTAAGAAAAAAGCGCAACAGGAAAAAATGGAAGGGTTTGCTTATGTCATTAAGAAACTGACCACCGAAGAACGTTATATAGGGGTTTCAGGAGATCCTATAAGACGTTCGAAAGAACATGCGTATGGAGCGGAATATTGCGATACTCATAATGAAAAATATGACCCCTCGCGTACTTCCGGACGTTTGCATCCTGCGATGGGCAGATCTCCTGAAAAATTTGCGATCGGCTTACTACCTGTTCAACCAGCAAGCGATGTGAGCGAAGACGATCATGATCGTTACATCTATCTGGAAGGGATTGCCAAGCTAGAACGATATAGCATAACACAAAAAAACTCTATTAAACATGGCTTTAATTGCAATAATGGAGGAGGTGGTCCAATTCCTGATCCTTCCAAAAACCACAAGCATGTATATAGACAGCTTGATTATTGAATCTGTAGAGGGCTTTTCGAATAAGCCTGAAGGTCTCTAATTGCAACAGCCTTTCACTTTGGGTCTTGCTCTAAAAATTTTCTTATCTCTTCTATACTCAGCCATTCGGTATTAGTATGGGAAGCGTAAACGAATCCTGAAATAACTGGTTTTCCCTTTGTTGGACAAAATACAGTGTGTTCAGGTAGGGGTTCATCGCGTGCAAGCTCGGGTAAAATCACGTAATGATCTTTAAACTCTATGGTATGGCGGGCATCATCAGCACTAATCATGAGTTCATTAAGTTTTTCCCCCGGACGGATACCGCAAATTCTTTGGGAAGGTTTGGAGCTATGGCTTCAGCTAGATCCATAATTTTAACACTCGGTATTTTAGGAACAAAAATCTCACCACCATTCATCCGTTTAAAACTATCGCAAACAAAATGGACAGCTTGATTAAGGGTAATCCAAAAACGGGTCATACGTTCATCAGTTATCGGCAAAGCCTGAATTCCTTGATCTATCAAATTCTTCCAAAAAGGAATAATGCTTCCACGGCTGCCGGCCACATTTCCATAGCGCACTACTGCAAAAGTGGGAAATCCTCTAGCTCCAACATAGGCATTGCCTGCCACGAAGAGTTTATCCGAACAGAGTTTGGTTGCTCCATAAAGATTAATCGGATTGACCGCTTTATCGGTTGATAAGGCAATGACCTTCTTGACTCCGCAATCAATGGCTGCATCAATGATGTTCATAGCCCCATTGATGTTGGTTTTGATAAATTCAGAGGGATTATATTCCGCCGCAGGAACTTGCTTCAGAGCAGCTGCATGCACGATAAAGGTGACTTCGTGAAAAGCGCGGGCAAGACGAGCCTCATCGCGAACATCTCCTAGAAAATAGCGAATTTTGGGATGATCAAAGATGGGATCGCTACGCCGCATTTCCCATTGCTTCCACTCATCGCGGCTGAAAATGATCACTTTCCGGCAGGCATTTTCAGTTAAAATATGTTTAGCTAAAGCTCTGCCAAAACTTCCCGTTTCCTCCTGTAATAAGGATGGTTTGATCCGTGAAAAGGGGGCTTGGCATACAATTTCCTTAAATGATCAAGAACACAAAGTGCTTACAATGGCTATGCTTTACGCAAAGATAGTCGTTAACCATTGATTAGCACGTGTTTGTCAAATTTTAATTGAATCTTATTAAACCTCATGCTAACATTTGAAAAAGAAAATGGCTATCAATTTTTTATTGACGGCAGAATATCGATCTTAATAGGGGATAATATGTTTGTTAAAAATGTGTCGTCAAGATACTTTTTTTGGGGTTTGATGATTTTATTAGTAAACAAAGTAAGTTTAAATTTGCTATCACATGCATAGCTTGTGCAGCTTTGTTAGGAATGGCTATTTTCATCTGTTCTAGGAGTTATATGGTAAGCTGGAAAATCAATCAGATGCATCCTGAACAAAATCCAATTGAGCCTCCTGAAATTTTTAACCGAGTGGTCATCGTAGCAAATAAAGCGATTTATGAAGCATTTGACTGGAGCCGGCCACCCCGAAAAACCTGAACGTGTAGAATCTATTGAAATGGCTTTGAAAGAAGCAAATTTGATGGATCGAGGTAATACGTTAGAACCAAGGGCGGCAACCCCGAAAGAAATTAGTTTGTGTCATGAAGAAGCCTATCAAGTAGAGTTGGGAAGGCAAATAGAAGACTTGGAGCTCAATGGGATGGAATATTCCTCTTTTAATAATAAAGATTGGAAAGAAAACTACGTTCCGGGTGATTTTAATATTTGTCCTGAAACCTTAAATGTTTCTTTATTTGCTGCTGGAGCCCCTTTAACGGCTATTGAATATATTTTAGACAAAAACAATAAAACTTCCCGAGCCTTTTGTATTGTTCGTCCTCCTGGCCACCATGCACATCAACATACAGGTTCAGGCTTTTGTGTGTTTAACAACGTTGCCATTGCAGCAAAGCATCTTACTCAAAATTTAGGCTTTCAGCGCGTCCTTATTGTGGATTGGGATGCTCATCATGGTGATGGGACACAAGACTTAAAAAAACGTGATAAAAACGAACGTGATAAAAATGATCAAATTTTTTACTTTAGCACCCATAAGGATACAGTTGATGGGTTTTACCCAGGTCCACATTGGGGTAAGGCTGAAGAGCAAGGCGGGATGGTTTTGAATTGTCCAGTTTCAGGCACAAAAGAAGCATGCCGGGAGGGTATATTAAAGGCTTTTAAAGAGCAGCTGGTGCCTGCTATGGATGAGTATAAGCCCGATTTTGTGTTGATCTCTTGTGGTTTTGACGCGCATGAAAATGATACTTTGGTTGGTTTAGGACTCAAAGATGAAGATTTTGAAGCGATGAAAAGATTTGTGTTAGCATTGCAGAAAAGTATGCTCAAGGGCGCATTGTTTCAGTCCTTGAAGGAGGCTACAATTTAGATGCCATTTCTGGTGCCGCAAGAGTTCACGTTGAAGCATTGAAGCAATCTGTTGTCTAAGTCCTCTTACAATAGATCTTTTGCATACTTTTAGGGCACATGTGCGCATGTTATTACTCATAAGTCCTTCTTGCAGCCCTACAGGCTGCTATATGGTTTTTATTTTACCCAGGGCGATGCCCTGGGCTGTTGCAATGTAAGCCTTTCAGGCTTATCTTTTAATTGCTAAAGTTGCTGAAAATGAGCCTGAAAGGTTTAAATGCAAGCCAGAGCATCGCCCCATGCGCGTTAAGCTAAGGTATTGTAAGCGTTCACGGTGTAGGGGGGGGTGTCATTGTCGTTCGTTGAAGGTCTGAAAGGCTCTTTTAACACCTGGCCTTTAATCAGCCTGAAAGGCTCTAATTGCAACAGCCCAGGGCATCGCCCTGGGTAAAGTTTAGAACAGTATTGCAGCCTGTAGGGCTGCCAAGAAACCAAGACATTATTTGATGTAAATTTATCTTGTGATTAATGTGCCTTTCTAGCAGCCATACAGGCTGCAAATTTATTTTTATCCCTACCCTAGGGCGATGCCCTGGGCTGCAATTAAGAGCCCTTCAGGCTCATTTCTCCAGACACCAGCATCAAATGAATCGTTTCTAATTCGTTAAATGAAAAATCTGAATGAAAATCGATTGTGAAAAGTATGTCTCCGACTCTCCGTTTCTGCTTTCGTCCTTAGCTTAACTCATATGGGGCATCACCCTGGGTGAGATTTATAATGAAATAGCAGCCTGTAGAGGCTGTCAGTAAATTAATGAAAGTGAGAAAATATGCATTAATGGAGATCGCCAATGAAAACGAAAATCTTTAGAGCACGCTGGATGAGCAAGTAGGTTTTGAAAAAGAATTACAAAAAATCTCCATTCGAATTGCTTGAAAGTTGCAATTAATTGGTTGTTTTGAGGGAGAAAAAAAAACTTTCTCAGAATTAAAAAAAGTGTTGTATCAATCTCTAGAAAAAAAATAAATTTTCTATCTTGGCTATCCTGCCATCCTGTATTTTTTTTTTGTTACCATTGCCCAGGTTGTGCATAAGACACTGGATTTCCAATTAAAGATCCGCTATAGTCCAATCCCCTCCTTATTCTCTAATTTGCGGTAGCATAGTATGGCGAAACAATACGATGAAAGTACAGTCAAAACATCTAGATGCTTTAGCGCATATTCGCTTGCGCTCGGGTATGTACATCGGCCGTTTGGGCGATGGCTCGCAATCCCGATGATGGCATTTATGTCATGCTCAAGGAAGTCATCGATAACAGTGTCGATGAATTCATCATGAAACATGGCAAAAAAATCATCATCCAACTCGATGAAGCAACAGGCAATGTTTCTGTGCGCGATTTTGGCCGGGGCATTCCTTTGGGAAAGTCGTTGATTGTGTCAGCCAAATCAATACGGGCGCCAAATACAATGATGATGTGTTTCAATTTTCCGTTGGATTGAATGGGGTCGGAACTAAAGCTGTCAATGCCCTCTCCAGCCATTTTCTTGTGCGCAGTCATCGCGATGGCAGATTTGTTGAAGCCGTTTTCAGCCAAGGCAATTTGAAACATGAAAAAAAAGGCAAAACCAAAGAACCAAACGGAACCTATATTGAATTCATTCCAGATCCTGAAATCTTTAAAAAATTCCGTTTTCAAAAAGAATATATCCGAAAACGAATTTGGCATTATGCCTATTTAAATACCGGACTTGACTCTAGATTTCAATGGCGAAGCCATTCAATCGAAAAATGGCCTGCTCGATCTTTAATGCAGAAGTCACCGAGGATCGTCTTTATGAACCGCTGCATTATCGCGGGAAACAGCTTGAATTTGCCTTTCTGCATACTCAAAGCTATGGAGAAAGTTATTTTTCCTTTGTCAATGGACAATATACAGCCGATGGCGGAACCCACCTTTCCGCCTTTCGTGAAGGCATTTTAAAAGGGGTTAATGAATATGCCAAAAAAGAATTTCCAAGGAGTTGATGTCCGAGAAGGCATTGTCGGCACGATTCTCGTTAAAGTTAAAGATCCTATTTTTGAATCGCAGACCAAAAATAAACTTAGGTAACACCGAATTGCGCGCTCCGGTTGTCCAGGAAGTCAAAGATGCTGTCGTCGACTTGCTCTATAAGAATCCCGACACGGCTAATCAAATCATTGAACGGATTGTCTTCAACGAAAAACTGCGAAAAGAGCTGGCTGCTGTTAAAAAAGAAGCCAAAGAAAAGCAAAAAAAAATCTCGTTTAAAATTCCTAAACTGCGCGACTGCAAATACCATTTTCAGGATCAATCGCTCAACATGGCGATAAGACGATGATTTTCTTAACAGAGGGCGATTCCGCAAGTGCTTCCATCGTCGCCTCGCGAGATCCTCTGACGCAAGCCGTTTTTTCCTTACGGGGAAAGCCTCTGAACGTGTTATGGCATGAAACTTGATCAGCTTTATAAAAATGAAGAGATGTTCAATCTGATGAGCGCACTTAATATTGAAGATGATATCGACCAACTGCGCTACAATAAGGTTATTCTTGGCAACCGATGCCGATGTGGATGGCATGCATATTCGCAATCTGCTGATCACCTTTTTCCTCACCTATTTTGAAGGGCTTGTCTTGAATGGCCATCTGTATATTTTGGAAACACCTCTTTTCAAAGTGCGCAATAAGGAAAAAACGCTTTATTGCTATACGCGAAGAAGAGCGCGATAAGGCGATGGAAAGTTGAAAAAAGGGGTTGAAGTGACGCGCTTTAAAGGACTTGGGGAGATTTCTCCCAATGAATTCAAACAATTTATCGGCAAAGATATCCGCTTGATCCCTGTCACCTCAACTACCTTTTCAGATATTAAGCCTACGCTGCAGTTTTATATGGGTAAAAATACGCCGGAACGAAAACAATTCATCATGCAAAATCTTGATTAATGAAGATGAAGCAGCCTGAAAGATAGCTACCTAGATCCAGCGGAATTAAAGAGAAGGGAAGCTCCATTAGACTGATTAAGGAAGGACGATATTAAGCAACTGATGCAGCATCACTATCTTAAATATGCCTCATATGTCATTTTCGATCGCGCCATTCCCAATGTTGTCGATGGGCTTAAACCTGTGCAAAGGCGCATCTTATATACGCTTGTGGGTGATGCACGATGGAAAACTGCATAAAGTGGCTAATGTCGCTGGTCAGACAATGGCCTACCATCCACATGGCGATGCTCCCATCACCGAAGCTCTCGTCAATATGGCCAATAAAGGCTATTTGCTTGATCAGCAAGGAAACTTCGGCAATATCTTTACTGGCGATCCTGCAGCAGCTTCCCGTTATATCGAAACACGCTTTCAGCCATTTGGCTAAAGAAACGCTGTTCAATCCAGATTTGACCGATACTGTTCCTTCTTATGATGGACGCCATCAAGAACCGATCTGCTTGCCAGCGAAAATTCCTCTTGTGCTGATGCAAGGAGCCGATGGGATTGCTGTGGGCATGGCCACGCACATTTTTCCGCACAACTTTGTCGAATTGCTGGAAGCAGAAATTGCCATTTTGGAAGGACAAGCACTTTCCATCTTTCCCGACTTTCCCACAGGCGGATTATGGATGCCTCCGAATATGATAAAGGGCGAGGGAAAGTCAAACTGCGCGCCAAGATCGAAATACGCGATCCTAAGACGCTTGTCATTACCGAAATTTGCTATGGCACAACGACAGAATCATTGATTCGATCCATCGACGAAGCTGCGAAAAAGGGAAAAATCAAAATTGATTCCATTCATGATTATACGGCTGAAAAAGTCGAGATTGAGATTAAACTTCCACGCGGGCAGTATGCTCAGGATCTATTGATGCCTTATATGCCTACACTGAATGTGAAGTCTCCCTTCATTCCCAAATCGTGGTGATTAAAGATAATTTGCCTGGGAACCCAATGTTGACGAGATTTTGCACTTCCATGCTGAGAAGCTGCAAGAGTATTTGCGTCGAGAGCTGGAAATTGAGGGAGAAGTTAAACAAAAGAATTTTTGAAAAATCGCTTGAGCAAATTTTTATTGAAAATCGTCTTTATAAGCCATCTGGAAACATATCGATACCTATGAGAAAATCCACCAGTCGATTGCACAAGGCTTGAAGCCTTTTCATGCCTCAGCTTTTACGTGAACCTACCTACGAGGATCGAGAACGTTTGCTTAATATTCCCATTCGGCGTATTTCCCGTTTTGATTTGGATAAAAATCAAGAAGAGATTGCCCTTGCCAGACACAGCTGCAGCGGGTAGAGAAAGAATTGAAAAGCATTAAAAAAGTGACGATTCGCTACATTGCAAGATCTGATCAAAAGTATGGTAAGGACTATCCAGGACGAACAGAAGTTCAAGCGATCGAGCAACTGGATATGCGAGCCATTGAAACCCGCAGGTTAAAGTGGGATTCGATCCTGCTCAGGTTTTGTAGGGACAAAGGTCGTCAACGATCATTTGGAATGCACCAATTTTGATAAGTTTTTAGTCATGTTTAAAGATGGGACTTATACCGTCATCAATATTCCAGAAAAACAATATTCCATCATCAAGGCAATAAAGTGGTCTTTCTAGGGGTGGCAGATAAAAAGACGGTGATCAGCGTTGCTTACCGGGATCCTAAGACCCATTATGCCTTTGCAAAACGTTTCATTGTCGATAAATTTATTTTGGATAAAACCTATCACTATTTGGAAGAAGGAATGATCTTGGAATTTATTTCTGACCGCAGCAGTCAAATATTTAGAATTGCAATTAATCCCTAAAGCTAGGCAGAAGTGAATAAGATTCAATTTCGACTGGAAAATGTAGCCATAAAAGGTGTGACCGCCAAAGGTAGTCGCGCACCAGTAGTTTCGAAGAGGTTAGAAATAGTTAAGTTTAAACACGTGCCTAGAAGGGGAGAAACTTTGCCAAGTAGAGATTAAGCCCGAAGAAAAGATACGATCTTTTGGGAAATCTGATCGACGGAGAAAAATGGAGAGGTACGCCGACCATTTTGGACGTAAACCGATCTTAACCTGCGAATCATCCCGTGCTGATTGGCAGGAAGCTTTTGATGCCTTAGAATATAAAAGAGCTAAATATTACCTATTATGGCGTATTCTCACAAAGCTACCATTGGGAGATCTGGGGCGGAAAAATTTAAGAGACCGTCTCAATTAAAAGACAAAACATCGACCGACTCTTAACGAATTTAAAGCTGTGGGATATTTAGTGATGAACTTGGCTTGAATCATTTAAGCGTTCCAGAAGTTATACCTTCTTTTAATATTAGCCAACTTAAAGCAAAAGGTTGTCAAAGAGACCCTGCAAGAAGCTTTGGCAAGGTGTTTGGAAAAACCCGAAGTCAAGTTAGCATGTACGAAGTATCTACTGGCACATGCGCTATCGCTACCAAGAATCTTCTGAACGTAATGGAAGGCAGTGATTGTTCTTCATTATTACGCAAAGGCTTACTTCCTTGGAGATGGTTCGCGAGGCTCTCAATATTTCCTGAGGGAAGCCTATGTTTGATGCTTGAGGAAAAGGGAAATCTTGAGGAGTTCGATGATTTAGGGGAAACTGCCAATGAAAAATAGATGATACAGCGCAATAGTAGCATCAACCCATTTGAAATTGACGTATTTGAGCTATGCGAAGCTCCCGCCAAGTTTACGATCTCAAGTGGTCAATATTAATGGATACTGATCCGACTTGCATCGTTTTAACCCCGGGGCTTTGGCATGCTCAAAGGTACGTCAGTTAAAATTGGGTCGTGAACTACAATATGGTGATGAAATTGTCAAACTGGCCAACGGCAAGATATTTTCTGGTGTGTGGGGGCCCATTAAAAGTTTGAAATTTCTCATTTGATGCTGAAAAACGGTTTTCAAGTGTTAAAAGACGAGTCAACGAAGCTAGAAATCATCATCATCATTTGATCTTCTGGATATTTCTCTTTGTTTGGTGGGGTAGGTGTCGACAGGTATCATCATATCCTCTTCTAAGCGGTTTATCATCTCGATTAATGGTGTCGTTTGCTTGAGCTTTTGATTCACTGTTTTTAGAGCAAGCTGGAAATTAGTTCAGTTTGTCAGCGTGTGGAAGTAGGGATTTTTCCTTTTTTCGCTTGTGCTTGGGTATAAGTCGTTGTCGGGCAAGTCATAATCGAAGAAAATTTTATTTGTCCATTTTGATAGAGGAAGATGCTCGTTTTTTAGTGGGAGGGGTTGCTGGGCCGAAACATTTCTCTGTTACATCTAATCTGGAAGGGCGAATAACTACGCCCTCTGGTACTCTTTTATATTTAAGGGGCGTCTCTCTCAAATCTAGCTCTTCAATATGAAAAATGGCTTTAACTGCCCTCGTTGAGGCATAGTCTGGTGAAATGTTTTTTTTGGCTGGACGGCGAATTTTTACACATAATTTTCTTTCGTCCATTGAAATTTCAGGACAATCGCGGAAAGCACACAGTTGCATCCAATTTTGAGTTAAATATTCTAGCAATTGCTTGCAGCTAGGATATTTTGTTATTTCAGAATTGGCCTGTTGTGACTGAAAATCTTTCCCTATATTTTCTAAGTATTTTTCAATCAATTGGTTCAATACTGATATTCTTTTCCTGAGTGGTTCTTCATCTTTTTTTAGTCGAATTTCTGAAGGATGAAGGGGAGGGGAAGAAGAAAATCTTTCATTTTCACTTTTCGAAGTAGGAAAGCCGTTTCATTCAAACTGGTTTTCAATTTTCTCACGGCTCCAATGATTTGCAGCCATTTTTCTACCATGTCCTTTACGATATCATCTGAGATACTCTTTTTGATTTCATGCAATTTGATTTCCACCTAATCCAAGATTCAGATTGCCGAAAAAGGAGCGCATATATCTGGGTTTTTTTGAGAGGCTTTTTTTGCTTTGATTTAATAGAGGATGTACTATGCGTTCGGAGCAGCAACGGAATAAACTGTTGACAATTATATTGTAACAGGCTTTTTCATCTTCGGATAATAGAAGATATCTTTTGCTTTGTATCAACAGAACAATTCTTGAATACATAAAACCCCAACCCCGCCAAAATGCATAAAAAACCCCTTTTTAAGGAAAGCTTAGTTTTAGAGCCTGTTCAAAATCTTTTAAATAGATAATTTTTCGAAACTTTCTTTGCCTAAAAAATTTTAGTGTCGAACACTTCAGCAGTTAAAACTACCACAGAGCCCACAGAGAACACAGAGAGGGGGGGGGTATATCTTCATTCGACAAATGCCATCCACTAATCGCTTTACATTAAACTTCTTGCATAATTCATTTTCCTTGCCCGTGCCCTTGCCCATGCCCTTGCCCAAAAAAAAATCAAAAATGAGCGGTTATCAAAGAGGCTGAAAGTAAAAGGGTACAGGTTCCATAAAGCCGTAAATAAGACAGTAATTGTGCTTCATGTATTGGGGCTATTGTTCAATAGCGGCCCCAATGATATTACCCGTTAATGGATCAGTTTCACGCCCGTCTATTTCTTCAGATATATTTGGATTAATTAAATAATTCATATGACCCCTCTCTGTGTTCTCTGTGGGCTCTGTGGTAGTTTATTGTATCTAACAAAAGATTCTGAACAGGTTCTTAGACCAAAGATGAATTAGTTGTCAACGATTATAAGATCGACATATACTCTTGGAGACATTGGCAGAATAACTATAACTTTTTTGTCTTCCAATTTTTGTAAAAGATTCATCCAACTCCTAATTAGTAGTGAAAATTTGAACGTAATAATTTAATTCTTCCCAAGGCAACTTGTGTTGATTAGCAAGATCAGTTTAGCCACTCTCCAAAATTAATGATTGTTGTAAAATATCCACTCTCCTCCACTTCTTCCGTCACCCCATTTACATGAATCAAAACGGGACGATAGGAAAAATGTTTTGGTAGCGATAATCGGCCTATTTTTTCTTGAACTTCCTCTATGACTGATGTGCTAATTTCTCTTTGAGAGAACTTGATTTCGCAAACATAAATAGTATTAAATCTCGTTTGAATGAGGTAATCTATTTGGCATCCTGAATAGCGTTTGGTTTGCCTCTGGAAAAAAGGATTGTCAAAAACGATCTCTTCTGGAGTTATTTTTAACGATTGCCAAATCATTTTGCGATTATTTAAAACTAAGATTTCAAACTGCAAACCCATCATCGTACCCCACTGAGAAAGCTTGGAAACTGAACTGTATCGAAAAATTGATCGTGCACAATTTTGTTTCTGTTGGACTCAATGTATTTTAAATAAAAGCGAGAATAGCAATCGCAAATTCGATAATGACTCAACTTAGAAGGTAGCCCTGTTTTCAGTTGCCAAGTCTGATCTCGCAAAATAAAACCTGAAGTGATGAGATCATCTAGATACTCTCCAATATTGCTAGAATGTGCATGTCCAATCCGTTCGCAGATTTCTTCTTGAGTCAATACCCCCTTAGCTAAGCTTTCGATAACTTTTTTATATAAAGCACTGCGCTTGGAAAAAAGATCGGAAAATATATTATCAAATTCGCGAAAGAGAAGCCCTGATTGTCGAAAACAAAGTGCTGTGATATTTTCATCAGCTGAAATATCTGGACGTATGTGTTCTAGATAAAGAGGTATACCGCCTGTCACAGCAAGTATTTTAAATTTTTCATAAGAAGAGACCTGTAAAGCATGGGACTTCCAAAACTTTGCGCAATCGGACAGAGGAAGTTCTTTCAAAGTTTAAGATCTAATGAAACACGCCCAAGATATCCCGTACTAGACAAGATGTTTTTTTCGATCCATGTCGAAACGGATCCACAGATAATAAGGATTAGTTGGTCGTTCGTTTTTAAAATCACGTCCCAAGCCTCTTTCAAGTTTTCCTAGAAATCTGGGTCCTGGGAACCCATCCAAGAAATTTCGTCAAAAAGAAGTAGTATTTTCCCCTTTTTGATCTTTTTAGCTAACCTCGACAAAAGCGTAGACCAATCGTGTGAATGTATCCCAGATTAACTCTAAAGTTGTTCCAAATTGGCTTGTGAGCTGCCCTGCAAAAACCTCGCTTTGGGATTGAGCAGTAGTTTCTGAGTAGGGAGGAAGACCAGAAAATCCGATAAAAAGCTTCGAATGGCTGACGTGTTGCCAGTTCCTCTACAAGGCGGCTTTTGCCAATGCGGCGCCTTCCCCTTATAACAATGAGGCTCGCGCTCTTCTTTTTTAGGAGATCAGCTAATGTTGCAAGTTCATTCTCGCGCCCTATAAAATGTGCCATAGCATGCAAATCCTCATCTACTTTTATCAAAATTTTACTCCACAAAATGATATTTGTCAATTTTCAAGTCAAAATAATTAAATATTAAATCTATAAAATGACATTAATTTCCAAAGTCATGAAGATTTCGGGCAGGAGCCTGCATGCTATTGACATATATTCAAAGGATGTATAAACTAAGTATATACAATAAGGAGAGCTCTCATCCAAGCACACATACAAAAGTGGGGTAACAGCCTCGGGCTACGCATACCCATGCAATTTGCGAAACAATAGACATCTTGCATAACCTCAATTCCTTGCCCGTGCCCCTGCCCCTGCCCTTGCCCTATTAGCGTTGTTTTTGAGCCATTTTCACCAGCATAGACACGATGCTAATCAGCAGTTCTCGTCCTTTGGTATATCGTTCTTCATTCACAAGCTGCAATCGTTGACACACATCCAAAATTCCCGCGCATTCTGTAGCAGACCTTTTAGCCATCCGATAAAATCGAGCTTTTTCATCGATGGAATATTCTCCCGCTCCTTCTGCAATATTCAATGGTATTGACAAACCCTCACGTTGAAGCTGATCGCTTAAATAGGCCCTACCCCGAGGTAAATGTTCTATTATAACATCCGCAAGTACAACAAATTCTATTGCCACTTGGTATACGGTTAACTTTTCATGGTCTAAAAGAATTCGTTTCTGCACTGGAGAAATGGCGATTGTCATATTTTAACTCCCAATTTTGAATCCCTGCGATCAGATTGAATCGCAATCCAAATCTTTTTCTTCTGTTTCGATATTTATCACTCAAAATTTTAAATCGTTTTAAGCGCCCTATTACATTTTCATTTAAAGCTCGCTTTGAAGAAATATCACGATTCATCTGCTTTTCATCTCTTGTAAGAGCTTTGCCTCTTGATCGTTTTTTGGGCAATAGACTCGTATTTTAAAGTTTTTTTATTCCGGTATACCCAGAATCAACGATTCCTTGAACCGTTTGAACCCAACGTACCTTACTGTCTTTGAATAGCTTAAAATCATGTCTCTCACTCAGCCCATAGCTTTGTCATAAATGAAAATAGGTCCTGTATTCTCTTAAGTATTCCAGGGCCATAAGTAATTTATCTTCGACGACGAGACGAGAAGGCTTTCCTCCCTGGGACATTCTCTGCTTCTCGGCCTCTTTAACTATTGAAATCATTTGTACAAAGGTCTCCTTTCGTACTCCTGTTAATCTTCTAAATTCAGTGGGCGAAAGTTTCTGTATAGCTTCGTATTTTTGCATAAATGGCCGATGGATTTAAGAAGCAGACCCTTATATTAAAAAATAAAATTGCGTGCCAGAACTTTTTCGGGCAAGGGCAAGGGCAGAGGCACGGGCAAGGAATTGAGGTTATGGAAGATGTCTATTCTTTGTGATTAAATTCGATCTTTAGACTGGAAAGCTCGTAAAGCTAAATTTGTCGCACATCTTCCGACTTTAATCTTTGAAGACGCTTTAGCGAAATTTCGAGTACTACTTCCAGCATATATTGAGGCTAGTGGAAAAATAGAAAAACATCTTTAACACTTAGTTATCAATAACTTGAAGTTTTTATTGTTGTGGCTGAATCTTTAAACCAATATTTATACCTTAGCGTCTCGCCCCAATTGATTTGGAATCACTTCTTGATGCAGCCATCCCTCGTCTGTCATCACGTGACTCTTTCGGACCCATTTTGCAACATTTTCGTTAAACGATTCATAACCAAAATTCTGTACAGATCGGACGACATAACCTTCAATTTGATCCGTATTAATTGAGAGGTTTAAGATTTTTAATTTCAGCCATGGTCCAATGTATAGGACACGGGGTGTGACTAACCCTAAGTTATTGGCCCAATCGATTGTCTCTTGCCAGCTTAAACAGTTGTTTTGATCATTCCAGACAGAAAATAGATAAAAGAAACTTTCTAGATTATGATAGGCAATGGAGTGCTTGGCATAAACGTTTTCTCCACACAACCTCCAGCCATATGGAATTAAATATGCAATCTGAGCATGTAAGTTTTTAACCCAAGCTCTTGAAGCATGATGTCGATAATTAATAGAACGGGCATGCATATAATCTGCATAAAAAGTTGTGTTCTCACCATCCATTTTTTCAGTAATCACAACTTCTTTACCCTCAAATTGTTTTGTATCTTTCAAAACGAGGTCATCCGATTTGTTGCCGGGCGACCAAGGAAGGTGGGGAATACGGGGATGCTTTGTTTTTTTTATCATAATATATGCGACAGTTAATTATCTTTTATGTCCTGCTTTTAATATTACCATTAAAAATAGAAAAATTTCCAGGTTTTTTAAAGTCACTATCAAAAGTAAATGCTAGTGTTATCTCATGAGCTCTCATAAGTACAAAAGAAATACAATCTGTAAAACTTATATTAAAGGCTGCATTTTTGTTAAATTCATTGACTGCAGATTGTTCAATCTTATGATCTGGCCTTAAAATGACGAACGGATTCTCCTCAAGAAATTTTTTGGCTACATCCCCTGCATATTTGTAATCAACTCTTTTGGCTAGCAGTGTAAAAAATTCTTCTAAAACATAGTTGCTAGTAAAAAATTGATAATCACCCACCGAGGCTTTCTCCCACAGTTTTAGAACTTCCTTGTGATTGGAATCCCTTAACGAAAATTTAGCTAGAAATGCAGCCGTATCAATAAATAACTTGGTTTTTCCAGATGGCGTTGGAGGAGTGTAATTATTTAACAAGAGGGTTCTGAATCTATTTTTTGTCTTTGACCGCAAATAATCGAAAGGAATTTTTTCTTTTTCCTCGTTTGGGTATGGAAAATGGTTGTCAATCTCGTGTCTTGTCTTGAGGACATGTGCGACACTTTCAGCAAAAGTAATCTTTTTGTCTCCGAACTTCACAAAACATTCCACTGCATCTTTTTCATCATCGATAGTTGCTCGTATAATTGTTAGTGATTGGCATCCAAATATACTCTTGGCGACATTGGCAGCATAACTATAACTTTTTTGTCTTCCAATTTTTGTAAAAAATTTATCCAACTCCAAATTAGTTGTGAAAATTTGAACGTAAGAATCCGATTCTTCCCAGGGCAACTTGTGTTGATTAGCAAGATCAGTATAAAAGAAAATCAAAGATGGAGCATATATAAATATCTTAACTCTTGATAAAGCAGTCATTTTTTTTCCCCATACAAATATTTGTCAATATTTGAAGAGACATCCTCTGCCTTGTCCTCAAAACCTTCGAATTTATTCCAAAAAGCATCTAAATCACTCTTTGGGGATGGTTTAGAGTCGCGCCCTAAGTTATCATCTTTGAGTTTCTGATTTGGCTGATTTTCAGATGAATTGTTTGTTGACATAAACACCTCCAATTTTTTTTAGCTAATGATAAAAAAAAAATTTCTTTATGTCAAATATTTATTTCATCGCCTAAAATCGAATAAGGCAATCACCTTAGAAATACACACAACGAATTAAAAACCCAATTGGGTTGCCAATTGGGTATTTTTTTGAGTTCAAACAGCTATAAGAAGTTCACTCTGGATGCGCTTATGGGGAATAGGATGGCTGTGACCTCAAACTACTTCGTTGGATCATTATTGACATATATTCAAAGGATGTATAAACTAAGTATATACAATAAGGAGAGCTCTCATGCAAGCACACATACAAAAGTGGGGTAACAGCCTCGGGCTACGCATACCCATGCAACTTGCGAAACAATTAAAATTACATCAAGGGAGTTCTGTAACTCTTGAAATTGAAGATGGCCGGATTATCATTCAAACTCCTAAATATGATTTGGACATGATGCTAAAAGATATCACTCCAGAGAATCGACATCACCAAATTCTTGATGATGAACAACAGGGAAATGAGGAATGGTAAAATACGCACCTAAACCAGGGGATATAGTCTGGTTAGAATTTGATCCACAAAAAGGAAAAGAAATTCAAAAAACACGTCCCGCTCTGACTATATCCCCTCAGGCCTATAATTTGAAAACTGGATTGGGATTATTCATGCCCATTACAAGCAAAATTAAAGGATATCCCTTCGAGGTTATTATTGATAAAGGCAAAGTTAAAGGAGCAATTCTTTGTGATCAAATTCGATCTTTAGACTGGAAAGCTCGTAAAGCTAAATTTGTCGCACATCTTCCGACTTTAATCTTTGAAGACGCTTTAGCGAAATTTCGAGTACTACTTCCAGCATATATTGAGGCTGGTGAAGCAATGGAAGAATAAGAAATTCAAGTAAAACAGAGTAGTATTAGATGTCATTACCTTCTTCATTACAATTAGCCATTCAGCATGCTGTGGAGTCATTTGGCATCCGCCAGCTGATTGAAGGGCGTGAGGAATTGACAAAGAGGTATAGAGAGCACTCTTCCCACCGTCAAATGATGGCCACTGAGGCTCACCGACAAGCATATGTCATTGCCCGCCTTCCTGCCACCTTTGCAGCGATTCAAGCCGTTTTGCGCGCTATCAAGGAACGAGCCCCTTGCTTGGACATTAGAAGCCTCCTCGATTTAGGAGCAGGTCCCGGGACAGCTATGTGGGCAGCTTGTACGAGTTTTCCGCATGTAGAATCTGTCACTTTAGTGGAAAAAGACAGCTCATTAGCGATGCTCGGTCAGCGTTTGACTGAAGGGAACGAGTATGCGGCAATCTCTTCTGCAGAGTGGCAAATTGGTGATCTAGAACAAAGCCTCGATTTTCCTCCTCGCGATCTCGTCATATTTTCTTATTCCATTGGGGAAGTAGCGGATCAAGAGAGAATAAGGGTTGTTGAGCAGGGCTGGAAGGCGGCAAAACAGCTTTTAGTGGTTGTGGAACCAGGTACGCCCGCAGGATTTGAGCGCATTCGTTCTATCCGTCGACAGTTGATTGAATGGGGGGCTCATTTGATTGCACCCTGTCCCCACCATGTAGCATGTCCCATGACCGGAGGGGATTGGTGTCATTTTTCCGTGCGGGTGGAGCGTTCTTCCCTTCATCGCCGTCTCAAGGGAGGAACTTTAGGTCATGAAGATGAAAAGTTTTCTTATGTTGCAGCAACTAAGAGCCCCTTTCCACTACCTCAAGCGCGGATTTTAAGGCATCCTTTACGCCATTCAGGGCATGTGCAGCTCAAACTCTGCACTAGCGAGGAGGGGCTCCAGTATCCCACCATTTCAAAAAAAATGGGAGACGTTTATAAAGTAGCCCGAAAAGCAGAGTGGGGAGACGCATGGGGGTGCTAAAAAATAAGAAAAAAATTTAACACAAAGCGTGACAGTCCCTGCGGAGCCCCCTATCGGGAAATAACAATTCCCAAGGTTATAGTGGTCCAATTCGTCCAACCCGTCCAACCCGTCCAACCCGTCCAATCTGAACGCTTTTATCCCTCTAAAGACTGATAAAATGTGCCTGGAACAAAATCCCCGTTGCGCACTTGGTCTTCTATGGGAAAACCCATTTGATCGATAATCATACGATAGGTTGCTGCAAGATGCCCTTGTCCCATTTGCATGACAAGCGATGGGCCTCCTCCTCGCTCTTCCATAATGTGATCGTTGATAACCGTCCTGATATATCTTTCCTCATTAGATGATTTATGCCAGCGGTTTTGAGTATCTTTAAAAATGATGATCCACTTGTATTGATTATATTCACCCATGTTCTCTTGAATTTCGATTTCCAATTTATCTTTGATTTTATCTACTTGCTGGGAGAAGTAGTTTTTATCTAAAGGATTCCCCGCTTGATTTTTAAGGATAAACTCTTTCTTGATCGATCCTTGTGCGAAATCGATTTTGATAAAGCACTTTGCTGATTGAAATTGAACATGTGCTGCTTCAAATGGATTCAGAGCATCATGTAAAGTTTCTGCAATTTTGAGGATAGGCTGCAATTGTTCTTCTCTCGTCACTGCTTTGAGAATGTAGTGGTCGATTCTTTCTTTTCCATTCCAAATCTCAATACTTTTAGTTTTAATGGTTTGACGAAATTTCTCAAAAGCAAATGGGACGGCAAGTAACAATATTCCAAAACCAACCATGCCAGACAGCTCAATTAAGCGTAAAAGACGCCACCCAACAGAACGATTTTCCTCGGATTTTCCTATTCGGATATATTCACGTCCTTCATGCATGGTTTTAATTTGCTCTGCCACAGGATAATTTTCTTGCGCTGTATTTTGATTTTCAAATTTAATCTTCATAATTCTCACTGAGGTTTAATATTTTAAGTAATAGCTAAGTATATAAGAATGAACAGAAAAAGAGAAGTTCAATTTTAATTAAGAACTTGCTTATTCCGCCAAGTTGTATTCTTGAAGTTTACTTCGCAATGTCTTAAGACTGATCCCCAAGGTCTCAGCCGCTTTAGTTCGGCTTTGATGCAGCTGTAATGTTTCCACAATAAGCTGCTTTTCAAGTTCTTGCAGAGTTTTTCCCGCAACCGGACTGCTGCCAGAGCCTTCAAGATAGAGATGGTCGCTTTGAATGGCCTTGCTGCGATCCATTACAATCGCTCGCTCGATCACATTTGCCAGCTCCCGCACATTTCCTGGCCAGCGGTAGCAAAGAAGCTTCTGTTGAGCCTCGAGGCTAAGGGTTTTTTTATCCAGGTGATTTTCTTGGCAAGCACGCTCAATAAAATACTCGGCCAAAGGAATAATATCTTCGCAACGTTCACGCAAAGGAGGCAAATAGATTGGCACAACATTTAAGCGATAATATAAATCCTCTCGTAAAACTTTATTCAGCATTGCTTCGCGGACATCGCGATTGGAAGTGGAAATTAATCGTACATCTACTTTAATAGGCTTTACTCCCCCCACCCGCTCAAATTCCTGTTCTTGTGTCACACGCAATAATTTAGGTTGTAAAACCAAGGGGATCTCTGTAATTTCATCCAATAAAAGCGACCCCTTATGGGCTAGTTCAAAACGTCCTAAACGCTTATTGGCTGCCCCGGTAAAGGCCCCTTTTTCATGCCCGAAAAACTCAGACTCTACCAAGGAATCGGGAACAGCAGCGCAATTCACCTTAATGAAGGGCTGGTTGGCACGCGAAGAACTATAATGCACAAGATGTGCAACGACCTCCTTCCCCGTCCCCGTCTCACCATTGATGAAAACGCTCGCATTGCTTTTGGCGATATGTTGGATTTCTTCTAGGATCTTTTTCATGGCAGGACTTTCAGCCACTACATGAAGCCTAGAAGGATTGGAACTGACTTGCTGGCGAAGGTAAGTATTTTCTTCGACTAATGCAATATGCTGGTTAGCCTTTTCAATGTTAGCCATAAGGCTTTCTAAAGAAAAGGGTTTGATTAAATAATGAAAGGCTCCGCTTTTCATAGCCTCCACAGCATTTTCAATGGTCCCATATGCAGTGACAACAATGACAAGAGTTGACGGGGAAATTTCTTTGACAGATTTGAGCACATCCATGCCCGTCAATCCAGACATTTTCATATCTGTAATCACTATGTCAAAAGATTGCTCTTTTAAAAGTAGTAAGGCTTTATCTCCGCTCTCTGCTGCCATCACTTCCAACCCTTTGCGTTTAAGAGCTTCAATCAGAAAATTACGCATGAGGACTTCATCATCGACAACTAGAACTTTTTCGATAGACATGGTTGTTTTACTCCCCTATTTTTAAAGGAATTTTAATAGTGAAAGTCGTGCCTTTGCCTTCCTCAGACTGTACTTCTATCCAGCCATGGTGAGCTTGAACTACTTTTTGCACTTCAGCTAATCCTAAGCCATTTCCGGTTTGTTTGGTTGTAAAAAAAGGGGAAAAAATTTTAGACAAATGTTCAGGGGCCATTCCCACTCCGGTATCTTGAATAGAGAGAGTAAGCCAAGAGGTGTCAACCTCTAATTTAACTAAGAGATCCCCCCCTTCAGGCATTGCTTGTGCAGCATTGACAAACAAATTGAGAAGCGCCGATTTAAATAGCTGAGGATCCAAGGCTATTAATAAAGCCGAAACAGAACACTGAATAGTAAAATGAATATTAGTATTCCACGCAGGATCTGCCTGTAATAGCTGACGGATTTCCTCTATAAAATGAGGCACATCCACCGTTTCCAAATGGAGTTCAAAAGGGCGGGCATACACCAATACTTGGGGAGACAAATTGATTTAAGCCATCTGCCCCTTGAATAATATAAGAGGCCATTTCTCTAAGTCAGGCCGGTCCCGTAACTCCTGCTGCAATAAAGTAGCAAATCCTTTAATGCCTCCGAGCGGATTGCGAATTTCATGCGCAAGATGCGCTGCAAGCTCTCCTAATTCTTCCAAACGATTGTGGTGGTTAGCAAGCACCTGCAAGCGACGGATCTTCGTAATATCGCGTAATAAGATGAGCAATCCTTGAATCGGCAAGGAACTGGATTGCCGGTGCGCCAAGGGAAAGACTTGCTGACTCATGAACAAAAGTTGTTTCTACCTCCAGTTCAATTAATTGCCCCTTTTGGTTCATTGAAACAACACCTCCACAAGGACATTGTTTAGTGGCAAATACTTCTTTGAGTGAGAATCCAAAAAATGCATC
The DNA here is from genome assembly GCA_963799115.1 of uncultured Chlamydiae bacterium. Taxonomy (GTDB): domain Bacteria; phylum Chlamydiota; class Chlamydiia; order Chlamydiales; family Parachlamydiaceae; genus CAWCVY01. The sequence continues at coordinate 3,369 of CAWCVY010000040.1, read as the reverse complement.
ATCAAAAAAATCTGCTAAAGGACGAAAAAGAAACTCTTTTTCCGGAATTTGCAAAAGTTTTTGAGCAGCAGCATTATAAGTAGTCACAATCCCTTGCAAATCAATAAAAATAATGCCTTGAGAAATATGGTGGAGGATTGCCTCAAGATAGTGTGCAACAAAGTCCAGCTCAGCTAATTTGCCTGCTAACCGGGTATTCGACTCTTCCAGAATCGATTGCACAGAATGAAAACGCTCTTGGAGATTGCGATAGGTCATTTCTAAACGCTTAGTTTCCAAAGAGAAGTGTTTCAAAGCCAGCTCGAAGTTAAAAGGGCCATCCGGCATTGTGGGGGTAGAAAACGGTTGAGTTGACATGAATAACCAAGATTAAGATATATTTATCTAATAACAAATTTGCAGGTTAATTTCAGTTTTTTTTTAGTTTTTCTTGTTGCAAAAATTTGGATCATTTGACATAATTCGCCTTTGCGATCTAAAAGAATAAGCATCGCGCAGATAAATTTGTTAGGAGATAAAATGGCTCGTTACACAGGTAATAAGAATCGCATCGCCCGACGTTTTGGGGTAAATATTTTTGGACGTTCCCGCAATCCTCTGCTCCATAAACCAAATCCTCCAGGTGTTCATGGGGCTCGCCGGCGCAAAAAGTCTGACTTTGGACTCGAATTAGAAGAAAAGCAGAAATTAAAAGCAATCTATGGAAGTCTAAGTGAGAAGCAATTAGTCGGATATTACAAAAAAGCAGTCGCAACCGAAGGCACTACGGCACAGAATTTTGTTGAATTGTTGGAATGCCGTTTAGATAATGTCGTCTACCGCTTGAAATTTGGCAGCACCATTTTTGCTGCCCGACAGCTCCGTTTCTCATGGCCATATTTTTGGTCGACGGAAAAAAAGTCGACCGACGATCTTTCATCGTAAAGCCCGGGATGGTCATTTCAATCAAAGAAAAATCCCGTAAAGTAAAGGCGATTAACGAAGCAATGGACAATCCAGCCATTCTGTTCCCGACAGATTTCTCCTTTGACAAGGATCACCATTCCGGTCAATTATTAGCCAAGCCATTACACGAACAAATGCCTTGGCCGATCGAGATTAATCTTCACGTTGTATGTGACTTCTTAGCTCATACAACTTAGTGAAGCTTTCCTTAAGTCGGTTGTATATACCGCAACCTGCCTCAAATTTGAGATAGGTTGTGGTATAAATTAAGATCGTCTTTGTGTGTTCTTCCACAAGAGGTCTGTTGGCTATTCTCATTTTTCTTCTCCATCTTTATCGAATAACCATAAGTCCGCTTTTAGGACTAACTTGCCGTTTTTATCCCTCGTGTTCTGCCTATATGATAGATGCAATTAAAACCCACGGCGTATTAAAAGGGGGATGGTTAGGACTCAAACGTCTAGGCAGATGCCATCCCTGGCACCCTGGGGGATATGATCCAGTATCAACCGAAAGTGACAAAACAGAGGAAACAAATCGGTAGAAGCTTAAGACTATTCCTCTCCCATGCCCTTGCCCATTGTCCGATTAATGGGATCTTTTCTTGCCCATGCCCTTGCCCTTGCCCTTGCCCATTGTCCGATTAATGGGATCTTTTCTTGCCAATGCCCTTGCCCATGCCCTTGCCCATTGTCCGATTAATGGGATCTTTGTGCCATCTTAATCAATAATTCACGTCCTAATACATAGCGCTTTTCTTCTATAAGCTATAATCGTTGACATACATCCAAAAATCCCTGGACATTCTTTGAATAAAAGAATTTTCGGGCAAGGGCAAGGGCATGGGCAAGGGCAAGGAAATATTCAAGATCTCTATTTTATAAGTATATTGATATATCTAAACATATTAATATTAATATTTATATTTATTAATTGACAAAAATCAATTTTTAAATACATACTATATTTGTCTTATAAAAAAATAGAGGATTTATATGATTCCAGAACTCCAATTTTCATTTAACGATCTCCCCGATAATGCTTTATTGCAAATCGTTGGAGATAATAACCTTGATAAAAAGGATTTATACAGTCTCCTTACTCTGTCAAAGCAAATACACAACGCAGTCAAACCTAGATGCGAGGTGGAACACCTACTTTCTTGGATTCGCTCAAGTTTAGCACGTGGACAGCCGGGAAAATTTCAGATAGGAAGAATAGTTTTGCAGGCATGGGAAAAAAGGTGTATAAGCTATCTTGACACCTGCTATAAAGAAGGTGTGCCTATTTCCATTAATCTCTTAGAGAAGGATTAAAAAGTTAGAAAGTCTTTTTCGCGATTTTTTACGCCAGACTCTAAGGGAAAGAAATTAACGGGGAAAAAAGAGGATAAGATTCCTGTACCTTTTGATCTTAAAATTCCTGCCCTTTTGGAAAGAATCTTTTCCCAAAAATGCCTTGCATACCTTTCCCATTCCTATCCTATGCCTCTTCATGATGACGATAATGATCCTGAACAAACGATAACCCCAGAAAACAAAACTTGGTATTTAACTCCACTACGAACTATAACAATTGATGAAACCAGAAACCAAATTTTAGGCATCGAGCGAGTTTTAGATTTGACTCAAACTGAAAGAATTTTTTTCCAAGGCGATCTTAGCAAGGGATTTAAGATGCATGATATCAGAAAATTGGCACACTTCATCCTCGATTGTTTTATTAATGCAAGCGATCGAGATATGGTAGAAGAAAGACTTGAAAATGTAGCTCTTATGCAGGGATATAAAAGTGTTGTCGTTTTTCGTCCAAGTAAATCAGAACCTGGAAAAATCGTGACTTCAGCGACAGCTATTGGTGGCACTAATTGTTTTCATGCTTATGTAGATCCTACAAGAGAACCCCTAAGTGATGTGTATGATTTAATCAGAAATCTACCCTATCAATGGCTTCCTGAAGCAGAACGAAAGCACAAGCTTATTCCAAAAGGGACGCTATTTTGCCAAGAGCTAGGAGCTAAGCAAAAGGAGCTTGACCATGAAATAATAGATCTTCAGGCTCGAGGTGAAAATCTTTTTTTAGATACAATGAACCGAGATGAGGCAGAAAAAGCTTTACAGGGCAAAGAAAATGGCATATTTATCATTCGCCTTTCGGCAACAAAGAATAAAGATAATAATATCTATGTATTGAGTTTGGTTCAAGATAATAAAATTTCGCATACAAAAATAGAAATTGATTCTACTGGAAAATTAAGTATAGATCCGATGTTATATGATTCTCTATCTGAATATTTAACCTATGCAAAAAATAGCAAGCTTATTTCTAAGCCATTCACTCCTAGTGGAGAAAAAGGAGAAATGCCTTATATGTATGAATCATAATCTTCCCCGACCCGGTCATTTGACAAATTTGTCAAATGAC